>CAZUQW010000004.1:0-145656 GCA_964622575.1 uncultured Synergistaceae bacterium | reverse complement strand
ATTCCGCACGGCTTCTCACAAGCTTCCTATCAAAGTGCGGCTTGTGACCCGCGACAGTTTGGATGGTGAATAGCTATGGACGCCAAAAGTCTGCGTGAAATGACTGTTGAAGAGCTCAAAGCCAAGCACGACCAGTTCAAAGAAGAGCTTTTTAACCTGCGCTTCCAGAATGCTGTTGGTCAGTTGAAGAACACCAGCAGAATCAAGGAAGTCAAGAAGACCATCGCGAGAGTCCTTACCATTGTTCACGAAAAAGAACAGGGACCGAACGTGAACGCCGGAAGGAGGTAAGGCGCAATGGAAGCTAAAACCCCTCATCGTAAGACAAAGATCGGAATTGTCGTCAGCGACAAAATGGAGAAGACCATCTCCGTCAAAGTCACTCGCCACGCCATGCATCCTGTGTATGGCAAACGTATTATCAAGTCCAAGAGTTTCCTTGTGAACGATCCTGAAAATACGTGCCGCGAAGGAGACAGAGTGCAGTTTGCCGAGACCTGCCCCATGAGCAAGAGAAAACGCTGGACCCTTGTCAGAGTCGTCGAAAGAGCGCCGATTCTGGACGGTTCAGTCGAGGAGGATGCCTAACCGATGATTCAGTTGAATACAGTTCTCAACGTCGCTGATAACACCGGAGCGAAGCGCGTCAAGTGCATCCAAGTGCTCGGAGGCAGCCGCCGCCGCTTCGGTTCCATCGGTGATGTTATCGTCTGCGCTGTGAAGGAAGCCATTCCCAACAGCAACGTTGCCAAGGGCAGCGTGGTAAAGGCGGTTATCGTCCGCGTAAAAAAGGAACGTCGTCGTCCTGACGGCACCTACGTTCGCTTTGACGATAATGCCGCGGTTCTGATTGACGCCAACGGCGATCCCAAAGGAACCCGTATTTTTGGCCCTGTCGCCCGTGAGCTTCGCGCGAAGAAATACATGCGCATCATCTCGCTGGCGCCCGAAGTTGTGTAGGAGGCCTGCGATATGAGCAGAATGCGTTTGAAGAAGGGTGACCGTGTAAGAGTCATCTCCGGCAGGGACAAGGGCAAGGAAGGCAAAATCCTTGTCTCGCTCCCCGACGAGAAAAAAGTCATTGTTGAGGGCGTGAGCGTTGCCTCTCGGCACATGAAACCTACACAGGCGAATCCTCAGGGCGGCATCGTGAAAAAAGAGACGCCCATTTATGCCTGCAAGGTGATGCTGATCTGCCCCAACACCGGCAAGCCCACCCGCGTTGGTCATGCCTTCCTGGAAGACGGCCGCAAGGTTCGCGTGGCTAAAGTCTCCGGAGAAGTTGTCGATCTCGACAAGAAGAAACAGTGAGGAGGCAGACTATGACCATTCCCGTTCGTGTGCTTGACAAGTACAAAAACGAAGCTGTTCCTGCGCTGCAGGCTCAGTTTTCATACAAGAACCCCATGATGACGCCCCGCATTGTCAAGGTCGTCATCAACATCGGAGTGGGCGACGCCAAAACTGACAACAAGTTCATCGATGCTGCGGTATCGGAGCTTGCCACCATCAGCGGACAGCGTCCCCTGATCAGAAAATCCAAGAAGTCCATTGCAAACTTCAAGCTCCGCGAGGGCTCGCCCGTCGGCTGCAGCGTCACGCTGCGCGGAGTTCGCATGTGGGAGTTCCTTGACCGTCTCATGTCCCTGACGCTTCCCCGCATCAAGGACTTCCAGGGCGTCTCGCGCACGTCCTTCGACGGCCGCGGCAACTATAACCTCGGTCTCAGAGACCAGTTGATTTTCTCCGAGATCGAATACGACAAGGTCGTAAAAATCCGCGGGATGAACATCACGATCGTGACCACTGCTGAAAATGACGAAGAGGCTTTTGTCCTGCTTGAAAAGCTTGGCATGCCCTTCGCTCACGCAGCAGAATAAGGAGGGGTAAATATGGCAAGAAAAGCTCTGAAGAACAAAGCTGCGCTTACCCCGAAGTTTTCCACTCGCGGTTACAACAGATGTCCGATCTGCGGCCGTATGCACGGCTATATGAGAGATTTTGATATGTGCCGCTGCTGCTTCCGCACCCTTGTCCGCGAAGGCAAGATTCCTGGAATTGTCAAATCAAGCTGGTAAGAGCAGCTTTATTTAGAAAGGGGAACTTTCATGTACGTTAATGATCCGATTGCGGATATGCTCACGAGAATTCGCAACGCGAACATGGTTTACCATGAGAGCGTGGATATCCCGATCAGCAAGATGAAGCTGGGGATCGCCAAGATTCTTAAAAGTGAAGGGTTCATCCGCAATTACAAGGTCCTCAACGATCCGAACAAGCCGGTGGGAGTCATTAAGATCTTCATGAACTACGGACCTCACCGCGAGCACGTTGTTCAGGGCCTTCGCCGCATGAGCAAGCCCGGTCGTCGCATTTATGTCGGCAAAGACAAGCTGCCTAAAGTGATGGGCGGTTTGGGAATTGCCATTGTTTCCACTTCTCAGGGTCTCAAGACCGACGCCGAAGCCAGACTGCTGGGCCTTGGCGGAGAAGTCGTCTGCTATGTCTGGTAAGGTGAGGGAAGAACATGTCAAGATTAGGACGTAAACCCATCACAATTCCCAAAGGCGCCAGCGTAGAAGTCAAGGAAAACAAGGTCATCGTCAAGGGCAAAAACGGTGAGCTTTCCATGCCCGTGGTAAAGAACATTGTCGTTGAGGTCAAAGACGGCGTTGTTCACGTTTCTCGCACCAACGAGGAGAAACCAACCAAGGCCGCTCACGGCATGACGCGCGCCATGATCAACAACATGGTCGTCGGCGTCACCGAAGGCTTTACGCGCGTTCTCGAGATCGAGGGCGTCGGCTACCGTGCTGCCATGAAGGGCAAAAACCTCGGCCTGAGCCTTGGCTTTTCACACCCTGTGGAAGTCGTGCCTCCCGCGGGCATTGCCTTCAGCGTGGAAGGCAGCAACAAGATCCTTGTCAAGGGCATCGACAAGCAGGCGGTTGGACAGATTGCCGCCATCATCCGTGCGTATCGCGCTCCCGAGCCTTATAAGGGCAAGGGCATTCACTATCAGGGCGAGCACATTATCCGCAAGGCCGGCAAGGCTGCAAGCAAGTAGACGAGGTGAGCCGAAATGATTAAAAATAAAAGCAGAAATGAAATGCGTCTCCTTCGTCATCGCCGCCTTCGTCAGAGCGTGGCCGGTTGTGCGGAGAGACCGAGACTGTCTGTTTTCCGCAGCCTGAAAGAGATCTACGTGCAGGTCATTGACGACACCGTGGGCCACACGCTGCTCTCCGTTTCCACCAAAGAAGACGCCGTGGCGCAGGCCCTTAAGAGCGGGCACTGCACCGTTGAAGCTGCCAAGGTTGTAGGCAAGCTGGTGGCGGAGCGCGCGAAGGAAAAAGGAATTACGGAAGTTGTCTTTGACCGTGGCGGCCACGCGTACCACGGCCGCGTTCAGGCTATCGCTGACGCTGCTCGCGAAGCGGGCTTGAAGCTCTAAGGAGGAAATTCAATGACCGAAAAACAGTCTGCGAACGCTGCTGAGCTGAACGAGCGCGTTTTATTCATCAACCGTGTCAGCAAGACCGTCAAGGGCGGCAAGAGATTCCGCTTCAGCATTCTTCTTGCAGTCGGCGACGGCAAAGGCAATGTGGGCATCGGCATGGGCAAGGCGCGCGAAATTTCGGAAGCCGTCCGCAAGGGCATTGAAGACGCCAAAAAAGATATGATCTACGTGAAGCGCCGCGGCGGTACCATTCCCCATCCCGTACTGGGCCGTTACGGTTCCGCTTCCGTGCTGCTGCGTCCCGCCGTTGACGGTACCGGAGTTATTGCCGGCAGCGTTGTTCGTGCGATCATGGAGCTGGGCGGCGTGACGGACGTCATGACGAAAGTGGTCGGGCACACGTCCAACGCCGTGAACGTGGCTCGTGCCACGCTGGCCGCCGTAGGCTCTCTTCGCACTCGCGAAGAGATCATGGCCCTTCGCGGCAAGAAGAAAGCTCAGGCTCCCGAAGCTGCACCTGTGGCTTCGACTGCGCCCGCTGCCGAAACTCACGCTTAGGAGGAATCGCGATTATGGCTAAACTTCGTATTGTCTGGAAGAGAAGCGATATCGGCCGTCCTGAACGTCAGTCCCGCACCATTAAGGCGCTCGGCCTGCATAAGTTGAATTCAGTGGTGATTCATGAGGATACGCCCCAGATCCGCGGCATGGTTCGCGCTGTGGCTCACCTTGTGGAGTGCACCGAAGTGAAAGATTAAAGGGGGCATACACCGATGAATCTTACTGATCTGCGCCCTGCTGAGGGCTCCAAACGCAAGCCCAAGCGCGTCGGCTGCGGCATTGGCTGCGGCAACGGCAAAACTGCCGGAAGAGGCCACAAGGGCTACGGCGCCCGCTCCGGCAGCAGCATCCGTCCCGGTTTTGAAGGCGGTCAGATGCCCCTCGTGCGTCGTACTCCCAAGCGCGGTTTCAACAACTATAACTTCGCGAAGGTGTACCAGATTGCCAACCTTGCCGATATTGCCGAGATTTTCAAGGAAGGCTCAGTTGTGACCGTCAACGAGCTTTTCGCTTACGGTCTTGTCCGCAACATGGACACGCCCGTCAAAATTCTCGGCGACGGTGAACTTAACAAACCGCTTACCATCAAGGCTCAGGCCTTCAGCAAGACTGCCGCTTCCAAAATTGCCGCTGCCGGCGGTACTGCTGAGGTGATCTAAAGTGGCTGACACCTTCAGCGGCGTGTTCAAACTCCCGGATCTCAAAAGGCGTATTCTATTTACGCTGGGAATGCTGTTCATTTTCCGTTTGGGATCCCATATTCCAACCCCCGGCATCGACTCCGCCGCTATGGCTCGGCTCTTCGAGGGAAGCGGCGTTCTGGGGTTCTTGGATCTGTTTGCCGGTGGTGCGCTTAGAAGGTTCAGTCTTTTCTCGCTCGGCGTAGCTCCCTACATTAACGCGAGCATTGTGTTGCAGCTGGCAGCAGCCATCTTCCCTTCCCTTGACCGCCTTCAGAAAGAAGGCCCTCAGGGGCAGAAGAAGATGACGCAGTACACGCGGTGCGGTGCCATTCTTTTTGCCTTCATTCAGGCTTTTGGCATGGCACTTTGGCTCCGCCGCGCAGGAGTGCTCGGCGCATCGGGGCTGTCATTTTTCATCGCCGTGCTGACGGCGGTGACGGGATCGGTGGCGGTGATGTGGATCGGCGAGGAGATGACCGACCACGGCATCGGCAACGGCATTTCCGTGCTGATCTTTGCCGGTATTGTCGCCCGTTTGCCTGAAGCCGTCGTTCAGACCTTCTCAATGGTCAGTTCCGGCGAAATGAACGTGGTGACGCTGATCATGGCGATTTTCGTCATGGTCGCCGTACTTGCCGGTGCCACGCTTCTTGAGCAGGGACAGCGGCGCCTGCCCGTCCAGTACGCCAAGCGCGTGGTAGGCAATCGCGTCTACGGCGGACAGAGCAGCTTCATCCCTCTTCGCGTCAACATGGGCGGCGTCATGCCCATCATCTTCGCTTCTTCACTGCTGATCTTCCCCTCCATGTTGCTTCGCCTGTTCCGCAGCACCGAAAGACTTGCCAACGTCTTTGCTCCGGGCAGCTGGATTTATACTGTGCTGTACGTGGTGCTCATTATCTTCTTCGGGTTTTTCTACACGGCCATGGTGTTCAATCCCTCCGACATTGCGGACAACATGAAGAAGAACGGCGGGTTCATCCTCGGCATCCGTCCAGGCAAGCCCACTTCCGATTATATCGAGAAGATCGCTTCCCGAGTCACGCTGATCGGCTCGCTGTTCCTCGTGGTGATTGCTCTGATCCCCGATCTGCTGACCAACGTGTTCGGCATTACCAGCTTCTACTTCGGCGGTACCGCCGTGCTGATTGTGGTCGGCGTGGCTCTGGAGATTGCCGAGCAGATCAACAGCCAGCTGCTGATGCGCAATTACGAGGGCGTCCTCAAACGCGCCAAAGCGGGCAGGGGACTGCTTCGCTTTTAGAGGAGGCGTTCATACCATGAGAATTATTCTTGTAGGTCCTCCCGGTGCGGGCAAGGGAACGCAGGCTGAGAAGATCGTCGCAAAATATGGCGTTGCTCATATTTCCACCGGCGACATTCTCCGCGCCAACGTGAAAGCCGGCACCGATCTGGGCAAAAAAGCCAAGTCGTACATGGACGCTGGCACTCTTGTGCCCGATGACGTCATTGTGGGCATGATGGGCGGACGTCTTGCCGAGGGCGACTGCGCGAAAGGATTTATCCTTGACGGTTTCCCGCGCACTGTGCCTCAGGCCGAGGCGCTGACCGCTCTTCTCGACGAGATGAAGATCAAGCTCGACGGCGTGATCCTGCTCGACGTGGACGACGAGACCGTAGTGCAGCGTCTCTGCGGACGCCGAATGTGCCGCAAGTGCGGCAAGATCTTCCATATCGCTTTCAAGCCCTCTGCCAAAGGCGATGTCTGCGATGCCTGCGGCGGCGAACTCTATCAGAGAGACGACGATAAGGAAGAAGTGATTCGTCACCGCCTGTCGGTGTATCATTCTCAGACGGCTCCGCTTATCGATTATTACGATAAGGCAGGACTGTTGGTCAGAGTGGATGCCGCGCAAGCGGGCGACAAAGTGTTAAATCGTATCGAAGCCATGCTTGGGAGCCGTGAATGATTACTCTCAAGTCGGCTGACGATATTCGGAAAATGCGTCGTGCCGGTGCGATCCTTGCCGGGCTGCTCACTGATCTCAAAGATTTTGTGAAGCCCGGCGTCACCACCGGTGAAATCGACCGCTATGCCGAGGATTACATCAGGAAAAACGGCGCCGTGCCCTCGGAAAAGGGCTATGCGGTGCCGGGGTACCCCCCGTATCCTGCCTCCATATGTGCGTCGATCAACGACGAAGTTGTCCACGGGATCCCCAGCAACGAGAGGGTTCTGCAGGACGGCGACATTGTCAGTATCGATGTCATGGCCTGTTACCAGGGCCTCCACGCTGATGCGTGCTACACCTACGCGGTTGGATCCATTTCGCTGCAGAGGCAGGCGCTGCTTGACGTAACACGGGAAAGTCTGGAACGCGCGATCGCTCAGGTGAAGCCTGGAGCGACCCTCGGAGACATCGGTCACGCTGTTGAATCTTATGTGGTTCCCAAAGGTTACGGTGTGGTAAGAGAGTATGCAGGACACGGAATTGGGCGTCATCCCCATGAAGCCCCGTCGGTGCTCAATTATGGTGAGCCGAACACAGGAGTGACTCTCCTGAAGGGAATGACCATCGCCATTGAACCCATGATCATGTGCGGCGGCGAGGCGCTCAAAGACGGGGCTGACGGCTGGAAGGTTCTGACGGCCGACGGTTCCGACGCGGCTCATTTCGAAAAAACGGTGCTGGTCACTGAAAGCGGCGCCGAAATCCTGACTCCCTGGCACTAGCCGGGATCTTTGAGGAGGTTTGGAAGGTTCTATGGCTAACAAGGACGATGTGATCGAGGCCCACGGCGAAGTCGAAGAGCCTTTGCCCAACGCGATGTTTCGCGTTCGGCTTGAAACGGGACAAGTGATTCTGGCTCATGTGTCCGGCAAGATGAGAATGCATTTCATCCGCATTCTGCCGGGCGATAGAGTGCTCGTCGAGCTGTCGCCGTACGACCTGACCAGAGGGCGGATCACTTACCGCTACAAGTAGTTGATATGCTGCCTCCTGAACCGTTGAGAGGTTCGGAGCGGAATGTCCATGAGGAGTGTGTGCAAACTATGAAGGTTAGATCATCTGTTAAACCGATTTGTGAATACTGCCGAGTGATCAAGCGCAATGGCGTCATTCGCGTCATTTGCAGCCGTGATCCTCGTCATAAACAGCGTCAGGGAGCTAGGAGGTAAAAAGCTATGGCTCGAATTGCAGGAGTTGATCTTCCCCGCGACAAGCGTATCGAGATCGGCCTTACCTACATTTATGGCATCGGTCTGAGCACGGCCCAGGATATTCTTCGGAAGACGGGCGTGAACCCCGATACGCGCGTCAAGGACCTTACCGAAGAAGAAGCCCAGCTGCTTCGTTCCGAAATCGTAAATCATCACAAGGTGGAGGGTGACCTTCGCCGTGAAGTGACGATGAGCATCAAGCGTCTGATGGACATCGGATGCTACCGCGGTGCCCGTCATCGCGTGGGGCTGCCTTGCCGTGGTCAGCGCACCAAGACAAACGCCCGCACGTGGAAAAACCGCAAAGGACGTTCACGTCCCGTCGCCGGCAAGAAAACTGTTTAACCGAGGGAGGTAACGTTCCGTGGCTAATCGTACAACCCGCAAAAAAGAAAAGAAAAATGTCAGCAGCGGTGTCGCTCACATTTTTTCCACGTTCAACAACACGATTATAAGCATCACCGATAAAGGCGGCGCCCTGCTTTCGTGGGCTTCCGGCGGAAACGTCGGCTTCAAAGGCGCCCGCAAGTCAACTCCCTTTGCTGCGCAGATCGCGTCTCAGCAGGCTGCAAAGACCGCGCAGGATCACGGCCTTCGCGAAGTGGACGTTGTCGTCAAAGGTCCCGGCCCCGGCCGTGAATCGGCCATCCGCGCTCTTCAGACCGTCGGCCTTCAGGTCAACTCCATCAGAGACGATACGCCCATTCCTCACAACGGATGCCGTCCTCCGAAGAGACGTCGTGTCTAATTCGACCTTTATTGCTGCCAGTACTGCGAATCCGTCAAAGCCCCCGCGGGCTAAGGAAATAGATGAAAGGTGTGGGGATCTTTGGAGATAATGCGGCCTGAGATTCAAGTTGAAGAGTGTACCGGCACATCTGCCCGTCTGGTGATCGGCCCTCTTGAACGCGGTTATGGTCAAACGATAGGTAACGCTCTTCGTCGTGTACTGCTTTCCTCGATTAAGGGAGCGGCAATCAGCGCAGTCCGCGTCGAAGGCGCTCAGCATGAATTCACGACGATTCCCGGCATGAAAGAAGACGTTATCGAGCTGCTGTTGAATCTCAAGCACGTGCCTGTCCGCTCCCACAGCGCCGAATCTCGAGTCTTGAAGCTCGACGTGGAAGGCGGAAAAAAGGTTACGGCAGCCGATTTTCAGAAAGACAGCGATATCGAGTTCATTGATCCCAACGCCTATATCTGCACGCTGGCGGAAGGGCATTCGCTTTCGCTTGAAGCCTACATTGAGCAGGGCGTAGGTTATGCCACTGTGGATCGTGCGCGTCCAACCTATTTGCCTGTCGATGCCCTGATGATCGATGCGATCTATTCACCGGTTCTGCGCGTCAAGTATGAAGTGCAGAATGAGCGCGTCGGTCAGAGAACCGATTACGAGAAAATTGTGATGAACGTTACGACCAACGGCGTAGTTGCTCCGGATATTGCTGTTGGCGAAGCGGCTCGTCTGCTTCGTGAGTACTTTGACATTGTTGTCGGAGAACTGCGCAAACTGCATCCCGATGAGCCGAGACTCGGCAGTGGGGACATTCCCGCGCCTGCTCCCGAATGGAACAACGGCGCCGAGGAAGCCGTAGATGCCGGTAAAAACAGTATCCTCAACAAGAGCATCAAGGAACTGGAGCTTTCGATCAGAAGTGAAAACTGTCTGCTCCGCTATGGTATCCATACTATCGGCGAACTGGTGAGCCACAGCAAGGAAGACCTGTTGAAGATCCGCAACCTTGGCAAGATCTCTCTCCGCGAGATCGAAGAGAAGACCGCCAAGTACGGCATCGTCCTGAGCGACGACAAAGCGAATGCAGAGAACACTGGTAAGGAGGACTAAGTCCATATGAGACATGGAGTTGACCACAGAAAACTCGGCCGCAACGGCAGCCATCGGCGTGCCATGCTGGCCAACATGGTCGCGAGCCTGATCCTTGAGGGCAGCATCGAGACCACTGTGACTCGCGCGAAAGAAGTGCGTCGTGTCGCCGAGCGCATTATCACCCGTGCCAAGGGCGGCACGCTGAACGACCGCCGCATCGTCATTTCGCGCATGAATCACAAGGAAGCCGTCATGAAGCTGTTTGATGACGTGGCTCCTCGTTACGTCGACCGTCCGGGCGGATACACGCGCATCGTCCGCACCCGTTTCCGCAGCGGCGACGCGGCGCCTATGGCCGTCATTTCGCTGGTAGACTAAAAGCACTGAAAATGGAACAAAAAAATATGATCTCCCTGAGGGGTGTTGGCTATTCGTACTCCGACACGGGGAGGCCTGCGCTCGAAGACATCTCTTTCGACGTGCAGCAGGGCGAGTGGATCGCCCTGGTCGGCAGCAATGGCTCTGGGAAGTCCACGCTGGCCAAACACCTTAACGCCCTGCTTGTTCCGAAGCAGGGCGCTTGTTTTATCTTTGGCATGGACTCCCGCGACGAAAAGAACCTGTGGAAGATCCGTTCTTCAGTTTCCATGGTTTTTCAGAACCCTGAAAATCAGATCGTCTCGACGGTGGTTGAAGACGATGTGGCCTTCGGCCCTGAAAACCTCGGTCTACCCTCGGAGGAAATCCGTCGCCGCGTGGACGTCGCGCTGAAAATTACCGGCCTCACTGAAAAGGCCGACAAGGCCGTGTACACCCTGTCGGGCGGGCAGAAGCAGCGCCTTGCCGTGGCGGGGGCGCTGGCCATGGGGGCGCAGTGCATTGTGCTCGACGAGCCGACGGCCATGCTGGACCCCGAGGGGCGCGGCGAAGTGGTGGCACTGTTGAAGGAGCTGCACCGCCGCGGCATCACCATCGTTCAAGTGACGCATCACACTGAAGAGCTTATGGACGCTGACCGCGCGCTGGTGCTGAACAAGGGGCGCCTGGAATGGCAAGGCAGTCCCGCGAGCCTCTTTCATCTGAAAGACATTACGAAAAGGTGGGGAATTGAAGTGCCGCCCATGATTCGCCTGAAAGAGCGGTTGGTCACTGCGGGCCTTTTGAGGGCTGACGCCCCGCCCACCGCGGAAGGAATAGAGTCCGGACTATGTCTATAGAAATCAAAGATCTCTGTCACATTTACCATGAAAATACGGCTCTCCAGACGGCTGCTCTGGAGGGTATTTCGATGTCTCTTTCCCGCGACCAATGGGCGTCGATCATCGGACATACCGGAAGCGGAAAGTCCACGCTGGTGCAGCACCTCAACGCCATCCTCCGTCCCACGTCGGGTGCTGTGGTGGTTGACGGCGTTCCCATTCTGCCCGAAAAAAAAGGCGATAAAACGAACTTTCGCGAGATTCGCCGCAAAGTCGGCCTCATCTTTCAGTATCCCGAACAGCAGCTTTTCGAGGAGACGGTTCGCGAGGAGCTTGCCTTTGCGCCGCGCAACTGGGGCTTTTCCGAGGAGCAGATCGGCAAGCTTACCGTCAGCTCACTGGAGGCCGTAGGCCTTGACCAATCGTTCCTCGGCCGCAATCCCTTCAGCCTTTCGGGCGGAGAGAAGCGCCGCGTGGCCATTGCGTCGGTGCTGGCCTGCGCGCCGGAGTATCTGGTGCTCGACGAGCCGACGGCCGGCCTTGACGGCCGCGCGCGGGAAGGCCTCCTGGATCTGCTGCAGAGAATTCACCGCGGCGGCACCGGCATTATCCTGGTGACTCACGATTTGGAGATCGCCTTCCGATACAGCGACGTGATTCTGATGCTTGAGCACGGCCGCGTTGCGGGGAAGGGGACGGTGGAAGAGGTCGCCCAAAAACTGTACCGTCAGCCTGTGCCGGGCATCGTGCTGCCGCCCGTGATGTTGACGGCGCTCAAGCTGCGCCAGCGAGGGCTGCGCGTGCCGCTGACCTGCGATCCCGAAAGACTTGCGCAGGCCCTGATTCGCGAGAGGAGGCGGTGTCAGTGAAATTTCTCGACAACATGAGCTTCGGCCAGTACGTGCCGGCTCAGTCGCCGATCCATCGCCTCGACCCCCGGTGCAAGGTGATCGCCCTGATTCTGCTACTGACGGGCGTTTTCCTGGCCACCCGTCCCGCCGACTGGATTTTGTGGGTTGCCATGCTGTGGCTCTGCGCGCGACTTTCGCAGACCGACCTCGCCTATTTGCTGCGGTCGATCCGCGCCGTGCTCCTCCTGATCATCTTTACGGCGGTGCTCAATCTCTTCCTGTCGGGCGGCACGGAAATTTGGCGATGGGGCATTCTGTCGGTCACCAAGGAAGGCGTCGAGCTGGCGTGGACCATGTCACTGCGCCTCATTCTTCTGGTGCTGTTTGCCAACCTTCTGACCTACACCACCAACCCCATGGCGCTGTCCGACGGCCTTGAAAGCCTTTTCTCGCCGCTGAAGCGCATCGGCTTTCCCGCCCATGAGCTGGCCATGATGATGACCATCGCTCTGCGCTTTATCCCCACTCTGCTCGGTGAAACCGACCGCATCCTGAAAGCTCAGCTGGCCCGTGGCGCCGACCTCGACCGCGGCAGCATCGTCAAGAGGATGAAAGCCTTTATTCCCGTGCTGGTGCCGCTGTTTGTCATCGTATTTCAGCGCGCCGACGATCTGGCCGTGGCCATGGAAGCCCGATGCTACCGTGGCGGAGAGGGACGGACCCGCATGAAGCCCTTTCACTGGAAGGTCAGCGACACTCTGGCGCTGGGAAGCTGCGTGGCGCTGGTGGCACTGCAGGCGCTGCTGAACATGACGGTTCTGTGATGTTTCGCTATTCCTGTGTGATCAGCTACGACGGCGGCAAATTTTCGGGCTGGCAGACGCAGCCCCACGGCATCGTGACAGTGCAGGAATCGCTGGAGGATGCGCTCTCGCTGCTGAACGGCGGACCCGTCAAGGTGACGGGCGCGGGGCGCACCGACGCCGGCGTTCACGCCCGCGGTCAAGTGGCGTCTTTTCTGATGAAACGGCAGTGGGAGCCTCGCCGCCTACTTCTGGCGGTCAACGCCCATCTGCCCGACGGCGCGTCGGTGGTCTCCGTGTCGCCGCAAGCCATGGAGTTCGACGCGCGCAGGGACGCGCAATGGCGCGAATACGCCTACTTTGTGTGGCGCGGCGCCTTCTGCTATCCCATGATGCGTCCCTATGTCTGGTGGAAGAAAAAGGACAACTGGAACCCCGACCTGATCCGCAGGGGCTGTGCGCTGCTTGAGGGGCGCCATGACTTCAGCGCCTTCTGCCGTGCCAGCGAGCTGCCCGACAACCCCATGCGCCGCATGTACTTCGTGCGCTACATTCAGCGCGGCAGGCTTTCGGCCTTCAGGATCCGCGGCGACGCCTTCATGACCAACATGGTGCGCATCATGGTGGGCAATTTGGATGCCGTAGGCTCCGGCGCGCGGCCGCTTTCGTGGCTGGCGGGGCTGCTTGACGGCGCTTCGAGAGCCGACTCGGCGGTGACGGTGCCGCCCAGTGGCCTGTTTTTCTGGAAGGTTGGCTACAAAGGCGAAAATAAGGTAGAATAAAGCGGATGAAAAAGAAGTTCTCTTGAGACAGCTTCAAATCGACCAACTTCCTGAGGGGAGGCACCTTCTCGTGTTTTCTTTGGGCAATGACATCGGCATCGATCTCGGTACCGCGACGGTGCTTATTTATATGAAAGGCAAGGGCATTGTGCTGCGCGAGCCGTCGTGCGTGGCCGTCGATCAGGATACGGGATCGATTCTCGCCGTCGGCTACGAAGCGAAAAACATGGTGGGGCGCACGCCCGGCAACGTGATTTCCGTGCGGCCGCTGCGCGACGGCGTGATCGCCGATTACTCCATGACGGAGGCCATGCTTCGCTACTTCATGAAAAAGGTCAATCGAGGAATTCACCGTTACTTCCGCAATCGCGTGATGATCTGCGTTCCCTCGGGCGCCACCGACGTCGAACGCCGGGCCGTTCTTGAGGCCGCCGTGGAAGTGGGCGCCCGCGACGCCTATCTCATCGAAGAGCCCATGGCCGCCGCCATCGGCGCCGACCTTCACGTGGAGGAGTCCCGCGGAAAAATGGTGGTGGACATCGGCGGCGGCACCACCGACATTGCCGTGATCTCTTTGGGCGGCTGCGTCATTTCGAAGTCGCTGCGCATCGGCGGCGACAAGCTTGACGAGTGCATTATGCGCTACCTGCGCAAGCAGTACAACCTTTCCATCGGCGAGCAGATGGCCGAAAACCTGAAGATCATGATCGGCTCCTGCCTGCCCGACGGCGAGGAGAACAACATGACGCTCAAGGGCCGCGACCTGGTGCAGGGCCTGCCGCGGCAGATCGAGATCAGCAGCCGCAGCGTGTGCACCGCCATTATCGAGCGGATTCAGTCTATCGTCGACGGCGTGAAAAACGTGTTGGAAATGACGCCGCCCGAGCTTTCCGCCGACATTATCGACCAGGGCATTGTGCTCACCGGCGGCGGAGCGCTGCTGCGCGGCCTTCAGGAGCTCATCAGCCGCAGCACGGGCATTAAATGCGTAGTGGCGCCGCGCCCTGCGGAATGCGTCGCTCTGGGCACGGGATTGGCTCTGGCCAACATCGGCAAGCTCAGCGAAGGCGCTCAGGGCAATTTCCTGTTCTCCGCGCGACGCAGAAAGTAACCCATGACTCTGGACAACGATGGCATTTCAGAAAACCATTCCGAAGGCCTCCGGAAAATCCCGCGGGAATCTTCCCTCTGGTGGTTTGCCGGAGGCCTTCGTTTCGAGTGCCTCGGCTGCGGGCGATGCTGCCGAGGCGAGTCGGGCGGCATCTTTCTGCGCCCGAAAGAAGAGTTTCGCATCGCCGGACTGCTCGGCCTCGACCCGACGGCTTTCCGTAGGAAGTACGAAACCGGCCGCTGGAGATTCCCCAGCATCAAAGAGCGTCCCGACGGAGCCTGCGTCATGCTTTCGCCTCGGAACAGATGCGAAATTTATCCCTGCCGCCCTTTGGCCTGCCGCACCTGGCCGTGGTGGCCCGAAGTGCTTCGAACTCCGCAGCGGTGGAACGACGCAGCCGGCCATTGTCCCGGCATGAACTCTGGGAAGTTGTGGAGCGGAAGACAGATCCTTGAAATTTTAAACGCCCATATGAGCTATCTGCATCAACTGGGCTGTGAATGGCGAAGGGAGGCCGGCACATGGAAACAGGTTTCTGGGAGCTCATCTCCGAGGTCAACTGGAAGCTCATCATTTTGATCCTGCTGATCAGCGGGGGGTTGTCCATCGTGGGAGACCGCGTGGGCTTGAGATTTGCCAAGCGGCGCGTGACACTGTTCAATCTGCGCCCCCGCTACACCTCGTCGATCCTCACGGCCTTTACGGGCATGGTGATTTCTCTGGTGGTCATCATTATCCTGTCCATGCTGTCCGAGTCGGTCAGGACAGGCCTGTTTTCCATGCAGTACATCCAGAGACAGCTTGTGGACCTCACGCGGCAGCTTCAGGACAGCCGCAACGAACAGCAGGTCTCGTCGCTGCTCATCGTGCAGGCCCAGCAGGAGCTGGACGGAAAAGAGAAAGAGCTGGACGGGAAAAAGAAAGAGCTTCAGCACCGTGAAATCGAGCTGAAAGAGCTTCAAAACCGCGCCGACGAGTTGCGCCGCAGCACCGACCAGGTGAAGACCGAGCGAGACAACTTGGTGGCCGAGCGGGAAAAACTTGAAAAGGACGTGGGGCGTCTCAGAGACTCTCTCGGTCGGCTGCAGGAAGGGCGCATCGTGGCCTTCAGCGACGAGCGCCTCGGCCAGGAAGTGATTCCCGAAGGCACCGTCACTCAAGAGGCGGCGCAGCGCTGCCTCGAACGGCTGAACGAGCGCGTCCGCTACGAAGTGGCGCGCCGTTCCAACGTCGATCCCGCTTCCATTGTGCTGAAGCCCGACAACGACTCGCTGCAGAACACGCTGAACCGCATTCTCGCCTACGACAGCCGCAAAGTGGTGCGCGCCATGGCCCCCAGCAATATCGCCGCCGGCGAGCCGGTTCAGGTGGTCTACCGCGTGCATGAAAGCTCGCTGGTGTTCAGCCGCGGCGAGCGGCTGCTCAGCCGGATCGTCCGCCAGAAACTGACAGCCGAGCAGGCCGAAGCGGCGCTGGGCTCCATGCTGCGCGAGCTGAACCGCATGAGCCAGGCCAGCGGAATTCTCAACGATCCGCTCACCGGAACGGTGGGCGGCATCGCCGCCAACGATTTTTACGACGCCGTAGACCGCATGGCTGCCGCCAAAGCGCCTCTGCGAGTCGTTCTGACGGCCGAGCGCGACGTGTACAGCGAAGGTCCCGTGGGCGTCAAAATCGTCGTTCAGTCCGACGTCAAGGACATGGATGCCTATGACGACGAGCTGCTGGGGCCCGAAGACCTGGTGCCTCTGCCTCTCGCCAATCCGCCTTCACAGTCGGATCGAAGCGCCCCGCAGGGAACCTCGAAGCCGCAGCGATGAAGCCCGCCGAACTGTTGCTTCATTTCCTTTTTCCGCGAAGCTGCCCCGTCTGCGGCGCCTGCGGCTCAGTCATCTGTCCCGGCTGCCTTGACGATGTCGTCAACGAACATGTCGCCCGGCCGACGAAGTGCCTTGCCTGCGGAGATTTTGCGCCCTGCGAAAAGCATAACCGGCGCTTTGAAGTGCGCGCCCTCACGCCGTACAGCGGCGCGTCGAGAGACCTGCTGCTTCGCGCGAAATACCGAGGTTCTGGGCTTCTCGCCCGCGCCATGGGCAGGCGCATGGCAGAGCTTTTGGGCGACCTGCATGGACGGTGGACCATCGTCGCCATCCCGCCCCACCCGCAGCTGAACCTGCTGCCGCGCGGAGACAGCCATTTGGAGTGGATGGCCCGCGGCATTGCCGACGAGACCGCCTTTCCCGTCAGCCGCTGTCTGAAGTGGCGGCGGAAAAACGTGCCGCAGAAAAAGCAGCCCGACGCGAGGGCGCGGCGTGCCATGCCGCGCGACAGCTTTCTGTGCGAAATCCCTCCGTCGAACGTCGTTCTGCTTGACGACATCTGCACCACAGGAACCACGCTGCTGCGCGCAGCTCAATGCCTTTATGACGGCGGAAGCCAGCAGGTCGTCAGCCTGTGCTGGGCCGCCGCGGAATAGGACTTTCGTTGACTGCGAAAGACTGCTCCCCTTGGAAGTGCCTCGCTGACACGTCTTTACGCGGAGTGGCGCTGAAAAATTTTGAAGTAAGCCTCGGGGTGAGGAGCACATCGAAGAGATGTGCCTCTCACCCCGTTTTTGTGATTTTCGGTTTTTGAGAGTATAGTGAGCATGTACAAATGAAAAGCTTCCGATGTGCGATCTGTGCGACACAGGAAAAGATTCAGGATCATTGATGATAAAAACTTTGGAAGGCGAGGGGGAAGCGGCGATGATGACTTTGATTGACCGTCCGGTGACGCTGTTCGGCGGAAAAGCGCTGATTGAGGAGCCTGAAAAAATGTCACCGCAAGAACTTCGGTGGCGTCTGGAGAAACAGAACGTTCGTTATGAGGGAAAACTGCCGCTCCAGTCCGGCGAGGGCACCATGGTGCGGCGCATTATGGAATCCCACAGCCTCGGCCGCGAGGGCGGCCTGTTCCACATGAAGTTCGACGCGCTGACAAGTCACGACATCACCTACGTGGCGGCGTTGCAGACGGCAGTTGCCTGCGGCCTCAAGGAGTTTCCCGTTCCCTATGTTCTCACCAACTGCCACAACAGCCTTTGCGCCGTAGGCGGCACCATCAACGAGGACGACCACATGTTCGGCCTCACCGCCGCGCAGAAGTTCGGCGGCATCTTTGTTCCCCGTCATCTGGCCGTGATTCACCAATATATGCGCGAGTGTTTTGCAAAGTCGGGCGGCATGATTCTCGGCACCGACAGCCACACGCGCTACGGTGCGCTGGGAACGCTGTCGGTGGGCGAGGGCGGCCCCGAAATGGTCAAACAGCTTCTGGGGCGCACCTACGACATTCGCTGGCCCGGCGTCATCGCCGTGTATTTGACGGGAGCGCCCCGCCCGGGCGTGGGGCCTCACGATGTGGCCATCGCCCTCATCGGTGCCGTGTTCAAGAATGGCTTTGTCAAGAACAAAGCGCTGGAGTTCGTGGGACCTGGAGTGGCGAAGCTGAGCGCCGAGTTCCGCATGGGCGTTGACGTGATGACCACGGAAACGGCGTGCTGGAGTTCACTGTGGCGCACCGACGAGACCGTAGCCCGATTCTTCGAAGTCCATAACCGCCCGCAGGATTACGCTCGGCTCGACCCCGCCGAGGCGGCGCGCTATGACGGCGCCGTCGTCATCGACTTGAGTTACGTCGAACCCATGATCGCCGTGCCCTTCCATCCCAGCAATGCCTATACCATCGCCCAATTTCAATCCAATGCCCCCGACATCCTCCATGAGGCCGAAGTTGAGGCCCGCCGGCTGATGGACAATCCCGATTTGGAAATCCACATGGCCGATAAATTCCGAAACGGAAAGTTTTATGCTGACCAAGGCGTGATCTGCGGCTGCGCCGGCGGCAACTTCGAAAACCTTGTGGCGGCCGCGCAGATCCTCGACGGCGAGGACATGGGCAACGGGGCCTTCAGCCTCAGCGTCTATCCGTCGAGCATGCCCGTCGGCCAGGCCCTGATGAACGGCGGTTGGATGCAGAAACTGGTCGCTGCCGGTGCCGTCAATTACCCTGCGTTCTGCGGCCCATGTTTCGGAGCCGGCGAAACCCCCTGCAACGCCGGGTTCAGCATCCGCCACACCACGCGCAATTTCCCCAACCGCGACGGCTCGAAGCCCAACAGCGGACAGTGGGCGGCCGTGGCGCTCATGGACGCCCGTTCCATTGCCGCCACAGCGGCTCGCGGCGGAGTTCTCACCAGCGCTTTTCAGTATGCCCACAAGCTGAAAGACCATGAAGCCTACAGCTTCGACGGCCGGATCTATGCCAGGCGAGTCTACAACGGTTTCGGCCATGGCCGGCCCGAAGTGAAGCTTCAGTACGGTCCCAACATCAAGCCCTGGCCGAAAATTGCCGAACTTCCCGAAAATCAACTCCTCCTGGTGGCTTCGGTCATCGACGACCCCGTCACCACCACCGACGAACTGATCCCCTCCGGCGAGACGTCGTCGCTGCGGAGCAACCCGATGAAACTGGCTGAGTTCACCCTTCAGCGCAAAGATCCCCACTACGTGCCCTGCGCGAAAAAGGCCAAAGAGCTGGAAACGGCCAGAGCCGCCGCGGTGAAAAACGGAGCCCCTCTTCCCGCTGAAGCCGATCGGCTGCTGAAAAGCCTCGGCATCAAAGCCGAGAACGTGGGATTCGGCAGCCTCGTCTGCGCCGTGAAGCCCGGCGACGGCTCGGCGCGCGAGCAGGCGGCCTCAAGCCAGAAGATGCTGGGCGGCCAGGCCAACGTGGCTGAGGAGTACGCCACAAAACGCTACCGCAGCAATCTGGTGAACTGGGGCATGGCGCCGTGGATCGTCAGCAAAGAGGACCGCGCGAAGTTTCGCGTTGGACAGTGGCTGTTCATCCCGGAGGTGCGAAAGTTCATGGCCTCTCCTTCCGAAAAAATAGAGGCACAGCTCATCGACGGAACGGAGAAAATCTCCGTGACCCTCGCGTTGCCGGGCATTGCCGAAGATGAACGGCAGATGCTCCTTGCCGGCTGCCTGATGAATGCCTACGGCGCCGGGCAGAAAAAACGAGCGGAATAATCGCCTGTGACGAGAGCGCTCTCAAGCGCGAACTTGTGGTCTCCGGCCAATAAAAACCTCACCGTGCCGTGACCCGCGCTTGAGAGGATGCTGCGCCTTCGGTGCTTCGATGGCGTTATAGAACTGAGAACGGTTCGTCATGCGTTCTGTTGCCGTTTTGTCAGCGAAACAAAGTGTCCGAAACGCTCGGCGCGTGCCCGCTTGGGCGGCCGTACTGCAAGGTATCGGAAGTTCGAATCCTCTCCCCTCCGCCATTTTTTATAGAACGGAGAGTGACGAGGTCGGGCGAGGTACAGTTCCACGTTTTACCTTGCCCATATGTTGGCCGAACAGGCGAGACAGCAGCATTTCAGCCCTTGCCAAAGCTGGTCCGTCATGTTATAATGCCCTTTGTCCGCGGAGGGGTGTCCGAGTGGTCGATGGTGCTTGCTTGGAAGGCATGTGTACCGCAAGGTACCGGAGGTTCGAATCCTCTCCCCTCCGCCATAATAAAATCAAGAAAATCAAATATGTCGCGGAGCCTGCGAATTTCAGGTTCCGCGATTTTTCTTTTGGAGTAAAGTGAAAGTACAAATCGTCCGCATGTATTGTCCATCAGAGGAAACTTGAAGAACTGTACGGTGTGAAACCAGTCTGTCATCGCCAGACTGAAAAAGGTACGTCCCTTGGTTGGACACGGTGAAACTGTCGGCCTTCATGGGGAATACGCTGATTAATGTAAGCCTGAAGGAGACTAAAGAGAAACGCGCCGCCTTAAAGTCGCAAGACTGAGGCGGCGCGTTTCTCTTTATAGGTCCCCATCGGTTTAGCCGGTGGGGCAAAAAGCCTGACACTCTGGGGAAAATTTTTGTTTTTTTATCGGAAATCACTCCAACAGACTAAGATAGCGCAGGCTGACAACTGCATCACGAAAACCTGAAGGAGAATTCCGAGATGGCAAACAACGCCAGTAAAACTTTATATCCCACGTGGAACTGCAATGTGCCGCCCAATCTGTGTGTATCTCTTACTGGCGTTGAAATGAGTGCAATACGCCATGGCAGGCGGGGATTGCCCTTGAAACGACAGTGCCGCTGCGTGGTGAGCTTCATTTTGTCGTGCGCCTGAGTTTTTCGGCGCAGGGAATGCAGACTTTTCGCCCGTCGGGGCATGTCTCAAGGCGGGTGGCCATGACCTTTTCGCCGCAGACGGAGCAGCGGGCGGAGTCGCGAATCTGCGCTTTCTGCGGGATGGGTTCCTGAGGGGCTTTCACGTCGAACAGCGCCTCGTCGGGTTCTGCCAAAAGGCGGCAGATGGCCTCATCGCGCGAAAGCCTGGTTGCAGGGGAGCGATAGACCAGTCGCACGCCTCGTCCGTCGTCTCGGCGAAAAACGGTGAAGGCCTGTTTGCCGTAATCGCGGAAGATGAGATTTCCCTTTCCGAAGGTGCAGCCGAGAACGGCTTGAATGGCGTCGACGCCGCAGGCATCGTTTTCCGTCACTGCAACGATCTCCTCGTCGACGTCGCGTGAAAGGTTGAGCAGCTTCATGGCCATTCGCGAAGCGCGCCAGCCGATCAACAGGCCGGGGCAGAGGTGCCCGTGAAAGGCAACGACAGGTTCCAATTCGGGCGGTATTTGGGGCGACGTCATGGGCATGGACCTCCGGGTTCAGCGTAAAAAACGCATCTTTTTCTATTCCGCATCTATTTTAACAGGGGCCGTGAGGATTGCAAACTTTCAAAGCTACTGCTGCAGTCGGTGCACATTGAGGAGGTGCGCCTGCGGCACGACCGTCAAGGAGTCTGTCTCAAACCTCGTCAGCGAGGAGAGAGGCGGACTCTTTTGCTTTTCGCAGGGGACGAAGCGGCGCTCTTTTACAGGCCAGCTCTCGATTCGCCATCGGAGCAGAGAAGGAACGCCAGCGCGGTTTTTTGTCGGACTGTCGGGAGAGGCGGGGAACGTCCAGCCGGTGGTTTTATTCTGCCATCCAATCCTCGTCGCAGGCAAATATCTGAAGTTTTTCGAGGGAGATCCTCCGCCCTTTTTCTGTAAAAAACGGGGCAGCGTGCATTTTGTCGTGCCGCAAGGGAGGCAAAAATGGCGCTTGACAGAACAGTTAGATGTGATAAACTTCAGATCGGTTAGTTAGTAATAACTAATGTTTGACGAAAACCACTGCCTTTAACGCACAGAGATCGGTGCTGGGCGTTTTTTTGAACAGTGCTGTTCAAGATACTTTCGCAATTCGCCTTGAGCGGGGCGGAAATAATTACTGCAAGGAGACGTTAGGATGCTGGCAAGAAATATTCGGCGCCGGTGGTTGGCGGGATTGTTTGCACTCGTGGCTCTTGTCGCCTTCTTCTCGTTGGAGCAGGGAGCTTCTGCGGCCAAAAAGAAGAAATACGATTCGTGGAAGGCTGTGGCGGCCGATATGGCGGTGGAGTTTTCGCGGGCGCGCGTGAACATCGAGGAAGGAAATTACAAGGCGGCTCACAAGAACATGAACGATGCCTATTTCGGCCACTATGAAATTCAGGGCTTCGAAAAGAATGTCATGGTGGCCATTTCGGCCGCCCGCGTCGCCCATATCGAGGGGCGTTTTGCGGCCATAAAGCACGTGCTGCTGGGCAATAACGACTCGATGGACAAGGCGAAGCTCGTCGACGAAATAGAAGAATTGAAGGTCAAGGTCTACAAAGATGCTATGGTCCTCGACGGCGACATCAATGCCGCCGACCCAGACAGTCTCGGCGAAGCCGTTTACGGGGCGGCGGGCAAACCGGCGCCCTATGGAGCCGCAGTCGGCGCTTCGGAGAAAAACGACTTTTCCGGGCAGACGGAAGTCCTTGCAGCAGGCGGAAGCACTCCTGCCGCTCCGGGCGCGCCATCTGCACGAAAAGCGCCGGTCAACAGAGACTGGCTGACGTTCCTGACGGCATTCGGCCTGTTGGTCCGCGAGGGACTTGAAGCGATTCTTGTCATCGTCGCCATTGTTGCCTATCTGATCAAGACGGGCAACAGACCGATGCTTAAAAGCGTGTATTTCGGCTGTTTTGCCGCCGTTTTTGCCAGCGCGGCACTGGCCTGGGTCCTGGAGTACATGATGGGCGATGCCAGCGGCGTGGCGCGCGAGCTGCTGGAAGGTTATACCATGTTCCTGGCGGTGGCCGTGCTGTTTTACGTCAGCAACTGGATGTTGTCAAAGGCGGACACCGAGCGCTGGGAGAGTTACATCGGCGGCAAGGTTCAACAGTCCATTGACAGCAAGAGCCAGTGGACGCTCGTTTTCGCGGCGTTTATCGCCGTGCTGCGCGAGGGCGCCGAGCTGATCCTGTTCTACAAAGCCGCTTTTACGGGCGGCATGAACAGCGTTCCTCACATTGTCTACGGCATTCTTGCCGGTGCGGCGGTACTGGCCGCCGTCTGGATTGCCTTCCGCTATTTCAGCGTCAAGTTACCGCTCAAGCCGTTTTTCCTGTTCACCAGCATCTTGCTGTTTCTGATGTGCATTTCTTTCATGGGCAAGGGCGTAATGGAGCTGACGGAAGCCGACGTGATCACGGGACGCACGGTGATTCCGGCGATGAAGGGCTTCCAGATCGAAATCCTCAACGTTTACGACCGTGCCGAGACGCTGATCCCGCAGGTCATGCTGCTGGTTGCCTCGTTGTGGGTGACGCTGCCCCATCTGTTCAGCAGGAAAAAGGCGAGAGACGGGAAGTAGTTTTTTCATCGTAAAGATTCCGCACGGTGCGGAACTTTTATAGAGCGTTATCTTTATTTTATAAGGAGGAGTTACTGATGAAAAAGTTTTTGGTTGCGATTCTGGCTGGCCTTGCCATGGCGGCTCTGGCGGCGTCGGCGATGGCGGCTCCCGCCGTGGAGAAGCCCGGCGAAAGCGGTTTTGAGGAGATTCCCATCGGAGAGGAAAAACAGGTTGGCCCCTACAACGTGGCCGCTGTGTACTTCCAGGCCGTCGATATGTATCCTGCCGGCAAGAATCCTTCCAAGGAAGAGTCCGATATGCACCTCGAGGCCGACATTCACCTGCAGCCCGAGTACGCCGTCAAATACGGCTTCGGTTCCGGCGATAACATCTGGCCGGCCTATCTGACCGTCAAGTACGAAATTCTCGACAAGAAGGACAAGGTCGTCATGTCCGGCTCCTTCATGCCCATGAATGCCGACGACGGCCCTCACTACGGCGCCAACGTCAAGAAGGGACTGAAGGTGGGAACCTACACTCTCCGCCTGACCATCGAGCCTCCCACGGATTATCTCCTCCATACCGATCCCGAGACCGGCGTGCCTGCAAAGGAAAGCGCCAAGGATTACTTCAAGACTTACACCTGCGATTTCAAGTGGAAGTACACTGCCGAGCAGCTTCAGAACCAGTAAGCTTGAAACGGCGGTCGAGAAAAGACGCTGAATATGCGGGGCTGCGAAGAGCGAGCCCCGCTTTGGTCTTTTGTTGAGATCGGAGGTCAGTGCTATTTTAAAATATCTTGTTGCAGTCACCGATCATCTCGCCTCCTTATCGTTTTTGACCGGTCTGATTCTGAGCTTCGCGATGCGGAGCGGAGAGAAGCTCGGCCGTTGGGCTGCCGTAGGCGGAATGGCGTCGGGGCTTCTGTTGGGCTTGGGAGTCTTTGCCGTCCGCTTGTCCGACCCCAAGGGAATGAATCTTCCTCTGACGCGGTTCAACCGCTGGGTCATCGTGGTCATTGCGGCAGTGGCGGCTCTTGCCTTTATCTGGGCGCTGTTTTCGTTGATGCTGCGCCGCGCAAAAGGCGCATGGAGAATGCTGGGCACCGTTTTGCTGGCGGCGCTTCTGTGCGTCGCCTTCATGTATCTGGCGCCGTCGGTCATTCAATTCACTCAGGAGTTCGTTTATTTTGGCGAGAGCGGTCTCAGCACCAAAGCGTTGCTTCGCGCCATGGGTTTTGCCTTCGGACTTGCGCTGTGTCTGCTTTTGGCGTTGAGCGCCTTTAAAGTCCACCGCGCGCTGAGCGACCGCTCGGCGCTGGCGTTTCTTGCCGTTTCAGTGCTTTTCTTCTTCGTCGAATACGGTTTCAACGCTGTGGCTTCTCTGCAGAGATTGAAGGTCATTCCGCTCAGCGACTTTGTTTTCGAGATCATGGTCCTAGGCGACGAATATGAAAATTGCTTTCTCTTCGCCCAACTGCTGCTTGGCTTGGTGATGCTGCTGCAGGTGGTTGCCGTGCACTGGCGCCCTCGCGGAGAATTTACCAACCGCGCCCAGCTGCGCAAGGAAAAGGCCCGTCTGCGCAACTGCAGGCGCTGGGCATGGAGCTTGTTCTGCTGGTCGCTGGCAACTGCGTTGACGGTGACGGCGCTTCATTATTACGACACCAAGCCTCCGGAAGAAGTGCAGCCGGAAAGCTATGACATCAGCGACGGCATCATTTCCATAGATCTGGATAAGGTGTCCGACGGACACCTGCACAAGTTTTCCTACGTTACGCCCCATGGCTATGATGTGCGCTTTCTGGTGGTGAAAAAGCCCGTCGGCACGGCTTACGGCGTCGGCCTTGACGCCTGCGAGATCTGCGGCATTGCCGGGTATTTCGAGCGCGGCGACGACGTGGTCTGCCGCCGCTGCGACGTGGTCATGAACAAGAACACCATCGGCTTCAAGGGCGGCTGCAATCCGATTCCCTTTTCCTATGAAGTGGTCCAGGGCCGCATCTCCATCGACGTCAGGGAGCTCGAGCGCCACGAACGGCGCTTCAGGTAGGAGGTGGGGCATACATGTTCTGGAGAATGATTGGGCGGACGCTGGTCCGTCAGAAGAGCAAGATGCTGATGATCGCTTTCACCGTAATCCTCGGCGTGTCGCTGTCCACGGCCATGATGAACGTCATGCTGGGCGTGGGCGATAAGGTTAACCGCGAGCTGAAAGTCTACGGGGCGAACATCACTGTGCGCCACAAGGACGCGGCGCTGATGAACGACCTCTACGGCCTCAACGAGGGGCTGGGCGTCACCGACAAGTTTCTGTACGAAGAGGACGTGCTCAAGCTCAAGACCATCTTTTGGGGCTTCAACATCATCGACTTCGCCCCTCTGCTCGACGGCCGTGCCAATGTGGACGGCGGCGAAGAAGTGCCGCTGCTGGGCACATGGGTGGAGAAACATGCCGCCCTCAGCACAGGAGAGGAAGTGGACACGGGCCTGAAGCCGCTGCGCAATTGGTGGCAGATCGACCTGAAGGGCGGCTGGCTCGGCGAAAACGACGACGATTTCGTCATGGTCGGCAGCGCGCTGGCGTCTCGGCTTCGGATTGATGTCGGCAGCGAGCTGACGCTGTCTCATGGCGGCAATGTGAAAAAAGTGGCCGTCAAGGGCATTTTCACCGACGGCGGCGCAGCCGACGGACAGATCGTCGGCACGCTGAAAACGGTGCAGCAGCTCATGGGGCTGCCCGGCAAGGTCTCCCGCCTTGAAGTGTCGGCGCTGACCACGCCCGACAACGATTTAGCGCGCAAGGCCGCTCAGGACCCTCGAAGCCTTTCGCCCGACGAGTATGAGACGTGGTACTGCACGGCCTACGTCAGCGCTATCTGCCACCAGATTCAGGAAGTGGTGCGCGACGGCGTGGCCAAGCCCGTGCGCCAGGTGGCCGAATCGGAGGGCGCCATCCTCAACAAGACGACGCTGCTGATGATCCTGATCACCGTTCTCAGCTCCATCGGCTCGGCGCTGGCGATCTCCAATCTGATTACCGCCAGCGTGATCGAGCGCAGCCAGGAACTGGGACTGCTCAAAGCCCTGGGCGCTCACAACTTTCAGATCGTGCTGCTGGTGTTGGTCGAAGTGATGATGACCGGCCTGGTCGGCGGCGTGTTGGGCTACTTCCTCGGCATCGGCTTCGCGCAGATCATCGGCCAGACGGTTTTCGGCTCTTCCATTGAAATTGCACGAATCGTCGTCGTGATCGTGGGCGTGATCCTGCTTTTCGTGACGCTGCTCGGCTCGATTCCGGCCATACGCTATCTGCTGAGGCTGAAGCCTACGGAGGTCCTCCATGGCAAATAGAAGACAGAAAATGTACCTCAAGATGGTGACGAGTTCGCTGATCCGGCGCGCCTCGCGGCTGATCATCGCCGTGCTGGCCATCGCCATCGGCGCCACCATTCTGTCGGGGCTGGTGACCATCTATTACGATATCCCGCGCCAGCTGGGGCGGGAGTTCCGCTCCTACGGCGCCAACCTGCTGCTGCTCCCCAAGGGCGACGCCCGAATCAGCAGAGAATACCTTGAACAGGCGCGCAGCATCATCGGTTCCGACCGTATCGTCGGCATGGCGCCGTACCGCTACCAGACAGTGAAGATCAACGAACAGCCCTTCATCATTGCGGGCACTGATCTGCCGCAGGCCAAGAAAAACAGCCCCTTCTGGTACGTGGAAGGCGACTGGGGCAGCGCCGCCGCTTCCGATCGGGTCATGGTCGGCAAGGAGATCGCCGAAACGCTGAATCTGT
The DNA here is from genome assembly GCA_964622575.1 of uncultured Synergistaceae bacterium. GTDB lineage: Bacteria > Synergistota > Synergistia > Synergistales > Dethiosulfovibrionaceae > Pyramidobacter. The sequence continues at coordinate 118,634 of CAZUQW010000004.1, read as the reverse complement.
CTCTCGGCGATACTTTTACGGTGTTGGGCGTCAAGTATGGCCAGCGCGCCGAAGCTTCGGGGCAGAACCTGTCGGCGGAAGAGAACCGCAGCCGCGACGAAGGCGAACAAAATTTCTCGAAGAAATTGACAGTCGGCGGCATCGTCACCACCGGAGGCGCCGAAGAGGGATTTATCTTTGCCGACGTGGACATGCTCGACGATTTGATCGGCGACAGCTTTCGCGGCGACGTCGTGGAGTGCAGCGTCGTCGCCGATTCCGGGCAGATGGAAGAGCTGACCTCCCGCTTGGAAGCGAAGCTGCCCGGCATCCAGCCGCGCGCCGTACGCCGCCTCACCCAGTCGCAGGACATCGTGTTGGGCAAACTGCAGGCGCTGGTGCTGCTGGTCACTGTGGTGGTGCTGATCATCACCATGATCTCCGTTTCCACTACCATGATGGCCATGGTGGCCGAACGCCGCCGTGAGATTGCCCTCAAGAAGGCCCTTGGCGCCGAAAATCGCCTCGTTATGGGCGAGTTGCTGGGCGAAGGCGTGTTGCTGGGCTTGATTGGCAGCGCTGTCGGTGTGTTCCTTGGTTTCCAATTTGCGCAGCGCGTCAGCCTGAACGTCTTCGGTCGGGCCATTGAGTTCCAGTGGCTCATTATCCCCGTTACCATCGCGGTATTCATCGCGGTCACCGTGTTGGCTTCGATTCTGCCGGTGCGTAAGGTAATGGACATTCATCCCGCGATTGTGCTCAGGGGGGAATAAAAGTGGGTAAGATCCTCGAATTGAAAGATGTTTCCAAGATTTACGGCGAACTTCACGCGCTGTCGCATATCAACCTGACGGTGAACGAAGGCGAGTGGGTGTCCATCATGGGACCTTCCGGATCGGGCAAGACGACGATGTTGAACATCGTCGGCTGCATGGACACGCCTTCCGAGGGCAGCGTTGTGCTCGACGGCGTCGACGTTAGCCGCGAGAGCGCTTCCAATCTGACGAAGATCCGCCGCGACAAAATCGGCCTGATCTTCCAACAGTTTCACCTGATCAGCTACCTTTCGGCGCTGGAAAACGTCATGGTTGCCCAATACTACCACAGCATGCCCGACGAGAAAGAGGCCATGGAAGCCCTGGAGAAAGTGGGACTGGGCGCGCGCGCCCATCACCTGCCGGCGCAGCTTTCCGGCGGTGAGCAGCAGCGCGTCTGCATTGCCCGAGCGCTCATCAATTCGCCGCGCATCCTGCTGGGCGACGAGCCGACGGGCAATCTCGACGAGGAGAACGAACGCATTGTCGTGGACATCTTTCGCCGCCTGCACGGCGAGGGCGTCACGCTGGTGGTCGTCACCCACGATCCCGAAGTCGGCGACGTGGCGCAGCGCAAGATCGTGCTGGAACACGGCAAGATCGTTCAGGACATCGACCAGCGTGCCACGTTCAGCGGCACGCTGAGAGCGTAAAAGGAGCGCGAACCATGAAGAAAATATTCATTTTGGCGGCAGTCATTGCGACAATCGGCGTCGGGCTTTTCGCCATGAAGGACAAAATCTTCGGCGTCACGTACAGCGATGGCGTTTACGAGGGCGCCTACCAGGCCGGTGACGGCGCGAACACCAAAGTGGTCCTCACGCTCAAAAACAACAGAATCGTGGCGTGCGTTCTCGAAGCCCGCGACGCCTTGGGCAATATCAAGGACGAAAACTACGGCAAAGGCGGCTCCGCCGAGGATTATCGCCGCGCTCAGCTTTCGGTGCGCGAGATGAAAAAATATCCCGACATGCTCGTCGAAGCCCAGGACATGGACAAAGTGGACAGCATCTCGGGCGCGACCGTGACATACCGAGCGATGCAATTCGCCGTGCATGAAGCTCTGAAGAAAGCGAGACAATAAAAAACGCCATGAATGCCCTGTTTTCAGCGTTCAACTCGTTTTTGGGACTGAGCCTATCAATGACGCCTTTTTGGTTGGCGCCGGTCTGCACGGCCATGGCGCCCGACGGAGCGCCCATGAAATGTCACTATTCGGGCTTGTTTGTGGTCGCCATGGGCGTCGCCATCGTGGTGTTCTCTCTGCTGTCGCTGGCCTGTCGCGGGCGCGGCGGAAGCGCCTTTCTGTCGTCGGTTGTCGCCATAGCCGCCGCCGTGGCGTGCCTGCTGGTGCCTTTCGGCGTTATTCCCCTGCACGGCCATGGCTGGGCTTGCGGGCTGTGCGGCAACCCGGCCCACGCCTGCCGCGCCGTGTTTATGCCCAGAGTTCTGATGATCGCTGCCGCTCTTGTAATCGTCAATGTCGCTTCATTGATCCTGGCCTTCGTCGCGGGGAAACGCTGACATGGCATCTCCGTCACTGAGTACGGCCGCCATTGCCCGCAAGAACATCGCCCGCTGCCCGTGGAGAAGTTTCTGTCTCGTGTTGACCATGATGGTCTTTTCCTTCGTGCTGTACGCGGGCACGGTCATGTCCGTCAGCCTGTCGCGCGGCGCCCGAAGCGCCGCCGACCGCCTCGGCGCCGACATCATCGTCGTTCCCGAGGGGTACGATCCCCATATCGACAGCATCATTCTCTCGGGGCGGCCAACCATGTTTTCCCTCCCTCGTGACGTCCTTCAACGCCTTCAGGGCATAGAAGGCATTGACCGCATGTCTCCCCAGACATTTCTGGCCACGCTGCGCGCCTCCTGTTGTTCCTATCCCCTGCAGATCGTCGGCATCGATTACGACAGCGACTTCGTCGTCCGTCCCTGGCTTGAGGCCACGCTGAGGCGCGCACTTCGTGACGGCGAACTCATTGTGGGCAGCCGCGTGGGCGGCGAGCTCGGCGACACGCTGCATTTCTTCGGCGTCGACCTGCCCATTGTCGGCCGGTTGGAGCAGACGGGCATGGCCTTTGACTCCACCGTCTTTGTGACGCGCAAAACTGCTGCAAGCCTGGCCAAAGCGGCGGAAAACATCTTCAAACATCCGTTGACCAGTGACGGCAGCCTTGTTTCCACCGTTATGATCCGCTTGAAGCCGGGAACGGACTCTGTCAAAATGGCGCAGGAAATCAATCGCCGCCTGGGCGACGAAGGCATTTTCGCGCTGTTCAGCAAGAAGTTCGTCAACAGCATTGCCTCCACGCTGACTATGGTGTCGTGGTTCATCGGCGGCGGCATCGCCTTGGTGTGGCTGCTGGCGGTGCTGCTCATCGCGCTGCTTTTTCAGGTGTCGATGAACGAGCGGAGAGGCGAGATCGGCGTGCTGCGTTCCATCGGCGCCAGTCGCGGCAAAATTCTCTGTCTGGCATTGACCGAAGCGTTGCTCGTCAGCCTCTACGGCTCGGCGCTGGGGACTGCTCTCGGAGCGGCCGCCGTGGCGGGACTCGGCCCTCTGGCGGTGCAGACCCTGAAACTGCCGTTCCTTCTGCCCTCATGGACAGCGCTGTTCCTGCTGGCAGGCGCCGCCGTGGCTGCCTCGACGCTGACGGGCGTTCTGAGCGCGCTGTTTTCGGCCTTGCGAGCGAGCCGCGCCGATGTTTACGATACGCTGAGAGGGAACTGACATGGGTGCCATTCTGAATTTGAAAGGGCTGTACAAAGAATATTCGCGCGGCGGGCGGCCGTTCTTCGCCGTGAACGGCGTATCGCTGACGGTGGAAAGCGGCGATTTCGTTACTATCGTCGGCCCTTCGGGCGGCGGCAAATCGACGCTGTTGAACGTGGCGGCGGGCATGTTGGCGCCCACATCGGGTTCTGTGGAAGTTGACGGCGTTCCCCTGACCGGTAAAAGCGACGCTCAGCTGTCTCGGCTGCGCTGCGAACGCATCGGCTTTATCCCCCAGGGCGCGGCGACGCTGCCCAATCTGACGGTGTTGGAAAACGTGATGCTGCCCTTCTGCCTCTATCCCCGCGGCGGCGACGGCGAAGGCGCGGCGCGCCTGCTGTTGGAGCGCTTCGGCATCGGCGGGACGGCGGACTCCTATCCCCGTGAACTGTCCGGCGGCGAGCTGCGGCGTGTGGTCATCGCCCGCGCGCTGATGAACCGGCCCCGTCTTGTCATCGCCGACGAGCCTGTGTCCGACTTGGACGTGGAGAACACCCGCGGCATCATGGCGGAGTTTGCCCGGCTCAACGCTGCGGGAGTGACGTTGCTGATGGTCTCTCACGATCTGGACACACTGAAGTACGGCCGGCGCATCCTGACCATGAAAGATGGCCGCTTGGTGGAAGGCAATATGTTCGAAACGGGAGAGCGCGCCCCGGCACGTGAGCGTCTGGGATGACGGCTACGGCAGCGCAGGGAAAACTGCGCGGGAAGCGTGGAAAATTGCAAAAGCGCCCCGAAAAGTCCTGCATCAGGACTTTTCGGGGCGCTTTTTGACTTAAAAACAGCAACGGAAAATCGGACGTCATCCCATTTCGCCGGCAGCGACGAAAGACGCGTTATTTTTCGTCCAAATAGGCCTTGAGGACTTCGTTGGCGTCGGCCACCATGCCGTACTGGGCTTCGCGGAAGATGGCGGCTTCGGGGTCGGTGTTGATGGCCAGGTAGAGTGAAGCGTCTTTGATGCCCTCGGTGTGCTGAATAGCTCCCGAGACGCCCAGTGAAATGCAGATCTTGGGATGCACGGTGACGCCCGTCTGGCCGATCTGGTGCTCGAAGGGCAGAATGCCCGAGTCCGACAGGGGACGGGTGCAGCCCACGGCGGCGCCGATGCTGTCGGCAAAGCGCTGGAGCAGCTCCAGGCTTTCCGGCGATTCCATTCCCTTGCCGGCCACGACGATGGCTTCGGCGGCAGTGATGGAATCGGTGCACTGCTCTTTGTCGCGGCTCTCCAGAACCTTGATTTTCGACGGCGGGAAGGGAATGGAGGAGAAGTCTTTCACCGCGGCCTTTTTGGGCGAGGTCTCGGCAGGCAGGTAGACGCCGGGGCGGATGGTCATCAGCTGGGGCATGACGCCTTCTTTCATGACGATGCTGACGTAAATGTTGTCGCCGAAAGAGGGCTTGTTCTGACAAATGTAGGGGCTTCCGTCGTCGCGCTTTTTCACCAGCAGTTCGGTGCAGTCGGCCGTGAGGCCGGCGTCCAGACGATAGGCCACGCGCGAGAAGATGGAACGTCCGGTGGGGCTGGCCGACACCAAAACGGCAAAGGGCTGCGTCTGCTTGACCATTTCCGCCAGGACTTTCGAGGCGGAATCGTCCTTCAGCAGAGGATCTTCGTCGTATTCGGCCACATAAATTTCATCGACGCCGTAGGCTTCCATCTGAGAGACGGCTTCGGTGCCCTTTTTCAACAGTGCCAAGGCGGCAATGGAGCAGGGATAGTCCTTTTGAAGCCCGCGGGCGGCCGTCAGAAGCTCGGCAAAAGAGGGCAGGAGGTGCCCGTTTTCAACTTCGGCGAAAATACAAATGGTGGGGTTCATGGCTATTTCTCCCTCTCTTCTGCAATCATGCGGCGCATCTGGCCGGCCAGCTCTTCGGGCGTGCCCTCGAGCATTTCGGCCATGCCGGCGGCCTGCGCCGACCACGAGTCGATGACGATGCTGGGCGATCCCGCCGCGCCGATGCGGTCGGCGGGCATATTGAGCTCTTTGTTGCTCAGCACCGTGAGGGGTTTCTTCTTGGCGTTGCGGGTGCTGCGCAGTGTGGCCAGCCGCGGCTCGTTGCAGCCGAACTGGAAGGTGAGCACGGCGGGAAGCTGAATTTCCGCAAGGTAATTTCGCTTGCCCAGATCCTTGGAAATCCTGATGCTGCGGCCGTCGTCGCTGACGTCTTTGACGTCGTTGATTTCAACGGCCTGCGGCCAGTCGAGGGCCTCGGCCACCATGGCGGCCACCTGTCCCGTGGCGCCGTCGGAAGAGAGCGCGCCGCAGCAGACCAGATCGAAGTTGCCGGCGGCCTTCACCGCCGCGGCCAGGACGCGAGCTGTCGCCAGCGTGTCGGCGCGGCCGAAAGCGCGGTCGGACACCAGATAGGCCTCGTCGCAGCCGATGGCCATGGCCTCGCGGAGGGCGCTTTCCGCCTGAGGTGGCCCCATGGTGAAGACGGCGGCTTTTCCGCCGTAGGCGTCGCGAAGGCGCAGCGCAGCCTCGATGCCGTTACGGTCAGAGGGGTTGATCATTCCTTCGGCGCTGGAGCGGATGAGCGCGTGGGTTTCGGGATCGACGGAAACTTTGTTGGAGACGGGGACTTGCTTGATGAGAACGGCAATATTCATGAAATAATCCTTTCTGCGATTGCCGGCGGGGGACCCCCGACATTTGGGCAGTCCCCCGTTCGCGGACAACTATTTCAAGAGACGGCTGAACGCCCAGTTTTCAAGCAGGGGCGTGGACTCGTCGATCATGATCAGCTTGGCGAGGTCGCGGCTGGCGGCGGGAGCTTCGATGACGCCGTTTCCACCGTATCCCGTGGCCAGCATGTATCCGGCGATGGGCGTTTTGCCGAGGATGGGCCAGAAATCGCGGGGCTCGGCGCGGTAGGAGAGCCACGACGAGACCAGTCCGCTGTCCACGATGCCCGGCACGCGCATCTCCAGCTGGTCAAGCAGGAAGTCGATGAAGTAGTCGTCGGTGCCGCCCGTGGCGGGAATCTTGTCGGGGTCCCACTGGCCGGCGTGCATGGGGTCGTCGAGGTTCATGGAAAGGTGGGACTTGCAGATGAAGATGTTGTCGCCGGCGCGGAGGGCGTAGAAGGCGGGATACTTCAGCACGGGGAAGGTGTAGCCCAGTTTCTTCCCGGGAGGGCAGAGGAAGAAGGCCTCGGCCTTGGTGTGCCAGATGGGAACGTCCAGGCCGGCCATCTTGCCGGTGAAGCGGCTCCAGGGGCCGGTGCAGTCCACCACCACGTCGAACTGGTAGGTTTCGCCTTCGGTGGTCTTGACGCCCTTGCAGACGCCGTTTTCGACGATGATCTCTTCAACCTTGACGCCGGTTTTCACCGTGCCGCCGTTTTTGATGAACTTCCGCGCGAAGTTGTTGGAGATCATGGTGCCGTCGAAGTAGCCGTCGTCTTGGGTGTAGCCGGCGCCGAGAATGTTTTCAGTCGAAATGGCGGGAAGGATTTCCTTGATGCGGTCCATGTCGGTGATGTATTCGCCGTGGTAGCCCGCCGATTTGGCCAGGGCGATGCCCGTTTTGATGGTCTGCTGGACTTTTTCGTCGGTGGCGACCACCAGCGTGCCCGTCTTGTCGAAGCCCGCCGAACCCTTTTCTTCGGCCTCCATCTTGAGGTAGGTCTCGAAGCCGTAGAGGCGGACATCCCAGTAGCGGTTTTTCAGCGAGTCGTCGAAAAGGCAGACGGTACCGGCCGACTTGGCTGTAGAGGCTCCGCCGATGGTATCCTTTTCAAAGACCGTGACCTCGGCGTTGTCGTAGAGGCTGAGATTGTAGGCCAGGCACGTGCCGGAAATTCCGCCGCCGATGATGCCGATTTTTTTCTTCTGCATAGTGAGTTCTCCTTTCGCTGTGCGCATAGTGGTAGTGCGTATTTTTTTGTGACTTTTTCTTTGTTTTTCGTGTTTTGCGGCGGCAACCCGAGTCGCCGCGCAAGCGCGAAGCGGATCTTTTCCGGATTACAGAGTGTCCCGCTTGTCCAGTTCAAGCACGGTGTTCAGCAGGAGGTCAAGCCCCTTGGCGATGTCCTCTTCACGCGTGTACTCCTCGGGGCAGTGGGAACGGCCGTTCACGCTGGGAACGAAGATCATGGCCGTGGGGAAATGGTGGGTCAAAAGCAGCGAGTCGTGGAAGGCGCCCGAGGGCAGTTCGGTGAACGCAATTCCCATCTCTCGGGCCTCGGCCGCGATGATGGCGCGGATAGGCTCCGACATGGGGGCGGGAGCGTGAGAGGACAGCTCGTTGAACTGCAGCTTCGTGCCCTCTTCGGCGCAGACCTGCTCCAGCAGTACGCGAATTTTTTTGGCCAGGGCGTCCATCAGGGCGCTTTCGGGATCGCGGATTTCGACGGTGAAGTGTACCGCTCCGGGAATCACGTTGATGGCGCCCGGTTCGATCTGCAAAGTGCCCACAGTGCCCACGGTGTAGGGGCCCTTGAGCTCTTCGATCAGTTTCGGCAGGCCGCGGATCAGCGCGGCGGCCGAAACCAGAGCGTCCTTGCGGTCGGCCATCATGGTGCTGCCCGCGTGGTTGGCCTCGCCGAAAATCTTCACGTCGAAGCGCCTGACGCCGGCAATGGTCGAGACGATGCCCACGGGAAGGCCCCGTCGGTCGAGGTTTCGTCCCTGTTCAACGTGAAGCTCCAGACAGCAGAAGATCTCCTCGGGTTTTCGGGCCGCCTTGGGGAAGTCCGAAAGTCGCACGCCCGCCTTTTCGTAGACGGCGCGCCGCGTCTTGCCGTAGAGGTCCAGGTCGTCGTCGGAAATGGAGAGCGCTTCGCCGCAGAAGGAACTGCTTCCCGTCAGGCCGCTGGAGAAGCGGAAGCCCTCTTCGTCGGCATAGACCACGATTTCCAGCGGATGGCGGAGCTTCGTTCCCGAAGCCGCAAGGGTTTCGCAGAGCTCGAGGCCCGCCATGCAGCCCAGAGCGCCGTCGTACTTGCCGCCGTCGGGCACCGTGTCGAGGTGCGATCCCACCACGATGGCCGGCAGGCCGTTCTCCGTGCCGGGAAGGCGCGCGATGAGATTGTAGGCGCTGTCGCAACGGCAGTCGATGCCCAGGTCTTTGAAGCGCGCGGCGAAGTATTCCCGCCCCTTGCGGTCCTCCTCGGAAAAGGCCATGCGGGTATGCGTCCCGTCGGCCTTTTTCCCCAACTGGTACAGCGTTTCCAAACGTTGCATAACGCGCTGACTCTGCATGTTCATTTTCTTTGGCTTTTGCGCCTAACCCCGGCAGTCGGGCCAGGGGCGGCGACACTCCTTTCCTTATAGATCTTCACCGGCGGGATGGCGACGTCGGCCGATGATCGATGATACGTTGAACCACCATGCCGATTCTCACGGCCAGCACTTCATTTTCGTTTTTGAAGTTGATGCCCGAGATCTCTTCGATGCGTTTCAATCGGTACATGGCAGTTTTGTAATGGATAAACAGGTCTTTCGCCGTGACGGACAGATTGAGCTGGTTGCGCAGGTAGCTTTCAAGCGTCTGGATCAGCTCGTCGCGGTGCTTTTTGTCCGAACGATAGAGGCGCTCCAGACTTTCCGGGACGAACTGCCGCAGCGACTCGCGGTCTTCCACGTAGCTCAGGAGCTTGAAGATGCCCAGGTCGGAGAAAAAGAGGAAGTTCTCGTCGTTGATTCGGCGCGAGCCGTCGGATTTGAGATAGGAAAGGGCGTCCTGGGCTTCACCGCAGCTTTTGTGGATGTTCTGCACGCCCGAAACGCTTCTTCCCACGCCGGCGTACAACGCCTGTCCGGCTCCGGCGGTGACGGTCTTGAAAAACTCCAGGAAGCGGCGGCGATAGTCCTGCAGGCTCTCTTCCCTCGGGACGGGATGCAGGATGGCGAGGCAGTCGACGCTGTTGTGCACCAGCGCCTGCGGAAGCAGCTGGGCGATGATGTCGCCGATCCTGGCGATGATTTGCAGTCTGGCGTTGAAGCCGCTTTGGCTCTTTGCCTCGGCGGGAGCGAGGCAGACGACGCGGAAGTTCGATCCCAGGCTGCACCCTGTGAAAAGAGAGCTGCGCTCGATTTCCTCGCGGTCGATGTTTTCGCCGCTCAGGATTTTCCCAATGAGGTCATTGCGGTATTTCTGCTCGATCTTCAGGATGGAATGCTGCTTGAAAAATTCGATCTGCAGGGCGATGACGGCGTTCTCTATGGCGATGAGGTCCATGTCGGTCAGCTCGGAAATCTTTTCCACCACCTGCAGGAAGAAAAGCTGTCCCGTGCTCAGCGGAAGTTCCACTACCACGGCGTGTTCTTCGCCCGTGCTTTCGTAATACCGGTATTGGGTGATAAATCCCGGATCGATGCGCTTGCTGGTCTTGTCGTAGATCAGTTGCTGGTGCTTGGGCGACGTGGACGCCAGACACAGGCGGTTGCGGTCGAAAACGGCCACGGGATTGCGGATCATTTTGTCGAGCATGTCGATGATCTTGTACGGCAGCTCTTTGTCGGGAAGGGGATTGGAATAGAGCGCCGTGAAGTTGTCCCGTGTCGTCTTGTAGTACTTGAGCTTGACGATCTCCTTGTTGAAGAGGCGTCCCATGATGCCCCTCATGATAACCTGGAAGGAAAGCCTGAAGGGCACGGTAACCAGCGGAATGTGGGTGTCGTCGCAGTAGGCCTTCAAAATGGCGGTTTTCTCTTCCGCCTGCTCGATGTTGCGCCCTTCTTTCAAGAAGATGGCGGCGACGTGAGTTTCCTTCAGCTGGGCGATGCAGCTTTCGAACTCGTCGAGCGAGCAGGATTTGAAAGCGTAAAGCCCCGTCAGCAGCACCTCGCCGCCCAAAATGAACTTGACGATGTCGGGAGCCTCGATAATGGTGACGCCCTTGATCTCGTTGTCGAGGCCGTCGTTTCCGGCAACGATGTTGACGGCCTCCTGGGAAGCCAGACATTCCTCCATCTTGAGCAGTTCCCGAACGGTAAAGTGCATTTCACTTTCCTCCCGCTTTGCCCGGCTTCAGGCGCCAACTTTCGGGCAGTTTTTCGTTTATCGAGACCGGCGAAGTTTCTCTTGAGCCAGACGGGTCATCAGCGCGACGCCCTTGGCAAAATAGAGCGAATCGGTGAACTCCTCGGGGCAATGGCTCCTTCCGTCGCGGCTGGGGACGAAGAGCATCACCGTGGGGATGTGAGGCGCGATCTCCAGCGAGTCGTGGCCGGCGCCCGAAGGCAGATAGCGGTAGCTGTAGCCGTATTCCTTGGCCGCGCCCTCCAAAATGCCGAGAAGGTCTTTGGAAAGCTCCACGGGCTGCACGTCCAGCTTGTGGACCAGCTCGAAGGAGCCTCCGATGGCGGCCGACTCCTTTTCGAGGGCCGCTTTGATCTTCTCGGAAATGTCGACGAGGTTCTCCTTGTGGCGCGAGCGGACGTCGATGGTGAAATCGCAGCGCTCGGCCACGATGTTCATTCCGCCCGGTACGGTCTTGACATAGCCCACCGTTGCCACAGTGCCGTCGTCCTTCTCGCGCGCCCAGTCGGGAATTTTGGAGATGACCTTCGTCGCGGCCTCCACGGCGTCGCGGCGCATGTCCATGGGCGTGGTGCCCGCGTGGTCGGCCTGCCCGTGTACCGTCGCGATGTAGCGCTTGATGCCGACGATGCAGTCCACAAGGCCGATCTCGAGGCCCTCGCGGTCGAGCACCGGTCCCTGCTCGATGTGCAGCTCCATGAAGTGGGCGATGGAATCTTTCGGCCACGCCGTCTGCCCGATCTTTTCGGGATCGAGGCCGGCGTGCTGCATGGCCGTGTAGATGCTGATGCCGTCCTTGTCCTTGTACTGCTTGCAATAGTTTACGTCGCGAAGTCCCAACATGGCTCCGGAACCGAAATATCCCGTTCCGAAGCGCATGCCCTCTTCGTCGTTGAAGGCGGCCACCACGAAGGTGTGCGGGAAAACCTCGCCGCTTTCCATGAGAATGCGGGCCACTTCGATGCCCGCGATGACGCCGGCGATGCCGTCGTAATCGCCGCCCTGCAGCACGGAATCGTAATGGGACCCCATCATGACGCAGGGCAGTTCAGGGTGGCTCCCGATGAGGAAGCCGAAGAGGTTTCCCGCCTCGTCGGTTTTCACCGTGAGTCCCGCGTCGGACATCATCCGCCGAAGGGCCTGCATCCCCTCCAGGGCCTCTTTCGTGAAGGGCAGTCGCGTGCAGCCGTTGCCCGGCGTCGCCGTATATTGCATCATGGTCGCCAGGTCTTCGGCGATTCTGCTCCTCGATTTTTCAACGTCGATCATGCCGTATCCCCTAAACCTTCAGACTAGAGCTTGACATCTCGATTGCAGTCTTTCGAGTAGAGATAGGTCAGATCTTCGTCGGTGCCCACGCCGTAGCAGGCCTGCGGGCAGTAAGAATCCATGAAAATGTAGTCGCCCTTTTTCACCGGAACCCACTCGTTGTCGAGGCGGTACATGGCCTTGCCCGTCAAGAAGTACATGCCGTGCTCCTGAATGTGCGTCTCGATGTAGCCGTGGGAGGCGCCGTTCTTGAAGCGCAGGATGTGGAAGTTCATGTCGAAACCCAGATTTTGGGCGGCGGGCAGCAGGTCTTTGATCAGGCAGTGCTCCATGCCCTCGTAGGGAATCCAGTCCATGGTCTTGGTGGAGCCGAAAACCGTCTCGGCCTTGAAGCCCGCGAGAGGCTCGTAGCGGCGGCGGTAGACGAAAAGCTGCGCCTTGTCGCCCTTGAAGCGGATGGAGCGGTCGGCGGGCGCGTAAACATAGCCCTCGGCCTCCAGCGTGCGGCGCTCGTCGCCCACTTCGACTTCCACCGTGCCCGAAAGCACGTACAGGAAGGATTCGATGCCGTTGCCGCCGATGCCGTCGTTTTTGCCGCCCTCGTGGACAGTGACCAGATAGTCGGCAAAGGAGGCCCCCAGTTCCGGCGAGGACAAAATCGTCACGTCGCAGTTGCTGTATCCCGGGACAGTGTTCTTGACCAGTCCGTCGGGATCGATCAGCACATAGTTGTTTCTCTTGATGATGGAACGCGTTTCGAGAAGATCATCGCGATAACCGGTTTGATTGTTAAGATAGCTCATGAACAAAACTTCCTTTCTCGTTGTGGTTCGTTTTATTTCTCAAGGATGGTCCCTCTGCGGAAAGGCTCCGCCGAAGGAAGGTATTTCATCAGAACGTAAAAGACCAGCGCCGTGGGAATGGTGGCGGTGAAGAACGAGATGTCCACGTTGAACAGGCCGATGGCGGCGCCCACGATGGTGGCGATGATGGCCGCCCAGTTCATGCCCTCGTGGTGGCCGTTCTCGGAGTACAGGTCGTTGAGCTTGTCCTCGCTGTACTTGCCCCTGTGCAGGATGTAGAAGTCAACGATCATAATGGCGAAGATGGGGCTGAAGAAGGCCGTGTAGATCTTGACGAAGAGCGCCAGTCCAGCGGCCGAGCTGTCGTTGGTGAGGACCCAGGGGAAGGTGGCCACAGCCAGAATGCCCACGAGGATGACCGCCGTGCGGTGCTTCATCTTGAAGGCGTCCATGAAGGCGTAGGCGGGAGGCACTACGTTGGAGGCCAGGTTGGTGGTGATCTGGGCGAACAGGATGAAGAGCAGCGTCACGATCAGCATGGCTTTGTTGTCGACCATCAGCGCGAAGGCATTGATGGGATTGGCGATGCCCGTGGCCGTGGTGCTCATGGCGCCGATCAGCCCCAGCATGACCGTGGTGGGCACCATGGCGATGAAGTAGGACCAGCCGCGCTGCGACGTGGAGTAGCCGGGCTTCAGCTCGCGCGAGTAGTCCGAAGCGTTGAGCATGACGGTGGTGCTGTTGCCGAAGAAGGCCATGACGGCGGCGAAGAAAGGCATTCCCCAGCTGCCTTCGAGGTTGATGAGCTCGGCGCCGATTTTGTCCCAGTACTGCGTCACGCAGACGTAGAGCATGTAGAACATGGCGAGGATGATGACGGTACCGCCGATGTTCTCCACCCACTTGATCCCTTTGAAGCCGATGCAGGAGAGGAAAATCTGCAGCATCTGGAAGAGAATGAAGAAGAGGACGACGTTGTCGTAATTGAACAGGGCCATGGAGATCTGGTTGATGGCCGATCCGCCGAGCCACGTCTGAAAGCCGTACCACACGATGGCGGGAAGGCCGCGGATCATGGTGGGAACGATGGCGCCCTTGGTGCCGTAGGCGCTTTTCAGCTGAACGGCGTAGGGCGCGCCGGTGCTGTAACCGAAAAGGTCGTTGAAGGCGATGCCGATGACGAGAATGACCGATCCGGCAAGAACGGCCACGAAAACCTGCAGCAGGTTGAGGCCGTTGTTCAGCTGGGCCGATCCCATGGTCAGCGTGCCGATGGAGATGCAGCCGCCGAGCCACAGCATGGTGTAGGAAAGCCAGTTCATGATGCGCGCATCGGATTTGATGGGGTTCAGATTGTCGCCCTTGCGCTGGTTTGCGTTTTTGTCCATAGGAGACTCCTTATTATTATACTCTGTTTGAGAGATTTCTCTTTAAAATGGAGAATGCGAGGCGCCCGTTTCGGGGATGGTCGGACCGAAAGCGTTTTGCCTTCGGCGTCAGTCCTGCGGGATCGGGCGGAGGAACTGGCCATAGCCCTTGGCGTTCGGCGCGTACATTCCGTCCTCGGCCACCAGCTTCCCGCGGATGACGGTGGCCACCGGCATTCCCTTGCCCGTTTCGCCGTCGAAGCAGCTCACGTGTCCCTTGGTGAGCAGTTTGGACTGGTCCACGGTCCACGCCTTTTCGGGGTCGAGGACGACTATGTCGCCGTCGAAGCCGATTTCGAAGGCACCCTTTTTGCCGTAAAGGCCGAAAAGTTTTGCCGGATTGAGTCCGCAGGTTCTGGCGATCAGCGTGGGCGACAGCTTTTTCTTGTGGACTACCATGTTGAAAAGCATGGGCAGGAAGAACTGGATGGAGTTCAGTCCGCCCCAGGCCTGCCAGATGTTCTTCGTGGCGTTGTCCTTCTCGGCGTCGGCGGCGGGAGAGTGGTCGGAGCCGATGCAGGACAGCGTGCCGTCGAGGACGTAATCCCAAAGCTTCTTCATGGCCTCCTTGGTGCGCATGGGCGGCGTGCATTTCGCTGGCGCGCCCTTTTCGAAGACGAAGTCCTCGGTGTAGCCCAGATAGTGCGGACAGGTTTCGGCCGTCACGGGCAGCCCCTCGTGAATGGCGTCCTTGACCACCTGCGCCACCATGGGATGGCTCACGTGACAGATGTGCACCCGTCCGCCCGTGGCGCGCGCCATGTCGATGACGTTTTTCGTCGCCACGTATTCCGTCCACACGTCGTGGCTGTCGAGGAACGCGCGAATCATCTCGCGGCGGCTCAGGTCGGTTTTCGCCTTGAATTCCTTTTCGCGCTCGAAGACCTGGCCGAACTCCTCGCAATGGAAGCCGCACAGCGCGTTGTAGGGCTTGAGGATCTCCAGGGCCTTTCTGATCTGTCCCACGTTGACGGTGGGGAAAAGCGGCCCGTTGGGGCAGGTGAAGGCCTTGAAGGCCGCCACGCCGCAGCGGTGGAGGTCAAGCAGGTCGCCCAGGTTGTTCTTGACGGAGCCGGGGGTGTCGTCGAAATCGCCCACCAAGCCGCCCCAGAGGGCGAAATCGATGTAGGAATGGCGCGAAACCGCCGCCAGCTTCTTGTCGAAAGTCTCCTTGTTCATCAGCGAAGGATCGTTGTTGAGCGGCATGTCGATCAGCGTCGTGAGACCGCCTGCGACCGCCGCGCGCGAACCCGTTTCAAAGTCCTCGCGGTATTCGAAACCCGGCTCGTTCATGTGGGCGTGGCAGTCGATAATCCCCGGGAACAGGTACTTCCCCGTGGCGTCCATGGTGGTCTTGGCCTCGGCGCCGCTGCCCGGCTGCAGAAATGCCGCGTACTTGCCGTCCTTGATGGCCACGTCCATGGCGTGGATGCCGTCGGCGCTCACTGCGCGCCCGCCCGTAATCAGCAAATCGTAAATCATGGTGTCCCCCTTTTTCCGGAAGTTCTTCCGGCGTGTGATGGCTGCTTTGACCTGTAAAATCGTGGTACGGCCGCATGCCGTGCTTTCGGAAGCGTTTCGGACGTCCGGCATTTCCGAAAGCGCGGCGTGCGATTTTTTGCTTATCCCTCGGAGACCTCGCCTGCACGGAAACGCCGCGCCGAAGGCAGGCACTTCATCAGCAGAGCGTAGGAGAGCATGGTGGGAACGAGGCTGACGTACCAGGAGATTTCCAAAAACGTAAACGAGCAGGCGGCGCCGATGAAGATGGCCAGAATTCCCGCCCAGTTCACGCCCTTGAAGGTGCCCTCGAGATCGTAGAGCTCGTTGACGTTCAGCTTTTGCTTCCTGAGAATGTAGTAGTCAGTGACCATCACGGCGAAGATGGGTCCCAAGAAGGCGGAATAGATTTTGATGAACAGGTTGAGCCCCGCCGCCGATTCGGCCGTCACCAATTTCCACGGGAACACGGCGATGGAAAGAATACCCACGAGCCACGTGGAAGCCTTGTAGCGAAGGCCGAAGGTGTCCATGAAGACGTAAACGGGCGGAAGCACGTTGTTCAGCGTGTTGGTGGTCACCTGGGCGAAGGCGACGAAGAGCAGAGTGATGACGGTGAGAACGGGGCTGCCCAGCGTGGTGGCGAAGACCTGGACGGGGTCGGAGTTGCCCGTGGCGCCCGAGACCATGAGGCCGATCAGTCCCATGAAGAGCGTCACGGGAAGGATGGAGAGAATGTAGATGACCGACGTGCGGCCGCGCCCCGTCTCGTGCTTGAGCTCGCGAGCGTAGTCCGACGAGTTGATGATCATCGTGGCGTAAATGCCCAGGAAAGCCGCCGTGCCGGCCCAGAAGGGCAGGCCCCACGTTCCGGCGATGTCACCCACCGTCTTGCCGATTTCAATGGCGTAGCGCGTTTTGGCCACGTAAAACATGTAGCCCAGCGTCCCGAGAATGAAGACCGACGAAATGTTCTCCAGCCATTTGATGCCCCTGAAGCCGTTGATGGAGAGAAGAATCTGAACGATGGTAAAGAGAACGTAGACCGTGGGCAGATGGTCGAAGCCGAAGAGCACCTTCAGGCTCATGTTGATGGCGCCGGCGCCCACCCAGGACTGGAAGCCGAACCAGACGATGGCGGGAATGGCCCGGAGAAGCGCCGGGACTTTGGCGCCGGCCGTTCCGAAGCTGGGACGGAGGTGGACCGAGAACGGAATCCCGTAGCGGTGCCCCGCCTCGCCGATGAGCGCCATGGCGACGCTGATGACGGCGCAGCCGATGAACATGGCCAGAATGGCCTGAGTCATGTTCAGCACGCCCAACAGACTGGCGCCCGTGGAAAACGTGCCGATGGAAACGCAGCCGCCCATAAAGCTTGCGAAATAAGACCAGTTGTCCATAATGCGTTTTTTTGTGGGCTGAAGCTCGGGTTTAACCTTTGCGCGCAAATCTTCGCGAAGAACTTCGTTGCTGTAACTCATCCTGTCGTCTCCTCGTCGTTTCCGGCGCGCCCCTTCCCCAGAGGGGAGAGCGCGTGCCGGATGAGTGGTTGTTGCTGCCTTGAAAGCTCCATTAAGCGCGAATTTTCTTGACGTACTGTCCCTTGCCCTTCATCTCGGCACGAACGTGGCCGTTTTCGGCCACAAGCTGGCCGCGGATGTAGGTTTGGACGGGAAGCCCCTTGCCCTTCATGCCCACAAAGGCCGAAATTTTGTTGACGTAGAGCAGCGAGTCCGCCGTGATCTCCCATTGCGCTTCGGGATCGAGCACCACGAAGTCGGCGTCGAAACCCGGAAGAATGGCGCCCTTTTTGCCCCAGATGCCGAAGGTCTTGGCGGCGTTTTCCGACATGACCCGCGCCAGCACGGAAGGATCGATGCCGCGTTCCACCACGCCGGCGTTGTAGCACAGCTGAAGGCAGTTCTGGATGCCCGAGATGCCGCCCCAAGCGCCGAAAACGCCGTGTTTTTTCTCGTCTTTCTCCTCGGGGGCGCAGGGGCTGTGGTCGCTGGCGATGCCCGAGAAGGTGCCGTCGATCACGTAGTTCCACAGAAGATCACGGGCTTCCTTCGAACGAAGCGGCGGCGCGCACTTGAAAAGCTCGCCCTTTTCCAGAACGTCATCCTCGGTGAGCGTCAGATAGTGCGAGCAGGTCTCCGCCGTGACGGGGATGCCGTTGTTCTGCGCGTCGCGGACCAGCTGGGCCACCGACGGATGGGAAACGTGGCAGATGTGGACGCGGCAGCCCGTTTCCTTCGAAAGAAGGATAACGGCTTCAGTGGCCAAGTACTCGGCCACCAGCGGGCGGCTGTCGAGAAAGTCCTGCCAGCCGGGCGCGGCCTTTCTTTTGGCGCGCTCCTCGCCCCATTTGATCAGGCTGAAGTCCTCGCAGTGGAATCCCGCCACGCCGCCGAAGCGGGCGATGATTTCGAGAGCCTCGCGCACCTGTCCGTAGCTCAAGCTCACGTAATCGGGAGAAACGGGGCCGATGAATGACTTGAACGCCACGACGCCGGCGGCGTCCTCACCTTCAAGGTCGCCGAAGTTGTAATCCGTCAGGCCGCCCCAGAAGCAGTAGTCCGTGTAGGCCTTGGGGCCGACGTGCTTCAGCTTGGCGGCGATGCGTTCGGCGTTGGTCGTCGGAGGGTCGTTCTGCAGAGGCATGTCGATGATGGTGGTGTAGCCGCCCACCGCTGCCGCCGCCGTTCCGCAGTCGAAGGTCTCGCGCCAGTTGTAGCCCGGATCGTTGAGGTGGGCGTGCGTGTCGATGGCGCCGGGGAAAACCAGCTTTCCCGGCAGGTCCAGCACCTTCTTGGCTTCCGTCAGCGCGCCGCGCTGGGCAAGGGCCGCCACCTTTCCGTCTTTGACGGCGAAATCGAGGGCTTTGACTCCGTCGGACGTGACCACATCGGCATTCTTAACGATAAGGTCAAACATCTTACTCCTCCTTTTTTTAGAAACATTTGCTCGATATCAAAGATACTTTAATTATTGTATGTTTCCAATAAAATCTCCGCAACGGCAAAACTGGATATCTTTTTGTGAATTTTTGATCTAAGTTGGATAAACTGTAAAGAGACGGTAAAGAAACTCTTTTGAAACCGAAAAGTTTTTGCGGCAAGTGCCCCCGTTCCCTCACTGTCTGTACCTTGAAGACGGCGCTCGGTGCGCATGGAGGCAGGCGCCGAGACGGATTGCAGTCGGACGCCCTGCGGCAGGGCTCGCGCCGCGGCGGAGTTCGGCTCGAGTCCTGAATCGGGAGTTGGCTCCAGAGTGAATTTTCTCGGCGGCGCTTTTGGGTGGGGCGAAAGGGCCGGTGGCGGCAGGGCCGCGCCGTGACGCCGGCGAACTTTTTTTAGGCATCAATTCTTTTGCCGTTTCGCCGATGGAGTGCAGCGCCACTTTGGGGCGGCAGCGTACGCACATTGCCGTCTTGCAAAAGGCCCTTTTTTTGTTAAAATAACGGTGAAGTCTTTCATAGGAGGCTCAGCCCCGTGCGGCGGAACGCCCCGAATCCCGTCAGGTCCGGAAGGAAGCAGCGGTAAGAGGATTGTTCCGGGCGCCACGGATCTCTGAGTCTCCTCTGGAAGACTTTTTTTGTGCCCGCGCGCCGTCGGAGCTTTGCCGCAGCGCAGGCCTTTTTTGCGCCGATCCGGTGCTGCCGTACGGTGCGAGACGGCGGGCGCAAATGGAGCCGAGACCCCGCGTGAAAATTGTTCTGCGCAGAACCGCAACCCGCCCTTTGGGCGAAAACGACAAGCGGCGCATTGGAGAAAACTCCAAGATTTTTCTATGGAAAGTATGGATGATAAATTTCAGGTGACAGCGCCCGTCGGGCGCTCTATAATCGTGATGTCCGTTAAGATGACCGACGGTCATTTTAACGAAACGAATTGAGGTGACCGACGTGTCGAGAATTTCGGCAAAGGACAAAGAAAACCTCACGGCGGAAGTGAGAAACCGCGGCGGACAGTGCGCTATCGCTCTGCTGCGCCGCGACGGCTGGAACCGTTTCACCATGGAAAACCTGGCCGCCGAAATGGGCGTGGCCAAGGGGACCATCTACAATTACTTCGAGGACAAGGCCGACGTGGTGAGCTTCATCATTCAGTGCCGCTCGCGTCTCATGGCCGAGGAGATCGGCCGCATGTCGGCGCGCGAGCCCGACACCTGCGAACTTCTGCGGCAGGTGGTTCGGAAGTATCTGCGGGGCAGTGCCGAATTTCGATTTCTGCACACCGCCGTTTTCGAGGTGGTGCACAAAAACAGCGTCAGCGAAGGGGAATCGCTGCGACGTCTGAAGGAGCTTCTGACGCCGCTGAAAGAGCTTTTCGCCGCGATTGAGGGCGTCTTTCGCCGTGGCATGGACGAGGGCGTTTTCCGCAGAAGCGACGTTTCCCGCGCCACTTCCGTCTTCCACGCCATGCTCAGCGGCGTGGGCATGTGCGGAGCCTTCGACTCCCGCCTCGACGCCGACGACCCGGCAGCCTGCGACGCCGTGGCCGAGGCCATACTCAAGGGATTTGTCAAGGAGGAAAAATGAAGATCATCGAGACATCGCTGAAAAGGCCCGTGACCGTCATCATTTTGACGGTCGCGCTGGTCTATTTCGGCCTCTTCTCTTACAGCCGCATGGGCGTGCAGCAGATTCCCGACGTCGACCTTCCCGTGGTCATGGTGACCACCACCATGCGCGGCGCCACGGCTCAAGCCATGGACAACGACGTGACCGACGTGCTCGAGGAGAAAATCAACACCATTTCGGGCATCGAAAGCCTCAGCTCGTCGAGCTACATGGGCTCGGCGGTGACGGTGGTTCAGTTCAATCTGAACCGAGACATCGACGCGGCGGCGGCCGACGTGCGCGACAAGGTGAACGCGGCGGCGGCCAACCTTCCCGACGAGGCCGACACGCCCATCATCGCCAAATTCGACGTGGGCGACTCGCCGCTGGTGTTCATCACCCTCACGGGCGACGCTCCGTACAGGGATAAAGTCTACTTCGCCGACAAAGTGGTCAAGGTGAAGTTCGAGTCCATCGACGGCGTGGGACAGGTGGAACTGCCGGGAATGCGCGACCGCGAGATCCGCGTGTGGATCGACCCCGTGCGCCTCCGTTCCCGCGGCCTGGTGGTGGAAGACCTCTCCAGGGCCATTTCGTCCAAGCACGTGGAGCTTCCCGCGGGCAGCATCACCATGGATCGGCTGAAAATGGACCTTCGCATCGCCGGCGAGTACACCTCCGTGGACGAGCTCAAAAGCTTGCCCATCACCACACGCAACGGCGTGGTCATCCGTCTGGGCGACGTGGCCGACGTGGAGGACGGCTTCGAGGAACAGAACACCGCCGCCTTCGTCAACGGCGACCCCACCATTATGATCTCCGTGAAAAAACAGCGCGGCGCCAACGAAGTGGAAGTCTGCGACGCCATCGTCAAGCGCTTCGAGGAGATCAAGGGATCGGTGCCCGACGGCATGGAATTGACGTTGAGCTACAACAAGGCGGACTTCATCAAGCGTTCCATGAAGGGCGTCAGCCGTGACGTCATTCAGGCCGTCGTGTTGTGCTCGCTGCTCATGCTTTTTTTCATGCAGACCATCAAGGCCACCTTCGTGACCGTCATCTCCATTCCCGTGTGCCTCGTCGGCAGCTTCTGCGTCCTGTCGGCGCTGGGCGTCACCATCAACAACATGTCCATGATGGGCATCTCGCTGGCGGTGGGCATGGTGGTGGACGCCACCACTGTGGTGCTCGAGAATGTCCATACCCATCTCGAGAAGGGGCTGCTGCCCTACGACGCCGCGCTTCAGGGAAGTCAGGAAGTGGCCTTTGCCGTCGTCGCCGGCGCTCTGACCACCATCGGCGTCTTCGCGCCCATCGCCACCATGGGCGGTATTATCGGCCGATTTTTCTACGCCTTCGGCGTGACCATCGTGGTGACCGTTTCCATTTCGCTGATCCTTTCCATGACGCTGACGCCCTTTCTGTGCTCGCGTCTGCTGCGCCTCACGCCTTCGGGACGCATCGCCCGCTTTTGCGACGGCGTGCTGACGGCCTTGGAAAATCTCTATCGCAAGGTCCTGACGGCTGCCGTGCACCATAAGTTCGTCACCCTCGGCGCGGCTGTGGCCCTTTTCGCCTTCGGCATCTTCGTCGAGAAGCACGTGGGGACCACCTTTATGACTAACGACGACATGGGCGTTTTCATGATCAACTGCGAGCTGCCGTCGGGCACCGACATCGACGAGACGGCTCGCGTGATGGAGCAGATCGCCGCCGTGGCGCGGCGCAACCCCGGCGTGCTGCGCACGCTGTCCAACGTGGGCTCAGGCAGGGCCCGCGGCCAGAGCAACAAGGGCAGCGTCGTCGTCCAGCTCATTCCCCGCGCCGATCGCCTTGGACAGAACGCCATCATGGCGCAGGTGCGCCAGTCGGTGCAGGGCTTCCGCGACGTTTCCATGAACTTTACGGCCTTCAGCGGCAAGGACGTGGAGATGGTGCTTTCCGGCGCGCCCACCGAGCAGCTTCTGGGGATTGCTCAAAAGATCATCGCCGACATCAACGCCTCGGGCAAAATGCACGACGCCGACACCGACGTGCGCCTCGACAAGCCCCAGCTCAGCGTCGCCATCGACCGAAACGTCACCGATGCCATGAACGTCAACATCCGTTCGTTGTCCACGGAAATTCAGGCCTACTTCGGCGGCGCCAAGGTGGGCGTCTACAAAGAGGGCGGCTACCGCTACAACATCCGCCTGATGGCGCGCCCCAGCCAGCGCAGCAGCGTTGAAGACCTGTCCATGCTGTCCTTCAAGAACGGCGCCGGCGAAATCGTTCAGGCTCCCGGTCTGATCACCGTCAAAAAGGTCATGAGCCCCAGCGTCATCAAGCGCTATGGCCGCAGGACGGCCATCACCCTTTCGGCCAACGTGGTGGGCAAATACTCCACCGGCGAGGCCGTCGAGTTCATCACCCAGTCGGCGCGCCGCTACATTCCCAAAGGCTCCGACATCACCATACAGCCCTACGGCAGGGCAAAGAACATGGGTACCGAGTTCGCCCGCCTGCTCAACGCACTGATCATCGCCATTTCGCTGGTGTACATCATCATGGCCGTACAGTTCGAGTCCTTCATCCATCCCTTTACCGTCATGTTCTCCCTGCCGCTCATGACGCCCGGCACCTTCTGCATGATGTACCTCATGGACGTCAAAATGGACGTTATGGCCTACATGGGCATCATCCTTCTGGTGGGCATCGTGGTCAACAACGGCATTATCCTCGTTGACTTCATCAACGCCAATCGCCTGCGCGGCATGGACAAGGTGTCCGCCGTCATCGACGCCGGCCCCCGCCGTCTGCGCGCCATTCTCATCACGTCGCTGTCGACCATGATGGGCGCCGTTCCCGCGGCCTTCAAGCTCAGCGAAGGCTCGGAATCCCGCCAGCCCATGTCCACCGCTCTGGCTGGCGGATTGTTCACCTCGACGCTGCTGACCCTTCTTGTGGTTCCCGTGGTCTATCTCGTTCTGGACAACCTGAAAGAGCGCTTCGGCAGAAAATTTATCCAGAAAAAGCTTCCCTGACGAACGGGAGAGGAGACTTTCGACATGAATAAACGCACAACATCCGCCTTCGCGCTGCTTCTTTGGCTGGCTGCGATGCCGGCTGCGGCGGGCGAAGCGGTGATTTTGACCATGGGCGGCGCGCTGAACCGCGCCCTCGAGAGCAACCTGACGGTCTTGAAGGCCCAACAGGCGCTCGAAGGCGCCAAAGGGGCCGGAAAAGCCGCCGGCGCCGCGCTCAACCCGCGCCTCAACCTTGCCGGCGAGGCCAGCGCCTACGACGGCATCCCGGGCCGCCCCGACCGCGAGATTTCAAGCCGCGTGGAACTGAGCCAAAGCCTCTATTCCGGCGGAAAAAACCGTGCGGCCGCGCAGCAGGGCAAGCTCAACGTGCAAGGCGCCCGGCAGACCTTGAAAGACACGCGCGAACGGGTGGCGCTCACCGTCTGGAACACCTATTGCGAGGTGCTCTACCGCCGCGAAGTGCTGCGCAATGCCAAAAACGCCCTGGAGTATTACGTCAACGCCGAAAAGGAGCTTGAAAGCCGCGTGCGCTACGGCCTGTCCACCAACCTTGACCTGACGCGGGTCCGCCAGCAGAAGGAAAACGCCCGCGCCGCCGCCATCCTGGCCGACAACACATTGGAATCGTCGCGCATCGAGCTGTGCCGCCTTCTGCGCATGCCGCCCGACACGCAAATCGCGCTGTCCGGCAGCCTCGAGGACGGCCTTCCGCCCCTTGACGAGACGCGGCGGGTTCCCGATAATGCGGAGGAAAACGTTGTCCGGATCCTCGAAAGGCGCGGCGATTACCAGGCGCTGCGCGCTGCGGCCGGCGCCCGCGAGAAACAGATCGTCGCGGCGAAAAGCGGGATGTTGCCGTCGCTGACGTTCAGCACGGGCTACCGTTTCGCCTACGAACAAAGCGGCTTGGCGAGCGCCGCCGACGACAACCAATGGACTGCCGTCCTGCGACTTGACGTGCCCGTTTACGACGGCGGGCTGACCAGCGGGCAGGTGCGTTCCGCCCGCGCGGCCTTCCAATCGGCTCGGCAGGACGTTCAGGAGAAGGAAGAGCAGATTCGCGCCGATCTCGTCGACAGCCGCCTGAAACTTCAAAACGCGCTGGAAACCGTCATCGCCGGACGGTCCAACGTCAAGCTGGCGCGCGAAAGCCTGTCCTATGCCGAGACGGGCTACGCCGAGGGCGTCAACACGCAGATCGACGTGATTCAGGCCCGCAGCGAACTGACTCAGGCCCTTCAGCTTCTGGCACAGTACCTTCGCGACAGCCGGGAAGCCCAGGCCAACCTCTGGCGGGTTCAAGGCGTCTTGGTCGATCGGGCGCTACGCCAGGAAAACCTGCGCGACGCCGCGTCGCCTGCGGCGAAGCTTCCGCGCGCCGGCAAAAAACAGCCGCCTGCCTTGGCTCCGGCGAAGAAAAGCAAATGAGGTGAAGCCCATGAAATTTTTCAGAGCGAGAAAACTGCTGATTTTGGCGCTTTCGGCGTTGGCCGTGGCCGCCTCCTGCAGGGCGGAGGCCGCGCTTTTCGGGATGGACGGAAAGAAAAATGCCGCGCAGGCCGCCGTGATGGCCGAGGAGGCTCGAAAAAGCCGCCTTCCCCGCGTGGAAGTGGCCGTCGTCAGCCGGCTCACCCGAGCCGAACAGGGCATCAGCACCACGTCCACCCTCAAGCCCTACGAAGAAGTGGTGGTCATCCCCAAGGTCACCGGCCGCATCGCCCGGCGATCTGTCGCCAAGGGCGACGCCGTCAAAAGCGGCGACCTGCTGATGGTGCTCGACAGCCGCAATCAAAAGGCCGAATACGCCTCGCTTCAGGCGCAGGTCGCCGTGAAGAAAGCCGAACTCGAACAGTCGAAGGTGACGTTGGCCGACGCCAAACGCGAGCTTGACCGCTACGGCCGCCTGCGCAAGTCGGGTTACGCCACCCAGCAGGAATACGACACTCGCAGCACCGCCTACCGTTCAGCCCTGGCCGCCAAGGCCAAAGCCGCTGCCCAGGTGCAGCAGGCCCAGGCCGTTCTCGACGCCCAGGCCGTTCTGCTCGGCGAGTACGAGCTGACGTCGCCCATCGGCGGCGTCGTCCTCGACGATTACGACCTTGCCCAGGGCGCTCTGCTGACGCCCTCCTCCAAGGCGCTGCGCATCGGCAGCGTTGACAAACTGAAAGCCGACGTCGATATCGCCGAGCGCGATATGGGGCGGCTGCGCCTCGGCATGGACGCCGTTCTCACCTTCGAGGCCCTTCCCGGCCAGACCTTCTACGGCACCGTCACGCTCATCGATCCCTACGTCAACACCAGCACGCGTACCGTGGGCGCCGAAATCACCGTGGACAACCAGGCCACAGGCGGCAAACTGCGCGCCGGCATGTTCGCGCGAGTGTTGCTGGTGGAGGCCAGCGAGGAAAATCCCCTGGCCATTCCCAGCGAAGCCCTGCGCCGCGACGGCACCGTCGTGGTGATCCGCGAGGGCAGAGCCGTCATTCAGCCCGTGAAAATCGGCGTCGCCTCGGGCGGCCTCGTCACCGTCTCGCAGGGGCTGAAGGTGGGCGAGGCCGTGGTCACCTCCGGCGGCATGACGCTCAAAGACGGTGACGAGGTGAACGTCGTCGTCCCCGACGAACCTGCGAAAGGGACTTCAGGCGCCTCCAAATAGCGCGCCGGAGAAAATCAGCGCCGCCGGCTTGCTTCAACCGACGGCGAACTTTTATAAAACGACAGCCACCGGCACTGCCGGTGGCTGTCGTTGACGATTCCAATGCGGCGCAGGTCGTATGGAAGCTGCCGAACTTGCAGACCGAAGTTGCGTCGTGTTTTTGCGCCTTGCCGTTGAGCGCGCGCTTTTTGCGTCGCGAGACGCGTTCGCTTTCGCCGGCTGCATGGCGTTTTCCTGTTATCCGATGTTGTTTGACTGCCGCTTCAAATGTGCCGTTTTCCCGAAAAAATTTGAAAAAAATCGAAGGGTAAAGGCCGCGTTGCACCTTTTTCGCCGCGGTCCGTTGAGAGGAATGATCGCGTGGACCCGAAAAGTCTTTCATACTGTCTTGCCGGCGTGCTGTGCTGGGGCATGGCGCCCGTGCTGTACCGCTTTGTGGGGTCGGCCATGGCGCCGCAGAAAATGCAGGCCGTGCGCTCCGTGGGATTTCTCCTTTCGGCGCTGGCCGTGCTGCTTTTGGCGCCGGCCGGCGACTTCTGGCCAGGCGCCGTCCCGCTGGCCGTGCTGGCGGTTTGCACCATCGTCGATCTCGGCGTGGGCGACACGCTGTACTTCCTGTGCGTCACTCGCGTGGGCGCCGGCCGCGCCTCGGCGCTGACCAACACCTATCCGCTGTACGTGGTGCTGTTTTCGTGGCTCATTTTGGGCGAAGGCCTTTCTCTTCTGGGCTTGTTGGGCGTGGTGTCCGTGGTGGCGGGGCTGATCCTGCTCTGCCTGTTCAAAGAACCGGGCACCGAAGACAACGCCTATGCCCGCCAGCCCATTGCCGCCGGCCTGCTGCCGGGAATCCTTGCCGGAATGTGCTGGAGCACCAGCCAGGTGATGATGCGGTGGATTTACGCCCACACCGCCATCGGCGCCTCATCCCTCATGTTTTGGCGGTCGGTGGCGCTGCTGGTTTACGCGTGGGCGGCCTATCTGCGGTGGCGGCGCAAAAGCGGCGACGCACTGCCCCTTCTGCCGCTGAACAGCTCCCGCGGTCTCGTCATGTTGGCCGCCGGCGCGCTGATTTTGACCCTTCCCGGCTGGCTCGTGGCTTTGGCGCTGAAGAACGTTCCCGCCTCGGCCGTGGCCCCCGTGACGGGAGCCAGTCCCGCCGTGGCCGCCCTTTTGGGACGGCTGCTCTATCACGAGGCCATCACGCCGCTCCAGTGGCTGGGAATTGTGATGATCATTTCCGGCGGCGCCGCCGTCAACCTGCTGTAACCGCGCCCTGCCATAATCGAAGCGGCAAAAAAAGCGCCCGGGTGACGGCGCCCGGACGCAGGACTTCTCAGCGGAACAGAAAATGGACGTTTTCTTCAAGCGGCACGCGGCCGCTGCGAAACTGCGCCAGAGGCGCGCTTTCGTCGGCGTAGCCCAGCGCCACGGAGATGAGGATTTTTCGCTCTTCCGGCAGTTTCAAAACGCGCCGGATCGCTGGCTCGGCCAGCAGCGGATAGCCCAGAATGCAGCTGCTCAGGCCGTAGGCCGCTGCGGCAAGACAGAGACTTTGAGTGTACATGCCCACGTCAAGGTCGTGGAAGGGGCGCACCGGCTCGTCGGCGCAAATGATGGCGGCGGCGGGCGCATCGAAAAAGCGCAGACAGCGGCCGATGAACTGTCCCGATTCCCAGTCCTGACGGGCCAAAAAGGGCGCCATGGCTGCGCCGAGATCGCGTGTGCGCGCCAAGCGGTTTTCGCCCTCCTGACGGCCGTGCAGCGACGCCGTTTCGCCCCGTTCGAGCGCGCCGGCGATTTCGCCGCGCAGCCGATTCAGCGCTTCTCCCGCCAGAACGTAGCTTTCCCAAGGCTGGGCGTTTTTTGCCGACGGCGTCAGAGACGCCGCGCGAAAGACCGAGGTCAGCAGCTCCGCGGGAATGGGGTCCGCCTTGAAAACCCGGCAGGAACGCCGTGCCGCAAGACCTTCGAGAACTGTCATTTTTTCAGGCTTCATAGGGTCATTCTCCTTTGTCTTCAAAAATTCGTACTTTAACGGTACAAAAAGCTCCGCGTCAAGGATAGCATACCTTCCTGCTTTCCCGCAAGAAAAAAGCGTCCGATCTGCCGCGTCTCGCCCCTCGATGGTGTGTCCGCTGCCGATGGTCGAGTGATCGCCGTTTCGCCATCTCGTCGGCGGAACGTCGTCGAGCGCAAACAGCGCCGCCTTCTTGCGGATTTTCTCAATTGAATTTTCACTTCGGACGCGATATTCTACAGGTAAGATTACATGGAGAAAGTAGAGAGGCGTTCTGAAATGACCGACTCCGCAAAACTCAAGAGAAAAAGGCGCCTTGCCGTCACGCGACGTCGTGACAAGTTGCACGCCGAAGGACTTCGTCCCGCCCAATTCCGGATTCCCGACCTGCGGAAAGACGAAGCGATCGACGCTTGTCGCAGGAATCTTGAAGCCCTTCGGAACGCCCCGCACCAGCAGGAACACAATGCAATCTGCGGCATGTCTTACGGAATGGGAATACTGATCAATGCAGCGGGGTGATTTCGTAACCGTTGCCGTGCAGGGGAGATTGGGGAAAAGCGCGCCCTGCTGCGGTGATACAGCCCGATGCCTTTATGGCGCAGACGTCCGTTGTCTTTCTGCCGCTGAAGCCCGTGAAACGGCCGACCGATGGCAATGGCCTCCAAACGGATGTGAAGAGTAAATTCGCGGTTTCTGCAGATCGATCTTTGATGAGTGTCTTAAGGAGAGGTGACTATGATGAAAAAACTTGAAGTTCTTTTGGTGGCTGCGGCGCTGACGGCGCTGGCATCCTGTGCGGCTGCCGCTTTGCCGCAAAGCGAAGTCGACCGGCGGTGGGATGAGCTGACCCGCTCCATGGACCTGCGGGCCGCAGGGCGCCAAAAGGCGCAGACTCTGGCATCGCAGCTTGACGCCGAGATTGTTGACGCGCCGCTCTACGGCCTGTGGAAGACCATGACGAACGACCCCGAGAGGCGGCTGATTTCGGCGTGGAGCATCCTCCGCCGCCGCATTCCCGACGGCGACGCGAGCCGATGGGACGAGGTGAAGGGCTTTGAACTGCCCTCCGACACGCCGCGCCCCCTGATGGTGATCGACGCGCTCTACGCCGCCATCATCGAACTGCCCAAGCGTGAAGGCGGACCGTGGCTGGCCTGCGATTTGCTGATTCAGTTCTCCAAGTCGTCGTCGGGACGTTACGACTTCCTCGGCGAGTGTCCCGGCCCCGTGGCCGAAGCGCTGGCCGAAATCAAATCGCTCACCGGCCTGCCCGGCACGTGGACGCCCCGTCGGATCGTGGGCAAACTGCCGGTGGCGCGGGCCGTCAGAGGCACCGTGACGACTTCGCGGGCGCAGAGCGAGTCCATGCAGTTTCTCGACGGCGCGGGACGTCCCGCCGGCAGCGGCTTTTACGCTTGGGACAGGGCGACGGGGAAGATCTATAACGTCAGCACCGAAGACTGTCCCACCATCTTCTTCCCGCTTTTCGACGACTGAAACGCGTGCGCTCCTTCGCTTGCCCCCCTCATGGGCTGGCGACGTGAAACGGGCGATGTCTTTCGGCGCGCCGCGGTAAAATTTTCCGACCGGTGCGGCATGGCCACAAGGGCCGCACGCAACCACAATGCAGCCGACGCCTGATCTTCACCAGTCCACCACATGAAGCTCCGAGCAAAAAATCAAAGGTGCGGCCTCGTTCTTCGCCTTCCGAAATCTGCGGAAGGTCGGGAACGAGGCCGCGCTTTTTTTGATGCCGTGAAATTTTTTATCGCCGGAAAAGAGATTCAGGACGTTTTGAACGAATTCTTTAGATTGTTTACAGGTCATTTTTATATAATTTGTCTGAATTTTGGATATATGCAGTGTTATTGTCCGTTGTCCGACGGCGGCCTTTCTTCAATAATGTCAGTAATCACGCAGGACGCGGCGCTTTGCGGCCCTCAAAGGCCTTGCGCGTCTCGTCGCGGCGTTGAAGAAACAGCGTTGTGAGGAGAGCTGCCCTCTCCTGAACCATACAACACCCCTTCGCGGCTGAAAACCGACGGACCGAAGAGACAAAACACTGTGAGCGTGGGCGAGGAAACGTGGAAACTCCCCAAGAGCGAAACAGGCGAGTCGATGACGTTCTTCGGCGGACAACCGGGAAACGGCGCCCTTGGCGCCGCACCATTACGTTTCGTTTTTTTGAGGAGGAGTTTTGAAATGAGTATGAAGAAAATGCTCGCCGTCGTGGCTGCCGCGTCCCTCGTGGCCGTAGCCGCCCCCGCATTCGCCGCCAACCCCTTCAGCGACGTCCCCATGAACCACTGGGCCTATGACGCCGTCGAAGAGCTGGCTTCCAAGGGAATTCTCGAGGGTTATCCCAACGGCACCTTCAAGGGCAACCGCGCCATGACCCGCTACGAGATCGCCACCATGGTGGCTCGTATGATGAACGCCGGCCTGACCGGTGCCGACCTCGAGAAGCTCAAGGCTCTCGTGGTGGAGTTCCAGCCCGAGCTTGACGCTCTCGGAGTGAAGGTTGACGGTTTCGATTCCCGCTTGACCGCTCTTGAGAAGGGCGTGGGCGGCTGGAAGATCACTGGAGAGTTCCGTTTCGACTACAACGCTTTTGATAAGGAAGCTGTTCCCTTTGGTAAATATAAGGAGGCAACGGAGACTGATCCTGCTACGCTGAATGATCTGCCCAATGGTGACGGCTTCAAGAACAGCCGCTATCGTCTGTTCCTGCACAAAGATCTGACCGACGGCATCACCTTTGACGCCCGTTACCACGGTGGAAAATTCGATTGGGCCTATGTCACTGCAAAAGATTTCCTGGGCATGGAAGATTTGACTTTCCGCGCTGGTCAGTGGGAAATTGACTGGGAAGGCGACGATGGTCTGTACTACGACAATGATTCCTTCTTCATGGATCAGACATTCCAGGGCGTTGATCTGAAGTACAGCCGCGGCATGTTCACCGTTGAGGGACTTGTTGCTACCGGTATGGACAGAGACGATGTTTATGGCGCTTCCAGCGACGAGTACTACGGTGCCCGTCTTCGTGCCGACTTCAGCGAGAAGCTGTGGATGAGCCTCAATGGACTGTGGGTCAAT
Organism: uncultured Synergistaceae bacterium; assembly: GCA_964622575.1. Classification (GTDB taxonomy): domain Bacteria; phylum Synergistota; class Synergistia; order Synergistales; family Dethiosulfovibrionaceae; genus Pyramidobacter. The sequence goes on along the minus strand of CAZUQW010000004.1, from coordinate 87,705 downwards.
CACGAAGATTGGAATGCCAAGATCTACTGGGCAGGCCTGGGCTTCAAGTTCATGGACGGTCTTGAGCTGAAGGGTGCCTACTACATGGAAGACTTGGCCAAGGATAGCACTATCGCTCAGACTACTGCGGATACAGGTTTGAAAGTCGCCGACGTTGATGATCCCAAGGCGTGGAAGGTTATCCTTGACGTCAACCAGGACGTGCTGAAGTTCACCTCTCTGTGGTTTGAGTACGCCCAGTTCGACGAGGGCTTCATTCTTCAGAATACGCCCTATGCCTTCAACGATGGTATGTTTGTAGCCCCTGGAGTGAAGAGTGGGTATGGTGCCAATCCGATCATTGATGATATGGACGCTTTCTTTATTGGCGCCAAACAGAAGTGGAACGACAAGTGGAACACCTTCGAGCGCTACGCCAAGTACGATATGGACAACGTGGGCGACGCCAAGGAGTGGACCGTCGGCGTGAAGTATCAGTACAGCCCCAATCTGTACTTCGAGCTTGCTTATAATGACATCAGTGTGAGCGAAGATGCCGCTCTTGGTAACTTCAAGTACGACGACAATCAGGTCCGCTTCCGTACCTATCTTTCTTTCTAAACACGCCTCTGCATCTCAAGCGGAGCTGCTTCGGCAGCTCCGCTTTTTTTGAAACTTGGGCACGGGCGCGTTTTTCGGTCGAGAGCTCCCTGTGCAAGGGCTTTCTCGGCAGTTGTGTGACGGAGGCGGCCATGAACTTCACGAAAAAAGAGCTTCAGCGTTCCTTCTGGTCACTGCAGGAGGAGCGCCCCTTCGACAAAATTACGGTAAAGACGGTGATTGCGCGCTGCGGCGTCAACCGCAACACCTTCTACTACCACTTCAAGAACATGCGCGACTTGATGCACACGTCGGTGGAAAGCTGGCTTGAAGGCCTTGACTGTTCGGCTCCCGAGGCGCTGCTGGACGGCCTGCAGAAGCACCGCGCCGCTTTGCTCAACATCTACCGGTCTCTGCCGCGCGACGAGTTCATCGCCGAGCTGAACCAATGGACGCGCTGCCTGTTGTTTCGCGCGCTGTCGCCGTGGGCGGCGCAAGTCAGCTCCCTGCGTGACGAGCAGGAAATGCTGCTCTCTCTGTGCCACTGGAGCCTTCAGGGCTTCTTCTTGGAGTGGTTCGAAGAGGGCATGACGCCGCTGGCCGGCGCGCGGTTTCTGCGGTGCTGCAACCTGATGAAAAAGCTCATCGCTTCCCGGCTGCCGGCGCGCTGACGCCGCCGCAAGTCGGGCAAAAGCGCACCTTGCGCCCCTGCAAGATGAGGACTTTCGTTTTCTCCCATGCGGCACTGGAAACGGCGTGTTTTTGCAGGTGGCGGTGCGCTGACGGTGTGGCTCGAAAGAGTTGATGCGGGCAAAGGCTTAAGCCTTTGCCCGCATTTTTGATATCGTTTTCGAGTGTGTTTTTCGTCGCTCTTCTCTCATTCATATTTGGCGAGAGCGTCCAAGGCCTCTTTTCGCTCTTGAATGATCTTTTGCAGTATCGCGCGTTTTTCGGGACTTAATCGGCTCTCCTGTCTGCATGCAAGCGGTGAATGGCTGTCATTGAGAAAAGAGCGGGATCTGTTCGTCCTTTTGTTTTCGTTCATGAGAAGCGACTCCTTTCCGTGTTCTATGGCTATGTTAGCGAAGGGGGAGAAGGTCGTCAATGATTCAAGGGTTCCTCTTTTTGAATTTTACAGATCTCTTTTGCTGCGCTTTTTGCGCCGCCGTAAATTCGGGACAACCGATCCATGGGATGTGCGCGTTTTCCTGGGCATTCGAACCTGTCCGCACTCTGTTCTGTGGGGTATAATAATGGCCGATGGCGCCGCGGCGGTGAGTGAGCGCGGCGGCGAAGAAAGCGGGTGTTGCTTTGAAAAACGGAAAGGGTGTTGCAATGATGTCTGTTCTGTTGGCATTGACTTTGGGCGGCGCGGGATACGCGGCGCCGCGTTATGCAAAGCGGTCCGATGTGCCTGTTGAGGCGACGTGGAAGCTTGAGGACATTTACCAGTCGCAAAAGCTTTGGGAGGCCGACGTCGAAAAGGCTCTGAGCCTTTCCGCCGAGCTGGCGGAGATGAAGGGGCACGTCATGGACAGCGCCGCGTCGCTGTGGAAAACTATTGACCTCGACGAGCAAATTCAGAAGATTTTGACCAAGGTCTACGCCTGGGCGAGCATGAAAAGCCACGAGGACACGGCGGCAGAGGGGCCAAAGGCTTTGGCTGATCGTGCGGTGCAGACCTATGTGAAAATCGGCGAGCGCACGGCCTTTATGGCTCCCGAAATTCTGGCCGGAGGGGATCGCATCGACGGCTTTTTGAAGGAAGAGCCTCGTCTCGAGGTGTACCGTCTGGCTTTTCAGCGCATTGTGCGCCGCAAAGACCACATTCTGCCCGCCGGCGAAGAGGCCGTCATGGCGGCCATGGGCGATCTGGCGGGGGCGCCCGACGAATGTTTTTCCATGCTGTCCGACGCCGACATGACTTTTGGCGAGATCACCGACGCCGACGGCAAAAAGCAGACGCTGACGCAGGAGTCCTACGGCCAGTACATCCTTTCGCCGGTGCGGCGCGTGCGGAAAGAAGCCTTCGAGGGTATTCACCGGACCTTCGGAAAATTCCGCAACACGCTGGGCGCGGCCTATTCGGCCAGCGTGAAGAAGGACGTGACCTTCGCTCGGCTGCGGCATTACCCCTCGGCGCTGGAAGCGTCGCTGTTCGACAGCGAAGTGCCCGTGGAGGTCTACGACGGCCTGATCAAGGCGGTCCACGACAATCTGCCGGCGCTGCACGACTACGTGGCGCTGAAGAAGAAGGCCCTGGGCGTGGAGCACATGGAACCCTACGACCTCTACGCGCCCTTTACCAAGGAAATCCAGCGCACCTTCAGCTATGACCGCGCCAAGGAGCTGGTGCTCGAGGCCGTGGCGCCGCTGGGCGACGACTATGTGGCACAGCTGAAAAAGGCCTATGACCAGCGGTGGATCGACGTGTACGAGAACAAGGGCAAGGTCAGCGGTGCCTATTCCATGGGCTGTTACGGCGTGCATCCCTACATGCTGCTCAACTACGGCGGAACCTTCAGCGACGTGTCCACGCTGGCCCACGAGAGCGGGCACTCCATGCACACGTGGCTTTCCGAATCGACGCAGCCCTTCGCCTACGCCGACTACACGCTTTTCGTGGCCGAGGTGGCCAGCACGGTGAACGAAATGCTTTTGGCCGAGCACATGATGAAGCGGGTCAAGGACCGCGACGAGAGAATTTTCCTGCTGAACCACCAGCTCGAGATGATTCGCACGACCATTTACCGCCAGACGCTCTTCGCCGAGTTCGAGCGCGACGTCCACGCCATGGCGGAACGAGGGAAACCACTGACGCCCGAGGCCATGAACCGCATGTGGTCGGAGCTTTACAGGCGCTATTACGGCGACGAGGTGGCGGCCAACGCCGACCTGCCCGCCGAGTGGTCGCGCATTCCGCATTTTTACAGGGCCTTTTATGTCTACCAGTACGCCACCAGCCTTTCGGCGGCGGTGACCATTGCCGACGGAATCTTGAATGGTGGCGCGGCCGAGCGCGACGCCTACCTGAACATGCTGCGCGGCGGAAGCTCCGCCGACCCCATCGCGCTGTTGAAGGGCGCCGGCGTCGACATGAGCACGCCGCAGCCGGTGGACCGCGCGCTGAAGGTCTTTGCCCGGAAGCTCCAAGAGCTGAAAGAGTTGATGGACCTTTAGGCGTTTTGGCGGGCGCATTTTTCCTGCGCCTGCGCGCCGACGCATCTGCAAAATGAAGCGAGGGGACGGACGTGAACTTTGGGGCCGTCTCCTCGCTTTTTTCGTGGCTTTCGGGAGGCGCCCCGAGCAACGGAAAAACTGTAACACAGCATGCTGTGGCTTTTACAAAGAAAATCAAAAGGCGTATAATAAACTCAGATGAGGTTTGAAAGTGAAGGTAAAATGTCGTGCGCTCCTTTGCTGAACGCTTTGAAGGAGCGAGGGTCATGTTTAAGCGAAAAACGATCGAGCTGTGGAAACAACTGCGGTAAAAGGGTTTGCAGCGCCCTTTGCAGCGGCCGAGCGTATGGAATTTGAATTTTAACGGTTAAAACCAATTATATAATATATTTAATTAACGGAAACCATTTAATCGGACATGCATGTTTGCTATTATGTGATATAATATATTATTAGATAAAATGAAAAATCCAGAAATAAAGAAGGAATTTTATGGATGAGCGAAGTCCAGTGGGGGTTTTCGATTCCGGGGTAGGGGGGTTTTCTGTTGTCAAAGAAATACAGAAAATTCTGCCAAGAGAAGATGTAGTCTATTACGGCGACAGCGCCAACATGCCTTATGGCAACAGATCGGGTGAGGATATCCTGCATCTGACGCGACAAATCCTCGCGTTTTTGGAGCGGCGCGGCGTCAAGGCAGCGCTTGTGGCCTGTAATACAATTTCTTCACTGATCGATCGGTACCGTGACGATTATCCGTTCAAGATTTTCAGTGTAATCGAGGCGGGCGTCGCTTCCGTTGTGACGCTCGACATCAATTGTGTCGGCGTGATTGGGACCGTCTTTACAGTGCAATCGGGGGGGTACAAGCGTCTCATTAACGCTGTCCGACCGGAGATGAAAGTTTACGCCCAGGGCTCTCCTAATCTAGCGCGTCTAATCGATGGCGGCGACCTCCGTCCCGAATTGATCGATCCCGAACTACGTGCGTCTGTGGAGCCACTGCTGGCCCAGGCACCGATCCAATATTTGATCTTGGGTTGCACTCACTATCCACTAATTTCTGGACGCTTGAACTGTCTTTATCCGCAGCTTACGCTGATCGACCCTGCTCACGAGCAGGCGCTGGCGTTGAAGCGTTTCCTCGAATCGCAGAGGCTTCTCAACCACGCCAGCTCTGGCAGTTTAGAGATGAACACGTCTGGAAATGTAACACAATACGCCAAAGCGGTGCGGCGCTTTGGCCTGAAGGAACCGTGCGCGATTAACAACGTTGCGGTTGCTCAGCCGCTTTAGGAGAGAGGGCAAAAATGCCTTTTGCGCACTCGGTGACGCAGGGGCATTCCTGTCTGGTGGCGCTCAAATGCGCTGCTGCAATGATTGTCGAGTGCCGCCATTTCTGGCGGCCAAATCAGAGGAGGCTGGTTTTTTTGAAGATGAGAAGAGTTATTTCTGCGATGATCGTTATGTTTACTCTGGCAACGGCTGCCTGTGCTGCCGATGTGGCTCTAACATCGATTGGCCAGGGGCCTGATGCAATGATGGTGAAAGTAATCATGCGTGCCCTGAAGGTAACTCCCGATTATGATGCGCTGATGAAGCCTGAAGCGCTGCAGAACCAAAAGGTGCTGGTTGCTGTCGTTGGTGGCAGCTCCAAGGGGCTTGGTGCGGCGGGTATTGACAAAGAAGAAGAAGTAGCGCGCGCAAAGGCCCTGCTAGATGCGGCCGCAAAGAAGGGTATGAAGATTCTGATCATGCACGTGGGTGGCGAGGGACGTCGCGGCACCCTGTCCGATATATTTATCAACGCGGCGGCTCCTTACGCCGACGGCATGATTGTTGTTGACGGCGGCAATTCCGACGGGCTATTTACCAAATATGCTGACGAAAGAAAAATCGCCATCCAAACCGCTCCCAACGTCAAGGGAACAAAGGAGCCGCTGGGCAAGCTCCTCGCCGACTGGAATGTAAACCAATAAGGCGCACCCATGGAGTGGTTCTGGCCGGAAGGTTTTTATACCTTCCTCATGATAGCGGTTTTTGCTTTTGGTGCTTTCTGCTGGAAGTTGCCTATTGCCGTGGCCATGGCCCTGGCCGCGATTGTAGGCGCGCTAGCTGGCGGCGAGGGATTCCCGCTCCGTCATTTTGTGGAAGGCCAGTTTGGCTATCTGGACACGATCATTGTGATCGCTACAGCTATGATCTTTATGAAGGTTATTCTCAAAATCGGCTTGCTTGACGCGCTATCGGCATGGCTGATTCGGAAGTTCCGCCATTTTCCGGCACTGCTCAGTATCGGTCTGATGCTGATTGTAATGGTACCCGGTATGATTACCGGATCGTCCACAGCTTCAGTGTTGACTACAGGAGCGTTGGTCGCGCCGGTACTGAGGGCGTTGGGGGTCGATAAAGTCAAGACAGGCGCTATTATTTCTATGGCCGCCTTATTGGGTATGATTGCGCCACCGATCAGTATTCCTGCGATGATCATTTGTGCCGGCGTCGATATCCCTTACGTAGGGTTTGCGCTTCCACTGCTGCTTTGCACGATGCCATTGGCTGTCGTCTACGCGCTGACAATGATTTATCCTGCGATCCGTAAAAGCGAAGACACGCATGCCCTTGAAGAGCATCTAAAAACAATGGAGCGCGAAAGACTCAATTTTCGCCTCGCTTTGCCCGTGATCGTCGTGATTACGCTATTTGTTGTTGAGGAGGCACTAGCTTCCGTCTGGCCAGGGCTTGGCATGCCGCTGATCTTTCTCATTTCCGCAGCAGCGGGATTCTTCACCGGAGTGAAATGGAACTTCGTTGATACGGTTACCGAGGCGATTAACGACTGTCTGCCTGTGCTAGGCATCCTCATGGGTGTGGGCATGTTTATCCAGATCATGACGCTGATTGGTGTGCAAGGCTTTATTGTTGTCTCGACGCTGAGCTTGCCGAGTTGGACGCTCTATCTCGGTATCGCGCTGATCATCCCGCTGTTCGGAGCGGTCTCATCCTTCGGTTCCTCTTCAGTACTCGGTGTCCCTTGCTTGCTGGCCATGCTCAGCAAGGATTCGGTTGTCGTTGCGGCGGCGCTCAGCCTTGTGGCCGCGTTGGGTGATCTGATGCCGCCGACAGCGCTGGCTGGCATTTTCGCCGCACAGGTGGTCGATGAGAAGAACTATTTCAAGATCCTCAAAAAATGTCTTTGGCCGAGTTTTATCCTCGACGTGTGGGGCATTCTGATCATCGTCTACAGCAACGACATTGCTGCTTTGTTCAAGTAGGAGGAGAGCCTGATGACGCTAATCTATCGAGGAATCGTGCTCTTCATGTTGCTCTTCGTGTTGCGTTGCATGTTCAAAGAGCGTTCGTTCTGGAAGCAGGTCACCGGCGCAATGGTGCTTATACCGTTGATCCTTCGCCTGTTCATGATCAAATAAGGAGGCCGGTGCGATGGAAGAAAATTATAAGGTCAAAGGCAGTCCTCTCACGGTCATCGTACTGTGTGCTCTGGTCGGGCTAATCTGCTGGCTGACGGCGCAGTCGTTCATGTCCATGTGGAAGCCAGATGTCTTTTATCCGGCGCCGGGTTTCGAGCAGCATATGTTATCCGAATGGGAAGCCACTTTGAAAGGAACTCACGGTGACACGCCCGTTTACATTCAGAAAGGAGCTGAAAAGGGCGGTACAGTTTTCGTGATGGGGGGCACGCATCCTAACGAGCCTGCTGGTTATATGGGTGCCGTCGTGTACCTTGAGCGCGCGCAGGTGAAGAAGGGGCGTCTGATTGTGTTGCCTTGTGCCAATATGTCAGCATTTACTCACAATTCGCCTCAAGACGCAGCTCCTCAGCGCTTTCATATTCCTCAAGAAGGAGGAAAAACGCGGGTGTTCAGGTACGGTTCCCGCGCCACCAATCCAATTGACCAGTGGCCAGAGCCTGATGTGTATATCCATTATCCTTCCGGTCAAAAACTCGATGGCGGCTCGCGTAGCAATCTAAATCGCTCTTATCCCGGTACGAGAAATGATGGCTTGACACAACTGGTCGGCCTTGCCATCGTCAAATTGCTGAATAAGGAAAACGTCGATTTGGCGTTCGACCTTCATGAAGCTTCGCCGGAATACCCTGTTATTAACGCAACGGTTGCGCATGAACGTTCCATGGAGCTAGCAGCGATGGTCACGATGGAACTCGAGATGATGGGTATTTCCATGCGGCTTGAACCTTCGCCTGTGAACTTTCGCGGTTTAAGCCACAGGGAGTGGGGAGATTACTGTCCAAATGTGATTCCGATCCTTATGGAAGCTGCAAATCCAGCGCAAGGGCGTTTACGCGGTCATACCAGTGAAGAGCTGGTACTTACGGGGCACGACAAGGCCTACATGAAAGCCGCTAAGCTCGGCGTGTTGTTCATCCCTTATGTGGATCGTGAGCCGATTGAATTGAGGACGGCACGCCACGTTGCAGCTGTAAGCAAATACATAGAAATGCTTGGAGACGTGCGTCCTGGTAAGGAGATCGTTGTTGAGGGGGTTCCTTCGTATGAAGAAATCAACGAAAAAGGGCTTGGTACTTGGCTGGCTCAGGCAAGATAGCTGTTTGATATAGTTGGGTTTCAAGGCTGTGGAGCACTTTGTAGCCTTAAAATACAAAGGAGGGAAGGGTATGAAGAAGTTAGACGTAGCGTTGGCATTAGCTTGGGTTGTCGCTGTTGCATGCGGGGCTAGTGCCGTGGAGGTGAAGGATGTTTATGCTGAGCATGGCATGGTTGCTGCAGCGCACGAACTGGCAGCCAAGGCCGGCGTCGAGATTTTGCAAAAAGGCGGCAATGCTATTGATGCAGCAGTCGCCACGGCTTTGGCGCTGAACGTCGTAGAATTCAATGCGTCCGGCATCGGTGGGGGCGGATTTATGACCTTTTATTCGGAAAAAACGAAAGATGTGATCTGCCTCGATTACCGTGAGCAGGCTCCTGCTTCGGCCACCAAGGATATGTTCGCATCTGAACAGGCCAAGAAGGAAAGATGGTCGCTCTACGGTGGCAAATCCGTCGGTGTCCCCGGTTGGCTGAAAGGAATGACCTATGCGCTCGAAAACTACGGCACTATGACCTTTGCCCAGGTTTCCGAACCCGCCATCCGTCTGGCCGAGAAAGGTTTTGTCCTCGCTCCGGCCCAGAAGGAGTTCATTCAGGAGCACTTCGAGACGCTGAACCAGTTCAACGAGCCTGGCACGTTGCCTTTCTTTGACGAAACTGGGTTGCCCATTGAAGGCGGTACGCTTCTCAAGCAGCCGGCCTTGGCCAAGACGTTCCGCCTGATTGCTGAGAAAGGGATCGACGTTTTCTACAAGGGCGAGATTGGCGAAGCTATTTGCAGGGCTGTGGAACGTGCTGGCGGCAAGATGACCATGGAGGATCTTGCCAATTATCAGATGTATGTTCGTAAGCCCGTTATTGGCACCTATCGTGGCTACCGGATTTATTCGGTGCCTCCTGCATCGTCCGGCGGCACACATGTGGTTCAGTTGCTCAACATTATGGAGAACTACGACGTCAAGAAATGGGGATTCAAGTCCGCGAAGAAAGTTCATGTCTTTGGCGAGGCAACGAAAATGATGTTTGCCGACCGCAGCAAGTACATGGCTGACACGGCTTACGCCAAAGTCCCGTTGGGAGGATTACTATCCAAGGAATACGCTAAGGAAGAAGCCGGTAGAATCTCCGATGCGATTGTCGACAAACCGGAAGCAGGCGATCCCTGGAAGTACGACACGGCAGAGAAGAGTTCTTTCCTCGGCGGCATGGGAAACGAGCGTGTCTCGACTTCTAGCTTCTCTGTGGCCGACCAGTTCGGCAATGTCGTTACTTCGACCAACACGATCAACGACTTCATGGGGTCTTCGGTATTCGTACCTGAATACGGTTTCCTGATTAATGATGAGATGGACGACTTCGCTTCCAATCCAGAAAGTGTCAATGCTCCGGAGCCAGGCAAGCGCCCTCTGTCTTGTATGAGCCCTACGATCGTGCTCGATCCTGAAGGGCGTCCTTTCATGAGCATCGGCTCGCCTGGAGCGACCCGTATCATTACTGCCGTGGCTCAGTGTATCATGAATGTTGTTGATCATGGTATGACAATGGACGAGGCGATTGAGGCAGCACGCTTCCACAATCAGAGTGGCAACGAAATGAACACCGAAGACGATCGCTATGACAAAGCGTTTCTTGAGACGCTTGAACAAATGGGCTATAAGATCTCGTTGCAGGAACCTTTGTACACGGGCGGTGCCCAGGGAATCATCTTCAATTGGAATGCCAAGGGTACCGATAAGTTCCTCAACGGTGGCGCTGACAGCCGTCGTTTGGGGGCGGCCGTTGGTTTCTAGCAGGAAAAACGATCTTCCTGTTGACTGATAAACAAAGCGCGGAGAATCATCGATTTTCCGCGCTTTGTTGTTTGTGGTGGCGCCTATTCCATGGGCTGTTACGGCGTGCATCCCTACATGCTGCTCAACTACGGCGGAACCTTCAGCGACGTGTCCACGCTGGCCCACGAGAGCGGGCACTCCATGCACACGTGGCTTTCCGAATCGACGCAGCCCTTCGCCTACGCCGACTACACGCTTTTCGTGGCCGAGGTGGCCAGCACGGTGAACGAAATGCTTTTGGCCGAGCACATGATGAAGCGGGTCAAGGACCGCGACGAGAGAATTTTCCTGCTGAACCACCAGCTCGAGATGATTCGCACGACCATTTACCGCCAGACGCTCTTCGCCGAGTTCGAGCGCGACGCCTATCTGAACATGCTGCGCGGCGGAAGCTCCGCCGACCCCATTGCGCTGTTGAAGGGCGCCGGCGTCGACATGAGCACGCCGGAACCGGTGGACCGCGCGCTGAAGGTCTTTGCCGGGAAGCTTCGAGAGCTGAAAGGTTTGATGGACCTTTAGGCGTTTTGGTGGGCGCATTTTTCCCGCACCTGCGCGCAGCTGCATCTGCGAAACGAGGCGAGGGGACGGACGTGGACTTTGGGGCCGTCTCCTCGCTTTTTTCGTGGCTTTCGGGAGGCGCCCCGAGCAACGGAAAAACTGTAACACAGCATGCTGTGGCTTTTACAAAGAAAATCAAAAGGCGTATAATAAACTCAGATGAGGTTTGAAATCGAAGGTAAAATGTCGTGCGCTCCTTTGCTGAACGCTTTGAAGGTGCGCGGGTGAGGAAGCGCCATTTTCGGGCGAGGCGCGATAACGCCCCGGGGAGAGGAGGACAAGGGCAATGGCATGGGCAGTAAATGCCGACAGTCCCATCGGCGTGTTCGATACGGGCGTGGGCGGTTTTTCGGTGGTTCTGGAGTTGCGGAAAATCCTTCCTTGCGAAAGGATCGTCTATTTCGGCGACAGCGCCAATATGCCCTACGGCAGCCGCAGCGTAGACGACATTCTCTACCTGACGCGGCAGATCTGCGCCTATATGCAAAGTCGCGGCGTCAAGGCCGCCGCCGTGGCGTGCAACACCATTTCAACGGTGATCGACCGATGCCGCGGAGAGTTCCCCTTTCCGATGTTCAGCATCATCGAAGCGGGGGCGCGGGCGGCCGTTGCCGACTCTTCGCCCGTGGGCCTCATCGGCACGCCGGTGACGGCGCGTTCTCAGGCTTATCCGCGGCTTATCCGCCGGCTTTCTCCCGGCATAACGGTGGTTTCCGCCGCCTGCCCGCACCTCTCGGCGCTGATCGAGGCGGGCAAAACCGCACCGGAATACGTTGACGGCGAGATCAAAAGCGGGGTGGACGACGTGCTGCGCCAAGCTCCGGTGAAGCGGCTCATTCTGGCTTGCACCCACTATCCGCTGGTGAGAGGCCGCATCGCGCAGCTCTATCCGAATCTGGAGCTGATCGACCCTGCCCGCCGCCAGGCGCAAGACATCGAAGAATATCTGGCAAAGCGCGGACTGCTGCGCGTCGGCGAAGGGAGCGTGGAGCTCAACACCTCGGGCAGCCCGGAACAGTACCGGAAAACGGCTCAGCGCGTGGGCATTGCATCGCTGAGCGCCGTCAACTTCGTTTGTCCGGCACACCCTTTGGAAAAAAAGGCCTGAGGCGAAAAGGCTTTATGCCGACGTCGCGAAGGCCGTCATTTTGCGCCTGCCGGAGGTTGCCCTTCGGCGGGCTTTTTGCGTTCGATAGACTGTGTCTCTGCGTGCCTCGGCATTCAGGCGGTGGCGTGGGGATAACGTGTGGAGTTTCTCGAGAAATTTGTCGGCGCAGCGATGCCGACGTGAAGAGAGTGCGGCGGCGAAAGCCGCCGATTTTTTTGTAGACAATGCTTTCGGCGGAGGCGCTCAGAGTTTTTTTATGTCCAAATGGCGGTCCATCTACCGATGTTTACGAAAAATAATGGTCTGAACAGTGAATTCTTGTTGCTTTTTGTAGAAGTTTCTATAAAATAGGAACGTATCTTTTCTGCGCACTGATGGGAGAGGCAGCTATATTCATGGGAACAGGGGGAAGTTTTATGGACTTCGATGTGTCGAGCGTTAAGGAGATTCTGCGGCGCTATCCTGCCGACAAGACCAATTTGATTCCGATCATGCAGGACGTTCAGGCGCTGTACAATTATCTTCCGCGCCGGGCGCTGGAAATGGTTTCCGAGTATCTTCGCGTCAGCATTTCCAAGATTTACGGCGTGGCCACCTTCTACGAGAATTTTTCTCTTGACGCCAAGGGCAAGTATATTTTCCGCTGCTGCGACGGTACGGCCTGCCACGTGAGAAAGTCGTCGACCATTCTGGGCGAACTGGAGAAACAGTTGGGCCTTTCGCGGCAGAAAAACACCACCGACGACATGCTCTTCACTGTGGAAACGGTATCCTGTCTGGGCGCTTGCGGTTTGGGGCCTGTGGTGGTGGTGAACGACGAAGTTCATCCCGCCATGACGGCTGAAAAGGTGAAAGAGCTTGTGGCCTCGATCCACCAGAAGGAGGCGGCAAAATGACGGTGGAGCGCATTCTTGACGGGAAAGAGCTTGAGCGGCGGCGCGTTGCGGCGCAAAGCGCGCTGGAGCTGCAGAATAAAAAAGTGGTGGTGTGCTGCGGCACGGGCTGCGTGGCCGGAGGCTCGCTGAAGATCTACGATCGCCTGAAAGAACTGTGCGAAGGCGCGGGGCTTCGCGTGAGCGTGGAGCTTGGTCTTGAGCCGGAGCGCAAGGACGTCGGCATGAAAAAGAGCGGCTGCATCGGCTTCTGCGAGATGGGGCCGCTGCTGCACATTCAGCCGCTGGATGTGCTGTACTCCAAAGTGAAACTTGAAGATTGCGACGAGATTTTCCAGCGCTCGCTGCAGGGCGACGAGGTGATCGAGCGACTTCTGTACCACGCCGACGGCCACGCCTGCCGTTCTGAGAGCGAAATCCCCTTCTACCGTCTGCAGACGCGGCGGGTGCTGGAGTTCTGCGGCAAGAACGACGCCGTCGATCTCAACGAGTACATCGCCAGAGGCGGCTATGGAGCGCTGCACAAGGCAGTTTCTTCCATGACGCCCGAGGAGATCTGCGACGAGGTGGACCGCAGCGGTCTGCGGGGCCGCGGTGGCGCGGGATTTCCCACGGGAAAGAAGTGGAAGTCCGTGCTGAAGCAGAAGGATCCCAAGCACTATGTGGTCTGCAACGGCGACGAAGGCGATCCGGGCGCTTTCATGGACTGCTCGATTATGGAAGGGGCGCCCTACCGCATGATCGAGGGCATGACCATTGCCGCCTTCGCGACTCGGTCCAACGAGGGCTATATTTACGTTCGCGCCGAGTATCCGCTGGCGGTGAAGCGCCTTCAGACGGCCATCGACAGGGCAACGGAGGCTGGCCTGCTGGGCGACAACATTCTCGGCTCGGGATTCGGCTTCCGCCTGCACATCAATCGCGGCGCGGGCGCCTTTGTCTGCGGCGAAGGCTCGGCGCTGACGTCGTCCATTGAAGGTAACCGCGGCATGCCCCGCGTCAAGCCGCCGCGCACCGTAGAGCAGGGACTGTTCGGAAAGCCCACGGTGCTCAACAACGTGGAAACCTTCGCCAACGTGCCGAAAATCGTGCAGCAGGGCGCCGAGTGGTTCCGCAGTATCGGCACGGAATCCAGCCCGGGAACGAAGGCCTTCGCCTTGACGGGCAACGTGGTGAACACGGGACTCATCGAGGTTCCCATGGGAACGACGCTGAGAAAGATTATCTTCGACATCGGCGGCGGCATCCGCAACGGGAAGAAGTTCAAGGCGGTGCAGATCGGCGGGCCGTCGGGCGGCTGTCTGTGCCGGCCCGAACATCTCGACCTGCCGCTGGACTTCGACAGTCTGATGAAAATCGGCGCCATGATCGGTTCGGGCGGTCTGGTGGTTATGGACGAGGACACCTGCATGGTGGAGGTGGCGCGCTTCTTCATGAACTTCACGCAGCGCGAGAGCTGCGGCAAATGCGTCCCCTGCCGCGAGGGCACCAAGCGCATGCTGGAGATTATGGAGCGCATCACGTCGGGGCAGGGCGAGCCGGAGGATCTCGATCTTCTGGAGGAGCTGGCCGATACCATCGGTCACACGGCGCTGTGCGGTCTGGGCAAGACGGCGGCCAACCCCGTGACGTCGACGCTGCGCTACTTCCGCGACGAGTACATGGAGCACGTGAAGAACAAACGCTGTCCGGCACGGGTCTGCCAGAACCTGAAGCGCTTCGAGATCGACGCGGAGCTGTGCAAGGGCTGCACGAAGTGCGCGCGCAACTGCCCGGTGGGAGCCATCGACGGCACGGCGAAAAAGCCCCACGTGATTCACGGTGACCGGTGCGTCCGCTGCGGCGCCTGTATGGAGAACTGCCCCTTCGGGGCCATTCGGGAGGTGTGGTAAATGGGGACCATGATCATCAACGGCCGGCCGGTGGAGTTCTCCGACGAGAAAAACGTGCTGGCCGTCATTCAAAAGGCGGGCATCGACATGCCGACGCTCTGCTATTACAGCGAGCTGTCCACTTACGGAGCCTGCCGTATGTGCGTTGTTGAAGACGCTCGCGGCAAAATCGACACCTCCTGTTCCATGGTGCCTCGCGACGGGCTGGAGATTCGCACCAACACGGCCCGCCTGCTGCGTTACCGCAAGATGATTTTGGAGCTGCTGCTGTCGGCTCACGAGTGCAACTGCACGGTCTGCGAAAAGAGCGGCGCCTGCCGTTTGCAGAAACTGGCTCACCGTTACGGCGTGAAGAACGTGCGTTTCAAAGACACCCGCGATCAGTTGCCCAAGGATTGGTCTTCACATGCCATTATCCGCAATCCCAACAAGTGCATTCTGTGCGGCGACTGCGTGCGCGTGTGCAACGAAATCCAGGGCATGGGAATTCTGGACTTCGTGAACCGCGGTTCCGAAGCACGGGTGCGCCCCGCCTTTAACGAGCCGTTGTCCCATACAATGTGCATCAGTTGCGGCCAGTGCGCCGCCGTGTGCCCCACCAACGCCATTCAGATCCGTCGGAACATTGACGACGTGTGGAGGGCGATTTTCGACCCCAAGAAGCGCGTGGTGGCGCAAATCGCGCCTGCGGTGCGCGTGGCTCTGGGCGAACATTTCGGCGTGGAGCCGGGACAGAACAGCATCGGCAAGGTGGTATCGGCGCTGAAAGCTCTGGGGTTCGACCACGTCACCGACACAGTGCTGGGCGCCGACTTCACGGTGATGGAGGAAGCGGCGGAACTGATGCAGCGCCTGAAGGACGGTGGCCCGTTCCCCATGTTCACGTCCTGTTGCCCCGCCTGGGTGAAGTACTGCGAGAACTGCGCTCCCCATCTGCTGAAGCACCTTTCTACCTGCCGGTCGCCCATGCAGATGCTGGCGCCGGTCATCAAGACCTATTACGGCCAGATGGAACCCGACGAACGGGAAACCTGCTCGGTGGCCATCATGCCTTGCACGGCCAAGAAGATGGAGGCTGCCCGCAGCGAGTTCTGCACCGACGGCGTGCCCGAAACGGATTTCGTGTTGACGACGCAGGAGCTTATCGAGATGATCGACGAGGTGGGCATCAAGTTCAACGATCTGGTCGATCTGGCTCCCGACATGCCGCTGGGGCTGGGGTCCGGCGCGGGCGTCATTTTCGGCGCGTCGGGCGGCGTGGCCGAGGCGGTGGTGCGGCGCTGCCTCAACAGCGACCGGCAGTATTTGTCCTCCGAAAAGGTGGAACTGACGCAGATCCGCGGCTTTGAAAACGTAAAAGAAGCTTCGGTCATGCTGGACGGCACGGAAGTGCGCATCGCCGTGGTTCACGGCCTGAAGGACGCTCAGCGGCTTCTGGCCGAAATCCACGCCGGAAAGCGGCACTACCATCTCGTCGAAGTGATGTCCTGCAAGGGCGGCTGCGTCGGCGGCGCCGGCCAGCCCTACAGCCTGACGTCGGTGAAGCGCGAGCGCGCCGCGGGACTGTACGTCGCCGACAAGATGTCGGGCATTCGAAGCAGCGACGAAAATCCCATCATCAACTATCTCTACGACAGCGTTGTGCGCGGGCAAGCCCACAAGATGCTTCACGTGAACTACCAGAAGCAGGACGCCGGCGTGCCGGAATCTCTTTAAAGAGCCGTAGACAGGCAGAGGAGTGCCGATCTCGGCGAGCCGCTCTGCCGAAAATCCGGTTCTGCATCGGCCCGTCGTTCGCCCAGCCGCGAGGCGACTTTGCCCGTGGGTATGGCGTCGTTTTGCGACGTCAGCGTCATTTGTCCGGCCGAAAGAGCCTGAAACGCAGAGTTATTACGCTGCCGCCGTGAAGTTGGCCGTTTTCACGCCTGTCGGAGAGCTTCCTCCGGCAGGCGTTTTGCCGTCGATGTGCCGGAGACGGGAGACGGGCTTTTGACGGCGAGCCTTTGTCCGGCTTAAAATCAAATGACGGAACGCTGTGTTCAAGGCGGTGAAAACCTATGAGAACGGGCGATGCCGCCTGTGGAGTGAAACCGAAAATGCGGTGCGGAACTCTTGTGTTCGGCCGGAGGCCTTTTTGGGCCGACGGAATGCTGTCTTTTTGAACTTCCGCAGCGGAGAATCATCACTGTGAGGAACGCCAATTTCGTCGGCATCGCCGGCGCGAAGGAGTTGATCTTTGCATGAAAGGTCTGAAGGGCACGGCGTTTTTGGCGCTTGGCGCTCTGTTCTTTTTGAGCTGCGTGGCGTCGGCGGCGCTGCGCTGGGATGTGCGCGCTGGCTGCGGCGTTACGGAGCTGCAATGGCTGTCGGATTACAATCCTCATCTGAAAGACACTGAATACGACGCGCCCATATACGTCATGAGAGGCAGTGAAAAGGGCGCCGCTCTGCTGGCCTTTGCGGGAACCCACGCCCGCGAGGTCGGCGGGCCTCTTTCGCTGACCGTTTTGTTGGAAAACGGACGGGTCAAGGTAGGCACGCTTTTTGTCATTCCCTGTCTCAACTCCGCGGCCATGGCGGTTGCCGACGAACTGGGGCAGGTGCCTCACGAGCTGAAAACGAGGGGACGCTACGGCAGCAGAATTTTTTATTACGGCGACCGCTTGATCCCCCTGAGGCCCGGTGAAAAGGATCCCGAGCACTTTGTGCACTGGCTGGGATACACGCACAAGAACGGCGCGGAATGGCGCAACGTCAACCGCAATTATCCCGGCGTCGCCGATGGCACGCCGGCTCAGCAGGTCTGTTGGGCGGTGATGGAACTCATCAGGCGCGGGAAAATCGCTTCCTGCCTTGACGTGCACGAGGCCACGGCGCCGGAATCGGTGGTCGATCCCCGCGACGGGAAAAACTACGACGGCGGCGAGCTTGCCTACTCTCTGATCACGCATCCCAAGTACGTCGACTGGTGTTTTGAGATGATTATGGCTCTCGAGACGCGCGGAGTGCGGCTTAAGGCGGAAGTTTCCGCTCCGGGGTTTCGCGGCATCAGCCATTACGAGATCGGCGAGGCAACGGACTGCATTCCCTTTCTCAGCGAGACGCCCAATCCGGCGCAGAATGAGCACGCCGTGGGCGTCGACGCCCTGCGCGACTCCCGCCATCCCATTGAGGAGCGCGTGGGCATCGTCATGGAAATTCTCGAGGAGTGGTTTGCCCGCTGCGAGGACTTTGCGGGTGCCCCTTTTGTCATGGAAGGTCTGCCTTCCAAAGGGCAAATTGAAGGCGGCGGGCTGGCGAACTGGCTGAATTGAGCTTGAAAGCTGCGGCTGTAAGGACGCGCGTTTTCGCGCGTCCTTTTTTGTGCGCTTGGTGATGCGTCTTTTGCCCGAAAGCCATGTTCGCCGAAGGATGACTTGAATTGAATTTCCAGGCGACGAAAGTTCAGAACTTAGCTGAAAATTTCAGAAAAATACATCATGATAAGTGCAAAAAGTATAAAAGTATTTGAAAATCTGATGACAAATGCACGAATGACTGAGTTCTTGAGGGTTGGCACAAATAAAAAGCTTTGCAGATTTGAGTTTTAAAGGTATAATAATAAACGTAGGGGCAGGAATTTCCTACGTTCTAGTCATCATATTCTCATATCTATAATGGAGGGATAGGAATGAAGAAATCAAGAGTTCTTGCACTCGCGCTTTGTGGAATTTTCGCGGCTTCGACGGCTTTCGCGACGAGCCAGTGCATCATGGGAACCGGCGGAACGTCGGGCACCTATTATCCTCTGGGTGGCGCTCTGTCTCAGATCATCACCGACCACACCGACGGCAAGGTGGCCTGCGTGGCACAGGCTACGGGCGCTTCCGTCGAGAACTTGAATCTGCTCAACGCGGGCGACATCGACCTGGCTCTGGTGCAGAACGACACTGCCGATTACGCCAAGAACGGCACCATGTTCTTCAAGGCTCCGCTGAAGAACATCACCAGCATCTGCCGCATTTATCCCGAGCACATCCAGATGGCCGTCAGCGCCGAAAGCGGCATCAAGACCTTTGAAGACCTCAAGGGCAAGAAGTTCTCCGTGGGCGCTCCCGGTTCGGGCGCCGAAGCCAACGTCCGCCAGATCTTCAGCGAAGTCGGTCTGTACGACGGCAAGAACTATGTGGACTTTACGCCTCACTATCTGTCCTTTGCCGAGTCCACGTCTCACTTCAAGGATCGTCTGATCAGCGGTTTCTCCTTCACCAGCGGCGTTCCCAACGCGGGCATTCAGGAGATCGTGACGACTCAGCCGCTCCATTTCATGGAGATCAAGGGCGAGCTTCGCGACAAGATCATCGCCAAGTATCCTTTCTTCGCTCCGGCGCTCATCGAGAAGGGCTCTTACAGCGGACTCGACCACGATGTGGAGACTGTGGCCGTTCAGGCCTGCCTTGTGGCTCGCCGCGACATGAGCGAGGATGACGTCTACGCCATCACCAAGGCCATTTTCGAGAACCTCGATGCGCTGAGAAGCGCCCATGCCAAGGGCAAGAACCTGACGCTCGAGCACGCTCTCGACGGCATGACCCTCGACGTGCATCCCGGCGCTCTGAAGTACTACAAGGAAGTCGGTCTGGTGAAATAACGTCACGAGACGCGGTTCTTTTGTGCAGAAACGGAAAGAGCCGTAACGGCTCTTTCCGTATTTTTTGGAGTTTCCCGAAATTGCGAAGGTCTTTTCAGAAGGTGTTTTCATGAAAAAAAAGGCGGTGTTTTTCCTTCTGGCGATCGCGGCGGCGCTTTTGCTGTGGCCGGTGAGGCTGCTGGTGTTGACCGACGGCGATGGGCAAACGGTCTTTATGAAGCGCGTAACGCTTGGGGAGCGTTATACGGTCCGCTTTATCCATTCGGTGATGCGCCGTCCCGTCGATGAAGTTTATGAGATCGCTCCGAACTGTTCTGTTCTGAAAGAGACGTGGTTCGACATGGGCGGTGCGGGGCTGCCTTTGGATTACATGAATCCCAAGCTGCATTTTACTTTTGAGAACAATCTGTATCACATTACAGGTTATGATATGGAGCTTCCCGATCTGGTCTACCGCGTCAACAAGGTGGTGGCGGACCACACGCTTCTTATCGGGGGGCAGCAGTATAAAATGAAGCGATGGACGCGTCCGGGAGGGCCGATTCATTTTCAGGTGAAGCGGGCGCCCGTTCTGCGCCTGATCTGGTTCAAACTGCGTCAATCTGTGAATTGATAAGGGGGAGTGCCTTATGGACGAGGCAAAAAAGAATGCCGAGCAGGCGCCGCTTGAGAGTCAGCCTCAGCAACTCAACGCTGATACGGTGACGGGCAACCAACAGGCCGTTCAGGAAAATCTGGAAAAATACGACACGGAGTCGCGGTATCGGCGTCCCGAAGGATTTTGGAAGATCGCCATCAAGCTGATCTGCATTGCCTTCTCTCTGTTCCAGTTTTACACGGCGGGTTTCGGCGTGCTGCCGGCGCAGATTCAGCGCCCCGTGCACGTGTTTTTCACCTTTGTGCTGATTTTCCTGCTCTATCCTTCCTTTGCGTCGTTCTCCAGAAAAGAGATGCACTGGCTGGACGTCCTTCTGGCGGCCCTCGCCGGATCGACGATGGTCTACCTTGTGGTCAACTATGAGGCCATTCTTCTGCGCGGTGGTCTGCCCACCACGGCCGATCTCATTTTCGGCGCCATGGCCATTCTGTTTACCTTCGAGGCGGCGCGGCGCATTGTGGGACTGCCCATCGTTCTGGTGGCGCTGGCCTTTGTGCTCTATGCCCATTACGGCAATATCTTGCCTGGCTTTTTGGCTCACCGCGGCTTCACGTGGACGCGCATCATCAACCATATGTACCTGACCACCGAAGGGATCATGGGCTCGCCCATCGGCGTCTCTTCCACCTTTGTCTTTATGTTCATCCTTTTCGGGGCTTTCCTGAACAAGACTGGGCTGGGCAAGTTCTTCATCGACCTCGCTCTGGCGGCGGCGGGCCATCAGGCGGGCGGCCCCGCCAAGGTGGCCGTCATTTCGTCGGCCTTCTTCGGGACCATTTCCGGAAGCTCGGTGGCCAACACGGTGACCACGGGAACCTTTACCATTCCGTTGATGAAGAGCATCGGCTACGAGCCTCATTTTGCGGGAGCCGTCGAGGCCGCGTCGTCCACCGGCGGCCAGCTCATGCCTCCCATTATGGGCGCTGCCGCCTTCATCATGTCCGACTTTATCGGCGTTCCCTACATTACCATTGCCATTGCCGCCATTCTGCCGGCACTGCTTTATTACATGGCGGTTTTCGTCATGATTCACATGGAGGCCAAGCGCCTGGGGCTCAAGGGACTTCCCAAGGAGCGGTTGCCGCAGACGAAAAAGATTTTCATGGCCGGCGGGCACCTTTTGATCCCCCTGTTCGTCATCGTCTATATGCTGATCCGCGGATATACGCCTTTGAAAGCGGCGTTTTACAGCATCCTTTGGACTGTGGCCGTGGCCATGTGCCGCAAGAATACCCGCATGAAGCTGACTGACATTATCGACGCTTTCGACGAAGGCGCGCGCAGCTCCTTGGGCGTGGCGGCGGCATGCGCCTGCGCCGGTCTGGTGATCGGCTCCGTCACGCTGACGGGCATCGGCCTGAAACTGGCCAACGGCATCGTGGCTCTGGCGGGCGGACATCTGTTCTGGACGCTGGTGCTCACCATGGTAACGTCCATCATTCTGGGCATGGGACTGCCCACGACGGCCAAGTACATCGTTCTGGCTTCCATGGCGGCGCCGGCTATTCAGAAGTTCGGCGTTCCCACTTTGGCAGCCCACATGTTCATCTTCTACTACGGCATCATCGCCGACCTGACGCCGCCCGTGGCTCTGGCGGCCTACGCCGGTGCCGGCATTGCAGGAGCCAACCCCATGCGCACGGGATTTACGGCACTGCGCCTTGCCGTGGCCGGTTTCCTGATTCCCTACTTCTTCGTGTACAGCCCGGAACTGCTGATGATCAACGCGTCTTTTGCGAACACCACGATTCCCGTGGTCACCGCCATTGCTGGCACGGTGTTGCTGTCTCTGGCGGCGGCTGGCTACTGGAGGCGCAGTTTGAATATGCTGGAGCGAATCATTCTGTTCGGCGGCGCGCTGCTGCTCATTCAACCGGGCTTGATCACCGACGTCTCGGGTGCGGCCATCGGCGTGGTGGCTTACTTCTGGCTGAAAAAGACCAGTCCGCACAACAGCTGACGCCCTTTTCGCCTGAATTTCGGCGCGATGCGCTGTCCTGTCCTTCCCGCATGTGCTGTGATGAAACGCGCGCGCTGACAAAGCTCTCTCATTCCATGGAGCGGGACCTCTCCCAAAAGGAGTGGTCCCGCTTTTTCGATGCCGGATGTTTTTCGTTGCGTTTTGCCGCGGCAAAACGGCGACACCTGACGTATGGCGAATAAATGGCGAATCTTGCGCGTTAAATGTTTTTCAACCTTGGCGGAGCTTAACATGGCACGAGAGCGAATGGCAAGAGCTGCAAGGGGAGGGCTGCTGAGCGCTTTCGCCGCCTTGGGGTATAATGGGCGTGTCTTTGTTGAAAGGTGGGAGTGTCATGGGCTTCAATTTGAGGCGCTTTGCGCCACTTTGCGGCGCGCTGTTGTGCGCCGGGCTTTTCTGCGGATCCGCCGCCGCTGTTACTGCTGCCGATTTTGCCTTTGCCGGCGTGGAGGGAAGAAATCGCGCCGTAATTTTCGCCCATGACCTGAAGGGTTTTCGGAGCCACCTTTATGCTAGTGCTGTCGCGCCCTACGCGACCGCCGCGGCGGGAAAGTGGAACCTCGAAGCCTGCGGAGAGGGCGCGCTCTGCCTCTCGCTGCAGCCTCGCGGGGCGAGCTTCGCCGTGCGCCTGAACGAAGGCGGCCTTTCGGCGTCGTCGGTTTTTCGCGATTGGGAAATCGAAAGGTCGGAGTGCACTGCCGATTGGCGTGAAGCGGGTTTTGCGGAGCTTTCGTCGGCGTCTCTGCCGTCGGCTGGTCAAAGAAAACTCTCCATGGCCGTCCTTCACCGCGGCAACCAGCGCTGGCTGCTGGGCAGCACCGGCGGGCTTTCGGCGCTGCAGCGCATGGCTTCCGTCTCCGACGACAGCGCTTTGCCCAACGATATCCCCTCTGACGTGAGGCTGTGGCTCGTTGCAGATCTGCAGTCGCTCAGCGCAGGCACATTGGCGTCGGAAATTCCGCTGAAAGCTCAAATGGGCCTGAACCTCGGCCACGACCGTCTGGATCTGCGCTTCCGGGCCAATTTTCCCGAGGTAGCTGCATCGTTGCTCAAACTGAAGCCACCCCTGTTGAACGAGGGAAACCACCCGTTGTACGGGCCACTGCTGCTGGGCAGTGGAAAACTTTATGGGCTCTGGCACCTTTCGCTCGATTTCGTAAATCCGCGGCTTGAGCCTTCCGACCTTTTTGAAGAAGGCGCCCTTCTCAATGGGATTTTGCGGCGGCTGAAAAAGGTGGAGGACTGGACGAAGCTGCCCTTGGCCGAGCTAAAGGACATTCTGACGGGCGCGCTGACGCTGGGTATTGCCGGAAAAATGACGGTGGAAGGCCTCGGTACCGTACCCGGTGCCTACCTGCACCTGTCGGGACTCGGCGAATACAGCGCTGCGCACCTGGTGAAGCGTCTCCGCTCTCTTCGTCTCGGTGCCGCCGATTATGAACTGGGAGAGTGGCGGGGATTTCGCCTCAAGAGAAGATTGCCTCTGGCGGCGCTCTACAGCCGTGACGGCCTGCTGCTTCTTGCCATGGACGAAGGCGAGGAAGCGGGAATGCCCGAGATTTCGGAAAACGAAAGCGACCTTTCGGCCCCCTGCTGGAACGTCTTTCTGTTGACTCCCGCCGAATTGATCGGACAGCTGCCGCGAAATGCCATTGCGGCGCTGCGCCAAGAGACGATTCAGGACTTCTCCGATGCAAAAACCTCTGAAGGCGATCCGACGCCGGACCCGTCGGGATGGCCGTCGAAAAGCTCTGCCGACGTGAAGAGTCTTGCCGAGGCGACAGCCATTGCGGCCGGTTGGGTGAAAAAGCGCGAGAGCGCACCGCGTCATGAGGCTCGGCTTCCGTCGCCGCCGGCGCTGAGCTTTGAACTGATGAAAATGGCTGAAGGCGTCAAAATCGCTTCGAGGCTGCTTCAATCATCGCTGCCTCAAGCCCCGGCGTTTTCCGAACCCGAAAGGACGACGCCTCGAAAGAGGTGGAAACGGATGCTTGAATATGCTTCGGCGCTGGAACAGGTCTTTTTTAAAAATTATGATGGTCGAAACGGCATCATGACGGTTGAAGTGAACTCCGGAGCGTTGGCGGCGTTGCTGCTTCGCGACTATCCGCCGGAGAAGATCGTGGAAGGCGTTCTGCCCTTGAAACGAGCGCGTTGAACGGTCCTGCAAAAGACGCACGGGCAGCAATTTTGTCGATTGTTTTCAAGCGAGGGACGAAACCGCGCCCGAACCCGAAAAGTTGAAAAAATGTGAAAAAAACGGGACTTTCGGAAAAAAATTTTCCGAAAGTCCCGTTTTTCGACGCGTGGAAGCTATTTGACCTGTTGCCCTGCGGCGTAGAGCTTGATGATGTTGAGAATGACTTTGACGCAGTTTTCCATGGCCTGGACGACGGCGAACTCGTAGGGGCCGTGGCAGTTGTAGCCGCCGATGAACAGATTGGGCGTCAGAAGGCCGCGGAACGACAGCTGCGAGCCGTCGGTGCCGCCGCGCGCCGCCTTGATTTTCGGTGTGATTCCCGCCATTTCATAGGCTTTCAGCGCGGTGTTGACGATGTCCATGCGTTTTTTCAGCGGCACAGCCATGTTGTAGTACTGGTCGTGCATTTCCAGAGTGGCGTATTCCTTGCCCCACCGCTCGTTGAGCTGGCGGACCAGCATTTTGAAATGCTCCTTGCGGGCGTTGAAGAGGTCAGTGTCGTGGTCGCGGATGATGTAGGTCAGCTCGCATTTGTCGACGCCGCCGCAGATGTCCGTCAGATGGTAGTAGCCTTCGTACAGCTCGGTGTGGGCGGGCGTTTCGGCGGGCGGGAGGGACTGGGCGAATTCGACGCCCAGCATGGAGGCGTTGACCATTTTGTTCTTGGCGGTGCCGGGATGGACCACCACGCCGTGGATGGTCACGCGGGCCTGTGCGGCGTTGAAGGTCTCGTAGGAGAAGGTGTCGCAGCCGTCGCCGTCCACGGTGTAGGCAAAATCGGCGCCGTACGTGTCCAAATCCCAGAGCTGTGCGCCGTGGCCGATCTCCTCGTCGGGGCAGAAGCACAGCACCACTTTGCCGTGCTTGAACTCGGGATGCTGGATCATGTACTCCACGGCGGTCATAATCACGGCGACGCCGGACTTGTCGTCGGCGCCGAGAAGTGTGGTGCCGTCGGTGACGATGAGCGAGTCGCCCACGTGTTTTTTCAGGTCGTCGAAGGCATCGGGCGACATGACGATGTTCTTTTCGGCGTTGAGGACGATGTCGCCGCCGTCGTATTTTTCGATCAAGCGAGGCTTGACGTTTTGGCCGGAGACTTCGAGAGCGGTGTCGATGTGGGCGCAAAATCCGATGGCGGGCGCGCCGGGGCAGTTGGAAGGAATGGTAGCGCACACGTAGGCGTGGTCAGTGACGGTGACGTCCTGGACGCCCATGTCGCGAAGCTCTTGCCCCAACACCTTTGCCAAATCGAACTGGCAGGCCGTGCTGGGAACGCAATCCTTTCCTTCCTGGGATTGTGTGTTGATTTTGACGTAGCGCATAAAGCGATCGACCAGTGAAGACATGATTTATCCTCCTTGAAGAGTTGAAAAGCTCTCCTTATTTTACACCGCCTTTTTCCGAAAGAAAGGCTTTCATTCTTGATAAAGTCCCTTTTTTTCGAAAAATTATCGAAAAGAGAGGACGAAAGAGTTTTTTTTGCACGCATCCTCTGGCGAAGAACAGTAAAGGGCCAGCGCAAGCTGGCCCTTTGATAAACGCAATCAGCGGGTGTAGGTGATCTTGCCGGTGAAATGGCAGGCCACGAAGTGGTTCGGCTCGTATTCGACCAGCTCCGGCGACTTCTGGCGGCAGATGTCCTGCGCGAAACGGCAGCGGCCGGCGAAGCGGCAACCTGCAGGCGGATTGACGGGGCTGGGAACGTCGCCCTCGAGGATGATGCGGTTGCGCTTGATGCCCACCTTGGGAATGGGAATGGCGGAAAGAAGTGCCTGGGTGTAGGGGTGAAGCGGATTCTTGAAGGTGGTCTTGTAATCCGTCAGCTCGACGATTTTGCCCAGGTACATGACGGCGATGCGGTCGGAAAGGTGCTTCACCACGCTCAAGTTGTGGCTGATGAACACGTAGGTGTAGTTGTTCTCTTTCTGAAGCTGGCTGAGAAGGTTCAGCACCTGCGCCTGAATGCACACGTCAAGGGCGGAAACGGGTTCGTCGAGGACGATGAACTCGGGATCGAGGGCCAGCGAGCGGGCGATACCGATTCTCTGGCGGCGTCCGCCGTCGAGCTCGTGGGGATAGGCTCCCACCAGGCGGCGGGCAAGGCCGACGGTGTCCATGAGCTCGGCGATGCGCTTGTCCATGTCGGCTTTGTTCTTGCAGATCTTGTTGACGATCAACGGCTCGGCGATGAGTTCGGAAACCGAAAGGCGGGGATTGAGGCAGGAGTAAGGGTCCTGGAACACGATCTGGACGCGCTTGCGCATTTCCTTCATCTCGGACTTGCTCATGCCCACGATGTCCCGTCCCCAGAACTTCACTTCGCCGGCAGTAGGCTCCAGCAGGCGGATCATGGCGCGTCCTAAAGTGGACTTGCCGCATCCCGATTCACCCACAAGGCCCAGCGTTTCGCCGCGATTGACGCAGAACGAGACGTCGTCAACGGCATGAAGCAGTCCGCGCGGCGTGTTGAAGTACTTCTTCAGGTGGTTGACAACTACCATAGGCTGGTTATTCAGCTGTTCTGTCATAGTCATCGACCTCCTTTAATCCTTTTTCAGCGCAGCCGTGCGCACGGGGCAGGCCACATAGTGGTGGGGCGAAACCTGGACCATCTCGGGTGATTGGATGGAGCACTGTTCCGTGGCATAGGGGCAGCGGGGATGGAAGCAGCACCCCGAAGGCAGATTGGTGGGGTCGGGCATGAGGCCGTGAATGACCTGCAGCTCTTCCTGTTCGGTGTCCAGACTGGGAAGTGAGTTGAAAAGGCCTTCCGTATAGGGGTGAAGGCGGTGGTTGTAAATGGCTTCCGTCGTGCCATATTCGACGACGCGGCCGGCGTACATGATGGCCACTTTGTCGCACATCTCAGCCACGATTCCCAGATCGTGGGTGATCATGATCATGGAGGTCCTGAACTTTTCCTTCAGCTCGTGCATCAGCTCGAGCACCTGCGCCTGAATGGTCACATCGAGGGCGGTGGTCGGCTCGTCGGCGATAAGAAGCGTGGGATCGCAGGCCAGAGCGATGGCGATGACTACGCGCTGCTTCATGCCGCCGGAGAACTGGTGGGGATAGGCGCCGCCGCGCTCGCGGGGAATGCCCACAAGCTCCAGCATGTCGCCGGCGCGTTTCAAGGCGTCGGCCTTGGTGCCCTTGCGGTGCAGTTCTACCATTTCGGCGATCTGTTCAACCACGGGAACCACGGGATCCAGAGAGGTCATGGGATCCTGGAAGATCATGGCGATCTTTCCGCCGCGAATGGAGCGCATCTGGCTTTCGGTCTTGCTCAGCAGGCTTTCGCCCTCGAAAACGATGTCGCCCGACTCGACCTTGGCAGGAGGCACGGGCAGAAGGCGCATGATACCAAGGGCTGTGGTGGTCTTGCCGGCGCCCGTCTCTCCGACGAATCCCAGAGTTTCGCCCTTGGCGAGCTCGAGGTTCAGTCCTTCGACGGCATGAACGGTGCCGCTTTCGGTGACATAATGAATAGTGAGATCTTTGATCTCGAGGAGCAGATCTTTCTTTTCTGACATCGTAAGCTCCTCCTTAGCGTTTCAGTTTGGGATCCAGGGCGTCGCGCAGACCGTCGCCCAGGAAGTTAAGGGCGAGAATGGTCAGCATGATGGCGAGACCCGGATAGAGCGTCAGGTGGGGGAAGTCGCGGATGTACTGGCGTCCGCCGGAAAGCATGGCGCCCCATTCGGGGTTGGGCGGCTGAATGCCCAGTCCGATGAAGGACAGGCCGGCGGCGTTCAGAATGGCGGAAGCCACGCCCAGAGTGGACTGCACGATGATGGGAGCCATGCTGTTGGGAATGATATGGCGTAGAATGATGCGAAGGTCGGAAGATCCAACGGCGCGAGCGGCTTCAACGTATTCCATCCCTCGGATGGAGAGCACCGAGCTGCGCACGATGCGCGCGTAGTTGGGAACGGCGGATATTCCGACGGCGATCATCATGTTGAACAGACCTGGCCCCAGAGCGGCGGCAATGGCGATGGCCAGAAGCGTCTGAGGTACGGCAAGCAACACGTCCATGACGCGCATGATCACGTTGTCCAGCGTGCCGCCATAAAAGCCCGAAAAGGCGCCCAGCAGGCCGCCGACCACCAGCGAGATGCCCACGGCGATGAAGCCCACCTGCAGCGACACGCGGGCGCCGAAGATCAGACGGCTCAGAATGTCGCGGCCGAACTCGTCGGTGCCAAGCCAGTGCTTGGCCGAGGGCAGATCGAAGGTGTGCATCAGATCCTGCTTGGAGAATGAGAAGGGCGCCAGCTGGTTGGCGAAGATTGCGCAGATGACCAGAAGAATGATAAAGCCGAGACCGAACATGGCCAGAGGGCTTTTACTCAGACGGTGCATGACTTCGGCAAGGCCGCGGCGCTGTTTTTTGATGGGAGCGTCGATAACTTTTTCAGCCATAAGATGACCTCCTCTATCGTTTGTACTGCGCCTTGATGCGCGGGTCGATGAAGGCGTACAGGATGTCCACCAACAAGTTAACCACGCTGAAGGCTGCCGAGACGCACAGCACTGCCCCTTGCACCATGGGATAGTCGCGGGCCATGATGGACGTCAGCATGACGCGCCCGACGCCGGGGATAGCGAAGATGGACTCCGTGAGAATAGCGCCCGACAGCAGGTGTCCGAACTGAAGTCCGCAGAGCGTCACCACGGGAATCAAAGCGTTGTGCAGGGCGTGTCCCCAGATGACCACCGACTCCTTCTGGCCTTTGGCGCGAACTGTCCTGATGTAGTCGGCACGGATCACCTCGAGCATGGAGGAGCGGGTCATGCGGGTGATCATGGAAATCGATTGAGCCGACAGCGCGACCGAAGGCAGAATCATGGCTTTAAACGTGGAAAAGCCCGACGAGGGCAGCCACCGCAGCCGCACCGAGAAGAGCAGAATCATCAGCAGTCCCAACCAGAAGACGGGCATGGAAAGACCGATCATGGCGAAGATCATGGTAATGGTATCAAAGAGCGAATATTGCTTGATGGCGGACACGATGCCGCATGGTATGCCGATGAGGACGGCTATGAATATGGCAAACCCAGCAAGCTTCAGCGTGGCGGGGAAGGCTGCCAGAAGCTCTTTTGCGACGGGAGTTCTCGAAGCATAGGAACGTCCCAGGTCGCCCTTGAAGACGATTTTGTACAGATAGGTTCCAAAGCGCGTCCAGAAGGGGTCGTTGAGGCCTTCGCGCTGGCGGAACTCCTGAATTGCGGATTCTGTGGCCTGATCGCCCAGTACCATTTTTGCCGGATCGCCTGGCGTCAAATAGAGCAGCAGGAAGACGCAAAAGGCTACACCGACCAATACGGGGATGAGCAGGACAATCCGGCGGAAAATGTATCGAAGCATATTCTAACCTTCTTTTCGTCGAATTTTGACCAATGAAGAGTCGGCTTGAATGCCGACCGGCGACGCAGTCAATGAAACGAGCAGGGGAACGGGAAATTCCCCTGCTCGCGTATTTTAAGGATCCTTCCTCAATAGGGAAGACGCTGCGTTTTACTCCTCGAAGTAAACGTTGCGGAAGTCATAGGAGTCGGTAGCGCCGACTTCAAAACCCTTGACGTACTTCTGGGTGCCCACGCAGTTGTCGTCGCTGTGGAGGTAAACCTGAGGGCACTGATCGAGCAGAATTTCCTGGGCTTCCTTGTAAGCGGCAGCGCGCTCGGGACCGTCGGGCTCCTTGCGTCCTTTGTCCATGGCGGCGTCGAAAGCGGCATTGCTGAAGAAGGTGTAGTTGGAACCGGCGTTTGTCTCAAGCAGGCCGCTCATGGCGAAGTTGGCATCGGGAACGCTGGTGGACCAGCCGAGGATGAACATGTCGTGGGTTTTCTCCTGGAGACCGTTCAGATAGGCGCCCCACTCAAGGACCTTGATCTCGGTCTTCATGCCGACTTCAGCCAGCATGCCCTGAATGATCTGAGCCATGTCCTGGCGTTCCTTGCGCTCGTTGGTCCAGATCTGGTAGGTCTTGCTCAGATCGATGCCGGACTCCTTGAGCAGTTTCTTGGAAAGCTCCAGATCCTGAACGTGCTCGGGCTGGTCAGCGGCGATGCTGTAGGGAAGGGCGGCAGGAACGATGGCGCGAGGCACGGTGCCGTTCTTGCCGAGCTTCTCGAAAACAACCTTGTGCATGCCGATGCTGTCGATAGCAGCGCTGACGGCGCGGCGAACCACAGGGTTGTCGAAGGGAGCCTTGACAGTGTCGAAACCAAGGTAGGTGACGTTGACACCGGGAACCTGCTGCAGAACCAGTTCGGGATTGTCCCTGACGCGGTTCAGGTCGTTGACGGCGATGGGGAAGGCAATGTCGACGCCCTGGGTTTCGAGTTCGATGGTGCGGTTATTGGCTTCGGGGATGGAGCGGACTTCGAGGTACTTGTACTTGGGAGCTTCGCCCCAGTAATCGTCGAAGCGCTCGAGCTCGTACTTGTCGTTCTTCTGCCAGCTGAGGAACTTGAAAGGACCGGTGCCGACGGGAGGCGCGGACAGAGTGCCGTAGTTGTCGCCAGCGGCTTCAACGGCCTTTTTGTTCAGGATGGAACCCCAGCAGTGGGTCAGAGAGTTGAAGAAAGCGGTGTTGGGAGCCTTCAGTTCGACGACGACGGTGTAATCGTCCAGAACTTTGACGTCTTTCACGTCCTGGGAATAGCTGCGGATCTTGGCACCCTTGTCGGTTGTGGCGCGCATCAGCGTAAAAGCGACGTCCTCGGCCTTCAGCTCTTCGCCGTTGTGAAACTTGACGCCCTTGCGCAGTTCGAACTTGATCTCCGTGGGGGAGGGGAACTCCCAAGACAGGGCGAGCCCGGGGTGGATGACGTTGTCATTGTCACGGAAAATCAACGTGTCGTACAGCTCGAAGCAGCAGCGCGAACTGGGCATGTCGTTGTGGCCGACAGGATCCATAGTGGTGACGTCGTACTGATCGGCAATGATCAAACGGTCTTTTGCCGCAAAAGCTGTGCTGGCCGCAACGCCAAGAGCGGCGATTGTCAAAGCCAGGATGATGCTTTTCTTCATATGATGCCATCTCCTTCAACAGGTGTGAGCACTGAAAGCCAAACTCCTGATCTGCCTGCCGTCAGTGCACTCCGGGGCAGAGTGGCGAAAAGGAACCGCCGGCGCGCGCCCCTCCCGTAGGGCGCTTTGGTGCAGAGTCCATTTCCGTCACGAGTCTTTCAAAAGCTTTTTCTCGTGGAACCGTACAAAATCAGTCAACTCCCGAGAAAGAACTCAGCCGGAAATATTTCTTGAAAAATATTATGCCCCATTTCCCGACCTTCGTCAAGTAACGGTCATTTTTTAATTGTGCAGATCTGAAGAGTTGAAATTGCGAAAATATTATTTAAAAAAAATGGAATTTTTGATCTTGTTTTTTCACAGTTTCTTCCTCTTTATGAAATTAGTAAATGTATTTTTATTTATGCTGTTAATTATGATGAGTAATAGTAAAAAAATTTCGTTTTTTGTGGATTCAACATAAAATCAGCAATTGCAATGTGTTATGTTTATTTGAAAGGTAGATAATTTGACAGATCGTCGTTTTGCCATTAAACTAAAAAAGTCGTTGTATCGATAGAATCAAAAAGAATGCTCTTGACAATGCTTGAATTTCAAAAAAGAGCCGTTTGCAAAGAGAAAATATCAAAAGAAGATGGCGGCGAATTCTTGTGTTTCGGAATGAACGTTCATGCTCTCTGCAATCGCTGCCGGCAAACTGCAAGAAAGAATACACATGCCGAGATGTTGCCCAAAGTGTTCTTCTCCGATGATGAAGTGCAACGGCACGCCCATTGCCGCAGAGGGCGCGCAAGCTGGTAAGCCATGAAACTGTCGTTTTGCCGCCGCGGCGTTTTTACTTTTTTGCGATGCCACGGTCGATTTATTGCCCGGAGCGAAACGAATTGCATGGTGCCCGGTGCAGCGAGATCTGCGGATAACTTCAATCTCAAACAGAAAAAGGAGAAGATATGATGAAAAAAAAGATTTTACTGGCCATTTTATCGTTAAGCCTGTTGTGCCTGCCTTCTGGATACGCTGCGGCAAAACCAAAATCCAATGTCACGTTTGCCGATGTGGGCTGGGCCTCCATAAAATTGAACAACGCGCTGGCGGGATTTGTCGCGGAAAGCGTTTTCGGCTACTCGTGGCAGGAGACGCCGGGTTCCACGCCAATTAGCCACGAAGCCCTGATGAAGGGCGAGATCGACGTGCACATGGAAGAGTGGACCAATAATCTGCCTACTTATACCCGTGACCTGCAGGCCGGAAAATTTACCGAACTGGGCGTAAACTTCGACGATAACCACCAGGGCTTTTACATTCCAAAATATGTGGCCGATCAGCATCCCGATCTGAAGACCGTCAAGGATCTGTCACGCTATGCACAGCTGTTTCCCGATCCCGAGGATCCTTCGAGAGGAATCATCTATGGCGGCGTCGTGGGATGGGAAGTCACGGAGATCATGAACAAAAAAGTCGAGGTCTATGGTCTGGGCGAAAGTTTCAATTATTTTGCCAGCGGCAGTGACGCCGTTCTCAGCGCTGCCATGACTTCCGCATGGGACAAAAAGGTGCCTATTGTGGCCTATTATTGGGAACCCACGTGGCTGTTGGGAAAGTACGAATTCGTCCTTCTGGAGGATACTCCCTACGATGCCGCGCGCTATCATGAAGGATACGGAGCCTGCCCTTCAGTGAAGGTCACTGTGGCTGTCAGCAATGACTTTGCCGCGTCCAATCCTCGGTTCTGCGACTTTCTCTCGCGCTTCAAAATGTCCTCTGCCGTCATCAGCGAAGCGCTGGCCTATATGAACGACACCGGTGCCGGGTACAGTGAAACCGCCCAATGGCTGCTGTCGAAATCGCACCCCGAACTGCTTGACCTTTGGCTGAGCGCCGAGCAAGCAGCGAAGGCGCGGGCCGCGCTGTAATGTCCGTTTTTTGCGAAAGGGAGAGGATTGATGGCGTGGTTGTATAGCTTTCCGCCGCTTTTGAAGTTGAAAACAACGGGAATTGACAGGGCTTTGCGCTCCTTTGCCGTGGACACCGAAGTCTATCTCAATGCGATGAAAAGTGCGCTCGGCGGCCTTGTGAACTCCGTTCTGCTGCTTTTGAGAACTATTCCGTGGCCGGTTTTTATTCTGCTGGTCGTGCTCTTGGGCTGGCGCGCCCGAAAAAGTTTTCGCAGCGGCCTGCTGTACGGCGCGCTGGTTTTTGCGATTGGCGCCATAGGGCTGTGGCATATGATGCTGGTCACGCTGTCCGTTGTGCTGGCCAGCGTGATGATTGCGCTCCTCATCGGCATCCCTGTGGGAATTCTCATCTCCGGCTCCGACCTGGCCAATAAAATCGTGCGTCCCATTTTGGATATGATGCAGACGATGCCCGTATTTGTCTATCTGATCCCGGCGTTGCTGCTCTTCGGCACGGGCAATGCATCGGGAGTGATCGCCACGGTCATCTATGCAGTTGTCCCGGTGATCCGCCTGACCAGCTTGGGAATTCGACAGGTGGACAAAGAGGTGGTGGAAGCCGCAAAGGCCTTCGGTTCCACAAAATGGCAGGCGCTGTTCAAGGTGAAGATCCCGCAGGCCAAGTCGACGATCATGGCAGGCGTCAATCAAACGTTGATGATGGCCATGTCCATGGTGGTTACCACTTCCATGATCGGCGTGAGAGGCCTTGGCATGGAAGTCCTGAATGCCGTCAACAGAATCGAGATCGGACGCGGACTGGTTGCCGGAAGCTGTGTCGTCGTTATGGCTGTCGTCCTCGACAGGTTGACGCAGGGAGGAGCGGCCCCGAAAAAGAATGTGGGCTATGCCGACGCCGAAGAAGGAGGGGACGATGACGGACAGGGAGAATAAATTTATCCTCGAAATGGAGCATGTGAGCAAGCTCTACGAACCCAACTGCTCTGAAGCTGCCAGAATGATGGCCGGCGGCAGCAACAAAGCCGAGGTCTACAGGAAAACGGGGAGCACCGTTGCACTCTGGGATGTCAACCTTCAAGTTCCCAGAGGCGGCATTTTCGTGATCATCGGCCTTTCCGGTTCGGGGAAGTCGACGGCGGTGCGCTGCTTCAACGGACTTACCGTCCCGACGGGCGGCAAGGTGCTTCTGGAAGGGCAGGACATTCTGACGATGAGCCGCAAAGAGTTGCAGAATGTCCGCCGCAACAAAATATCCATGGTCTTTCAGTCCTTTGCGCTGATGAGCCACCGAGACGTTTTGGGAAACGTGGTTTACGGCCTTGAAGTGAAGGGCGTCGAACGCGAGGTGCGTGAGCGCCGCGCGCGGGAGATCATCTCCATGGTGGGCCTTGACGGATGGGAACATCACTCTTGCGATGATCTATCGGGCGGCATGAGACAGAGAGTCGGCATTGCCAGGGCTCTGGCCAACGACCCTGAAGTGCTCCTGATGGACGAGCCTTTTTCCGCATTGGATCCTCTGGTGCGTCGTGACATGCAGTTTGAACTGCTGAAGATCCATCGGAAGCTGAAAAAGACGATTGTGTTTATCACCCATGATATGGACGAGGCCTTCAAAATGGGCGACGTGGTCTGCATCATGAAGGACGGAAAAGTCGTTCAGACGGGGACGCCCGAACATTTGACCACGCATCCCGCCAACGATTACGTGCGAAACTTTATCGACAG
The DNA here is from genome assembly GCA_964622575.1 of uncultured Synergistaceae bacterium. Classification (GTDB taxonomy): domain Bacteria; phylum Synergistota; class Synergistia; order Synergistales; family Dethiosulfovibrionaceae; genus Pyramidobacter. The sequence continues at coordinate 52,913 of CAZUQW010000004.1, read as the reverse complement.
CGCCAACAAGACGAAAGTGGTGTCGGTACGCAATATTATGATTACGCCCGCCAGCCTTGTCCGCATCGACAACAGCGTGGATTACGCCATCCAGCAGATGCGTCGGAACGAGCTGTCATCGGTTTTCGTGATCGACCACGATCTTCGTTTATTGGGAATCCTTCTGATCGGAGCGGCAATCGAGGCGCGCCGGCAGGGACGGTCCATCGCGCAGTCGCTACGCAGAGATGTGCAGACGGTGGCTCCCGATACGCTGATTGCCGATATTATTTCCCTTGCCGCGGAAGCTCCCTTTCCTCTTGCCGTCGTCGACGAAGAGGGAAGTTTGGCCGGAATCGTGACCAAAGCCGGCATTCTGTCCTCTCTGATGTGAGAGGAGCGCTCGCCGGCCTCTTCGATGTGCGTTGCACCTCCCTTCGGAAACGTCTGCAGAAGCTGCGACAGTTCCGGCTTCGCCGGCGTTTTCTTGAGTCGGCGCATTTCTTGAAGGCGAGGATCGAATTGAATACGGCTCCGATTTTTATCTCCCATGTGGAAGCTCTGTGAAAAGAAGCGTCCCCTTCTCGCGATTTTGCGGGAAGGGGACGCTTCTTTTTTTGTGGTGGAACTTTTCGGTGAAAAGTCACCGCCCGGCTTATTCGATGGGCGTCAGCGCCGGAAGCGTCGGACTGGGATTGTTCTCCAGGCCGGAGACCGAAAAGACCATGGTCTTTTGCCGTCCCATGGAATCCAAAGCGGTGAGGCGGTGCTTTCCCGGCTCCATGGGCCACAGACAGGGAAGCTCCGCCGTGCCCGAACCGACGTAGCGGTCGTCGATGTACCAGTAAAAACGGCCGGACCCCTCGGCGCGCAGCACCAGATTGGCGTCGTCCTCGTGTTTCAGGTAGGTTGCATTTTCCAGCGGCGAGGCGATGACCAGCTCGGTTCGGCGTTCGTAGGGACTTTCCATATAGGCGGAAAGCTCCTGTGGCCACAGGATGACCACTTTGCCCTTGTCGAGGCGGTGCATGGGGCACAGTGCCGCAGGCGAAACGCCGCGGATATAAAATTCGTTGACGGTGTGCGGGCAGAGCTCGGACGGAGGAAGGCCCGAGAGCGAACACACTTTGCGCCGGCCGACGCCTTCGGGTGGCGGCGCGAAATTCCCCTGCGGCAGAGCGCGCATCACCTGAAGCACGGCGGGAGCGGCGGCGCTGAGGCCCACGAGCTGAGGGTGCGGCGCGCCCGTGGGATCTCCCAACCAGACCACGACGGACCAGCGGTCATTCCATCCGGCAGTCCAGGCGTCGCGCAATCCGTAGGACGTGCCGGTCTTGAAGGCCATCTGTCCTTCCCGAGGAGCCACGGAGCGCAGCAGCGTCGGGGTTCGCGCGGGGTCCGCAAGGATGGAAGTGATGATCCATGCGCTTTCGGCGGAATAGACGGCCTGTTCGGAGATGTTTTCGTCCTCGGCCAGGCGCGGCGCAATGTATCTTCCGCGGCGAGCCAGCGCCGTGACCGCCGCGCAGAGCTGCAGCGGCGTCACCTCGCAGCCGCCCAGCACCAGAGAATCGCCGTAGTGGGCGGCATTTTGGGTGAGCAGGTCGAAACCGAGAAGGCGGAGCTTCTGAAGAAATCTCTCGCCGCCTTCTTTGCGCAAAATGCGGACGGCAGGCACGTTCAAAGAATCGACGAGAGCGTTCGCGGCGCTGACGGGACCGCGGTAGGTGCGGTCGAAATTTCTCGGAGCGCGGCCGGAGAACGTGAGCGGCGTGTCGGCCATGAGCGTGTTGGGCGTCAGTGTGCCGTCCTCGAATCCCATGGCATAGACGAAGGGCTTCAGCGTCGAGCCCGGCGACCGCGGCGAATCGGCGCAGTCCACCCAGCGGCCGACGGTGTTTTCCACGTGGTGGCGTGCGTTGGCCACGTAGGCGCGCACGGCTCCTGTGGCGTTCTCGATGATCACGCCCGCGGCGGTGACCTCGGGAGACTGTGAGGCCAGAGCTTCGGACAGAGCGCCGCGCAGGATTTTCTGCATGGAGCGGTCAAGCGTTGACGTGATGACCTTTTGAGGGAAGCTTCCGATGACCTTTTGGCAGAAAAGCAGGTCGTCCGACGGGAGAGGCGTGATTTTGCGCGGCAGCGGCTCGCCGAGGGCCAGACGCGCCTGGTCGGCCGTGATGACGCCCCGCTCTTTCATCAGGGCGATGACGTAATTCCGACGCTCCAGCGCTGCGCGGGGATGAAAGTCGGGGCGGTAGGCCGTAGGCCCTTTGATCATGCAGGCCAGAAGCGCGGCCTGCGCAATGGTCAGATCCCGCGCCGAACGGCCGAACCACGCCAGTGAAGCGGCTTCTGCGCCGCGCAGATTGCTGCCCAGCGGGACCATGTTGAGATAGACTTCGAGGATTTGGTCTTTCGACAGGCGATTTTCCAGACGCCACGCCTGAAGGAACTCGCGCAGCTTGGTGCGCACGGTGCGCTCGGCAGGCCAGCACAGGCGGATGATCTGGCTTGTGATGGTGGACGCCCCCGATCGGACGCCGCCTGACGAGAGGTTGTCGCGGATGGCGCGGACGATGCCGAACCAGTCGATGCCGTGGTGGCTCCTGAAACGCCGATCTTCGGTCTGAATGACGGCCTCGGGAAGCCAGCGTCCCATATCGGAAAGGAGGACGGGGAGACAGAACTCCCCGTCCTCCGATAAGGTCACACACAGCATCGCTCCGTTCCTGTCGCAGACGACAGCCGAGCGGGGCCAGGCGGACAGGCGCGGCATGATGGGCGCCAGACTGCCGAAGCGGTACAGAGTAGCGCCGGCACAGACCAGGCCAAGCAGCGCAAGCCCCGCAAAAAATGTGAAGCTGCGTCGTTTCATTGTCGAAATTTACTCCACGTGCATCTCCGCTGCCCCGGTGAGGCAGCCGACGCCCTTGTTGCCGAGAGCTTCGACGGAAAGAGGCGGCACGCTGAAGTTTCCGCGATAGGTGGCGCGGCAGGGCATCTGCCACTGGAAGGTTTTGCCCTTGCCGGAGATGTTGAGCAGCAGGCGGTCGAAGCGCAGGTCGGACCTGACGGTGTAACCGTCGCTCTTGACGAGCTCACCGGCCGTCTCGGCCTCGATGGCGGCAGGGAACAGCGCGCTGAGGCGCAGCTCGGAAACCGGCGACGAGACCTCTGCCGTGATCTTCATGATGAGCCGCTGGCCGAAGGCCACGTTCCCCATGTCCACGGGTTCCTTGGTGGCGGCGTCGAGGAACTGGCGATTGACCTTCACGCCCTTGGCGAATTCCTCGACCGGTGTCGCGGGAACGCCGGCGGCCGTCCAGGAGTACCACAGAGAGCCGTTGCCGGTGACCTCGAGGGTCATCTTTCCGCCCTTCGAACCTTTCCAGCGGACGGGTTGCCCGTCGTAGAGAAGAACCACGTTGCCTTCGCCGTCAGTCAGCTTGGCCGTGGCGGGGCCGGCGGCAACGTTGCGGCTGAAAACGCTGAGGGCCATCACCATGCTTGCGGCGTCGCCGGCGCGGCGGAAGGGTTCGTTCTTCTTCAGCTCTTCGGCGATGCGCGCGGCCAGGTCGCGCGAAGGCGCTCCGCCGGGTTCCATGGCATCGAGAGCCAACATCCTGAATCCAGCTTCGGGGAAGGTGAGCGTGTCGGAAGCGCTGCCGCTTTCGGAGCCGGCCAGAGCTTCGGCCTTCTTGCGGTCGCCCGCCAGAGCGTAGGCCGCGGCGAGAAGCGAACGTCCGGAGTTGTTCATCTCGCCGGTACGCTCTTCGAGCCAGTTCATCCAGCCCAGAGGCGCATCCTGGGCGAGAGCCAGCACATAGCATCCGTAGGCGCGGGCGTCAAGCTCTTCCTTCGCTTCTCCCACGGGGATCTGCGAGGCCATGTAGCGGCGCAGCCACTGGTATCCGGCGTTCAGTCCCGCAGGATCGATGACGCCCGCTTCTTTGATGGCCGTGAGCAGGTGCAACGCAGCCACGGAGGACCAGGGATCGGTGCCGCCGCCTATCCAGCGGCTCCACGAGCCGTCGTAGAGCTGGTAGCTCGTGATGCCCGCCAGAACGGTATTGAGGGCGATGCGGTTTTCATGGGGATTGACCAGATCGGCGTCGTCCTCCGACAGCAGGCCGGGCAGGTCGAGGACGATCCAGCCGCGGGAGATGAGGCGCTCGATTCCCCAGCCCCAGGTGTTGACGGTGTTCAGCAGCGAAAGCGCGTCGACCACGGGAGCGCCCGACAGGGACACTTCGATGTCGCCGGTTCCGGGGTACCATTCATCGGGAACGGAGAACTCCGTGGTGCCTTCGCCGACGGCCGCTCCGCCCGTCAGGGAGGTCAGAGGCCATCCGGGACGGACGGCGAGGCCCGTCTTTGCGGTGTAGGTTTTGCCGTCCATGGCGGTATCCACGGTGAGCGCGCCATGGTCCGACGTGTTGAGCGCCATCATGAGAGGAAGGCTTTCGGTGAGGTCGATGCGCTTTTTCGCCGGCAGCGCCACTTTGTCGAGATTTTCCGAGGGCTGTCCCGAAATGCTGCTCAGGCTTTCGGAGGGCGTGACGGTGACGTTGGCCTGTCCGCCTTGCTCCGAAGTGATGTTGAGAGCCGCCATTATTTCGTCGTCGGGCGCGGCGAAGCGAGGCAGCGTCACGCTGATCACCACGGGACGGGCGACTTTGACTTCCGCCGTGCCTCGTCCGAGCGAAGTCTTGGCGACGGCCACGGCCTCGGCTCTCAGGGCGCCGGTGAACTCGGGAATTTCAAGGGCCACTTCCGCCGTTCCGTTCTTCACTTCAACGTCGGGAAGCCAGATCGACAGAGGCTTGTAATCGCAAGCGCGGACGGGAGACATCATGTCCCCGTTGGCCATGAGTTTCATGCGGGCCATCTGTGCGCTTTCTCCGCCGGCGGGATGGAGCAGCGCGGTGCCGCGGGCTTCGAGCGGCAGCAGAGCGTCGTAGATGTCGCAGAGCTGACCGTTCAGCGCACGGCGGCGGGTGAAGTGGTCGTAGGGGTTCTCGTTGTCCTCGTCGCTGAGGAGCAGAATGCCGCGGTCCACCAGAGCGATGGAGACTTTGCCGTCGGCGGGTTTGCCGTCGGCGTCGGTCACGGAGATCTTGGCCGTTAGGCTGCCCGGTTCGGCCTTTTCGGGAAGTTCGAGGGCCACGTTCAACTTGTGGGCGCTCAGGTCAATCTTGAGCGGCATGGCGCCCAGAGCGCGGTAGGGCGGTTTCGTCTCGGCGCCTTCGGGGCGGACGACGTGAACGACCACCCAGCCGTTGGGCGTCATGGCTTCGGTGACGGGAATTTCGACTTCCGCTTCGTTTGAAGTCATGTCAAAGGCCTTGATCATCAGAGGCCTGTTGCTGCCCGCGGTGACCACGGCACGGCCGGCAAAGGGCGACTTCAGCGTGATCTTCGCCGTGCTGCCGGCGGGATAGGCCTCTTTGTCGCTGTGGATCTCCACGCGGTCGGGCATGGTGGCGCCGGTGGACGAAGAGCCGCTGTAATTTTCCCAGACGCCGATGCGCAGCGATGCGCGTCCCTGCTTGTGGGTGAAGGAGATTCGATAGATGCCCTCTTCTTCGGGCGTAAAGACATATTTGCCCTTGCCGTCCAGCATGACGGAGTCGCGCTTCGGCTCGGAAAACTCTTCCTGCCAGGTCATGCGGCTGCCGTTGCCGTCGGAGATCATGACATAGCGTTCAGTCACCTTGCTGACTTCGACGTTCACTTTGCCCAGATTCATGGGGCTGTCATCGGGCGTGACGGCCACGAGACCGATCTCGGTTTCGGCCCTTGGGCGGACGTTTCCGGAAGGAGGCAAGACGCCGATGAGCGCCTTGGTGGGGTAGATGGGCACCGAGACGGTGCTGCCCGTCCAGCGTCCGCTGCTCTCCATGACGTTCAGGCGGATATGGGCGCGGATAATAGACGACGCCGTAAGCTCGGAATCGGGAGTCCAGAGAACTTCGGCGGTGCCGTTTTCGTCAAGCTCGCCTTCGTCGATGGAACCCGAAGAGCGGCCGGAATCCTTGGCCGTTTCGAAGCCGAAGACGTATCCGGGGTTGTTCTTGGAGACATAGGCTTCGGGAACGGTGGCGTAGCTCAGCTCCCAATGAAGTCCCGCGCCGCTGCCGCCGAAGAGATAGCGGGCGTTGAGGCCGAATTTGGCTTCCATGCCGGGATAGAGCGCCTTGGGGGCGGTGATTTTCGTCTCCACTTCGGGAGGACGGAACTCTTCGATCTGGACGGCCCGCTCGGAAAGGGACGATGTGGCTCCCGGAACGGAGAGCTTGAGGGAGTAGCTGCCCGATTCGGCAGTGGCTGGAATGGGGACGGAAATGCGGCCCGTGCCTTCGCCGTCAAGCTTCATGGTGCCCGAGGCCAGATCGATGCCGCGGTTGGACAGTGACCAGGCCAGAGGAAACTCGCCGGGCAGCTGGAGAGCGGCACTGCGCACCACGGCCTGGGCTTCCAGGGTTTCGCCGGGCTGGTACAGGTTGCGCGGCAGAATCCACAGAGCGTCATAGGCATCGTTCCACGGCGCGCCGGAAACGTCGATGTCGCGCCCCGTCAGCTGGTTGGCCTTCAGCTTGACAAAGGTGACGACGCCTTCCTTTTCGGCCACGATCACGTCGGGACGGAGATTTTCGTCCCATTTTTCGGGCAAGACGAACTCGGCGAGGCCGTTGGCGTCGGTGGTTCCCGAGAGGAGAACCTGGTTGCTCGCCGAATAGACTTTGACGCTGGCGCCTTCGACGGGGGCCGCGCTGGAGATGCTGGTCGCCCAGACGTGAAGGCCATTGTCGTACGTGCGGGCCGACAGCGCCGTGTCGGTGATGCACAGCAGCATGGTGGAGGATTGCCAGGTGTCGGGATCGGCGTTGGACGCCTGAATCATGTAGACGCCCTCGTCTGTGCAGCCCAGAGCGCCGAGGTCGAGTGAGCGGCGCGCGATTTCGTTGACCATGCCGCCGACGTTGTACTTTTTAGAGCCCAGGGGGCGGGCAAGGCGCTGGAAGTTGCCGTTCCATGCGTCGGCGTCGAGCACGGCCACGGGCACGTTGTTGTTGTAAAGCCGCCAGGCCGAGACGTTCAGCGTATTGACGTTGGTGGTCTCGATGGCGATGCGGGGATCTTCGGCAGGCGTCAGGAACATGCCGGCCGAGGGGAAACGGATGGCGGAGTCCATGTCGGGGAAGATGAAGGCCTTGACGAAATCCTCTTCCATGGGAGTGGAGTCCCGAGCCGTCAGTCCTTTGCGGATGGTGAGCGTGACGCGGCTGCGGGGAGCGAAGTTACCTTCGATGAAGAAGCCGTCGTAGGAACTGCTCAGCGTGAAGGAATGGGCAGGGGAAAGCTCGATGAAACCTTTGGCCTTGGCCAGGTCGATGGAGTTGTTCAGCCCGACGCGGATGCGCCCGTGCCCCGATTCGTTGGTGGAAGCGTAGGCGTTGGTGACCATCGTTTCCGTGACGATGTCGAGAGTTTTTTCCAGTCTGCCGTCTTGGGGCAGGTCGCCCTTGTCGGGCAGCAGTCCACCCTCCACGAGAACTTTGACGGTTTTGCCGTAAACGGGGTTTGTGCGCACGATGATTTGTTTTGACGGCGCGGCGCCCTGGATGTTGTAGCCCACCGTGTTTCCGTTGGAGTCCGTGATCTCGAGGAAGCCGCGGAGACGAACGGGCGAAACTTCGGTGTTGAAATCAAGACGGAGCGTCAGCGCGCGCCTTGCCGAAGTCCCGATGATGGACACGCGCTCGAAAGCGAGCGCCGGACGGTGAAACGTGAAGCTCTGAGGGCCGGCCACAAGGCTGCCGGAAGGCGTCTTCAGCCCGCCGGGGCCGAAATCGGCGTCATAGCGGGTTGCCGGCTGGAGATCCTGCGAAGGCGTGAAGACCAGCTTGCTGACCGAAGTCCAGCGTGCGGTTCCGTTGAGTGCGGGACGGAACTTCAGAGGAATTTTGTCGCCGCGCAGGACCTTGTTGACCTGCGATTTCCGAACGGCGGCACCGTTGAAGACGACAGTGATCTGCGGGCGTTTTGATTGAATTTCGCCTTGCGGCGAAAAGCTTTTGACGGTGACGTCCGCTCCGGAAGCGGCAGTGGCGAAGCAGAGCATCGCCAGCAGAAGTGCTGCGAATCTGCGCATGAAGAAGACCTCCTTCTAACGAAACGAATAGAGACGTCGTTTTTTGAAAACGTGGATAAACTACTTCGGCGTTTTTGCGAAACGCCGTTGTTGCCGAAATAGAGCGGAGATGTCGGAAATTTTGTTCCTTTGCGAGACGAATCTCCGACGAAAAGATGAAGCAATTGCTCTTTATGAAGTGAATTTTTCATCATAAAAACACATTGAGAACGTAAGTCATTCTAGCACAAAGGCAGAGGCCTTACAACATGCCCGAGAAGGGACTCCGAGAGCCTTCGAAGGTGGAAGTGTCCCATAAAACGGCTATCGTCACAAGGCTGCCATGGCCATAAAAAATCCCCGCGGGGAGACCGCAGGGAAGTCATTTGATGGCGATGGAGTTGAAAACGCGCGTGGCCACAGGGCTTTCGCAGTCGCCGATGACGCTGATGCAGCCGAAGGCATCGGGCAGAGCGAAAAACTGGGTGTACAGCCGTTGACCGTTGACCGTTCCGGTGTACTCATAGGCCTCTTCGGCGCCCTCCATTTTGGTGATGCCGGAGGCGCCGTGAACGCGCGAAAGCTGCAAGGCCGCCTCGTGGAGAGTCAGCCCGCGGGCGGGCATTTTCGTCACTGTCATGACGATGGAGCGGTCCGACGCGATCAGCGCCTCCGTCATGTCGTTGATGGATTGGACGGTCCATCCCTCTTCGGGGACCCGGGCGGTGAAAAGCCGCCCTTCCACGCTCTGCGAAGCCTGAGCCGCCGCGCAAAACAGCAGTGCGGACAGCAGCATGAAGGGCACGGCAGGCCTTTTCATTGAAGTTCCTCCCTTCAGGACATCATGATTGCGGGCGTGGGAGCCCGCCGCCGAGAGTTCCGGGAAAAATCATTCATAATGGGGCGGCAGATGGCGTTTGGCCTTCATGTCGCGCTTTTCCAGACCCATGATCTCGTGCCCCAGCGAAATGCTGAGCACCACGCGGATGGTGACGACGACCGACAGCAGCACCACTTGCTTGACGTCGGGATTGCATACGGTGAGAATGATGTCCGCGGCCACGAGAAACTGAAGTCCCAGCAGCATGATCTCGCCCAGCGTCCGGCGCACGCGAAGCCAGCTGTAGCTCAGGTCGAGATCGACGCGGTGTTTTTCGATTCCTATGAACAGAAGGCGGAACAAAGCCCACAGGACTCCCCAGGTGATAATGGAGACGCTGAGAAATTCAATTAACGAGGCGACCTTTTGTACCAGTCCGATCATCTCAATTCCCCTATCTTTGAAGGTTGGAAGATATAAGTATATGCCACTTATTATATATGACGGCATGCCTCTTTGAAAAGCGTGAATTTCAGTCGTTCTTCCACGAAATTTCATTTATAATGAAGCATCACTGATTTTCCACGGAGGCATTTGATGATTAAACTGATTGCTGCCGACCTTGACGGGACGCTGTTGGCTCCCGGAGGTTTCGAGATGCCCGAGGGCAATCGGACGGCCATCGCCAAGGCCGTGTCCCGGGGACTGCGCTTTGTGGTCTGCACAGGGCGGCTCTTTGCGGGCGCAAGAAAATACGCTCTGGAAATCGAGGGCGATCAGCCGGTAATCTGCGTCAACGGTGCCGTGGTGCGCATGAGCCGCTCGCTTCAATGGCTGCGGCGCGTTTCCATGGATCCCGTTCTGGCGGGCGAAGCTCTGGAAGTCATGCGCGAGGCTGGCGTTCGCCCGTGGTTCTACGAGGGCGACGTCTGCCGAGCCGAGGAGATCACTCCCGCGCTGGAGAACATGAAAGCGCGCACCGGCGCCCAGGTGATTTTGACGCGCTGTCTGGAGGACTGTCTCTCCGGCAGGCCCGAAAAGATCATCGCCGTGATGGAGCCTCTGCGGGCCAAGGCACTCCAAAGGCGGCTGGAAGAGCGTCTGGGCGGACGGCTTTATGTGACCCGCTCGGGGCAGCGGCAGGTGGAAGTCCTCAGCCCCGAGGGGACCAAGGGAAAAGCCTTGGAGGCAGTGGCTCGGCGCTGGGGCATTGCCCGCGACGAGATCGCGGCTTTCGGCGACAACCTCAACGACATCGAGCTTTTCAAGGCGGCAGGGCTTCGCGTGGCCATGGACAATGGCGACGAGGATCTGAAGGCCCGCGCCGACGTGATCGCGCCGCCCAACGGCGAGGCCGGCGTCGGCCAGGTGATCGAGAGGCTGCTGGCCGGAACTTTGTAAAAAAAAGTCACTGCCTCCGCATGGGAGACAGTGACTCCAATGGTTTTCAGGGGTTGAGTTTTCTGAGGAAAGCCGCCAGAGCGACTTTGTCCTCGGGCTTCATGGCGTCGTTGTACCTGAGAAGCTGACGGGGCGAAGCGCCTTTCCACCGAACGCGGCGGTCCGCTCCGCCCTCCGCCAGAGCCTGGGCTGCCGCCGGCGAAGCGTTGTAGCGCAGGGCGCGGACGAAGGCAGTTCGCCCGAGATCGTCTCTTTCTTCCAGGGCTTCGCCGCGCTTCAGCAGATAGTCGATGATAGCGGGAGCGCCATCGGTGGGGTTGAGGGCGGCCGTCAAGAGAGGCCGAGGAGCATTGCCGTTCTTCTTCCGATCTTTTTCGGCTTTTGCGGCGTTTTCGCCAGCGTTGTCGATCCAGCGCACCGTCTCTACTGAGGGCGAGCTTCCCACGGCGCACAGGAAAGCGTCACGGCCGAGGCGGTCGCGGCGGCTCAAGCTGCCGCCTGCCGCGGCGAGAATTTTGACGATGGCCAGCGCCTGCGCGCCGCTGCTGGACGCGGCGTGCATGAGGGGCGTCATGTCCGAAGCGTCGGCGCTCTCCACGTCGGCTCCGGCTTTCAGAAAGGTTCTGATGAGTTTGGCGTCGCTTCCCGAGGCGGCGGCCACCGCAAGGGGCGTCATGCCGCCGCCGTCCCGCGCAGAGAGATCGGCGCGGTTGTCGAGCAGGAAAGACACAATGGAAGCGCCGGAGCCTGTGGAATTCTGCGCAGCATAATGAATGGGCGTCCGGCCTCCGTCGTCGGGAAAGCGAATTTCGGCACCGGCCCCGTACAGGGCTTTCACGGCGTCGGCGCCGGCATATCGGCAGGCGTACATCATGGGCGTTCTGCCCCGATGGTCGCGGCGCTCGGGCCACGCGCCCCGATCGGTGAGAAGCTCTTGGACGAAGTCAACGGAAGCTCCGGCGCGCAGCGCGTACATCAGAGGCGTGTGTCCGCTCCTGTCCGTGCAGTTCACTTTGGCGCCCGCCCGCAGAAGGGCTTGGGCGTTCGCGCGGCGATGCGGCGAACTCAGGGCGTACATCAACGCCGTGCGTCCCATGCGGTCGGTCGTTTCAACCGAGGCGCCGGCGGCCAGCAGAATTTCGACGGTTCGGGCGTCTGCGGCAATGGCGGCGCGCATCAACGCCGTGGACCCATCGGCGGCACGGGCGTTGAGCGAAACTCCCGACTTGATCAGGGCGCGCACGCCTTCGGCGTCGCCGCGTCCCGCAGCTTCCATCAGAGGCGTGGTGCTTTGTGCTTTGGCCTCGAGCAGCGGCGTTTCCGGCAGATCGGGGCCGTCGGGGTTTTCGCACAGAGCGCCGGCGGGCGCCAAAGTCTTCGGTGCCGCGGCTGCGGGAACGACGGCCAGAGCCAACAGCGCCGCCGCGGTTAAAGTTTTCAGATTCATGGTCAAGCCTCCCAAAGGCCGTAAAGTGTGGAGCGACTTTCATCGCTTATCATATCACAGCGGGAGAAAAAATCGTGCCCGTGGAGGCCGTGCCCTGTGGCCGAGACGGCGGAATCATGTAAAATAGAGAAGAGATTTTCATGGGAGGCTTGTGAGCTATGCAGATGATGATCGGACGGCCTTTTGAGGGGAGGACGCTGCAGCGTCTCCGCCGATTTCTCGCCTCGCTGGGGCTGGACTACGACGACGGCGTGGAAATGTCGTGCTGTGCCTGCGACGCCGACGGCGAAATTGTGGCCACGGCGTCGCGTCAGGGTCCGGTGTTGAAATGCGTGGGCGTCAGTCCATTCCACGAGGGGGAAGGGCTGGCGGCATCGGTGGTGACCGAAGCCGTGACTGACGCCATGAACGCGGGACTGACCCACCTTTTTCTGTTTACCAAGCCGTCGAACCGGCGGATTTTTGCCGATCTGGGATTTTTCACCGTGGCCGAAACGGCGGACATGCTGCTGATGGAAAACCGGCGTGACGGAATCGGCCGCTTCGTGAAAAGCCTTGAAGCGCCCGTCACTCGAGGCGTCATCGGCGCCGTGGTTGCCAACTGCAATCCTTTTACGCGGGGGCATCAGGCGCTGATGGCTCTGGCGGCGTCGGAGTGCGACTTTCTCCACGTCTTTGTTCTCTCGGCGGAGAAAAGCCTGTTTCCCGCGGCGCTGAGGCTGGAGATGGCAAAGCGCGGAACTGCCCACATCAAAAACTGCGCCGTCCATCCCACCGGCGACTATCTGATTTCCGCCGCCACCTTTCCTGATTACTTTCTCAAGGACAAGACTGTCGCCGAAGACGTGAAGTGCCAGCTCGATCTGACGGTTTTTGCGCAGTGCTTCGCTGCGCCGCTGGGCATCGTCAGGCGATACGTGGGCACCGAGCCGTACAGCGCCGTGACGAGAAAGTACAACGAAGCCATGAAGGCCTTTCTGCCGCCGCTGGGCATCGAGGTGCGCGAGATTTCCCGCGTTGAAAGCGGCGGAAAGCCCGTCAGCGCCACGGAGGTGCGCCGCCTGCTTCAGACCGTCGGTCTCGGCGCGCCCGAGCTGAAGGCACTTCTGCCTCCAACCACCTTGGAGCTTCTTCGCGAGAACTGGCCGGTCCGTTCGCTGGCCGAGGGGAGCGTCGGCCGTGCCCTTTGAGATGTACCGCTACCGCCGCGTCGGCGACCTTGAAAAGTCGCTGCGCGATCTGCCCTGCCGTCCCGGACGCGTTTTTCTCGTGGCCGATTCCGCCGACCGCGATCTGCTGAGCTCCATTCTGCGCGCCGAGGAGAGGGGCAGGCGCGTTGCGCCTTTCAAAATCCGGCGCTGGGACGAACTTTACCGTTATTTTGCCGTGGAGCTGGGCGTCGAGCGCCCCAAAGTCCAAATCGACCCGCCCGACCATTGGCTGCTGCTCTCCGGCGTTCTCTCGCGTTATGTTCAGTCGGGCGGACAGCTGCCTCCGGGCGCGTCGAGCCGCGGTTTCCCGAGAATTTTGGGAGAGCAGATCCGCGAACTGATCCGCGAGGAGATCGCCCCTGAAAGCCTCGACGCCCTTTACGCCGAAGACGACCGTTCGGGCCGCGCCTTTGTGGAACTGTACCGCCTGTACCGCCGGGCGCTGGACGAAAACAACCTTTCCGACAGCGCCGGCATCGCCACGGAAGCCACGGAGCTTCTTGAACGCGGCGAAACGGCCGCCGTCAAAAAGATCTGCTCGACGCTGGACATCAATCTCGTGGGCTTTTCAAGTTTCACCCATTCGCAGCTCCGTCTGGTCAGGTGGCTGGTCGGAAGCGGCGCCCGAGTGCGGTGCTTTTCTCCCGAAGGGGGAATGACGGGCGCCTACGGCGCGGCGCAGCAGTTCGGCGAGGACGGGTTGGCGCTGGGGCGCGAAGAGTCTCCTTTCCGCGTGACCCTTCTTGAAGGCGGCGATCCCCGGCAAGAACTGGAGACTGTCGCTCGAAGCCTTGCCCTGTGGGAGCGGGGAAGAGGGCCGCTGGCCTCGTCGGGCTGGCCGGGGTGGGAGTCCATTGCCCTTACGGTGCCACGGGATCGCCTGTCCCAGGCTCGCGAGGTCTTTTCGCGTTACGCCCTGCCCTGTCACTGGAATTTCAGGTTGAAGGTTTCCGAGACGCCGCTGTGGCATCTTTCCAGCGCCTGTCTCGACGCGTCATCGGGCGGCTGGCAGACCGAAGCCGTCCTCCGACTTCTCGCTCTGCCCTGGCTGTGCGGCTTCGAGGCCGACGTCAAAGGCCTTCGTCAGCTTCACCTTCGCGGGAAGAAGCGGTGGCTCGAAGCGCTCGAGAAAAGCGACCCCGACGCCGCGGCAGATTTCAAAAGCTGTGTGGCCTACGCCGAAACGGTGAAACGAGGCGGCACGGCGCTGCAGCTCCTTCAGGCGCTTCGCCGCTTTGCCGGAACGCGCGCCCTTTCGGCCGCGCGGAAGGCCATCGACGTCCCCGACGTTGACGAGACGCTGGCGCTGTTTTCCTCGGCGCTGGAAGAGCTCTATCGGAAAATTCTCTTCATCGAGGAAGTGGTGCGCGATCTGGGGACCTACGACCCTCAAAGGCTGGCCGATGCCGACGCCCGGGCTTTTTTGAGCGCCTGGGCGGAGGGCACCACGGTGCCCCAGGCGCAGGGCGAGGCGGGCTGCATGACGGTCTTTGCCGACACGCCGCCCACGCTGTTCCACGCGCGGCGCTGGTTTTTCGTCGGCGCGGACGCGTCGGCGTGGCCCGGTGGCCTCAAGGAGTCGCCGCTTCTCGGCGAAGACCTGAAGCAGCGCCTTCACGACACGGCCGCCTTGGGCCTTGACCGCAGCCATCTGCCGCTTCTGTCGGAAAAAAGACAGCAGCGCGAGTTTCTGTTCCGCCGGCTTATCGCCTGCGGCGACGACGGCACCTGTCTGTGCTCCAGCGCCGAGGACCAGCGGCAGCATGCCCAGGAAGTGACGCCGCTGCTGAAAGCCGCCGAGGCCGACGGCTGGGTTCGCGTGGAGGCGAAAATTTCCCGCGCGCCCGCCGACATTCTGCCTTCTGCCGCCGACGACGCGCTGACGCCCGTGGAAGCCCGCCGTCCCGACCTGCGCTTTGAAAACACTCTGCCGCCGCAGCGCAGCGTGCCGGGAAAACTGGAGGCCACGGCGGCGCGGATCAGTCTCAGCTCCGTCGACGACTATGCCGCCTGTCCCTATATGTTCGCGCTGCGCCATCTCCTGAAGTACGGCGAGCCGCCCCGTGACGGCGAGTACGACGCCGCTCGAGGCGGCACGGCGCTGCACCGCCTGGGGCAGAACGTCTGGCAGGATCCCCGCGTCGGCAGCTCGCAGGAAACTTTGCCTTCCGCGCTGGCGGGACGATTTTTCGACGAAGTCTTTGAAGAGATCTATCCCGAACTGATGACCCTTCCGGCGCTGCGCCGCAACCTCAAGGATCTGCGCCGCGCCGTGAGCCGCTGCGGCGCCTTCCAGGACAGCCTCGAGCCGGTTTTGCGCCCGCTGCGCAAAGAGGTCCTGTGCGAGTACGATCTGCCGCCTTTGACGTTGGACGGCGTGACCTTTTCGGGACGGTGCGACCGCCTCGACCGTCTGTCCGACGGCAGCTTTTTCCTGTGGGATTACAAGTCGGGATCGTCGTCGGGCTTTCGAGGGGCCATGCAGCTGGCCGCTTATGCCCTGGCGCTTGAAAAAAGCGAAGGGCGCTGTGCCGGCTGGGCCTATCTGACCATGAAAGACGGATCGTGGACCGGCGTCTGGAGCCGCGAACTTGCCGAGGCTCTCGGGCTGAAGCGCCTCAGGGACGATCAGCGGCCCGAGGCGGCAATGCCTGCGGCACGGCAGCTTCTGGAGAACATGGCCGCCTCGCTGAAGGCCGGCTCTTTCCCGCCGAAATTCGACAGCGACGCCTGCCGATATTGTTCCTATGCGGGCATGTGCCGTCGGGGCGAACTGACGGGAGAAATCGAGGATGATGAAAATGGCGAAGGCCCTTCGGACCAATAACGGCACCCCTTCATTGGAGCTTCCGCCCCTTTCGGAAAGCGATCTGGCCCTGCTGCGGCGCTTTGTGGAGGAGCAGGGACTTCCCGCGCAGGTGGAGGCCATCACCAGCGAGGAACCGCTGACAGTGGTCAGCGCCGGCGCCGGCACGGGAAAAACGTGGACGTTGGCCTGGCGCTTCGTGTGGACGGCGCTGACCCGCCAGGACGTCCGCCGGATTCTGACGCTGACCTTCACCGAAAAAGCGGCGTCGGAAATGCGTAGCCGTATCGCCTCGCTGCTGGCCTCGCTGGAAAAGCCGCTCTCCTCCTCGCCGGAACTTTCGCGACGCCGGCTGGCGGCGCTCCTGCAGCTCGACCAGGCGTACATCTCCACGCTGCACGGCTTCAGCGTGCGCGTCATTGCCGAGGCGGGGCTGTCACTGCCCGTGGAGCCGTCGGTGCGGGTGATCTCCAACCCCGAAGCCGACGAGTTCTGGAACGATCTGGCCGGCGCCCTTGACCGCCTTGACGCGGCATGGTTTTCTCTCGCCATGGGATCGGCCTATAAAGCGGAAGCCGAGGCGCTGCTTTCCGACGACGGCACCCTCGACGTCGTCAACATGTGGGGGCCGACGCGTCTTGCCGATTTCGCGAGAAACTTTGCCGAGACCATGGGCGACTTCGGCGAAACGCCTGAGTCGGTCCTTCAAAAGTCGTCGAAACCCGACAGCCGCGCGCTGGCGCTGCTGAAAAAGCTGGTGGAAGAAAAATACCTGAAGCTTGCCGCTCCGTGGATTTCAGCGCTGAATCTCGACGTTGAAGCCTTCGGCAAGCCGGGAAAGCTGGCTCAACAATACGATGGACTATGCCGCAGGTGGAACGGCGTCGATCTGACTGCGCCGGAAAAAGCCATGGCCTTCGTGCCTGCGGCGGCGGAAGCCGTGAAAGGCGCCCGCGGAAAGTTGGCCGACGCCCTGGCCGAAGCGGTGGGCATGAAACTGAAGGACTGGCGCGGAGAGGCCCTTTCTTACGACGCTTTTCTCCGACTGGTCGAAGGCGGATGGAGCGCCGACGAGACGCGGCTTCGCTCGCTGCTGATCCGTCTGGCGCGGCTGTGCTGGATGAAATGGAACGCCTTCAAGGAGGCTCGCGGCGCCCTTTCCTTCGGCGACATGATTTTGCTGGCGGGACAGGCTTTGAAGGCGGACAGCGGCTACGCTTCGCGCTTCGGAGAGGTGCTGGTGGACGAATTTCAGGACACCAACGACCAGCAGGACGGCCTGCTGCGCGCCATCCGGCAGGCAGCGTCGCCGCGGCTGTTTATCGTGGGCGACCTGAAACAATCCATCTACCGTTTCCGCCACGCCGAGCCGGCGCTGTTCGAGCGCTACATCGACGAAGCGCGCCGGGGCGGCGGCCGCTACGTCCGCCTTTCGGTGTCGTTCCGCAGCAGCGAGAGCATTCTCCAGGCCGTCAACGAACGGTTCGCGCCGCTGTGGAAAGACCGTCTCGGCGAGAATCTGGGCGTGCCCTACGAGGCGCTGGAATCGCCTCGCGGCCTTGACCGCGCCGCGCCGTGGATCGACGAACGGCAGCGGGCGGACGTGCCTGTCTGCGAGGCCATCTTCGAGAGCGCCGCCCTGGACGAGCAGGGGAAAAAGGCGGAGCTTGCTGCCGACGTGCGCGATCGTCTGGCTGAACGGCTAGCCGTCCGGCTTTCGGAGCTTCGCGAGCGCCGCGCCCAAGTTTGGGACGGCACGGCGCTGCGCTCCATCCGCTGGAGCGACATGGCAGTGCTGACGCCGGCACGAATGTCATATGAGAGCCTTCAACGGGCGTTCTCGAAAATGGCGGTGCCGGCGGTCTTTACGGACAGCCGAAGCTTTTACGCGCGTCCCGAGATCCGCGACGTCTGCGCCCTCGCGGCGTTCCTTGCCGATCCACGCGACCGCGCCGCCCTGGCGGGTTTTCTCTGCTCTCCCTTTTCGGGACTGACGCAGGACGAGGCCCAAAAAATCTTGCCGCGCCTGTCGGCCGAGGCGCCTCTGCAGTCACTGCGAGAGGTCGGCGACGTTCGGGGAGACGAACTTCGCGCCCTGGCGGAACGCCTTGAACGACTGGCGCGAAAGGCCCTTCTCCAAGGCCCGTCGGCGGCGCTGGCCTGCCTTTTGGGGCGGGGCGACGCGTTGAAAAACATCCATCCCGCCAAGCGCGCCTCCGTCCTGGCCAACCTTCGCCGCGCCGTGGACCTGCTGGACGACTACTCCCACAGCGTCGGGCCGTCGTCGGTCGGCGCGGCGTCCTACCTTCAGAATGCGCTGAAGCAGGGCGCCGCCGATCCCGAAGCGTCGGCGGAATCCGACGCCGACGCCCTGCGAGTCATGACGATTCACGCCGCCAAAGGACTGGAATTTCCGCTGGTGGCGCTTTACGGCCTGGAACACGGGTCATCGCGGACGGGTCGCCCGCAGTCCCTGGCGCCGTCGCGGGCGCTTGTGGCCGCGGCGACGGCTTTTCCCGAAGCATGGGAGCAGGAAAAGCCTTGCCTGCTTGGAAAAGTGGACGCTCTGCTGGAAGAGCAGGCGGAATACGAGGAGCGCCAGCGGCTCTACTACGTGGCGCTGACCCGCGCCCGCGACGGCCTGATTTTGTGCGGCGTCGTGCCCAACCGCTACGACGCGCGGAATGACCGCTCCTTTTTGTCCATCGAGGCGACGGTTCGGATGCCGGCGCCCGACGGAGGGACACTTGATCCTGAAAAAGCGCAGAAACTCCGGCAGTTCAACGCCGCAGGCGCCGAACGCGAAGAAAAGCGCGGCGAAGACGTGGCCGTCATCACCGCCAGACCGCACGCCCTCAAGGAGATCAGCGCCTCGTCCTGGGCGCGGTGGAATCTCTGCCGGGCAGCGTGGCGGATGCTGTACCGCCAAAGGCTCAACGCAGGCTGGAACAGCGACAGCGACGCCGGCGACATGACGCCGGGCGGCGTGAATTTCGGCATGGTGGCCCATTGGGTGCTGTCCATATGGAATTTCACCGACGACGACTATCGCCGGATTCTGGCGCTTCACGACGGCTCCCTAAGGCCCGAATTCCGAAGCTCCTGGCGCGACAAAGCCGTGAAAAACCAGCTCCGATCTTTCCTTCAAAAGTTTCACACCGCCGATGGAGAAGATCTGCTGCGCCGGCTGAAAGCGGCGATGAGCGCCGGAACGCTGGAGCGCGAAGCGCCCTTTCGGACTTCTCTTGGCGCCGTCGACCTCACGGGCGTTGTCGATGCCTTCTGGATCGAAAAGGACAGCTCGGGAGCCCCGACCCGCCTCTGCGTCAGAGACTACAAGACGACGCGCATGACGGGAAGGAGTGCCGGTTGGACGCAGAGCTATTATGCACGCCAGCTCAACTTTTACGCTTTGGCGCTGAAGTTGCAGAACCCTCGGTATGAGGGACTGGAATCCGATTTGGCACTGTGGAACCTGCGGACGGGCCGCGAGCTGCGCGTGCCGCCGCTGACGGCCGAAGAGGAGGAACTGATGAAGGAAAAGCTGCTGGAACAGGCCGAAAGGGCCGTGACGGGGCCATGGCCGCCGTCGGCGGACTGCGGCGGCTGTCCTCTTCTGAAAAGCTGCGTATTCAAGGGAACCGGCGAGGCCGCTGCGGCGGCAGACCTTTAGAGGAAAACGGCGGCCGCAACCGATTCTCGGGGCGGCACCGACAAAAGCACGAAGGCGGTGTGCGCAATGGACGGAGAGAACAGGCAGATCATCGAGGGCGTCATCTGGAAACAATTGCTGATCTTTTTCTTCCCGATTATGCTGGGGGCCTTCTTTCAGCAGCTGTACAACACCGTGGACGCCATCATCGTCGGCCGCTGCGTCGGCAAGGAAGCTCTGGCGGCTGTGGGCGGACCTTCGGGGTATCTGGTCAATTTGCTGGTAGGGTTTTTCATCGGCCTGTGTTCAGGCGCAACGGTGGCGGTGGCGCAGCTTTTCGGCGCCGGCGACAGAGAGCGGACTGCCCGCGCCGTACATACTGCCATGATGCTGTCTCTGGCCGCCGGAGCGCTGATGTCCGTCTGCGGCGTCTTTGCCGCCGAGGCGGCGCTGAAGCTTATGGACACGCCGCCGGAAGTGCTGCCTCACGCGGTCAGCTATCTGGAGATCTACTTCGGCGGGGTCCTTTTCATGTTCGTCTACAACATGGGAACGGCGGTGCTGCGCGCCAAGGGCGATTCGCGGCGCCCCTTCTATCTGCTGGTGCTGGCTACGATCGTCAATATTGCCGGCGACGTGCTCTTCGTGGCAGTCCTGAAAAAAGGCGTGGCCGGCGCAGCCTGGGCGACGGTGGCGTCGCAGCTGATCAGCGCCGCAGGCGTGTGGATTTTGCTGGCTCGCGAAAGAGGCGCGTTCAAACTTCGCGTTTCGCGGCTGTTTCGCCTCGACGGAAAGATCCTTGCGGCCATCGTTCGCGTGGGGTTACCGTCGGGCCTTCAGTCCACCATGTACACGTTGTCCAACATGGTCATCCAGTCGACGATCAACGGTTTCGGCGTCGACACCGTGGCCGCGTGGACAGTGTGCAACAAAGTGGAACGAACCTATTGGCTGACGCTCAACGCCCTGGGCGTCGCCCTGTCCACCTTTTCGGGACAGAACTTCGGCGCCCGCAGGTACGACCGGGTCATGAAAAGCATTTACGTCAGCGCGGCTCTGGCCAGCGCGCTCTCTGTGCTTTGCGGCGTCGTCTTCATGACGTGGTGTCGGCCGCTCTATCGGATTTTCACCGACGATCCGGCGGTGATCTCGCTAGGGCTGGAAATTTTCCGCTACATCGTCCCATGGTACTTGCTGTACGTGCCCGTCGCCATTCTCGCCAGCGGCATGCGCGGCACCGGCGACACCGCTGTGCCGACGGCCATGACCGCTTTGGGCATCTGCGGTTTTCGTCTGCTGTGGATCGGCTTCGTGGTGCCGCTGCGCAGAGACGTTTTCACCGTCTTTGTCAGCTATCCCGTCAGCTGGGCGCTGACGTCGGCCTTCTTTTTGCTCTACTTTTGGAAAGGGCGGTGGCTGCAGCGCAGCATCTTCCGCGCAGAAGGCACTCCTTTGGAGGGACGGCAGATCTGCTCACGATGAAAAACGCGCCGAGGCACTCAGAACCGTTCTGAGTGCCTCGGCGCGTTTTTTGCCGTGAAGGACCGGCATGCATGAACTCTTCACTTTTTGGGCGGAAGAACTTCCAACCAGTACTGATCGGGGTCCTGGATGAAATAAATGCCCATCTTGGGATTTTCGTAGCAGATGCAACCCATTTCGCTGTGGAGGCGGTGAGCCGCCTCGAAATCATCGGTGCGGAAGGCCAGATGGAACTCCTGCTCGCCCAGATCGTAGGGAGCCGTGCGGTTTTTCATCCAGGTCAGCTCAAGCTCGAAGTCCGTGACGCCGTCTCCCATGTACACAATGGTGAAGTCGGGATCTTCGATGCGGCGGACTTCTTTCAGCCCCAGAGCTTTTTCGTAGAAGGCCATGCTCTTTTGGAGATCGAGAACGTTGAAATTGGTGTGAACAAAATGGAATTTCATGGTGTCACCCCTTTCCTGAACTGCCTTGCATTGTATCATTCCCCTTCTTCGAGACGCAGCGGACGGTGAAATAAAAACGTAAAAAATTTACGCAACCGATTGCATAAAATGGAAATGAAGCGTACAATCTCTCTGGAAAAACAAGAGCGAGCATGAAAGGGGAGTCCTTATGAGCTGGAATAGGAAAAATCTTCTCGATCTGAACGACTGGGAAGCCGGCGATTTTCAGGAGTTCGTTTCCTACGCGCTGTCGCTGAAACCTCGCCTTGACAGCGTGCCGAAAAGGCCTCTGGACAGTTTGAGAGGCAAGCGCGTGGCCAATCTCTTTTTCGAAAATTCGACGCGGACCCGCAATTCCTTTGCCGTGGCTGAGGAAATGTGCGGCGCATCGGTGTTGAACTGGAGCGCTGCGGGATCCAGCATGTCCAAGGGCGAAAGCCTGCGCGACACGGTGTGGACGCTGTGCGAAATGGGCATCGACGGCATTGTGGTGCGCCACACCGACACGGGAATGCCCTATTACATCCAGAGCCTCGTGCCTGATATTTCGGTGTTCAACGCCGGAGACGGCGCCAGAAGCCATCCCACTCAAGGCCTTCTGGACATCTGTGCCGCCGCCGAGCACTTCGGCAGCCTGCAGGGCGCTACTGTGGTCATTCTCGGCGACATCCGCTACAGCCGCGTGGCTCGCAGCGACATCAAGGCCTTTCACGGCATGGGCGCGCGGGTGATCCTCTGCGGACCGCGCACGCTGATGCCCGACTTTCCCGAAGCGCTGGGCGCCGACGGCTACGAGCCGGACGCCGCCAAGGCCGTTGCTCGGGCCGACATCATCGGTCTGCTGCGCGTGCAGCAGGAGCGCGAGGAGGCCGGCTTGTTCCCCTCGGTGAGGGAGTATCACAAAATTTACGGCGCTCGCGGGGAACTGTTGTCTCTGGCTCGTCCCGGCAGCGTGGTCATCCACCCCGCGCCCATCAACCGCGGCGTCGAGGTGTCGTCGGAAACGGCCGACGGGCCGCGCAGCCTCATTCGCGAGCAGGTCAAGTGCGGCGTGTTGGCGCGCATGGCACTGATGGACATCTGTCTGGGAGGGAACGCACAATGACTGATTACAGAGTTGACGCGAGAAGTTTGCCCGACGGCGACGAAATTTCGGAAGCGTGGCGTTTCCCCGCGGCCGTGGACCTCTTCACCTGCCGCGGCGCCGAGGATGCCGAAGCGCTGGCCCGCAAAGTCCGCGCGGCGGGCTACGGCGCGGCCGCCCTTTATCCGGAAAAGCCCATCTGCACCTCTCGGGAGCTTCGGGCCGAGCGCGCCCTGGCACCCGATTCACGCGTTCTCCGGCCTTTGCCGTCGGCGGCCAAAGACGACGGAGCCATGGCGGAAATCGGCCTCATGAGCCGCGGCGGCGAAAAGCTCTTCTGCCTGTCCGGCGGCTTTTCGAATCTGCGCCAGACGAGAAACCTGCTCTGGTACGCCTCGAACTTTCAGTGCCGCATTGCCTTGTCTCCTTGCCTGAAGGAGCTTTGCGGCACGGGCTACATCAACGAAGGCTTTTACGCCGACCGCTTGGGCATGAAGGGGCTGCCGTCTGTGGGTGAGTCGCTGGCGGTGGAAATCGCCCTGCAGCTCGCCGCCGAATGGCACACGCCCATCCACCTGCGCGGTCTGACGTGCCGCCGCTCTCTGGAAGCCGTTGCCCGCGCCAAGGAAGCCGGGCAGGACGTGACCTGCGACGTGGCCGCCGCCAATCTCATGCTTGACGACTCCATCTACACCGTGGAAAACCTGAAGGGACAGTACAAGCTGTGGCCCGTGGTCAGAAGCGCCGAAGACCGCGCCCTGCTGTGGAAGGCCCTGGACTCCGGCGTCATCGACGCCATTGTCAGCGGCTACTGCCCGCGAAGCGCCGACGATCTGGCGCTGCCCTTCGAAAAAATTCCCTTCGGCAGCGAGCGCATGACGGGTCTTATCGGTGCCCTGATGGATGCCTGGGAAGAGCAGAAGCGCCCCTGCCGCATGGAAAAGATCATCGAAGCGCTCTATAGAGGCCCGCGCAGGATCTTGGGCGCAGGTGAAAAAGACATTCCCGAGGGGCAAACGCTCTTTCTCCGTCGAGAGTCGGGGTGGAGCGCCGTCTACGAGGCGCGTTGCTGAGACTTTCGCACCTCCGGGCACGAGCGAAAGCCCAACGCATCCCGTTGCTTGACGAAGCTGCGGCGAGGGCGGCGCTTTAACTGCACGGAACGTCCGAAAAGCGGCGCATCTTCGGCTTTTGCCGGTGCACCACGGCGATAAGAACCTTTCGGGACAAAATTTTTCAAGTATCATCCAGCGCGGGGGCGCAGAACAGCGCAAAGGCCGCCCCCTTCGGAGGGCGGCCTGTTTTGCCGCACGTCGCGCTTGAAGCGCAGGAGTTGAAGGTCGCAAATTTCCAGCCGCCAGTGGTCTTGGAGAACGTCAAACATTTAGAGGTCGTTTTTTCAGGGCTTCAAGAAATTTTCGCCCCTTTTCGCGAGCGCCAAGGGCAGGAAAAAGGTGGAAATTCTCCATAAAAAAGATATAATAATAAAAAATAAAACGTAAGGATGGATCTCTTCCACCTTTACGAAAAAGGAGGTCTGGCCATGGCCAGAAAAGGCATCATTCTGACGGCAGGACTGGGGACGCGCCTTCGCCCCGTGACTCTCGCGATCAACAAGCAGCTCGTCCCCATTTACGATAAACCCATGGTTTACTATCCCCTTTGGTCGCTGCTCAAGGCCGGAGTCCGCGACATCCTGTTGGTCTGCTCGGAGCGTGACGTGCCGTCCTTCCGCAGCCTGTTGGGCGATGGATCTCGTTTTGGCATCCACGTGAGCTACGAAGTTCAGAGGGCGCCGCTCGGTCTGGTGGATGCCTTCATGGCAGCCGAAAGCTTTGTGGCCGGCGACCCCTGTGTGCTGATTTTGGGCGATAACGTTTTTTACGGCCCCGGCTTTCCGGCGCTGCTTCAAAAGGCGTCGGCGCGCGAACGAGGAGCGACAGTTTTCGGCGCTCGCGTCCACGATCCCGAACGCTTTGGCGTGGCCGAAGTGGACGAAGCCGGCAAGGTGCTGAGCCTCGAGGAAAAACCGTCGCATCCCAAGTCCAACTGTGCCGTGGTGGGACTGTACTTTTTCGACGGCAAGGTCATGGATTACGCGAAGGAGCTTCGCCGTGTCATCCCCCCCGATCGGGAGGTTTCCATCACCGACGTGAACCGCCGCTATATGGAGCAAGGGGAGCTTCACCTCGAAGTGCTGCCCCAGGGATTTGTCTGGCTCGACACGGGAACCCACGACAGCCTGCTGGAAGCTTCCAACTATGTGGCGCGGGTGGAGCGCGAAAAGGGACACATGATCTGCTGTCCCGAGGAGGCGGCCTACAGCGAGGGATGGCTCGACGCCGAAAAGATCAAAGAATACGGCGAGGCGGACAGCAACAACATCTACGGGCGCTATCTGACCAAATTTTATAACGAAATCAAGAAAGAGCGATAAGCTCGAGAGCGTTTTCTTCATGTCAACGACAAGACGGCGCGCCGAAATTTCGGCGCGCCGTCTTGTCGTTGACGAGCACTTCGATTCAGAGGATCAGCGGATGAGCAGCTGCAGCACGAGACGGGCGGAGTCCTCCAGGTCTTTGACGGCCAAAGTCTCGCGGGTGGTGTGGACGTCGCACATGCCGGTGCTCACCACTACGGGCACGATGCCCGCGGGTGCCATGATGTTGGCGTCACTTCCGCCGCCGCCGTCGATGACGTGGGGCTGGCGGCCGATGGCGGAGAGCGCGTCGGTCAGCTTTTTCATGAGAGGATGGTCGGTGGGGCAGCTGAACGCCACATATTTTGTCTTGAGGCTGTATTGAAGCTCCGCTCCGGCGTCGTCGCAGGCTTTTTTGAGGCAGTTCACCATGTGGTCGGCCTGAGCTTGCAGCTTTTCGGCGCTGCGGCTACGGATTTCCGCCTCGATGTCGGTACGCGAGGGCACAATGTTGGTCGGCCCTTCGCTTTTGAAGGTGCCGATGTTGCAGGTTGTCTCGTCGTCGATGCGCAAAAGTTTCATGGCGGCCACGGCTCGAGCCGCCACCTGAATGGAGCTGATGCCTTTTTCGGGCGCCAGTCCCGCATGAGCTGCCTTGCCCAGGACGGCGGCGGTGAGCGTCATCTGTCCCGGTCCGTTGGGGATTATGGTGCCCACGGGGCCCGCGCCGTCGAGGACGACAGCTTCACGGCCTTTCAAAGAGCCGAAGTCGAAAACCTTGGCGCCCAACATGCCCTGCTCTTCGCCGATGGAGATGACCACTTCGGCGTTGCGGCAAGGCAGCCGTTTTTCGCGGATGACCGTCAGCGCTTCGACGATGGCGGCAATGCCCGACTTGTCGTCGCCGCCGAGGATGGTGTCTCCCTTGGAGGAAACGATGCCGTCGCGCACCTCGGGCTCGATTCCGCGCCCCGGGACGACGGTGTCCATGTGGGCGGAGAGGATCAGCGGCTCGCCCGGAAGGGAGCCCTTGAAGGAGGCGTAGACGTTGCTGCCGTCGGAGCCGGTTTTCTTTCCGGCGTCGTCGGTTTTCACCTTGCAGCCCAGTTTACCGAGCTGACGCACCAGGAGGTCGG
The DNA here is from genome assembly GCA_964622575.1 of uncultured Synergistaceae bacterium. Taxonomy (GTDB): domain Bacteria; phylum Synergistota; class Synergistia; order Synergistales; family Dethiosulfovibrionaceae; genus Pyramidobacter. The sequence continues at coordinate 26,893 of CAZUQW010000004.1, read as the reverse complement.
TCATGGTGCCTTCCTTGCCCGATTCGCTGTCGATTTTCACGTAATTCAGAAAGTTTTCAAGAAGTCGTTTGCCGTTGATCACTTTTTATTCTCCCCTCCGACCATAAGGTCGATCAGTTTTTCAGCGCTGCAGGCGTCGGTCGGCAGCTGACGATACCACTTCTTCAGGCCGCTCCACGTCACGGCCCGGGCTCCCTTTTCAAGGAACAGACGAGGTTCGTCAAAGGGATCGGCGAACACCACAAGCGGTTCGACAGGCACGGAATTCATTCCCGCCGCGTTCAGCCACCGCCTCAGCTCCTTCACGGCGGGGGCGAGCTGATCCAACGGGTTGGGGATGCTGCGCGACTCGCCGGACGATTCGAGGCGCCAGGCAGGTGACGAAAGGCTGCCGTAAATTTTCATTCCCCAGCCGATGCAGCGGATGGCATAGGCGCCGCCGGGGCACAGGAGCAGGAGATCGGCGCCGGACAAACCACATTGGGCGGCGCTGAGCACGCGTCCCTTTCGGGCAAGGCGCGACAGCTTCCGCTCCACCCGTTTGGTTGCGGATTCGTCGCAGCGTCCGCGGGCGATGCGGCGGCTCCAGTGCCAGAAAAAAAGGAAACCGGCCAGCAGCACGGCGAAAAAGTAGGCGTAGTCTCCGGCGGTGTTCAGCTTCCAGAGCTTGAAGTTTCCCCAAGAGTTCATCGGTGCAGTCCTCCCGTCAGGCTTAAAGAATGTCCAGTTTCTACGACGCAAAGTTTTCGCGCAAAAATACCGAGTGAGCCAACCAAGCTGCCAGCCTTTCATCGCCTTCATCGTTTGCCTTTCTGCGGGGCGCGACGGCTTTTTACCGTTACGCCGTTGCCTGGCGGCTTTCGGCGGCAGCTTCCGAGTCGGCGTCTTTTTGAGGCTTACGAGACGAAAGGCGCGTTTTCCTGCGCGTAAAATTCATGGTCATTGTATCATGTTGCGGAGTAAAATAAAAAGAAAATAATGATTGACGTAAAATATTTTTAAATGTTATAATATAGCCACTTTAATTTCTTGAATGCGGTTTTGATAGGGAATCCGCAAAAAAGTTTTTTAAGGAGGGCTTTGGTTATGAGCGATACGGCTGTAAAACGAACGTGGGTTGATCGGTTCCTCGACGGAATCGAGCGGGTGTGTAACAAATTGCCGCCGCCGTCTATTCTGTTCTGCTGGCTTTTTGTGATTGTCGCCATTATCGGCTGCATTTTCAGCATCACGGGATTCACCATGACCAATCCCGCGACGGGGGAGGCCGTGGTGTCGCAGAATCTGTTCTCGACGAAGGGGCTCCACTGGCTCCTCAATAACATGATCAAGAATTTCACGGGATTTGCTCCCCTGGGCCTTGTGCTGACCATGTCGCTGGCCATCGGCATGTGCGAGGAATCGGGGTTGCTGCTTGCCATGCTCCACAAGAGCCTGCACAACGTACCGCCTGCGCTGGTGCCCTATGTCATCGCCTTTATCGGTACGGTGGGCAACATCGCGTCGGATACGGCCATGGTCGTCATCCCACCTCTTGCAGCCATCGTCTACATCGGCGTGGGAAAGCATCCTCTCGTCGGCATGATCAACGGTTATGCAGGTGCCCAGGCCGGCTTTACCGCCAATATCATGGTCGCCGGCACGGACTCGCTGCTTCAGGGACTGACCAACCAGGCCATCAAGGGCTTCATTCCCACGAGCACGTTCACCGTTGACGTGACCTGCAACTGGTATTTCATGATCGCTTCAACGTTTATGTGCTCTGTGGTCATCGGACTGACCTGTACAAAGCTCATTGAGCCGCGCCTCGGAAAGTACGAGGGCGAGTCCAATGAAACGGTGGCCGAAATCACGCCTCTTCAGCTGAAAGGACTTCACCGTGCTGGCCTGTCGGCGCTGCTCTACGTCATCGCCATTGCGGCGCTGTTCTTCTGCGGCCCGCTGGCAAAGATCGGCGCTGACGGCTCGCGCATCTTCGTGGGGTCGCCCTTGCTCAAGGGACTTATTCCCATTCTGTTCTTCTTCTTCTCCATCCCCGGCGTCGTTTACGGCTACACCTCGGGCAGCGTCACCAAGAGTAGCGATTTGAACCGCGGCATGGTGAAGCAGATGGCTGCCATGGGCGGTTATGTGGTGTTCTGCTTCTTTGCCGGCCAGTTCAACATGCTGTTCAACTGGACGAAACTGGGCACCATGCTGGCCATTGGAGGCGCCGATTTCCTGAAGAACATCGGATTTACGGGCACGTCCATGTGCGTGGCGTTCATCCTGCTGTCCATGGTTGTCAATCTCTTCGTGTCGTCGGGATCGGCCAAGTGGGCCATTTTCGCTCCCATCTTTGTGCCCATGTTCATGCTGCTGGGCTATCATCCCGGCTTCACTCAGATGCTGTATCGTCTCGGCGATTCGCCGACTAACTGCTTTACGCCCATGAGCCCCTACATCTGGATGGTGCTCAGCGTGGCTCAGGCCAAATACATGAAGGACCTCAAGATCGGCACGCTTATCGCCAACCTTGTACCCATTGCCTTTATGCTGCAGTTCGCGTGGATCATCTTCTTCATCCTGTGGCAGTACACGGGCCTTCCCATTGGCCCCGGCGTCACGTCGGTTCTGCCCGCGGGCATTCTGCCGTAACGGCGGCTTAGCGTTGAATCCGGTTCCATAAGAGAAAAGGGTGCCGAAACGTCTATAGACGGCGTTCTCCGCACCCTTTTTTACTTCGGTTGGGAGAATGGAACGATTTTTGTTTGTTCCAATAAGCGCAAATTTCGATGAGTGATGCCATTTTTCGATGAGTGAAGAATTTTGTCTCTGAAAAACTGCAAATAACAGCGAGACTTTTCGATTTATGAACGTTGCGACGACGAACGCTTTTGGCGCCCGACGCAGGCCGTGATGGAACGCGTTCAACGTTGTCGGGCTGCTGCGGTTTTTTGGATGGAGGGCGGCAGCTTGAAACTGTCTTTTGCCATTGCTCATTTGCCCATAGAGGTGATATGATACTCTCATTCATAAGTATCATTTTGTCCATAAGGGGAGAATCAAAGTTTTTAAGCTGGAGAACGTTGTTTTTCCTGTGTGGGAAACCAGCGATAAAGAACTTTCCAAAAAATAAAAAATGGTGTACAATACGAGACGCAGTTTGCCAATAGAGAATTTTGATATGGCAATCGCTTTCATTTAATAAATCTTTAAGCTAATGGAGAGGATCCGATGAAAAAAAACGGTCCAGTGGGACCTCCCGTGGCGAAGCCGGCATTCCGGCGCAATAAACCAAGCCCATGGTTGCTGTCGCAAAAAATGATGTTCACGGCGGCGGTGATCGTCATCATGACCGTCAGTCTGACGATGTTTATGGTTCTTCGTCTGAACTTGAGGCTTCAAACGCGTCGCATTGAAAACACTTTGCACGAGCTCGGCGAGATGGTGGCGGTCAACCCGCTGGTGTTGGACGCTTTCCGCACAGGCCAGGCGACTCCCGACGTAGAGAAATATTTGGGCAAGTTAGTTGTCAACCTCCATGACCTCGACGTGGTCACTTTGGCGGACATGAACGCCAAGAGGATCTACCACGAGAACCCGCGTTACATCGGCGAGGATTTTGTGGGCGGCGACGAAAGCGACGCTCTGAAGGGAAAGAGCTATTTTTCCCGCGCTTCAGGTACTTTGGGAGAGCAGATGCGCTATTTCTGCCCGGTTTTCGATTCTTCCGGCGAGAAGCAGCTGGGCTTTGTAATGGTCAGCGCGTTGATGACCACTATTCATTCCCAGAGAAACGAGATCTATGCCTCCCATTTCCGCGTGATGATGGCCGTTCTGGGGATCGCGCTGCTTGCCACGTGGTTGGGCGCCCGCCGCATCAAAAGGACGCTGCTGGGCTTCGAGCCGGGGCAGCTTTCTGAGTATTTCCTCGAGCGCGTGGAAGTGCTGAACTCATTGGAAGAGGGCATTATCGCCGTAGACTCCGAAGGCTATATCATCCTGGCGAACCGGGCGGCCACCAACATGTTGCGGTTGCACCACGACGACATTGGCACCAAGCGCCTTGACGACCTCTACCCGCAGGTGCGCATCGGCGAAGTGCTGACCACCGGCCAGTCCATTTACAATCACGGCATTTCCTTCGGCGACGTCAGCATCATCTGCAACAGAATTCCGCTGAAGGAGGACGATGTCATTTTGGGCGGAGTGGCCATTCTGCACAACCGCACGGAGGTGACGCGCCTCGCCGAGGAGCTGACGGGCGTCAACCACATGATTGACGCGCTGCGCAGCAACACCCACGAGTTCATGAACCGCCTTCAAGTCATTCTCGGGCTGCTGCGCATCGGCGACCCCAAAGAGGCCGAAAAATATATCGTCAACATCTCGAGAGAGCAGGCCAACGTCATTTCTCCGGTGTTGCAGAAGATCGAGAACAAAAATCTGGGCGCCCTGATTTTGGGCAAGATGTCCCATTGTCGAGAGCTGGACATCAATTTCAAGCTGGACAAGAGCAGCTATATTCCTTCTGCCAGTCAGTTCCTCAGCGGAAGTGATATGCAAGCCATCGTGGAAAATCTTGTGGAAAACGCCATTGAAACTGTCAATTCCAAGCCCAAGTCTGACGGCGACCGAGAAGTCGCTCTGCTGGTCTACGAAGATCATCTCGGTCTAATGATCACCGTGGACGATACGGGCGAGGGCTACACGCCGGAAGAAACGGAACAACTTCTCAAGGGCGAAAACATCGTGAAGGCTCGACATCGCAGTACCGGCCTTCGCCTCGTCAGGGCAGTGGTCGAGTCAAACAATGGCGAAATGCAGATAGATTCGGATTTGGAAGCTGGAACTTCAGTTACGGTATGTTTTACAAGGAGGGATACCTGTGATTAAAACGATTATTGTAGAAGACGATCCGATGGTCGCACAGATTAACAGGCGCTATCTTGATACGGCCAACGACATTCAGGTAGCGGCTGTGTTCGATAACGGCAAGGATGCCCTTGCCTACGTCGAGGACGAAGAGCCCGATCTGATTATCCTCGACGTCTATATGCCCGTCATGAACGGCCTTGAACTGCTCCGCGAGATCCGCAAGGAAGACATTCAGTCCGACGTGATTATGGTCACCGCGGCCAACGACGTCAAAAACGTGGAGGAAGCTCTGCGCCTCGGCATCGTGGACTACCTCGTCAAACCCTTTGAGTACGAGCGCTTTATGGAGGCCATCGAAAAATACCGCAAAAAGGCCCATGCGCTGAAGGATTCTTCCACGCTCAACCAGGACGCCATCGACGCTCTGGTCAACGTGGGCACGCCGCAGCCCCAGGCACCGGTGCGCGACCTGAAAAAAGGACTGCAGCAGAGAACTCTGGACATGATTCGTTCGCACCTCGCGAAGATGAAGGGCGAAACCTGCACCTGCGACACTCTTGCCGGCGTGGTCGGCCTGTCGAAGGTCACAGTGCGCCGCTATCTGAACTTCTTGGCGGAAATCGGCGAGATCGACAGCTCCGTGGACTATGAGACGGGCGGACGTCCCTGCATCAAATATTTCATCCGCCCTGATTCTGTCGAGAAGAAGAGCGATTCCGACGCGGCTTCCCCAGAGAAGGGAAAATAAAAGAGATCACGGCGATCGGCGCAGTTCGGGAACGTTCCACTCTGCCTCACAGAAAGGCAGGCGGAACGTTCCCGATGGATCGCGTGCCGCCCTCTCAAAGGGCGGAGCAAACGGCAAAAAGGGACGTATCATGGCGGGCGTCGCGAAAAGCGCGGGGCCTGCATGTTGTCGTGAAAACAACGAAAAGCGTTTTTTAGGGCTGCTCGGCGCTGACGTGCGGAGCAGCTGTTTTTTCGCTTCCGCGGTCGTTTCACCGACTTCGGCTCTGCCTATGGAACTCTGTGCCCATTGAAAGCCGTAAGGCTGCTTTGACGACGGCGGAAGTGCTGCGCCGGCATCGTTCGCGGCGTCAGCCGCCGAAGCGGAAAGAAGCAAGGCGAAAATGGTAGAAATGACAGGAGAGAACATGAAAATCTGCGTCTATTGCTCTTCCTCGAAAAATCTGGATGAGCGCTATTATGATCTGGGGTTCCGTTTCGGCCGGTCGCTGGCGCGGCGCGGACACGAGCTGATCTACGGCGGTTACGGCAGCGGCATTATGGGCGAAGTGGCGCGCGGCGTGGCTCAGTTGGGCGGAAGGATTACGGCGGTCGTTCCCGCCGTCTTCGACCGTCCAGAGTTCGTCTACGAAGGCTGTCAGACCGTGGTCAAAACGGTTGACCTGCGCGAGCGCAAGGCCACCATGGAGCGGCTGTCCGATGGCTTTGCCGTGCTGCCTGGCGGCATCGGCACCCTTGACGAGCTGTTCGAGGTCTGTTGTCTGCGCGCTCTGGGAGAACTTCGCAAGCCGCTGGGAATTCTCAACGCCTTCGGATTTTACGACCCTCTGGCCGAGATGATTCGGAAGTGCGAAGATGGAGGATTCCTGAACTCTAGCGGCGCAAAAGTGCCGTTTTTCAGCGATGCCGACGCGCTCCTGTCGGCGCTGGAGAGGGTAGCGACGTCAGGAGCGGAAAATTGAGAAACTTCAGCGCGCCGAAGGTACCACCACCGCCGTTGCCCAAGGACAGTGTGGAAAAATGCCGGGCTTTCAAAGCTTGCAGTGATGTAGCTGAGCCAAGGGAATGGATAGACAAAGGCCGTACACCTTTTCAATCGGTGAAAAGGTGTACGGCCTTTTGCGTCGAATCTTGTGTGCGTTGTGCGCCGAGAGGCTAGAGAACGGCCTTGGCGCCGGCGCGCAGCGCGTCGATCATCTTTTCGACGGTGGCGTCGTCGCAGATCAAACTGGGGCAGTAGAACACGGCACGGCTCAGCACGGCCTCGGTTTGCGCCATGGTTTCCGGCGCGTAGGAGGGCGCCGTGGTTCCGTTGATGTCGGTTCCGCCCAAAGCTTCCAATGCCTTCCAATGCTTGGCGTAATGCCAGGTGTTGCCGCCGATGATGCCCACGGGCATCCCCTTCTCTTTGGTGACGGCCTGGAACTTTCGAGCCGCTTCGGCGGTGGGCAGCAGAAACACGATGTGCGTGGCGATATCGCCGTCGGGATTGGGCACGTCGCGGCGCTTCAGCCCCGTGTCTTTGACGCCGTCGAGAACTTTACGCTTGGTGGCGCGCAGAAGGCCGAGGGCGTAATCCATCTTTTTCAGCGCCACAAGCCCCAGGGCGCCTTCAAGCTCGCTCATGCGGAAGTTGAGTCCCAGTCCGCACTTGTCCTCGGCGCCGCGCTCGATGTCCATGCGGTGGACATGGCCGTGGTCGTGGTACAGTTCCATCTTTTTGTACAGCTCGTCGTCGTCGGTGACCAGCGCGCCGCCCTCGCCCACGGTGACGTACTTGTTGGGATCGAAGCTGTAAGAGCCCCACAGTCCGAAGGTGCCCAGCGCCTTGCCGTGGTACGTGCCGCCGGTGACCTCGCAACTGTCCTCCACCACGGGAATGTTGTGCTTTTTGCCGATCTCGAGGATGGGCTCGAGACGGGTGGCCGCGCCGAACATGTGAACGGGCATAATGGCTTTGGTGCGCGGCGAGATCTTGCTTTCCACCGAAGCCGGCGCCATGCCCAGCGTCTCGTCGACGTCGGCAAGCACGGGAACGGCGCCGCAGGCGACGATGGCTTCAACGGTGGCGATAAAGGTGAAGGCCGAGGTGATCACTTCGTCGCCGGGCTTGATGCCCATGGCCTTGAGTCCCACGAAAAGCGCCGACGTGCCGTTGCTGACGGCCTGAGCGTGCTTGGCACCAAGGCGCTTGGCCAGAGCGGCCTCGAACTCGCTGACGCGGTAAATGCCCTTGCGCGCGGCGTGGGAAGAATAGCGGTGAACCATTTTGCGGCGGATGACGTCGGTGACGGCATCCACTTCCATCTGGTCGAAAATTTCTGTACCGGGCATATTTTCACTCTCCTTTGAGCTTGCAATAAACTGTTAGGAACGGCTGATAATCTTGTTGTAAATGGACTGAATGTACTCCGGCGTGGCCTTTTCCTTCCACTGATCCATGCCGAAGCAGCTCTGCCACAGCTTCTCCATGCCCAGAGCGGTCTTGACCATCTTGGGAATGTCGTTTTCGCTCAGGCCGTAGGTGCTGGCCTTGGGAAGCTCTCTGTGGCTGATCTCGTGGAATTTCAGAGTCTCCTCGTATCCGTCGGGGTAGATGTCCTCGAGGGCCAGCATTGAAAGGGTCACGGCGACGCTGTGGGGCAGGAAGGGCGCTGAGTTGCTCAGGCCGTAGGAAATGGCGTGGGGAATGCCCACGCGGCCGCCGACGCTGCTGGTGCCGCCGAGAATGGAGGCGATGGCGGACTTCATGGCTCGCTGGAGATCGTATTCTTCCACGTCGCAGCTCAACACTTCGCGGGCAAGCTGGAGTCCGTCCAGGGAGTCGAGGATGGCGTCATGCGCGCTGGTTTTGCTCTTGGAGATCTCGTAGTGGTGGAAATAGCAGTCCATCATGGTGTAAAAGCGGTTGAATGCCGGCGCGCCTGCTGAAAGCTGTGGATCGACCACCGTCAAGGCGGCTTCCACGAGGGCGTTGTTGATGCCCAGCTTCTTCTCCGGACCACGCATGACGGCGATGGGCGTGATTTCGGCGCCGGTGCCGTTGAGCGCGGGCACCGCCCAGGCTTCGACGCCGCGGTTCATCTCCATGCTGTATCCCTGATAGTCCTTGGCGTGAAGGGGATTGGCGATGCAGATGCCCGTGGCTTTTGCAAAGTCCATGGTGGAGCCGCCGCCGATGCCGACGATCAGGTCGCAGTCGGGATGCTCTGTGCGCATGACCTGCACGAGGGCGTCTACGTCGCTGGTGCGCACTTCGGAGTAGGAGGCGTTAAAAACGAACTTATCCTTCTGGGCGAAAACGCGTGCAAAGGGCGCCTGGTGCTCCAGCGCTTTGTCGACGACAAAGAAGGGCTTCTTCTTGCCGTGCTCTTCGATGAGCTCGAAAAGGCGGCCGATGCCGTCGTCGGACAAAACGACCTTCGTGGGGATGTCAATGCGCCAGAAACGGGGCAGAGCGACAAAATCTTTCAGTGATTTGGGTGAATTGAACATAGCGAACTCCTTCTTCTGTGAAATGATAGAGGCCGCCTGCAGGGCGGATTTTTCCGTTAGTGTTGTTCCCGTGCCAGCCAGTCTTCCAGTCTGCGGACGTCGTCGGGCGTGTCGATTTCAATGGTGTCGCGCGCGGTAGGCACGCAGCGCAGCCTGTAGCCCTTTTCCAGGACGCGCAGCATTTCGAGGCTTTCGGTTTTTTCCAGGGGCGTCTGTTCCATTTCCGCGAACTCCAAAAGAAAATCCCTGCGCCAGCCGTAGGGGCCGATGTGCTTGTACCAGACGGCGTTTTCGGCGTTTCTGGGGTAGGGAATGGGCGAACGGCTGAAGTAGAGCGCCCGCCCTTGGGCGTCGAAAACCACCTTGACTACGTTGGGGTTGTCCACTTCGCTGCGCTGATCGATTTTTTTCGCCAGCAACGCCAGCCTCGTCGACGGGTCGGCTTCCAGCGCGTCGACGAGGGGATCGATCATGTCGGCGTCCACAAGAGGATCGTCGCCCTGGACGTTGATGACGTATTCCGATGGAATCCGTCGGGCCACGTAGGCCACGCGGTCGCCGCCGCTGGGCAGGTCGGAAGGCGTCATTACGGCTTCGCCGCCGTCGTCGGTTACCACGTCGGCAATGCGCTGATCGTCGGTGGCCACCACGACGCGGTCAACGGCGGCACAACGGCGCACGCCCCGCAGAACGCGAAGGATCAACGGAATTCCGGCAATGCGAAGAAGCGGCTTTCCCGGAAGCCGCGTGCTGGCGTAGCGCGCGGGAATTACGGCAAGAGTTCTCAGGGACATGGACTTTCCCCCTCGTTTGAGATGACGAAAACTTTTTGCGATGAAACTGAGGCCGACGGCGCTCAAAAAAAGCGAAAATCGCGTCGGCGACTGCAATCATTTTACTGACCCTCTCTGGCGGCGTCAACCTCATTTTGGAAGAGGGCGGAACGCCGGGGATTTTTGCACGCTTGAATCGTTGATTTTTCCCCCTTGGGGATGTGCAGAAGGCGAAAGCGTTGTATAATAATGTGTCCATGGAAGTTCTCCGTTATGCAGTAAAGTTGAGGAACTTCCGATTTTTTCAAGGAGGTATGTGCGATGGCGGACTCAATTCAGGGACCCCGCGGGGTTCGCGATATTCTTCCCGACGAGTCGTGGAAATGGGCCTATGTGCTGGAACGCGCAGCGGAAACTGCGAAAAAATTCAACTACTGTGAGGTTCAGCTTCCGACCTTCGAGCATACCGAACTTTTCAGCCGCGGCGTCGGAGACACGACCGACATTGTGGAAAAAGAGATGTACACCTTTACCGACAAAGGCGGACGCAGCATTACGCTTCGTCCCGAGATGACGGCGGGCATGATGCGCAGCTACCTGGAGCACAAGCTGGGCGTTCCCGGCGGCAATCCCACGAAATTGTGGGGCGCCGGCCCCATGTTCCGCTACGAGCGTCCCCAGAAAGGGCGCTATCGCCAGTTCTGGCAGCTTGATTACGAGGAAATCGGATCGGAGAGCCCGCTGGTGGACGTGGAAGTGATCATGACGGCCCTCGAGCTCTTCAGAACTCTGGGCATGAAAAACCTCGAGGTGGTTCTCAACTCCGTGGGGTGCCCCAAGTGCCGGCCGGTGTACCGCGAGAAGCTCATCGCGTACCTGAAAGACCGCTACGACGAGCTCTGCGACACATGCAAAAACCGCTTGGAGCGCAATCCGCTGCGCGTGCTGGACTGCAAGGAAGATCACGACGTCGTGGCCGGCGCGCCCGACATCTTCGACAGCCTCTGCGACGAGTGCGCCCAGCACTTCAAGGACGTCACCGACGCCCTGACCCGCTTGGGCGTGAAATATTCCATCGACAAGACTCTGGTGCGCGGCTTGGATTACTACACCAAAACGGCCTTCGAAGTCAAGTCGGGTGACTTGGGCGCCCAGAGCGCCGTGTGCGGCGGAGGGCGTTACGACAACCTTTCGGAGTCCATCGGCGGAGGCCACGTTCCCAGCGTCGGTTTTGCCGCGGGGCTTGACCGCGTGGTCCTCGTCATGGACGAGCAGGGCTGTTCCTTCGGCGAGCCCCCCGCTCTCGACGCCTACGTGGTGTGCCCCGACAAGACGGCGCGTCTCAGCGCCATGGAGCTTTTGTACAGCTTGCGTCGAGCCGGATTGAAGGCCGACATGGACTATGCGGGGCGCGGCATGAAAGCGCAGATGAAGACGGCCGTGTCCAGCGGCGCCAAGGCGGCCTGCATTTTGGGCGGCGACGAGGCGGCGCGCGGCGTTTTCGCTTTGCGCGACCTCTCCAAGGCCGAGCAGACGGAAGTCCCTCTGGCCGAAGCGGCGGCACGGACGGCGCTACTTGCGGGAAAAGACGCAGCCTCCGGCGGAAAACGCTGAACGGCGCATTTCCGTTGGATTTTTCATCTTGAGAGAATAAGGTGGTTTTTGACGATGCGCAAGGGAGTTTTTGATTCGAGCTGGAAACGAACCGTGAAATGCGGCCTTGTGAGCGATGCCGACGTCGGCAAAGAAGTGGTGCTCAACGGCTGGGTGCGCAGCCGCAGCGACCACGGCGGAGTCATTTTCATCAGGCTGTGGGACAAAACCGGTGCCCTGCAAGTGGTGTTTACCCCCGAGGTGGACGCGCAGCTGCACGCCGACGCCGGCGAGCTGCGCAGCGAATACGTCATCGCCGTGCGCGGCACGGTGCGCCTCCGCCCCGACGGCATGGCCAACTCCGACCTGAAAACCGGGCGGTGGGAAGTGGTGGCCAACGATTTCATCGTTCTCTCCACGTCGGCGCCCCTTCCCTTCGAGATGGGCGACGGCGCGGAGAACGTCGATGAGAACCTTCGCCTGAAATACCGCTATCTGGACCTGCGCCGCGAGCGCATGCAGAACAACCTACGGACCCGCCACGAAGTGGCGCAGTTCACCCGCGCCTACTTGAACGGACAGGATTTCACCGAGATCGAGACTCCCATTCTGATGAAGTCCACGCCGGAAGGCGCCCGCGACTATCTGGTGCCCTCGCGCATGTCGCCCGGATCGTTCTACGCGCTGCCCCAGTCGCCCCAGCTCTTCAAGCAGATTTTGATGATCTCCGGCGCCGACCGGTATTACCAGATCGCCAAGTGCTTCCGCGACGAGGACCTCCGCGCCGACCGTCAGCCCGAGTTCACCCAGGTGGACATCGAGATGAGCTTTGTCACCGAGGAGGACATCTACGCTCTGCTGGAAGGCTACGTGACGGGCCTGTGGAAGAAAATTCTCGGCGTCGAAATCGCGGCGCCGTTCCGCCGCATGGAATACCGCGAAGCCATGGCGCGTTTCGGCAGCGACAAGCCCGATCTGAGAATTCCCTTTGAGATTCGCGACGTGACCGACGCCTTCGAAGACATCGAATTCGCCCCCATCGCCAAGGTGGTGAAAGCCGGCGGCGTCGTGCGCGCCATTGCCGTTCCCGGCGGCGCCCAGTGGTCGCGTCGCCAGTGCGAAGAGGTGGCCGCCGAAGGCAAGGAACTTGGCGCCGCCGACGTGGCGTTTTTGCAGCTCAAAGGCGGAGCGGTCAAGGGCTTTTTGGCGAAGCATTTGAAGGAAGAGCGCCAGAAGCAGCTCATGGAGCTTGCGGGCGCCGCCGACGGCGACGTCCTGTTCCTGACGGCCGGCACCGACGTCATGTTGGTCTCCAAGGTTCTGGGACAGCTCAGACTGGACATCGCCAAAGCCCACGGCTTGGTCGGCAAAGGCTGGGAGTTCCTGTGGGTGACCAATTTCCCGCTGCTTGAGTGGGACGAAGAGGAGAAGCGCTGGGTGGCCACGCACCATCCCTTCACTCAGCCCAACCCCGAGGAACTGTCGATGCTGGATTCCGATCCGACGCACTGCGGCTCGCGCACCTACGACCTCGTGCTGAACGGCATTGAAGTGGGCGGCGGCTCGATCAGGATTCATGATGAGGAAGTGCAGGAAAAGGTCTTCAAATGCCTGGCTTTCACGCCCGAAGAGGCGCAGCGCCGCTTCGGCTTCTTCCTCGACGCCCTCAAGTTCGGCACGCCGCCTCACGGCGGGCTGGCGCTGGGCTTCGACCGTCTGTGCATGCTGCTGTGCGGCTGCAAGGGCATCCGCGAAGTCATGGCTTTCCCCAAAACGGCTCGCGCCCAGGATCTCATGTCGGGTGCGCCTTCTGTCGTCGACGCCTCTCAGCTGGACGACCTCGGCATTACCACGCGGATTCCCGCGAACAAGGAGTAAAAGATATGCTCAAGCGCTCTGTCCCTGCGGGCAGAGCGCTTTTTCCATGAGCGCGCTCCTCGCTTGTGCAAAAACAGTGAAACGTTTGGGTCGCAGGACGCCCTTCCCGCAATATTTTTCGCGGGCAAGTTGTGCCGAGTCCTTTCCGTTTCTCTGGCGCGTTTTATGGCTTTGAGCTATAATTCGCAAATAATCAACCTCGTCTCTCCGGATTTTTCTACAGAACAAAGGAGGTCCTGTGAATGTATTTTCTGTCATTCCTGCTGGCAGCCGCCGGCACAGGATTGTCGCTGTATTTCAGCGGCACGCTGGACGTGATTCTCGGGGGTGGCGCCGATCTGGCGTGGCTCAAGGAGTTCGGGACGCTTTCGCCTCTGGTGAAATCGGTGTGCGTCGCGTCCCTTCTGACGGCTGTGGGCGCGCTGCTCGCCCTCGCGGAGAAAAAAAGCGCGTCTTTCCCGATGATCGTCGCTGCCGGAATTTTGGCCTACGTTCAATTCTCACTGAAAATAACCTATCCCTATTGCACTTCGGCGCTGCTTCTCGACGTGGCAGCCGCGCTGACGGTGTGGCTGTGCGCTGTTTCCGACGACGCCGGGAAGGAAACGGCTGTATCCGCTGCGGGCGAAGAATTTTCGGCGAATGCCGGTGAAGCCTCCGCGGAAAAGAGCTGCGCCCATGAAGTTCAGGCGTCGTCGGCGTCGTTTCCCGACGCCGAAGGAACTGCCGCTCCCAAGCCGGAAGGCAGCTCCGATGAAGTTCAGGCGGCTTCGGCCTCGTCCTCCGACGCCGAAGGAATTGCCGCTCCCAAGCCGGAAGATCGGCCTGATGAAGTTCCGCCGTCTTCGGCGCAGTCTCCTGACGCCGCAGGACGTGGCGTCTTAGAGGAAAAGGCAGCTCCTTCCTGCACTGAGACTCCCTCGTTGCCATCGAAAGTTTTCACGGGGGATGGGGGCAATAAGAAAGACGACGCTCCGCGTCCCCTTTCGGGAACTCTCTTGGTCTGGCTCTTCGGCCTCGTTATGGCCCTGGCGGCGGGCGCGCTGGCGCTGCACTTCGGCGGCGTCTGCCCGCTCATGGCTTCCCACGGAAAGGACCTGAGCTGGTTGAAGGATTTTCTGTCTTTCGATGGCGAAACTCGCCTTGCTCTGGGCACTGCCGGTCTCGCTCTGGCGGGAACCTTTCTGGGGCTGATTCGAAGCTTTTCGGGCACGGCGCTGCTTCTGGCGGCTGCGGCAATCAACGGAATTGCACAGTATGCGTCGGGCTTTGTTTGGTCCCCCTCCTGGTCCGTGACGGCGCTCTGCCTCGCCTCGGCGGTTTGCCTGTGGCCGGGGGCGAGCTTCAACAGACACCGTGCGTCATGGCGTTTCGGTTGGGCGTGCGTCTTCGGACTGTTTTTCGCCCTGGCGGGGAGCGCCTTTGCCCTCTTTCAAAGCGGCGTCGGCGCGGCCGCCTGTTCCGCCGGAGCTGAAAACTTTCTCGCGAGTTTGAGAGAAGCTGACGTCAAAACCCTTAGCACGGTCGGCGCCGCGCTGCTGGGAGTGCTGGGTGGCGTGCTGTCTCTGTGGGGCGACCGCCTTGCGCCGCTGTGTTTGGCCGGCGCCGCGACCACGGTTTTCGTCGCCGATGCCCGTCTGGGAGCGGCTTACGAATGGTCATGGGCGGCGCTCCTGCTCTTGGCGGCGGGAGCCGTCTTCTCCGCAGCGGCCAGCCGCAATGAGAGGCCCGAAGCCCAAAAACGTCTGACCGCCGGCGGCGCGTTTATGCTGATGATCGTTGCGGCTCTGGGCGCCGGCGCCTTTATGCACCACTACGACGCGTGGGAGTATGGCAGCCGCGGCGAAAGCAAAATTGAAGTCGAGCCTTCTTCGGTTCCGGCGTCGTCCGACGTGGTGAAAGGAGAAGCCGCTGACCTCGGCGATTTCGAGACCAAACTGAAAGAACAGACTGACCTTGCGGAGGCGCGCGGACAGGAGCTGATCTCGCTGCGCGAGCAGGCGGCGTCGAAGGACGCGAAAATCCAAGAGCTCGGCGACGAAATCGACGCGAAGTGCGCCGAAATCGACGAGCTGAAACGAAACCTGGAGGCGGCGAGCGCCGTTTCGGCGCGCAAGTTCCTGTACGTCCCCGGCAAAGCCAACGTCAGAGAGGCGCCGAAGGCGGACGCCAAGACCAAGGTGATCGGGCTCGTCTCCAAGGAAGCTCTTGAAATCGTCAAAACCGAACGTCCGGAAGGTTCTTCGTGGGACTGGCACCAGGTCAAAGGCGCCTTCGGCGTCGGATGGATTTCAGGCAAAAACAACGTCGTCATCGACCTCGGCAAATAGCCTCAAGGTAAAAGGAGCGGATTTCCCCGCGGGAGTCCACTTTTTCGATCGGCCGTACGGCGACGCTTTTCATGAAAAAGACTTACGCGAAATCCGCGCGCTTTTTTTGTATTTCAGAAGCCATGCGTGTGCTCAAAGTTCAAGATCAAAAGGCGGCGATATGATGAAAAAACTTCTTACGGTTCTGGTGCTGGCACTTCTCTGCGCTCCTGCCGAAGCTCGCGTGCGGGAGATCTTCTGTCTGGAAATTCCCGCTCGGGAAGGCGCGGCGGTGCGCGCCATCCGCCCCGACGGCAGCGCCTACGAGCTGGGCACGGTGACGCGCGTTCCTTCGGCTACGCGCTACCCCGCCTACACTGCCAGCGCCTGGGCGAAACCCGGAACGGTGGCTGCCACGGCGGTCAACGCCATCCACCTTTCAATGGCCGTGGAGAAGGGCAAGGGCCGCATCATCAGCCTTCTGCCGGCAAAGACCATTGCGCCGGCGGCGAAAGCGTCGGCGGCCTTTGTGGTGGATTGTCCCGCCGGTACCGGGCTTTTCGGCGGTTGGGCGCCAGTAGTGGGTTCCGAGGCAACGGTGCGCCGCGCCGACGGAACGCTTCGCCCTCTGACCGACGGAATTCCGAGAGAAGGCGAGGTCCTTCGGATATCGGTGACTGAAGACGACGGCGCGCCCTACATGATCGATTTCGAGAACCGCGTCGGCGGCGACGTGCGCGCCTGGTGGAACGGCGGCAGCAAGGTCATCGCGCGCGTTGTCCATCCCGTGAAGGGCAGCGGCCGTTTCGGCGGATCGAAATTCCAGCGGCGCAGCGCCCTGCGGGCCAACCACTGCGGCGTGATCTGCGTCAGCACCTCGGATCTGGGAGACATTGGCGGATTTCAGATCATTCCCTACGAGCACGCCTTTTCGAAGGAAATGCGCTCCGCCTGGGAGAAAACGCAGTGGATGATCGTCCGGTCGGTGGACGGAAAGGAAATGAACGCCCGCGCGCCGCTGTTTTTCGGCCTTTTCACGCCCGGAACGCAGGCTCGCGAGAAGCTGTGGGATTTTTGGTCCACCTACGGCCGCCGTTCGCTGATCTTGTGTCGCGTCGACGGCGGAAAATGGCAGCGCTTCGATGCCGTGGCCGGCAAGAATGACCATGCCTTCGACAGCGTCACACACCTGAGAATCTATGCGCCCTTCACCAAAGAGCCCGGACGGCAGACCGACCTCGGGACGTTCAAGACGCCGAAAGGCGGAAAACAGGAGCCGTAGAGACGGCCGACAAGCAGCTTTCATGTACTCTCTTTCCTGGACGAGCGGGAAGGAGAGTATTTTTATGCGTTCCGGCCGCGAGATCAACGGTACTGTGCTTATTTACGGAAAAATCAGTTCTTTCGAGAAAGCTCGATGTTGCCCAATAGAGTGCCACGGTCGAAACCGACCGGCGCGCCGCTCGCGCCGCCGGAATGGATGCCCATGTCGCGCGGTGGGATGCGCAGTCACGGAACAGAGGCTATAATGAGCTGGTCAATGAGATATTCCTACGACCGTCTCGAAGTGCGGCTTTTATGAGGAGGGATTGTAATGGTTCCGACGGCACGGCAGCTGAGCGATGCCCTGTGCTTTATGGGAATTCCCCGAGAGGGCTTTGCCGAGATGGAGGAAACGGTGCGCGAGGCCTTTGACGACCTGTCGCGCACGGCCCGTCCGAGAAAAATCTGGCTCCGTCTGCCGCTGCGCGTAGAGAGCGGAGAAATTTTCCTCGGCGACGGCAGCATTGCCTGTCGCTCCGCCGACCTTTCCCGCCTCTTTCGGAACTGCCGTTCCTGCGCCGTCATGGCTGTGACTCTCGGCGCCGAGGTGGACCGCCGGACACGCGCACTCCAGCTGGAGTCCATGGTGAAAGGGCTGGCCTTCGACGCCTGCGCGTCCGTTCTGGCCGACGCGTTGTGCGACGAGGTTGAGCGCGACGTGCAGTCCCATCTGAAGCCCGACGAATTTCTCACGTCGCGATTCAGCCCCGGCTACGGCGACGTGCCCCTGGAATTTTCGGCGCCTCTGCTGAGAGCGCTGGAGGCCGAAAAGCGCATCGGCTTGATCTTGTCCGCCCGGGGCATGATGATCCCCGTGAAATCCATCACGGCGCTGGCGGGCATCTCCCGCCGGCGGGAAGAGCGGCTTGGCGGCTGCCACGTCTGCGGCCTGGCGTCCTGTCGGTTTCGAAGAGAGGGAGGACTGTGCCATGAAAAGATTTGACCGCATCGTGCTGCTCGACGGCGCCATGGGAACAATGCTTCAAAGGAAGGGCCTGAAGCTGCGCGAGATTCCCGAGAGCCTGAACGTCCGATCACCCGAGGCGGTCGAGTCCATACACCGCGCTTATTTCGAGGCGGGAAGCGATTTCGTCCAGACCAATACCTTCGGCGCCAATCCCTTCAAGCTGAAGGGCACCGGCTTCGAGACCGAACAGGTCATCGCCGCCGCCGTGAAAATCGCGCGCCGCGCTGCGTCGCGCTTTGCGGGGAAGGGCGTCCTGCTGGACATCGGCCCTTCGGGACGGGCAATGGCACCCGTGGGCGACGCCGAATTCGACGAGATCTACGACGCCGTGGCGCGTCAGGTGCGCGCCGGCGCCGAGGAGTGCGACGGCGTGATCCTGGAGACCTTTACGGATCTGCTGGAAGCCAAGGCATCGGCGCTGGCCGCCCTTGAAAACTGCGACAAGCCCGTGTTTCTGACCATGAGCTTTCAAGAGGACGGGCGGACCTTTTTCGGCACGCCGCTGGAAGCCATGATCATGACCTTCGAGGGCTTGGGACTTTCGGGACTGGGCGTGAACTGCTCCTTGGGCCCGCATCAGATCGCACCGTTGGTCAAGACCTTGACGGAGCGTTCGCGCCTTCCCGTGATCGTTCAGCCCAACGCCGGAATGCCGCAGGTGCGCGACGGTGCCACATCTTGGGACGTGACGCCCGACGAATTCGCGCGCCAGATGAAGCAATTCGCCCAGTGGGGCGTCGCCTTTCTGGGCGGATGTTGCGGCACCGGCCCGGACTTTATCGCCAAAACGGCGTCGGCGCTGGGCGACCGGTCGCTGCGTCGGCGAAAAATCCGCCCGCTGGAGGGTGTATGCAGCGCTTCTCGCGTGGAGCTTTTCGAAAAAAAGCCCACGCTCATCGGCGAGCAGATCAATCCCACGGGAAAAGACGATCTGAAGCGGGCGCTGCGCGGCGGCGACATGGAATGTCTGCTCAAGTTGGCTCAACAGCAGGAGCGGCAGGGCGCTCAGGTGCTGGACGTCAACGTGGGGCTTCCCGAAGTCGACGAGACGGCGCTGCTAACGCGGACTGTCAAGGAACTTCAGGGCGCCGTCACCCTTCCGCTGCAGCTCGATTCGTCAAACGCCCAGGCACTGGCCGCGGCGGCGAGACATTACGCCGGAAAGCCGCTGCTCAACTCGGTGAGCGGCAAAGAATCAAGCCTTCAGTCCGTGCTGCCCGTGGCGAAAAAGTACGGCGCCTGCGTCGTCGGCCTGACTCTTGACGATGATGGGATTCCGCCCACTGCCGAAGGGCGTTTTGCCGTCGCCCGAAAGATCGTCGAGCGCGCCCGCGCCTTGGAAATTCCGTTGGAGAACCTGTTCATCGACTGCCTGACGCTGACGGTTTCGGCGCAGCCCGAGATGACTGTTGAAATGCTGCGCGCGCTGCGCATGGTTCATCAGCGTCTGGGCGTCAAAACCCTTTTGGGCGTGAGCAACGTGTCCTACGGCCTTCCGCGGCGGCCACTGCTCAATCGAACGCTGCTGACCGCCGCTCTTGCCAACGGACTGGACGCCGCCATCGTCAACGCCGGCGACGAGGAGGTTCGGGAGACGGCGGCGGCGTGGCGTCTGCTCAGCGCCCAGGATCCCAGTGCCGAAGCCTATCTCGAATACTGCCGTTGTCATGGAGAAGCGCCGGCCGAGAGGCACGCGCCCCTTGAGGCGTCTCATGAAAGATCCGCCGAGGGCGGATTGGCCGGCGCCGTGCAGCGCGGCTTGAAAGAGGAAGCTTGTGCCTTCGCCCGTCAAGAGCTTCAGAAGCGCAGTCCCATGGAGATCGTCGAAAAATCCCTCATTCCCGCGCTGGACGTTATGGGGCAGCTTTACGAGGCAAAAAAAATCTATCTGCCCCAGCTCATTACCTCCGCCGAGGCCGCCAAGGTCGCTCTCGACGTGATCAAGAGCGCCATGTCGGGCGCGCGGGAAAAAACGGACGCCGCGAAAGTGGTGCTCGCCACGGTTTACGGCGACGTTCACGACATCGGGAAGAACATCGTCAAGGCAGTGGTAGAGAACTACAACTTCGACGTCATCGACTTGGGCAAGGACGTGCCGCCCGAAAAAGTCGTCGAGGCGGTGCGAACGTCGGGCGCAAAGATCGTGGGACTCAGCGCTCTGATGACCACCACGGTGGCCAGCATGAAAGACACCGTGGCCTCGCTGCGAAGGAACTGCCCGGGCGTGAGGATCATCGTGGGCGGCGCCGTGCTGACGCCCGAACTGGCCGGCGAAACGGGCGCCGACGTCTACGCTGGCACGGCCATGGAAACGCTGCGCGCCCTGGAAAAATTCAAAGAGGAGCTGAAGCTCTGACGGTGCCGAGAGCCAGTTCTCTGGACAAAGCAGCGCGCGACGGCAGCGCCCGCGGCCAATGGGCGAAAAACTTAATAAAAGAGGCTGTTCCCTCGAAATTGCAAGGGGACAGCCTCTTTGCGTCAAGAACTTTTGGCCCGATCCGGCCGTTTTCTCGAAAAAACTCTACTGTCGTTGCGGTGCGCCCTTGGACAGCCGAGGCGTCCAGTACTTTTTGCCGGCGCGCTTTTTTTCTTCGTCGCGCTCGTAAAGGATTTCCGCCGCGCGACAGCAGGCTTTGACCGCTTTGTCGAAGGGCACTGAACGCCATTGATTGGTGATGCGGTTGGCCACCACCAGACACAGGCAGCCCGTGCGGAATCCGTAGAGGTTGCCCAGAGTGAACAGCGACGAAGCCTCCATCTCGAAATTCAGCACGTTGGCGTTGCGCATGTCCTCCACGAGGTGTCGGCACGACGGCGGCAGATAGCCCTTGAAGCCCGGGCGTCCCTGTCCGCAGAAAAACGATCCCGTGGAGCAACCTACGCCCACGTGGTAGGTCAGCCCCAAATCCTCGCAGGCGTCGATGAGCGCCAGAACCACTTCGTAATCGGCCGATGCGGGGTAGCTCTCTTCCACGTAGAGATTGCTGGCGCCGTCGCGGCGCACTGCCGCTGAGTTGATAATGACGTCGCCGCACTGAATGTACTCCTGAATGGCGCCGCAGGTGCCGAGGCGGATAAAGGTGTCGACGCCGATGCGCCCCAGTTCTTCCACGGCGATGGCCGCCGAGGGGCCGCCGATGCCCGTGGACGTCACCGAAAGGGGAGCCTTGCCGTAACGGCCCGTAAAGGTGCAGTACTCTCTGTTTTCGGCCACGAAATGGGCTTCGTCCCACAGGTTGGCGATAAACTTTGCCCGTCCGGGATCGCCGGGGAGCAGAACGCAGCGCGCCACTTCGCCGGGCGCGCACTGCGTGTGAAGTTGGCGTCCTTCGATTTCGGGATTGTCCGCTGCGGCTTTCCAGTCTTTGAGCATGGTCTGTCAGTCCTTTCGCACGTTAAAAAATGTTCTTTGTCGGTGCCGATGTGCGCTGAATTGCTGAATTATTTCCCATTCGTTGGAGCGTCGTTCTTCTGCGATGGCCCGTTCTTCGGCGAGGCGCGCTTCTTTCGAGATTTTGCCGGATCGGGGCCCAGCAGAAGGGGATAGCTCAAGGAGTAGCGCTGCTGATCGGCCTTCGTTGACGTGTCTTCCGTCCAGCTTGTGGTGCCTACGTCGGCGTAACTGCCTTCTCCCTCGAATTTCAGCTTGTTCACCCGGCACTCGCCGTAATCTCTGCCCGCCACGTCGAGATCGAAAACTCTGAACTGCGTGCTGATGCCGCTGCCGATCATTTTCTGCAGGATGTTTGACGCAAGTCCTTCCGACGAGAGAGTGCCCGAAGCGCCGGCTTCGAGGACGGCGCCCAGACCGCCCAACAGGCTGTTCAGCACTCTGACGTTGACGTTGCCGTTGATCAACAGGTGATACATGTCGCTGTCGTTTCTCAGCAGGTCGTGAGGGATCATGGAGGGATCGAGCCGCGGCCGTTGTCGGGGCATTTTCCACGCGGTGCCCGAAAAGGCGAGGAAACGGTAGTTGGCATCGTCGGGCCACGCCGTCAGCGTGCTGCCGGGCATGATGTACACTTCGTCGTCGTCGACGGTAAACGAAACGAGGCCGGTGTTGATCCTGAAGGGATTTTTCCCCGTGACGGCCAGCTGTCCGGGATAGTCGTTTACGGCCACTTCTTTCAGTCTGATACTGCCTCTGCCCTGATGGAGCGCCAGCGCGCCGAGGCGGGACTTGCCGCTGTATTGGATTTCCGCAGTCCCTTCGACGTCGGCGGGAAGGGCGAGAGGCGCCGTCAGCTTTTTCAGGTCGATGGCCTTGCCGTCGACGCTGTAGGTGTACAGATTTTTGCCGAGATCACCTTCGGCCTTGAGGCGAACCGTTCCGCCGCCCAGCAGAAGCGTTCCGTCGGGAATGGAAAGGCGGTTCTGTTTAAACTGAAAGGGAATGTGAATTTGCGTCACGGGGATTGAGCTGACGCTCACCGTGGGAGCCGTCAGGCTGCCGTTGAGCGTCAGAGCCGTGCCGCTGATGTTCGCCTTGGACTTCAGCGTGGCGCGTCCTTCCACAAGCCCCTTGAGTGAAGGATCCAGCGCGTCGAGGGGGAAGCCTTCGGCGCCGAGAGTGAATGAACCTTTGATGGTCTTGCTGAAATCCGCCGTTCCCTTTACCTCGGCGCGGCGATCACCCAGCAGCACCGAAGCGCTGATGTCCGCTTTCTGCCCTTTCAGAACGGCCGTGGCCTGAGGCTGGATGATCTTGGTGCCATTCAGTTCGATTTGCGGGCTGCCGAGCTCAGCGCTCACGCTGGGGGCGTCGAAGGATCCGCGGATGAAAAGCGACATGCTCACGTCACCGTCGAATTTTACGGAATGGGGGAAGATCTCGGCCAGCTTCATCGATTTCAAGTCAAATTCCAGATCCAGCGCGGAGGTCTTTTTCCCCACGGGCAAAACCACCGTTCCGCCGCCGCCGAAGGGCGTGCCGGCGGTGGTGAGGCCTTCCAGCCGAACGTTCAGTTTTGAATCGCCTTGAGCTGAAAGTCGAAGGTCTTTTGCGCCGAACTGCGCGGCGTCCAGGCGGTCGATGTTGGCAAAGAAGTCAATATGGGGCTTGGCGGCAGTTCCCTGCAGGTTGAAACGGCTGCGAAGCGTGCCCTTGATCTGGCCGGGAGCGACGCGACTCAAGTCGATGCCTGTCGCCTGGCCCTCAAGGTTCAAAGAGGGGGATCTGCCCTTCAGGCTCACCGTTCCGTCGGCGGAAAACTGCCCGCCGAAGGCGCCCAGAGAAAGCTTTTCGATGTGAAGCCCGTCGGGCGACACCGTGGCCGCCGCGCTGACGTCGACAATGTCGTAGTCCTTCATCAGCGAGATCTTCGGCGAGGTGAGACTCAGAGCGATCTTTGGCGAAGCCGACGTGCCCGTTATCGCCGCGTCGACCGTCACCGTGCCGTCGGGGTCGGCCGACGCAAGCTCGGGAATGAAGCTTTTCAGCTGTTTCAAAACGACGGGACCGGCATGGGCCTTGATATTGAGTGCGCTGCCCGGGGCGACGCCGAACGTTCCCGAAGCGCTGACCGGGACGTCCATGGCCAGTGCCGTAAAGTCCAGCTGCCCCTTTGTGCCCTTCAGGTCAATCTGGCTGTTGATTTCTGTGGCGGCGTAATTTTGCCACGAGACTTTTCCGTTCTTGAGAATGACCTTTCCTTGGGGTTTCGAGAGCGTTCCCGAAAGCTGCGCAGACAGTTTCTCCAGAGAGCAGTCGCCCAGCCCCGGAACCAGAGGGCGTAGCTGCGCCAGATCCACGCCGTTGAGCGTCAGATCGGCAGCCAGCGCGGGGTCGGCCTGCGAGGCGTCGAAGGATGCGCTGCCTTTCAGCGGCGAAGAGAGCAGCGTGCCTTCAATGGAATTCAGCTGAATGGACTTCCCTTGAACCGAGGCAACCAACGACACGTCGCTTTTCAGCGCCTTGACATTCAGTTTCAACTCTTTGGGCAAAGCGTATTCAGTGAAAGCTGCCGTTCCTTCGAGCCGGAGAGGTTCCTTTTGATAGCTGCCGTCGAGGGAGAGCCGGTAATCCAGTTTCTCCGGCTCGAGACGCTCCATGGTAAAATTCTTCAAACGCCAGCCCTGCTCGCCGGCCCAGTCGCCGGCGGAAATTTTTTGAGGCGCCAGCAGCGAGAACAGAGGCGTCGACGTTTCCTGTGATCCCTTGGACGCTTGGGGTGGAAAGTCTTTTTCCGCCGCCGAGGCAAGACGTTCCAGACGGCTTTCTTTGATTCTGACGCCATCGGCGGCGGCGCTGAAAATCAGCCGTTTCTCCTTCCAGCTCTCTCGGGCGTCAAGGGCGAGAAACAGACTTTTCGCCGTGACAATAGAGCCGTCCTTCCGGTCGCCCGCCGCAAGACCTTCGAGGGCGAAGCCTTCGAAGAAGTTGCCCGATAGCCTCTCGAAGCTCACGTGAAGATGCTGCAGGCGCGACAGTGAGTTCCGTGCGCCCCAGGATACCGCAGCGGTGAAACGATCTCCGCCGAAAAGCGCAAAGGCTCCCAGCCCGGCGACGGCCAACGCCAGAATGGTCAGAAGAAACAGGAAGGGATGGCGCCGCGGAAAACTTTTTTTGCGAGAAGCGGGTGAAGTTTTTTTTCCCGAAGTCTCTATGGAAATCTCTCCCCTCTTAGCTGCAGAGCAATCTCGTGCAGAAAACTCATAATATACTTCTCCTATTCTAATATGGACGAAGGGACGAAACAAGTTTTTTTATGTTCAAACCTTTGTGCGCTATCGAGCGAGAACATCAGTGAAAGAGCGCTGTGGACGGTCTTGGAACCGCGTGAAAGAGGTCATGCTGAAAAACAACAAAGACCGATTGACTGCTCGCCCCGACGGTCAGCGCCTCATGAAAAAAACCGTCTCAGAGATGCCTCTGAGACGGTTTGTGTTACTCGGCGCTTTATTTTACGTTGAGAGGCAGATAAAGCGTGCGGCCGCCCCTGCTGATCAGCAGAGGAACGCGCTTTCTGCTGCTGGAATTGAGCGCCTTGTACAGGTCGTCGGGCTTTTTCACGTCGCGGCCGTTGGCCTGAAGGATCAGATCGCCCCGCCTCAAGCCCGAACGCATGGCCGAAGACTTGGCCTCCACGTCGGTGACCACGACGCCGCTGTCGCGTTCGGAGAGCTTCAGTTCCTTGCGCAGCTCCGGCGTGATGGCCGAGACGCTGAAACCCAGCTTGTCGGCCATTGCGGCGTCAGCCACAGTGGTGTCCACTTCGGAGAGCACCAGCGAGAAATTCATCGTCTTGCCGTTGCGGATCACCTCAAGCTTGATGGTGTCGCCCGCCATGTGTTGGCGCACCGTGGTGCTCAGCTGCGTGCTGTTTTCCACCTTTTTGCCGTCGATCTTGGTGATGATGTCGCCGCGTTTCAGTCCCGCTTTTTCAGCCGGAGAGTCGGCAACAACCTCGGCGATCAGCGCGCCGTCGGTGCTCTTCAGGTCAAAAGCCGAAGCCATCTCCTCCGTAAGAGGCTGAAGATAGACGCCCATCTTGCCGCGGCGAACCTTGCCGTAGGTCACGATGTCGTTCATCACCTGCTTGGCCATGTTGATGGGAATGGCGAAACCGATGCCCTGCGCCGAAGCGATAATGGCCGTGTTGATGCCGATGACGCGGCCGTTCATGTCAAGAAGAGGGCCGCCGCTGTTGCCGGGATTGATTGAAGCGTCGGTCTGAAGAAAACCGTCGAAGTTGAAATTCTGCACGTGGACGCTGCGGTTGCGGGCGGAAAGAACGCCCACGGTGACCGTTGGCTCGAGACCCAGTCCCAAAGTGTTGCCGATGGCCACCAGCGTTTCGCCCACGCGGACCTTGTCGCTGTCGCCCATTTCAAGCGTGGGGAAATTTTTCCCTTCCACCTTGATGACCGCAATATCAAAAGTGGGATCCTTGCCGATGACCTTGGCCTCCTTCGTCTTGCCGTCGGAGAACGTCACCGTGATCTTGTCGGCGTCGGCGATCACGTGATTGTTGGTGAGAATTCGACCGTCCGCCGAAACGATAAACCCGCTGCCGGCGCCTTTCATGGGAACCTTGCGCGTGTACTCGCGGAACATGTCGCCGAAGAACTCGCGGAACAGAGGATCGTCGGGCAGCTGCAAACCACTGCCTACTCTGCTGGTGACCGTGCCCTCTACGTCTATGTTGACTACCGCCGGAGCGACCTTTGTGACCATGTCGGCAATGGGACTCTCGGCGGACAGCACCTCAGTGGGAAGAGCCGAAGCGGGATTGACCATGGCAGCGGCAAAAAAGGCCGCGCCGCACAGAATACTTACGCAGGAACCTTTAAATTTCCGAAACATGCGTTTGCACCTCCATGAGTTTTGGCAGTTTCGATACCGCCTCACAACACTGCTACTATACACTTACCGGAGAAATCGCGCATTGATGATTTATACAAAAGGCACCAACGTATTTTTACCCATTGAAAATCCAAGCCGAAACGTCGGACTTTCCATGCCGCGAAAGACAACCTTCTGCCTTTAATGCGAACTTCAAGATGCGTCTTTCATTTTTCAGCTCCCCTGTTCAAAGCATACCGAAAAAAACAGTCTAAACGTTATCTTCCTATAGTATTGCCTGATTTCAGCTGTACGGACCGTTGATTTCATTCATTACCGTCGTTTGGTCGCTGTGAAAAAGTGATGGAAAAAATAGCCTGCCAGATAAAGTTGTCTCGTGCCATTGTCCCCAATCCCCTGCGGCGAGCGAGCTAAGAACGCCTCATTCTCGTGGCCGTCGCGAGCAACGCCCCCAAACCGTTTTTCAGCCACAGGAACGCGTTCCCACGGCGCTCTGTCCCAAAAGGCCGAGCGTCAAAGGATTATTAAAAGACAGAATATTTTGTTAATTACGGATACAGTTGACATATCTGTAAGAGATAAAGAGATAATCATCGATATAGCGAAGATATTCATTTCAAGTTGTGTTAAAAGTCATGAA
>CAZUQW010000003.1:0-176101 GCA_964622575.1 uncultured Synergistaceae bacterium | reverse complement strand
GGCTCGCCTTACTCGCTTGGCTCTCTCTTTTCATCCTCTTCAGTTGTCGAGTTGCACACCAATCTCAGGGACAAATTGCATGTCCTCCTTGAGAGGTGCACCACGTATGTTACACCAGTATGGCAATTTTGTCTATATCTTCTTTTAGATTTTACTTTTCATTTACAGAGTTCTCGTTGTATATATTTCAAGTAAATTTTGTGTCCTTTCTGTGGCGCTTTCAATCGGTTCTTCTCAGACAAGAGCTGAGGTGGCGTCAGTGCCGCAGCAAATTTTTCGCCGACTGATCATGGAGCGGCCGAAGCGGGGCCTTTTGTGACGGGAACATCGGTTGGCTGCACAGTGAAAGGTTGCCAGTTTTTCGTTGTTCCGCACTTCTGCTGGCGTTTTTATGAGAACGCGGTGCTGTCACCCGGCGTGGCGCAGGACGATGGGAGCGTTTCGGCTGAAGTTGCTGTGCTCGATAAAGCGAAAAACGGCAGCGCACACGTCGACAAGGGCCTCGATGCCTTGGTGGTTTTGTGTCCAGGCGACGGCAAGAAACTTCAACAGCGCGTAGGCAGCGCAATAGGAAAGGAGTCTGTTGTGCAGCGCCTCCACGGTGTCGGCAAGTTGAAAGCCGTCAAAGTAGACGTGATTCACCATCATCTGCTCGGCAAAGGTCGTCCACTGCGGAAATTCTTCTTCGAAGCGCCGCGCATACTGCTTAAAGGAATGAAGCGCCGCTTCCAGTGTCCTCTGTGGCACATCGGAAAACTCCTCGTCGAAAGCGAGGCCATAGAGCTTCGACGCTTCGCCCAGGTAACTGCTCAGGCTTCTGCTGTTGGCCGCCAGGCGTCTCAGGAGCAGACTGCAGAGGCGAAGTGAATTGGCGGGGTCCTCGCCGTTGAACGGAGCGCCGCCGGCAAGGCTCGGCAGTGACGAAAGACGCTGCGACAAGGGATGCCGTCGATCTTGAAGCTGCGTCAGAACGTGAAGACGAAGCTCAAAATTTCTGCGGCACTGTTCGTCGGGCGTTTTTAGCGGTTCGACGGGCCATGAGGATGGAACTTCCACGGTGATAAAGCTCATGGGAGCTTTCAGCTCCAGAAGCAGTTCCAGCGTTCGCTCGCAGCTGTTGGCGCAGGAACACTCTCGACGGAAG
Source organism: uncultured Synergistaceae bacterium (assembly GCA_964622575.1). Classification (GTDB taxonomy): domain Bacteria; phylum Synergistota; class Synergistia; order Synergistales; family Dethiosulfovibrionaceae; genus Pyramidobacter. The sequence goes on along the minus strand of CAZUQW010000003.1, from coordinate 174,957 downwards.
GCTGTACGGTACGAGCGGGGATAGAGTCGGCACACTGCAGGCAGCGAGGCTTCGCCGCAGGCGCGCTGAAGGGCGCAATAGCCATCTTCTCTTTGAAGGAAGCATTGTCCGAGCCAGTTTCGATTCAAGCCGGCGTAGCGCTCCGGCGTGGCGTCGTGAAGAAGGGAGAACGCTCGGTCAAGGCGGCGCCGCAGCGATGCGGAGCACTGCAATGTCTGAAGGTGAAAATAATCGTCTCTTGAGATGCTGACGCCCCATCCCCGGCAACAGCAGTTTCGGCAGCTGCCGCACTTGCACTGAAATCTCGGATAGTATTCGGGGGCTGTCATATACTGTTTTTCGTCCATCACATCAACCTTTCTCTATGAGATGCGTGCGAAGTCATTATAATTCTTCTGTTCTGCCAGGAAAATATTTTCTATAAATTCACAATGGCTTCTATAAATGATTTTTGTATCGATGCCGCAGCGCTTATGGTCAAAGCCCATCATGACGCTTTTTCGGATGAAATGAAGGCAGCGCCGCCATACAAAGCAGGGCCGCGAGGCGCTGGACGCTTCGCGGCCCTTTCCATGGGAGGTCAAAGGGAACGCTCTGTTCCCTTTACTTGGCTCACTCAAAAAAACAGATCAGACAATCTGCGCCAGCGGCAGAATTTCGATGTCCGCTTCGATAAGGCGCGCTCTCAAGGTTTGGGCCATCTGCACGGCCGTGGGAGAATCGCCATGGAGGCAGATGGAATGGGGATGAAGTTTCACCACAGTGCCGTCAACGGCTTCGACGACACCCTCTTTGACCATGCGGATCACCCGTTTGGCAGCCACTTCGGTATCGCGCACGAAAGCGCCTTCCATGCTGCGGGGGACCAGCGTTCCGTCGGGCATGTAGCCGCGGTCGGCAAAGGCCTCGGCAGCGTAGGGAACGCCGACTTTCGCGGCGGCTTCGTCAAATTTCGATCCGGCCAGGCCCATGAGGATTAGGTTTCCGGCGTCTTTGACGGCCTGCGCAATGGCTTCGGCCTCTTCAATTGCCTTCGCCGCGCTGTTGTACATAGCGCCGTGGGGCTTGACGTGCTGAAGTTTCATGCCCTGAGCCTCGCAGAATGCGCGAAGCGCACCGATCTGGTACAGCGTGTAGGCGTACAGTTCGTCGGGCTTGCAGGCCATCTTGCGGCGGCCGAAACCCATCAAATCGGGATAGGCAGGATGCGCTCCCACAGCCACGTGGGCTTTCTTCGCCGCCGCAACGGTGGCACGCATCACGCAGGCATCGCCGGCATGAAAACCGCAGGCCACGTTGGCCGACGACACGAAAGTCAGCACGTCGCTGTCGCGTCCCATTTTCCACGCACCGTAACTCTCGCCAAGATCGCTGTTCAAATCCACTCGATAGGTCATGATCTCTTCCTCCTTAGATCAATCCAAACGTTCCCACGTCACGGCATAATCTCTGCCGTCCACGCTCAGTTTCATCGCTCCCGACCGCGCTGCCGGCACGTTCTGTGCGCAGGGAGAATACGCCGCGGCATGTTGAACCAGGAGACGCAGTTTTTCCACCTGTGCCGCCTCGGCCCGCGAGAGTTCGATGCCCTCTTCAACGCTGATGCGCGCAAAGCGGACTTTGTCTCCCGGCATTTTCTGCGCGAGGCGCGCCACGTCAAGGGCATGCACTACGGCGATTTTCACGTAGCCGCCGGTGGTCTGACGGTCGGCCATCATCACAATGGGCAGCCCCGAACCCGGAACCTGAACGGCGCCCATGGGGATTCCGTCGGAAACGATGTCGGGTCCCTTCACGTGATGGATGACGCTGTCGCCTTCAAGGCGGCAGCCCATGCGGTCGGCGGAAGCGGAAACAGTATATTCGGCCTTGAAGAACGTCTCCAGCCCCTCGGGAGCAACGTAGGCGTCCTGCGGCCCAGGGACGGCACGCAACGGCGCTTCGCTGTAATCGGGACGCAGATCTTCAGGGCAGACGGTGCCCACGACTCTGCGCCACAGTGCCCAGGGTGTTCCCGTGGACAGCGCGTCGCCATCCTTCAGCTTTCGCCCCTGGAGGCCGCCGATTTTCGCTTTCATGTAGGTGCTGCGGCTGCCCATGACAAGCGGCACGTCAATGCCGCCGCCGACACAGAGGTAGGCACGGCAGCCCTTTCCGCGAGGAGCGCCGAAGCTCAGCCGGTCACCGTCTTTCACCGCGACGGCCGTCCACAGCGGCAGAACTTCGCCGTTGAGTTTTGGGCTCAGATCTCCGCCCACAACGGAAATGCAGCCCTCGCCCTCAAAGCGGACGTGAGGTCCCATGACAGTCACTTCAAGCGCCGCAGCTCCCACAGCGTTGCCCAGCAGAAGGTTGCCGCGCATCAGCGCAGGCGCGTCCATAGCGCCGCTGACGGGCATTCCCAGCGCCTGGTGGCCCCATCGGCCGAGGTCCTGCACCGTTGTAAGGGCGCCGGCACGTTCGACGATCAGTTTCATGCCCCGACCTCCCTTTCAGCGTACTCAATGCGGTACTCTCCGGTTTTTATCTGCTTCTGAATTTCGGCATATCGCTCGGTCGTCACCGCATAGAACTTCACCCACAGCCCCGAGGTGATGGCCACCGCCGGCTCGCGCTGCGGATCGTAAAGGTCGTAGGGCACGCGGCCGATAATGCGCCAGCCTCCGGGGCTGGCGATGGAATAGGCGCCGGCCTGTGCGCCGCCGATGGCGACGCTGTTGGCGGGAATCAGCTCGCGAGGCGTCTTCAGCCGCGGCGTGGTCAGCGATTTGTCCATGCCGCCCAGATAGGGAAATCCCGGCGTAAAGCCGTTCATATAGCAGTACAGCGGAGAATTGCAGTAACGCCTCACCACTTCATCTTCAGTCAGGCCCGTATGCGAGGCCACGTCTCCCAGATCGGGGCCGAATTCCCCGCCGAAAGCGACGGGAACGCGCACTTCCTTTCCGCTTCTCTGCGTCGAGGCAAAGGGTTTGTTCAGCTCTTCGTCAAGCCGCGAACGCAGCGCCGGCAGATCGACTGTCGTAGGGTCGAAATAGATCGACAGCGAGCGGTAAGTCGGCACCAGCTCTTTCATGCCGCGAAACGGCCGGTCGGCAAGCGCCCGCACCAGCGACTGCACGTGGGCGTTCACCTCCAGGTCGATCACCTCGCCGAAGTCGACGAAAAGGCAGGTTTCGCCGGCAGGCAGGATCTTCGCTTCCATAGAACCGCCTCCTTGGTGGATAATTCACAGGCCGGATCGACGCTCCGACCCGTTCGCTTTGCGCTTACGAGAAAATTTTCATAATGCCCGGCAGAGCCTTGACGCCCATCCACAGCGTAAAGGCCACCACGACCCAGCCTGCTCCGGTGAGCCACAGGGGATGGTGATAATCGGTGCCGACCACGTTTTCCTTGTGAGCCCCCAGCAGAATGGATCCCAGAGCCAGCGGCAGAATCAGTCCGTTGATGGAGCCTGCCACGATGAGCAGCGCCACGGGCTTCCCGACAAAGACGTTGATGCCCGTGGAAGCGCAGATAAAGCCGATCATCCACCAGCGGTAATTGCGATCAACAGTGGCAAACAGAGAGCGCAGGAAGGACACCGACGTGTAGGAAGCGCCGATGACCGAAGTCACGCCGGCGGCCCACAGGACGACGCCGAACACGCGATAGCCCACTTGGCCGGCTCCGCGGCGGAACGCATCGGCCGCGGGATTGCCCGCGTCGAGCACCACGGCAGGCTGATCGGCCGCCACATAGACCACTCCGAGGATGGAGAGGAACAGCAGGATGCGCATAATCGACGTCACCACAATGCCGTTGACGGCGCTTTTCGTGGCGTCTTGGGCGTCGAAAATGCCCGCGTCGATGAGGCGGTGCGCTCCCGAGAAGGAAATGTAGCCGCCAACTGTGCCGCCGATAAGCGTGAGGATGGTCATCCAGTTGATTGTGGAGGGCATCACCGTTTCTTTCAACGCCAGAGCCACGGGAGGCTGCGCCTTGATGGCCACGTAGAGCATCAGGGCGATCATCAAAAAGCCCAGCAGCTGAGTGAAACGATCCATGGTTTTCCCCAGGTCCTTGTTGAGGAAGATAAAGATCGCAATGGCGGCGCTGACGATGGCACCCATCTGCTGATCGAGGCCGAACATGGTGTTCATGCCCAGCGCGGCGCCGCCCACGTTTCCGACGTTGAAGGCGAGGCCGCCGAGGGCCACGGCAAAGGCAAGCAGGTAGCCCAGTCCGGGAATGACCCTGTTGGCGATGTCCTGCGCGCGCAGTTTGGAAACGCAGATAATGCGCCAGATGTTGAGCTGCACCACGGCCGTCACCACAATGGTCATGGCGATGGCAAAAGCGGTGGCGGACAAAAGCTGCTGCGTGAAAACCGTCGTCTGCGTCAAAAATCCCGGGCCGATGGCCGACGTCGCCATGAGGAACGCCGCCCCAAGAAGAACCTGCAGAGAGCCCTTTCCTTTCTTCTCCTCCATACGTAAACCCTCCTGTCGATTGCGATGATATGAAAATAAAAAACTCAACAGCTGTTTTGATTATTCCACGATCTGATTCATTTTGTCAAGACAAGAGAGTTTGTTGCTTAAATAATTTTTCTTGTTAAAACACCACATTCTTCTCCACAAAATCTTATCCCATTGAATTCGTTGAGACAAAAGACGTCATTTTTTCTCGCCGCAGCTCGATGACGCCTTTTACCGCAAATTTTCGAGGCAGCTCAAAAAAATATCATACCTCGCAAAGCCTCGCCAAAACAAACACAAACTCAAAAAAATCCGCATAAAGACTCTCTTCAAAAGCGAAGAAACGGCGGCTCTCGCAGTTTCCCCCAAAGAACGCTGCGACACGAAAATGGGGCTGTCCCGTGCGGGACAGCCCCAAATGATATGTCAGCGTTCAATTCAATTCGTCCAGTTCGCCGGAACGGTAGGCCAGGCGCTCGATGCCGCAGGCTCGTCCATCTTCGTCGTCCAGGTCGATCACGACGCCGTTGAGCCGCACGTCCTCCTCGGCAACCACGAAGCGCGACGGAAGCCCAGTGAGAAAACGAGGCAGCACGCTTTCATAGGTCATACCGATGGAACTTTTAAAGGCGCCGGTCATGCCCACGTCGGTGATGTAGGCCGTACCGCCCGGCAAAATCTCTTCGTCGGCGGTCTGAACGTGAGTGTGGGTCCCCACGAGGGCGGAAACTCTGCCGTCGAGGTAAAATCCCATGACGCGCTTTTCGGACGTGGCCTCCGCGTGGAAGTCCACCAGAACTGGAACGTTGCCCAACGTTTCAAGCAGACGGTCCATGGCGCGAAACGGGCAGTCCGTCTGCGGCATAAAGACACGCCCCTGAAGGCTGACGATGGCCAATTCTTTGCCGTTTCTTTTAAGGACGGCACAGCCCCGTCCTGCAACGCCTTCGGGGTAGTTGAGCGGACGCACCAGCCGCAGTTCACTGTCCAAAACGGGCAGAATGTCTCTTTTATCCCAGATGTGGTTGCCCGACGTGATGCCGTCGACGCCCATACTGAAAAACTCGTTCATGACCTTTTCGGTAATCCCGCGGCCGGCGGCACTGTTTTCGCCGTTGATGACCACAAAGTCGAAGGGGCCTTTCAGCGTTCGCAGGCGGGGCAGCATGGCGGCAAAGGCCTCACGGCCGGGACGCCCCACAATGTCGCCGATAAAAAGGATCCGCATCGACCGAGCCTACTTCGCCAGGTCGGAGGCTCGAATCTCCTTGATGGCCGTCACCTTGATCTGTCCGGGGTACTTGAGCTCCTCTTCGATCTTTCGGGCAATGTCATAGGCAAGTTTCGCCACGGCCGCTTCGTCGGGCACGCTGGGAGCCACCATGATGCGCACTTCACGTCCGGCCTGAATGGCGAAGGCCTTGCTGACGCCCTTGAAGCTGTTGGCCACGTCCTCGAGCTTTTCGAGGCGCTTGACGTAGGCGTCGATGCTCTCGCGGCGGGCGCCCGGCCGTGCGGCACTGATGGCGTCGGCCGTGGAGACGATGACGTCGTAAATGCTCTTCACTTCCACGTCCTCGTGGTGCGATGCGATGGCGTTGACCACTTCGGGAGACTCGTTGTAGCGCTTGGCCAGATCGGCGCCGATCAGGGCGTGAGGCCCTTCGATCTTGAAATCGACGGCCTTGCCGATGTCGTGCAGCAGTCCGGCGCGGCGCGCCGTCTCCTCGTTGACGCCCAGCTCGGCGGCAATCATTCCCGACAGGTAAGCCACTTCAAGGCTGTGCTGCAGGGCGTTCTGGCCGTAGCTGTAACGATAGCGGAGCTGTCCGATGGTGCGCACAAGTTCGGGGTTCATCTGCTTGATGCCCAGTTCCATCAGGGCCTGTTCGCCGGCGTCGGCAATGGATTCCTCGACTTCGGCAGTGGCCTTGGCCACAAGCTCTTCGATGCGGGCAGGGTGGATACGGCCGTCCACCACCAGTTTTTCCAGAGAGAGCCGCGCGATTTCTCGGCGCACGGGATCGAAACAGCTCAAGGTGACGGCCTCGGGCGTGTCGTCCACAATGAGGTCTACGCCCGTCGCGGTCTCGAAGGCGCGGATGTTTCGCCCTTCGCGGCCGATAATGCGCCCCTTCATCTCGTCGTTGGGCAGCGACACGGTGCTGATGGAAACGTCAGAAGACTTCTCCACGGCGCAACGCTGAACGGCGGACACCACGATTTCACGGGCGCGCTTGTTGGCCTCGCGCTGAGCCTGCGCTTCGAGCTCGGCGAGACGAAGGCCGATGGCGTGCTGCGCGCTGGCTTCCACTTGATGAAGCAACACGTCGCGCGCCTGGTCGCTGGTCATCTGGGCCACCTTTTCAAGCTCGGCAGTGCGCTGTTTGCAGAGGTCGTCGGCTTCCTGCATTTTCCTGTCGAGAGATTCCTGACGGGCCTTGATGTCGTCCTCGCGATGCTGAAGCTTTTCAAGACGACGGTCCAGCTTGTCCTCTTTCTGTTCGAGATTTCGTTCCGTCCGCTGAAGTTCGATGCGGCGTTCCTTGGCGTCGCGCTCGGCCTCGAAACGAACCTGCGAAGCCTCGTCGCGGGCCTTCGACAACAGATTTTTGCTCTCGCTTTCCGCGTTGGTGCGGGCATCTTTCACGATGTTTTCCGCTTGAGTTCTGGCTTCCGCCACTTTTTTCGACGCCACGCCGCGGGCAATGAACATCCCCACAGCCGCGCCTCCGATAAGGCCGAGAATCAGCCCCACAAAAATAAACGCACCCAAAAAACTCACTCCCCATGTCAATTCATAGTCGTATTCGTGCAAAGCGCTCCGCATCGTTCCGGACGGATCGTGCGGCACGTTCACAGATTTCCTCGGGCAGATGAAAAAAGTCAGAGGAAATCACGCTTGAGTCACATTACAGCGTGTTTTATTTTACAGTTTTAAACCAAACTTAACAAGGGCAAAGTTGAACTATTTTCCCCATAAAGTCCAAAAAGAAGTGCAAAAGTTCTCGAAAAATGAGGCTTCACGCAAAAAAGGCGGCACAGGGAAGATTTCCCGAGCCGCCCTTGTGTAATCTCAGGGGATTTGAAATTTCACCGCCGCACGAAGAACCGGCGGCGCTTGCCGTCAAAAGAGTTCGTCGCCGTCTGTGAGACATTCCAGCGCTTCGTTGACGGCGGCGTTGGTGAACCCGCGCCGGCACAGACGGGCGCGAAGTTTCTCCGGCGTCATGCCGGGACGGCTCCTCCACTGCCGCACCAGTTCGAAAGCCCGCCGGGCTTCGTCGATTTCGCACTGATCGCGGGCAGCTTCAATGTCCTCGCGGCTGACGCCGCGGGCGCGCAAATCGTCGTAAAGACGGCGCAGGCCGTAGTTTTTCTTCGAGTCCATATAGAGCAGCGCATAGGTCCGGTCGTCGACGAGTCCCATGTCCTGAAAGCGGTCCAGCAGCTCGTCGGCCTTCTCTTCGGGACAGCCCCTCTGCCGCAGTCTGACGTACAACTCTTTCCGCGTGCGAGGCCTGACAATGAGGCGCAGCAGCAGACTCTCCCACTTCGACTCTTCCGCTGGAGTGAGGCCCGAAAAAATCGGCCGTTCTTCGCGCGAAGTCATGCGGTCCTCGCGATGTCCAGCATTGTGCCGTATCGCCCCATGACGGCTTTCATGAGCTGCGGGCAGTTCGTGGAGAGATCGCCCTTCTCGATCAGCTCGAAGGCCTCACGGCGGGCCACTTCCATGACAGCGCCGTCGCGGATCAGGTCGGCCACGCGGAAGTCCGTCAGTCCGTGCTGTCGCACGCCGCAGAACTCACCGGGACCGCGCATTTCCATGTCGGCCTCGGCGATGGCGAATCCGTCGCTCAGCGTGCAGAACTGGTCGAGACGGTGGACGGCCTCGGGAGTTTTGGGATCGGCGTAGAGAATGCACCACGATTTATAGGGGCCGCGCCCCACCCGCCCGCGCAGCTGATGCAGCTGCGACAGACCGAAGCGCTCGGCGTTTTCCACCACCATGACCGACGCATTGGCCACGTCGACGCCCACTTCGATCACTGTGGTGGACGCCAGGATGTCGATTTCTCCGTCGGTAAATTTTTTCATGATTTCGTTTTTCTCCCTGTCGTTCATCTGGCCGTGGAGCATGGCAACCCGCCGATGGGGAAAGGCCGCGCAGAGCTTTTCGTAGCGCGACTCCAGCGGTGCGGCGTCGAAGTTCTCGCTCTCCTCGATGAGGGGACAGACCCAGTAGATCTGCCGTCCCGAAGCCATCTCCGTCTCGAGAAAGTCCAACATCCGGGGCAGACGGTTGTCGCCGATCCACACCGACCGAACGGGCTTGCGGTGAGCGGGCATCTGATGAATCGTCGAGATCGCCAGATCTCCGTACACGGAAAGCGCCAGCGTCCGCGGAATGGGCGTCGCCGTCATGACCAGCGTGTGAGGCGCCACGGCGCCGGCTTTGCCGCTCAGAGCCTTTCTCTGGAGCACGCCGAAGCGGTGCTGTTCGTCGATAATGGCCAGTCCCAGGCGGCGGAATTTCACGGCGTCCTGAATCAGCGCGTGGGTTCCCACGACGACGCGCAGCTGGCCGGAAGCAAGGCCGTCATAAACTACTTTGCGCTCCGCCGCAGGCAGGCCGCCGGTCAACAGGCCGACTTTGACGCCCAAAGGCTCCAGCCAACGGCGCAGCGTCAGGGCGTGCTGCTGAGCCAGCACTGCCGTGGGAGCCATGAGCGCCGCCTGCACTCCCGAATCGAGAGCCTGAAGCAGAGCGGCCACGGCCACCACCGTTTTCCCCGACCCCACGTCGCCCTGAAGCAGACGGTTCATGGGCACAGGCCGGCGCAGGTCGGCGGAAATTTCGCCGATGACCTTTTTCTGGTCGTCGGTCAGTTCGAAGTTCAACCCCCGCAGGAAACGGTCGACCAGATCGTTTTTTCCCGTGAGGGGAACGGCCCCCTTTCCAAGGCCGCCAAGTCGGCGACGCATCGCCAGTCCCGTCTGGAGCAGAAAGAACTCTTCGAAAACCAATCGCTGCCGAGCGGCGCGGAAGGCCGTTTCGTCGGTGGGGCGATGCATCTCGCGGACGGCCGTCGCCGCGTCGACGAAGTGAAATTTTTCGATGATCTCGCGGGGCAATGTCTCCTTCGGTTCTGAGGGCAGGGCGTCCAGCAAGTTGTCGATGACGCGCCGGAGCCATTTTTCGTTGAGGCCGGCAGTGGCGGCGTAGACGGGAACGATGCGCCCCACGCTGCGGGGGTCGTCGGCGTCGAGAATTTCGAATTCCGGGTTGATCAGTTCGGGCACGCTGCGTCGCGGCTCGATGGAGCCGTAGAGCGCCAATTCCATGCCTTCACGCAGCAGGTTCTTGAGGTTCCACCGGTTGAACCACAGCGCCCAGGCGACGTTTTTGCCGTCGCTGAGGCAGGCGCGGATGAGATGAAGCTTGCGGTTGCTGCGCGCAACTCTCTGCTCGACGGCAACGACACGAGCCCGGAAGGCTTGAGGCGGCCCGCCGGGCACGAGATCCTTGATCTGTACGATCTGGCGCCGGTCCTCGTAGCGACGGGGGAAAAAGTACAGCAGATCTTCAACCGTGGAAATTCCGAGGCGCTGCAAAAGAAGGGCCTTGGCTTCGCCGACGCCGCGGAGGGCCGTCACCTTGTCCTCGAGACTCAGGGGTGCCTGAGTCATTGATCTTTTTTCTCCTGAAGCCCGTCCAGCAGCATGGTATATCTCAATACCGCAGCTCTGGCGTCGGCCACGAAATGCTCTTTGGCGCGGCGCAGCTCTTCGATTTCGCCGAGCAAACGCGCTTTCTGCGTCGTGGCGTCGACGATAATCGCTTCGGACTTGGCCTTGGCGGCGGCGAGCACGGCCTCGCTTTCTTTGTGCGAAGACGCGAGGAAGTCGTCGGACGTCTTCTTGGCCATGTCAAGGGCGTTCTGCAGGGATTCTTTGAGCTCGTCGTTGTTCCGAAGTTCCGTCTCGAGCTGCCGGATGCGCATCTGATCGGTGTTGTGCAGCTCGGCGTAATGTTGAATTGTATCGGCCACGCGGTCGAGAAAGTCATCGACCTCGTCGCGGTCATAGCCTCTCACGCTTCGCGAAAAATCGACGCTCTCGATGTCAACGACCTTCATCAGGTCCATTTCATCGGCCATCGTCAGCGCCCCTTGTCGCGACTTTCATCGGGAAGCCACTGGACGACGGCGTTTTTGCCCAACGACAGGAGCAGACTGGTGCGCGTCACGGTGTAGTAGGCGCCGTCATGCAGGCGGGTGAACTTCACCACTTTGGAGATCACGTCTCTGGCGACGGCGGGATCCTCGCTTTCGAAATCGAGAAGCACCGTCTGCCCGCCCACCAGAGCGTCTTCGATGTCCTCGATCATGTCGGAAATGCCGGTTTTGACCAGAACCAGAGGGGCGTTCTTCTCCTCGGGACGGCGCAGAGATTGGCCGAAACTGCGCAATTTGCCCGTCAGAGACTTTCCCTTGAAAGCACGGCCTTTTCCACCCTTCTCTGAAGCGTGCTCAAACATGGGCGTCGCCGGTTGAGACGGCGGTTCTTCCGTCAGAGGGTCGTCTTTGACGGCCACATAGGGTTCCTCGTCACGCTGAGGGCCGCCGGCCGACGGGACGTCCTCTTCTTCGGGGGGAACGACAAGGCGCTGAATTTTCTTCAGGTAATCCGAACGCTGTCTGCGATGGGACTCCACCACCACATCGCCGTCTTTGCTGTCAGCCAGTCCAAGGAATTCAAGTATTTTACTGCTCAACGGGATTTCCTCCTAACGTTGTCCGAATATGGCCGTGCCCACTCGGACTTCTGTGCTGCCCTCTTCGACAGCCCATTGGAAGTCGCCGCTCATGCCCATGGAAAGGCAGGGAAGGTCGTCGGGAGCGACGCGCAGTTTGTCGCGAAGCTCTCTCGTGGCGGCAAAGGCGCTCCGCACCGCTTTTTCGTCGCCGCCCAGCGGCCCGATGGTCATCAGTCCTTTGAAATCCAGATGAGGGCATTTTTCTCTGAGGTACTCCGCCAGAGCCGGCACCTGATCCATGGGCAGTCCCGTCTTGGCAGCTTCGGCGGAGCTGTTGACTTCCACCAACACTTTTATGTTTTTCCCCTTCTCGGCGCACAGGCGCTCGAGGGTCGCGGCAATCTCCAAACTGTCGACGCTTTCAATCACGTCCACCAGGTCGACGGCCTTTCGCGCTTTGTTGCGCTGCAAATGTCCGATGAGGTGCCAGCACACCGCCATATCGGCGGGAAAGGCGGGCACCTTCGCCTGACACTCCTGCACGCGGTTCTCTCCAAAGTGGCTGACCAGTCCCGTTTTCGCCGCTTCGACGATCATCTCGACGGGCTTGGTCTTGCTCACCGCCACAAGTCGCACGTCTTCGGCGCGGCGTCCGCTGCGCTCTGCCGCGGAGGCAATGCGGTCAAGTATGCCGCGGATACGCGGCGCCATCTCGAAATCTACCATAAACGCACCCTCTTCTCTTCGGCATTTGCCGCATTCAGGATGACGGGATTTCCCGGCTGAAGTCCCGACGCCACAAAGAACCGGCCGTCGCTGACGGGTTTTCCCGTCACCCTTCGGAATTCGATTCGATCCCCCACCAGCTCGAAAACACCATAGGAGCCGTTTCGCAGCACCACCGCCGAGCCCGGGACGATCAGCCCCGAATCCTCGTCGGAGCACACCAGGAATTTCGCCTCGCGGGACAGCACCATGTCCATGGGAAAGCAGGGCATGTCGACGGTGACTTTGGCGCGGGACTCGTCGTATTTCTCGAAAACTCTCACGTGGGCCGTCCACTTGGGCCCCTTCGAAGCTCGACGGATCAGGATGCTGCCGCGCTGAAGGCCGGCGGACAGCATATCCGTCAGATTGAGGTAAAACACGGCTCTGGGATTCTGCGGCAGAGCGATCAGCTTTCCGATCACCCGATCGTCGCGCAGCAGGGCCAAATCCTCGATCCAGCAGTTCTGCGGCGCCTGCGGGAGCAGTCCCGATCCGAGCCACAGCGTGCCGTAATTCCAGCGGCCTTCGGCGCCGTCCACAGCGGGAAGAAAGTATCCATGGGACGGAGCTCTGACCGTCGTGGTTTTTCCGCGGGAAAGCACTGTGGCCACCACGTCGTTGGCGGCCACGGCGGCGGGCTGGGTCCCGAAAGTCAGCTGCACTGTGCCCGACACCGGCGACGTGACGATCTTTTCGCGCCACAGAAGAAGCGCCCTCACGGGCTGTTCCTCCTCGTAAAAGTAGGGTTGCGGCATCACCATGGGCGGCGCGACGGAACCGCGCTCCTGTTTTTCCCAATAGAGATAGAACCCCGCAGCGAGCGCCACGATGGCCAGTCCCAAAATCGCCCGCAGCACCCGCACGCGAAAGGGTTCCTTCTCGACGGGTTCGGCAGCGGGAGGCTTCAACGCCTCGGGCACGCGGTGCGCAGGTGAGCGGACTTCCTCCATTCGACCGATGCCGCGATCTTCCTGAGGAAAAGTCCGTGGCCGCGGCGCGCGCCCTTCCGGCACAGGCGAAGCAGGGCGTTCTTTCGCGTCGGAGCGCACCGTGGAGGACTGAGCCGGCATTTTATTTGGGTTCTCCCGTTGTGGCGGCGCAATCGGGACAGATGCCCGCGAGGTCCGCGACGGATTTTTCGGTGAGTCGAATTCGGAGAAGGCCTCGTCGAACCTTCGGTAGTCGGCGGTTCGCGATCGCTTTGGCCATTTGACCTTTCCTTTCGCAACAGGCACCTCGCCGTCGTCGTTTTCGCGCCGCCACAACGAGGACAGTCCCCTGCGGTGCAGTTTTTCGCTTCGGGCCTTTCCGTCACCGGCCCCGGCGCTGTGCCGCACTGACAACGGAGTGACGGGAAGGCGGGCTCGGCGCTCGTCATCCTGCGCTGTTCTGTTGTGGTCCTGTGGTGACATGGGCGTCCCTCCGTCAGTTTGCAGTACTGTTTATTTATTGTAACGCAAAAATAGAAAAATCGACAGAGCCAATGCGCCGACGCTGACTTTTGTCATCGATAAAAATTTTTTTCAGCCGAAACCTTTCGGCTTTTTATGATATAGTGAAAAAAATCTGAGGTTAAACTTCTTTTACTGAGGAGATTGAAAAGTGGAACGCCTCGACACCGAATTTATCCATAACGAAGCCGCGCCGCTGCAGCCGGCCGGCCTCGACGGGCAAGTGTCCTCTCCCGTCGCCACGGAGCAGCCCTGTCCGTCGCTCCGATCCCGTCACTTGTTCTCAGAAGCTCTGTTCTTTCTCATGTTCGCCCTGTGTCTCGACGTGCCCAATCTCGTCTATTCGGGCACGGGATTTTACCAGACGCTGCACTTCATGAAATGGGTCACCGCGCTGGCGCCCGTGGGCGTCATGGCGCTGTGCACCGGCAGCGCGGCACTTCTCGATGGCCGAAACGTACGGATGGAAGTCGACGCCCTGGGGGTTTACTGGCTGGGCTTCTTCGCGTTCATCACGCTGCAGCCGTTGTGGGTCGACATCCGCCTCGCTAACGGCTGGCTGCGGGAATGGTTCTTTTACGCGGGCTGCATGGCCTTTTACTTTGCGGCCTTCGCCTCTTTCAGAGAAAAATGGCTGCGCGCCGTGCTGTGGCTGGCAACGCTGAACGCCGCCGTCACAGGCATCTTCGCCGAGCTCCAGGTGCGCGGCATCACCTCTCCCATTCTCGGAATGAAGCTGATTATGCCCACGCCCGGCCATTACATCGGCAATACAGGTCAGCAGAACATGTTCGGCATCTGGATGGCTCTGGCGCTGTTCTCCTCGCTGTTTCTCTTCGTCTGCTACGGCGGCCGCTACTCGAAAAATTTCGCCAACAAGCTTTTGATCTCGGGCAACGCCGTCTTTTACGTTATCCTCTCATGGTGCCTCATCTGCTCCACCAGCCGCTCGGCCATTCTGGCCTTCTGGGTGGGGGCCTTTTTCCTGGCGCTGATGACGCACCTCACCGACCGCGACAGGGCGCGCCAAAAACGGCTTGCGGCAGGCATCGTCCTGTTTTTCATCGTGCTTGCCGTGTTTCTGATTCTCGATCAAACCCGCGGCCTCGACTTTTTGAGGAAGACTCGCGACATGCTCCGCAACCTGGCCGACGTGGGCGCCCGCCGCGAGATCTGGAAAAGCTCGTGGCAGGTGTTTCTCGTGCACCCCTTCACCGGCGTCGGCCTGGGGCAGTTCAAGTGGCACTACCTCGAAGGGCAACACCTCGCCATGGCGCTCGATCCGTCCATGAAGTGGCAGTTCACTTACTGGGCGCATAACGAAATTCTCCAATGGTTCTGCGAGTTCGGCCTGTGGGGCGGCCTGTCGCTGTTTTTCGTCATGGCCTTTTGGCTTGTCGCTTTTGTCATTTACGTGAGAAAGCACCGTGGACGGACGCTGCCGACGGAATTTTTGTGGGGGGCGGCGCTGCTGTTCCTCATCTGGTTCGACGCCTTGTGGACCCGGCCGTTCCACAGAATCGAAAACACTTTGTGGATCGTTCTGGCCTTCGCCCTGAGCAGCCGCCATCTTTTTTCAGGCAAAGACGCCGCGTTCACGCCTCGCAAATTTTCGCCGTTTCTCCACCATCTCACGGGAGCGCTGCTTGTGGCCGGCGCCACAGCGGGATTTTGGTTCGGCATCGACGGCTTCAGGGCCGATCGTCTGCTGCGCCAAGCCGTCAGCTACACCGCCGACCTCGCGCGGCGGAAGGAGATGATCGCCACAGCCTCTTTCAGTCCCATGCTGGGCGACCACGCGCGTCGCGAGATGGCGCTGCTGGTGCTGGAACAGGGGAAAAAGGCCAACGACGGCGACCTGATCGCCGACGGGCTGAACCGCCTGATCGCCGTTTTCCGACAGAAACCCACGGGCGAGGACTATCTGACGCTGCTGAAAAACGCCCGACAGTACAGCGTGGCACCGCTGCTGGAGTTCCTCAAGCCCTACGGGGCGCCCGAACAAAATCGACGTTCCGCCGAAAGCCCCGCCTCTTTGAAGGTGTCGGGAACGAAAAAAGCTTTGACGTCCTCCACCGCTCCGTAAGTGTGCGCGCGCTTCGATCTCCGCGGAAATCATTTTCCGCGGAGATCGAATTTTTTCCCGACGAAACCGAAGGCGTCGCCGCGCGCCATGGACACCTGTCGGCCGATGCGCGCCATGCGCTCTTTCAACAGAGAAAGACATTCCGCCGCCTCGGCGCCCGATGAGATTTTGTGGTCGTAAAGGGCATAATCGCCGCGGACCCTCTGCGGCGAGAGATTGGGCATCACTACGTTGGCCCCCGCCAGCATTCCCAGCTCGCGGCCGTCGGGGGCAATGGTCCCCAGCGCCGTGGTCGCCGGAATCAACGCCGCGGGAAACATCAGCCGCAGGATCGAGATGCACAGCAGCGTCAGCTCCAGCGTTCCCGCAGGAGCGTGGGCAAAGGGCGTGTCACTTTGAGGGATGAATGGTCCGATGCCGATCATGTGAGGGCGCAAAGTTTTCAGAAAAAGGAAGTCGCGCGCAAGCAGCTCGGGAGTCTGCCCCGGAGAGCCCACCATAAAGCCCGACCCCACCTGATAGCCCAGCTCTCGCAACGCGAAAAGGCAGGACTTTCGGTCTTCCGGCCGCTGAAAGAGCGGATGGAGCATTTTATAGTGGCCTTCGTCGGCCGTCTCGTGGCGAAGGAGGAAACGGTCGGCGCCGGCTTCGCGAAAGCGCCGATAGGCAGCCGTCGGCCATTGCCCCACCGACAGCGTGAGCGCGCAGAGGGGAAATTCCTCTTTGATGCGCGCGCACAGGTCGGTCATGCGGTCCTCGGTGTACCACGGGTCTTCGCCGCCTTGCAGCACGAAGGTTCGAAAGCCGAGGGCGTACCCCGTACGGCAACATTGCAAGATCTCCTCGGGCGTCAAACGGTAGCGGTGAAGGCAGGCGTTGCTGCGCCGCAGGCCACAGTAATAGCAGTCGTTTCGGCACACATTGGTGAACTCGATCAGCCCGCGCAGATAAATTTCGTTCCCGTAATACTTACGGCACAGCGCCTCGGCGGGAACCGCCAGCGCAGCGCGCAGCTCGGGCGAGTTGTTTTTCAGCAACGTCCTCAGTTGAGAGAACGACAGATCGTGCTTATTCAGGAGTTCGTCGATAATCCGCTGCATGGCTCGTCCGCCTTTGTCGAAATTTTTGGATTCCATTATACCGCAAAGGGTTTCGAGAATGGAAAGCCTGCGCTCCTCTACCGCAAATTTAAGAACAGAAAAATTTTTGTAAATCGATTAAAACAGATGAGGAATTTTTTAAGAACTTATATTATAATAAATAAAATTCCGATAAGTCGAAGAGCTTTTCGATACAAGAGAAAATCTCCCGCCAAAGGCATAACTCAAAAGCAGCGTCTCTCGCCCAAGCGCGAGGACATCGACTCTTGGCGGCGGCGCACAGCCGCCAGCCCGAAAACGCCTTTCTCTTCAACGCCTTTGAGGCTGTCAGCGACATTCGGCACTCTGAAATTCCATCGACATCGAATTTTCATTGGGCGTCACGCTCTGCCCTGGGGCAGAGTTTTCCTACCCTACATTTTTCTCTAGGAGGTATGTATCATGCGCAAGTTTCTGACAACTCTTCTGGTCACCGCTCTTCTGACCGGCACCGCCTTTGCCGCCGCCCCGTTCCACATCGGAGTCTGCACCGAAACGGTCTCGCAGGCAGAAGACAACCTTCGCGGCGCCGAAGAGCTTATTCGCCGCTACGGCGACGTCAGCGACGGAGGTTACATCAAGCACGTGACCATGCCGGACAACTTCATGACCGAAATGGAGACCACCATCAGCCAGATTGCCTCTTTTGCCGACGATCCCATGATGAAAGCCGTAGTGGTGATGACGGCCGTTCCCGGCACTACCGAAGCCTTCCGCCGCATTCGCGAGAAGCGCCCCGACATTCTTCTCTTCGCCGGACAGCCCCAGGAAGATCCCGGCGTCATCGAGAGCAGCGCCGACCTGGCGACCAACGTGGACTCCATCACCCGCGGCTATCTGATCATCTATGGCGCGAAGAAAATGGGCGCCACCGATTTCGTCCACATCTCCTTCCCGCGCCATCTCAGCTCCGAGCTGATGCTGCGCCGCTTCCACATCATGGAAGCCGCCTGCAATGACATGGGCATCAAGTTCCACGCCGAAACCGCTCCCGATCCCATGAGCGACGTGGGCGTGGCCGGCGCGCAGCAGTTCATCCTCGAGCACGTCCCCACGTGGCTTGACCGCTACGGAAAGAAAACAGCCTTCTTCTGCACCAACGACGCCCATACAGAGCCGTTGCTCAAACAGATCGCCGCTCTCGGCGGCATCTTCGTCGAAGCCGACGTTCCTTCGCCCCTCATGGGCTACCCCGGCGCCCTCGGCCTCGACCTCTCCGACGTGTCGGGCAACTTCCCCGCTATTTTGAAGCGCGTCGAAGATGAAGTGATCAAGCGCGGCGGCGCCAAACGCATGGGCACCTGGGCTTACTCCTCAGGCTTCACCACCGTTATCGCGCTGGCGGAGTACGCCAAGAAATGCGTCGAAGACAAGGTCACTCCCACGGGACTGCGCCGTTACTTCAAGACTGAAGATTTCTTCAACGCCTTCACCGCCAACACGCCCGGCGCCAAGTGGAACGGCTCGTTCTACCGCGACGCGCAAACCGGGCTGGAGAAGAAAAACCACCTGCTGATCTATCAGGACACCTACGTTTTCGGTCTGGGCTATCTGGGCAACACCGACCTGCCCATCCCCGAAAAATACATGATGATCAAATAGCTTTGCCTCGTCGAAGAGGGTGGCAGACCACGGAAAATGTCTGTCGGCGAAGAGCGCAGGACGATTGCAACCTTTTTCGTGCCCGTCCTCCATGCTCTCTAGCCCAGAACCACCGGGCTATTTTTTCCTCACCCCCTTCAACCGCGACCCTGGCAACGACAGAAAAACGGATCTCCAGAAGCAGTCGTGCTCCTGGAGATCCGTTTTCTTGTATTCAAGCGTTTCAAAAAGATGAAAAACAGACTCGCATTTCCTTTCCCATTGATCACTCTCATCATCTCGGCGCCAGGGAGAGCGACACCATCCTTCCAGATGGGAGGCTGTAGAATCTCGCTCGACGCAGTTACCCGCCGCTTCAAATTTTACTCAGCGGTCCCTTTTCCTCCGCGAGACAGGCTTTTCAGCGGCCCTCAACGTCCTCGGCGTTGAAGCGTACCGATAGGCTTGAGGTAATACGCTCATTGCACCGTTCGAAGGAGCGGCAGCGCCATGTTCTTCGAAGTTCTCCACTTGCTCCATCACCTTTCTGAACACCTCGGGACTGTACTGCGGCGGATACCCCTTCTTGACGAGACAGAGCTTGATTTTGAACTCGAGATCATTGCGGACGTTCCTGTTGTTGAGCCAGTCGGCAAAGGAAGACTGCGTGTCTATAATTTCTTTCACCGCCTTGGCAAGGTTCTTGCATTTGTCGTTCACGAGAACGCCGTCAACGTTCCTGTCCGTGCCGTATTCAAAATTATAGCGATCGCGCAACGCCATCAGAATATCGTAAAAGGCTTTTTCTTCAAAGGTCAGGCCGATCTTGCGAAAACTTTCCCTGCTTTCGTTCAGCCGCCCGAGAATCGTCAGCGCCTGATCCGTAGCCGTCTTGATAATATCTTCCGATGCCCGCGTCTGTACTTCTCCGACCTCTTCGGCAGTCAAGCTCTTGCGCCGCTCATGGTATTCCGCAATCGTCTTTTCAAGCATTTCCTGGAACGACTTGGCAGCCAGCCGGTTCACTTTCCCATACTCTTTGATTTGCCTGCGAAGCATTTTGACGAGAAGTTCCAGCTTAGTTGCAGGCATCTTGACGTCAGAAAGCTTTTCGAAGTATTCAGGCGAGAAAATGTCCTCTTCCTCGCCGCTTTCGAGGACATTTTCCACGTGATTGTATTTTAACGCCTCTTCGACCATCTTCGACACAGCGCGATTCATGGTTTCCGCATCGACGCCGCTGGTGCCGCTCATTTTGCGGACAAAACCGGCAATGGCCATGAAGCACTGAGCGAGGGCAGCCTCTCCTTCGCCAAGATTTCCCGACGGATGACAGACGTCGAAAGCGGTCCTCATGCGTTTTACAGTCTTCAGAAAGTACGTTTTGAACGAAACTTTCCGCGCCTCCCCAGCGCTTTCGATCCGAAGCTCCTGCGTTGACACAAAGACATATTCGGCAGCCCTCGCCAGGAGTTGATAGCGCAGGGCTGGATCACATTGAGGATCCAGAAACGGCGCCAAATCATAATCGACGAACAGCCTTTTCAGGATTTCCAACTCTTCCCTGAACGCCAATGTCGCCTGTTCCACATCATCGGCAGTCGGCGCGACGGAACTGTCTCCGCCGTACATCTTCATGGCTTCCCGCATGTTATCGCGGATCCCGATGTAGTCGATCACCATGCCGTAATCCTTGCCGGGATACTTTCTGTTGACCCGGCTGATGGTCTGAATCAGCAAATGCTTTTTCAATGGTTTGTCGTTGTAGAGATAGGTCAGACACGGGACGTCGAAGCCCGTAATCCACATATCGACCACAATGACGATACTGAGGTTTGACTTTTCCTGTTTAAAAGCGGCGTCCAAATCTTCTGAACGTAGATCGTTCTTCACGCCGCCGAGATAGTTGTACATGTCGGCTTCATCGTTTTTGCCAACGCTGGCGACCATGGCCATAAAGGGCATGGGCTTGAGAGCTTTAAGCTCGTCTTCCGTCACTGTTACGCCGTCGGGAGCCTTCTTTTCCTCAAACCATTCAGGATAGGCGTCCTGAAACTTGCGGAGCAGCGCATAGGCGATCTTTCTGTTTGAGCACACCACCATGGCTTTCTGTATTCTCTCGGGATCGCCTGCGCAGGAAGAAACATAATGGTCGTGAATGTCGGCGGCAAGACGTTCAAGCCTGGAAGGCTCGCCGAGAATCACTTCCATGGAACTCATGGCCTTTTTGCTCGCCTCGACATCTTCGAGGGTGGCACCGTCGTTGGCGCATTTTCTGTAATAATCCTCGATTTCCCTGGCCTTGTCCCGATCCAGAAGCACCTTGGCAATGCGAGGGTGATATTTAATCGACACGGTTAAACCGTCTGCGACAGCCTGATCCATGGTGTACCGATCGATTTCGTCGCCGAACGTCTGATAGGTTTCTGCGATGGGCGTTCCCGTGAAGCCCACGAAGGTCGCCCGCGGAAAAGCTTCTTTCAGCACCTTGGCATAGGGCTTTGAAACCATGGCCTTCATGTTCTCGTCGGCGTCTTTGCTGAACCTGATCTTTCGAGATCGTTCAATCTGCGTCCTGTGCGCCTCGTCGGAGAAACAGACAATGTTGGAGCGGTCGTTGATCAGGCCGATTTTGTCGTCTTCGCGATCGCAGAACTTTTGAATAGTGCAGATATAAAAACCGCCGCTTTGCCGCGCACCCAGATCCTGCCGCAGCTGAGCACGATTTTCTACCACAGAGACCTCTCCCAGGTTCAAGAACTCCGTGCTCTTCATGAAGAGCTTGGCGCCCTGCTTTTGCAGCTCATCCCGATCGACGATGAGGATGACGGTAGGCGATCCGATTTGGGGAACGTCGGTGCAGCGAA
Source organism: uncultured Synergistaceae bacterium (assembly GCA_964622575.1). Taxonomy (GTDB): domain Bacteria; phylum Synergistota; class Synergistia; order Synergistales; family Dethiosulfovibrionaceae; genus Pyramidobacter. The sequence continues at coordinate 153,839 of CAZUQW010000003.1, read as the reverse complement.
GCGCCAGCTGGCGGGCAAGAAACGCCATCGTGAAGGTCTTTCCGCACCCCGTAGCACCGAAGTAGGTGCCTCCCTTGCCGCTCTTCGTAACAACGGAATCCACGATGCTCCGCTTCAAAAGCCTCGCCGCGAAGAACTGAGGATAGCGGCACACGATCTCCACTTCCGAACGGTCGTAAATGCGGTCTTGAAAATAGATGTAGTCTCTGAAGATCTCCAGAAAACGTTCCGGCGCATAGACGCCCTCGATCATGGTTTTCGTCTCGGCGAAGGGAAGCGTGGAAAGTTTGTCTCCGTCGTTCACCCTGCGCCAGGCATAAAAATGCTCATAGGGCGTGCGCACCGTGCCCAACCGTGTTTTCACGCCGTCTGAAATGCAGGCCAGCGGGCAGTAATGGAGAAGATTGGGAATGTCCCTCCAGTATCGGACGTTGATCTGCTCCCATGCGTCATAAATGGTGGCGTTGTCGTCCGCCGGATTTTTCAGTTCGATGACGCAGAGAGGCACGCCGTTGACGAACAACACCACGTCGGGCCTGCGAGTTTCTTTCTGCCCGTTGTTTGTGTATTCCACGACAAACTGGTTCACCGCTCGAAAGACATTGTTTTCGGGGTGTTCAAAGTCGATGAGCGGGATCATGCGCGCCAGTCCATCCTGCGGAGTGAACTGAAAGCCATCGACCATCCAGCCGTAGACCTTGTGCAGCGTGGCAAAGTCGCTTTCGCCGCCCACAAGGCGAATGGCGTCGAAGATCTGCGTCACCTCATCTTGGGTCAAATCACCGTTGGCAGCCGATAAAAAGCCCTTGAAATCGTCGGCGATCAACACCTCGCCTCTTTTGCCGGCGCGAAAAATTTTGTCGCCGGAAGTGTGCTTCCAGCCCACGGCCTCCAAAAGGCCGATGAAAGCGTCTTCGTATTCCGATTCGCGGTAGCGGCCGTGGTATTCCTTGAGCCGAGCCATGGACTAGGCCTCCTTTGTTTTTCGCGCCTCTTCGAGAGAACCCTTGATGAGAATCGGGCAGATATTTTTGAGCTGGGATTTGAGACGATTGTTGATTTCTTTGCGTGCGTTGTAAACACCGTAGATCTCGACAATAGCTTTCTGGGTACTCATATCTGGCAATGGAATCTGTACTTCCTTCATATCATTCAAACTAAATGTTTCTCTCGCGCTCCCCCAAGAATGAAAGCGAGTGTAGCGATCAAATTCGGTTCTACAAAAAAACAAATACAAATACTTTGACAGCAAAATGTTTTTATCTGTTTGAATTACAGTAGCTATAGAGGAGACTAAGTAAGGCTCATCTGATTGATTTAAAGCGAGAGAGATTTTACCTGCTCTCCTCGAAGTATCAGAGATAAAGGCAATCATACCTGGCTCTACAGTTTTATAAGTACAGAGAGATACCCCGTCCATATTAGCTTTTGTATCAACGAACTCTTTGTTTGTCGTAATTCCACGCACAAAATCCAGAGAAAGTCTACCCTCATTCTTCCAGTTAATTTCTTTTATATATGGTCCGAGCGCCTCGCAAGGCATTTTACGTCTTAAATCTTCAATAGAGGCATCACAGACAAGCTTCAAGTCCTCCAAGCCGCGCTCGTAGCTTTTTTGGTTTTCCCGCATGGCGTTATAGATGTTCACGTATTTTCGCTGGATTGACAGCGGGGGAAGTTCTATTTCCATATCGCACACATCTTCCCAGCTAAACGTTTCTCTTGCAGAACCCCATGAATTAAAGCGAGAATACCGGTCAAATTCTGGACGATTGAAATACATAAACAAATAAGCAGGTAAGAGTAAATCATGCCTTCTAACATGAAAGACAGTATAAATAGACGAAATCAAGATATCTTTCTTAGTATTAAAGGCAACTGCGATTTTATCTCCACGTCTGGAAGTGTCAGCTACATAAGCAAATTCCCTCTGTTTCACCACTTTATATGATGCTAAACTAACGCCCTCCAGATTAGCTTTAGTCGCTATAAATGTCTTACTTGTCGAAATTCCTCTAACGTCATCTATAGAATATTTACTGTCGCTATTGCGAGCGTCACATTGTTCAATGAGTTCTCCAAGTTTATATTGCGTCAATCCCATAGCCAATCCCTCTAAAGGCATCCTCAAGCATCCGCTGAGATTCTCTTTCCTGTTTCAGAAGTTCCCTCATTTCAGATTGTATGCGGGTCATTTCCTTTTCGTAATCGATCTCCAAATCGTGATCGATGAATTCGATGTATTTGCTTGGCGTCAGCGCCCAACCCCTACTTTCGATCTCGTCTATGCCCACGCTTCGGTACAGCTCGGGAACTTCGTAGTTCTTTCCGTCGGTCCCAACGCTTTGCCAGGTGTGGTAGATTTGAGCGGCGTGCTCGATCTGTCCGGCGGACAGGCAAACCTTCTTCTTGTTCTCCCACTTGACGGGGTTTTCTGTCCAGGTGCGAAGGTCCATAAAGAGTATTTCGCTCTGGCGATTGCGCAAATTTCTGCCGTGGAAGGCGCCGCCTTTTTTGTTCTCGTTCAAAATCCAAAGGGTCACGCTGATGTCGGTGGTGATGAACAGCTCTCTCGGAAGCACGACAATGGCTTCGACTTTGTCGTGCTGAATCAGCTTCTTTCGAATTTCCAAGGTATCACTGTCGTTCAACGCGCCGTTGGCGAGCAGAAATCCCGCGATGCCGACACCGGGCTTCAAATGGGAGAGAATGTGCAGGATCCAGGCATAATTGGCGTTGCTTTCGGGCGGGGTGGCGTAGTCTGCCCACCGGGGGTCGTTTTTCAGGCTGTCGTTGTACCACCCTTTGAGGTTGAACGGCGGGTTGGCCATGATGAAGTGGAAGTACAATCCTTTATGCAAATCGTGGGTAAACGAAGAATCGTTTGTCCCTCCGAGGTTGTGGCTCAGCCCGCGAAGGGCGAGGTTCATCTTTGCGAGGCGATAGGTGGCAGCGTCTTTTTCCTGTCCATAGATGTTGATGCAGTTCATGTTGCCCTGCTTGGATTTCACGAGTTCGGCGCTTTGGATGAACATGCCGCCCGAGCCACAGCATGGGTCGTAAAGCGTCCCCTCGTAAGGCTCGATCATGGAGGCGATCAGCTGAACCACGTCATGAGGGGTGTAGAATTCGCCCTCTTCTTTTGTGGCGTTCACGGCAAACTCTTTCAGGAAGTATTCATAGACTCTGCCGATGAGGTCTTTCTCCTCGCCAAAGGTTTTATGGCTGATTTTATTGACTTCGTCCACAAGCTTCTTGATGTCGTTGGGAGCGAGGTTTCTCGCGGTAAATGTTCCTTCGATGAAGCACCCTTTCAACACCTTTGACCCTGTTGCGATGCTGTGAAGAGCGGTGTCAAGGGCGACGTTCAGTGCCGGAGCAGGGGTGTTGACAAGGGTGGACCAACGTGCTTCGGGCGGCAAGTTGTACGTTCCGTCGGGAAAGGTGGCGTCGTCGAAGAACGCCGTTCTGATGTTTTCGTCGTCGGGATCGAGTCCTTGCTCGACCAGCGCGCAACGAAGTTTTTCAATTCCGTTTTCGTATTTCTCGCCGATAAAGCGGAGGAATACGAGGGTCAGCATCATGTCACGCTTCTCGAAGAACGAACCTGAGTTTCGCGCGGCGCGCAGAATATCTCTGCAATTAAACAAAATATTGTCGAGGTTCAGTGCCTTTTCGGCAGTTTTCTTCTTGGCCATCCTGTTTTTTCGTCCTTCCCTGGTCGAGTCCATTGTTCTTTCGGCTTCGAGAAGCCAAGGTCATGGGTATTGCGGCAATTCTCACTTTCCTGAGCGAGCACTGGAGAGAACCTGCATTTCAACCTTCCCGGCAGCAGAAGATGAAAGCGCCTCGTCTCTTCTCTGCCAAAAGCTGTTCGTTGCGGAGACGTTTTTGGCGATCCCCCTGGCTCTTGCGAGGAGACAGGAGCTTCGTATCCGCCATGTCAATCATAGCATCATTATATGATATTAACACAGCGTTTTATGGAGCGCGAGGCCACAAAAGGCTCAATGAAGCGGTCATGAGCATCCTTTTGTTTTCTCTTTAAGAAAGCACCGCTTTGCCTGTCACCGCGAAAAAGCATGACACGCTTCCCTTTTTGTAGTCTGCGCATTGAAACGTCGTTTTTCCATAAAAAGCCACAAAAGCGCAATTTCAACTTGGCAAAAATCCATCGTTTTTTTGATATTAATCGACATGATTTTGCATTTTCTTGACAATCATCTTGTTTCAATTCAATTATGTCGTATAATGGGGAGCGCTTATGAACGATCATAGGCCCCCAGAAAAGACCGGGCGGCGGGAAACGCGGTCCGCTGCCGGAAGTTCGCTGCCGTGATGTGTCGCCTCGGGAGCGACAACTGCCTTTGTCTTGTGAGATCACACCCTTTGTCGGCGCGGGACCGGCAAGAGATAGAAGTGCGTTCAGCGACATGATCACTCCGGGGGAGATGCTGTCTCTGCGGTCTCCGCCCCGGAACGCACGGGAGGCTTCTCAATGAAAACTGATCGTCGTTTCCGTCAGGCCAACTTCGAAGCGCTCTGCTCCGTCGGGTTGGCCCTTTTGTTTTTCCTGTGGTGGTACCTGTTCGCCTATGGACTGGGCGAAAAGGATCCGTCGCAGTACGGCTGGGTCTGTGGCCTGCCCGACTGGTTCTTTTACAGTTCTGTGCTGGGGCCGGCGTTGTTCTGCGTTCTCGCGTGGCTGATGGTCAAATTTCTGTTCAAGCCCATGTCCCTCGCGCCCCATGAAAAGGAGGACGTCAGCCATGTCGATTAACTGGCCGCTTCTGGTTCCCGTTTTTGTCTATCTGGCGGGCATCTATGTCCTGACGTGCCGCTGCAGCGCCGGCATCAGCGCCAGCCGAAGCTTTCTTGACGAGTACTTTATCGGCAGCCGCAGCATGGGCGGCTTTGTCCTCGCCATGACGTTGGTCGCGACGTACACGTCGGCGTCCAGCTTTGTCGGCGGGCCGGGAGTGGCCTACAAAATGGGCCTCGGCTGGGTTCTTCTGGCGGTGACTCAGGTTCCCACGGCATGGCTCACTCTGGGCGTCTTGGGGAAAAAGTTCGCCATCGTCGCGCGGCGAATCAACGCCATCACCATCAACGACTTCCTGCGCGAGCGCTATGGCAGCAAGGCCGTGGTCATTCTGGCCTCCGTCAGCCTTCTGCTGTTCTTCCTGTCGGCCATGACGGCGCAGTTCATCGGCGGCGCGCGGCTTTTCGAGTCCATCACGGGCCTTCCCTATCTGTGGGGACTGGGGATTTTCGCCGGAACGGTGATCCTCTACACCACTGCCGGCGGGTTCCGCGCCGTAACGCTCACCGACGCACTTCAGGGAGTTGTCATGGTTCTGGGCACCATCGCCATGATCGCGGGCATCGTCCACGTCGGCGGCTCCATGAAAGCGGTGATGGAGACTGTCGCCGCCGCCAATCCGGCGCTCATTACGCCCTTCGGTCCCGACGGATTTATAGCGAAGCCCTTCATCATGTCCTTCTGGATCCTCGTCTGCTTCGGCACCGTCGGTCTGCCTCACACGGCGGTGCGCTGCATGGGGTACAAGGATTCCCGCTCGATGCACAGCGCCGTCGTCATCGGCACCTTTGTGGTCAGCTTCATCATGCTGGGAATGCACTTCTGCGGCGCCGTGGGCAGCGCCATCCTTCCGGGACTCGACGTCCCCGACACCATCATGCCCAAACTGGCCATCTCGGTGCTGCCGCCTCTCGCGGCGGGAATTTTCCTGGCGGGGCCGCTGGCCGGCGTCATGTCCACCATCGACTCGCAGCTCATTCAGATGGCTTCGACGCTGGTCAAAGACCTCTATCTCAACTACATCAACCCCTCGGCAGCCCACTCCGAAAAGGGCATCGAAAGCATCAAGAGCATGAGCCGCTGGACGACGGCCGTCCTCGGCGTCATTGTCTTTCTCGCCGCAGTGCGCCCGCCCAGCCTGATCGTCTGGCTCAATCTCTTCGCCTTCGGCGGCATGGAGGCAGCCTTCCTGTGGCCGCTGGTCCTGGGGCTGTACTGGAAAAGGGCAAACGCCCAAGGCGCCGTGGCTTCCATCGCCGCCGGCGTGGGCGCCTACTTCGTCATGGGCGCCACCATCAAAAACTTCTACGGCATGAACGTCATCGTCCCGAGCCTTCTCATCGCCCTTGCCGTATTCGTCGTCGTCTCTCTGCTGACGCCGCAACCCTCGGAGGACATCCTTCAAAACTTTTGGGGCGAGTAAAAAATCAAAGGGCATTGAGGCGGAACGGAGCCGACGGCTCCGCCATCAAACGGAAGAACCGTCACGGAGCTTTGGCTCCGTGACGGTTCTTCTTGTTTTTGAAATTGATTTTTTTTCGACGGCGATTATTCAAAGCGACTGTCGCGGTCTTCAAAGCGCGTGTACTCGCGCAGGAAGACCAAATGGGCTTCGCCGGTGGGGCCGCTACGGTTTTTGGCGATATTCACCGAGGCGCTGTTGTCCTGGCGGCCTTCTTCGTCCTTGGCGTAATAGCTGGGACGGTAGATCATTCCCACGAGGTCGGCGTCCTGCTCGATGGCTCCGGAGTCGCGGAGATCGGAAAGCTGCGGCGTCTTGTTGTCGCGGTTTTCCACGTTGCGCGACAGCTGCGACAGCGCGATGACGGGCACGTCAAGCTCGCGGGCCACAGCCTTGAGGCTGCGGGAAATTTCGGCCACGTCGTTGGCCTTGTTGTCGGTGCTTCGGCTGGGCGTCATGAGCTGCAGGTAGTCCACGACGATAAGTCCCAGCTCTCCGAATTTGGCCTTGAAACGGCGCGACCGCGCCTTGAGCTCGATGGGCGTCAGCACTGAACTGTCGTCGATGTAGAGCGGCGATTCGATGAGCACCGAGGCGGCCACCTGAAGGGGTTTCCAGTCTCGTTCGGCAAACGAGCCGTTCACCAGTTCCTGGATGTTCATGCGTGACTCGGCGCCGAGAAGTCGCGTCGCCAGCTGTTCGGCGCTCATTTCGAGGCTGAACACCAGCACGGGCAGTTTCTGCCTGACGGCCACGTTGCGCGCGATGTTCATGGCCAGCGCCGTTTTTCCCATGGACGGACGGGCGGCGATGATGTTCAGCGCGCCGCGCTGCAGTCCGCTGGTCAGTCGGTCGATTTCCGTGAATCCGCAGGAAATTCCGGTGATGCCGTCATTTTCGCTCTTGAAGGCATCTTCGATGTTTTGTATGGCCGTCTTCATGACGTCGCGCATGCTCTTGAAATTGGCCTCGTTGCGGGTGCGAGACACTTCGAAAATCAAACGTTCTGCATCCTCGAGGAGCTCGCTGAGCTCGCGGCTTTCGTCGTAGCCCATGCGCACAATGGCGTTTCCGGCGTTGATGAGGCGGCGGTGTATGGCTTTGTCGCGGACGATGCGCGCGTGATACTCGGCATTGGCCGACGTGGGAACGCTGTCCACGATGGCGGCGATAAAGGCCTGTCCACCCAGTTTGTCGAAAAGGCCGCGTTTTTTCAGCTCGTCAATGAAGGTGAGCTGGTCGACGGGTCTGCCGGCTTTGACCATGTCGGTGATGACGTTGAACACGTCACGGTAGTTCAGGTCGTAAAAGTCGTCGGGCTGAAGGACCTCCGACAGGTTCAGCGAAACTTCCCGATCAAGGATGCACGAACCGAGGACAGCGCGCTCGGCGTCGAGATTGCTGGGCGGCAGCCGGTCGAAAATTTCGTCGGGCACGGGGACTTACTGTCCTTCCACCGACAGCGTCATGGAACATTCCACGCCGGTGTACAGCTTCAGCGTCAGCGGGTAGCCGCCAAGCGCCTTGACGGCACCGTCGATTTTAATGTTCTTTTTGTCCAGCTCCACGCCATACTGCGCCTTCAGGGCATCGGCAACCTGCGCGACGGTGACGCTACCGAACAGGCGGCCGTTTTCGCCGGCAGTGATAGGCATGCGAATGACTTTGCCGCTGATTTTGGCCTTGACGGCTTCGGCTTCGGCGGTAAGGCGGGCGTCGCGGCGCTGTTCAGCTGCCGTTTTGTCCTTCAGGGCGTTCAGGTTCTGCGAGGAGCCTTCAACGGCAAGGCCGCGGGGGAACAGGTAATTGCGGGCGTAGCCGTCGGAAACTTCCACGACGGCGTTTTTCTTTCCAAGTTTGCGCACATCCTCTTTGAGAATGACTTTCATCGATGATCGCCTCCGATATGAGATCTAAAGTCCCAGCACATGTCGAAAATTCCCGCGTAGTTGGCAAGAGTCGAAAGCATGGGAATCAGGAATACCAGCACCAGGACGAAATTTCTGAGCGTCTTGCCCCAGCCGGCGCGGTTCATGAACCACGCGGCCAGAGACATGCCCTGCAGGACGAAAATAAACTGCGACAGCACCTGCAGATTGAGCCCCACGCGGGTGAGAAAGGCAAAGCGCGGATCTCTGGCCCCCAGCACCATGCAGAGCAGCGCGCCCATAAAGGCCCAAAGGACGCTTACAGGAAAACGCCAGCCGGTGAAAGGCGGCAGGTGGGGCAGATCCATGTGGTTCAGCCGACGCACCACCCTGCCGGTGATCCAGTAGCACAGCAGCGTGTCGATAATGGAGACGAGGATCAGCGTGGCGGGAACGATGAGCGGCAGGACTTTCATCATGGCTTCGATCTGCTGTTTCATGGCCGCCGCCTGTTCGAGGCCCACGGGAAGGCGGAGCATCATATCCAGCGTTTTCTCCATGCCGGACACGTCGAGGTTCATGGGATTGAGCCCCGTCACCTGGAACATGATCACCGCCAGCGCCAGTTTACAGGCCAGAGAGACCAACGATCCCCAGGCGAGGATTTCCACAGCGGAGCGTTTAAGCTCGATAATGCGCCCCAGCGCAAGGCCGAGGGCTGAAAAACCCAGCGCATAGGAAAGTCCCTGAATGGGACCTTCAATGATCAGCACAAGCAGCGAGCCGACCAGCAGCGCCATAAATCCGCGACGCAGGTCGTGCCGCATTTCAAGGATTGCGAGAGGAACCGGACTGAGAAATATCAGCAGCATTCCGACGACCGGAATGGCGGAGCCTATATAGAGGAGCACCGATAATCCCGTCAGAAGCGCCGATTCCACCAGGCTTCGAGTTTGTGTCATAAGGCAACTTCCCCTTTTACCGATAGGGCCGCCGGCGCCCGAAGGCGGGCTGCGCTCTTAAAAGACGACACTGCCGCAAATTTCAGCGCTTCAGCGCGTTTAAAAAAAGAGAGAGAAGAACAACTGCTCTCCTCTCTCTCATGGATTACTCAGCGGTGTAAGGCAGCAAAGCCATAAAACGGGCGCGTTTCACGGCGATGGTCAGCTGACGCTGATGTTTGGCGCAGTTGCCGGTAACGCGGCGGGGAATGATCTTGCCGCGCTCGCTGACATATTTCTTCAGCCGCTCCACGTCTTTGAAGTCAACGTGGTCGAGCTTGTCTACGCAGAAAAAGCAGACCTTGGGACGACGTTTGCCGCCCGATCTCCTTCTGTTTGCAGGGCCTGAAAAGGGCATAGTCACTTACCTCCTTCACAAAACCGATGACAGGCAAAAGCCTGTGGTAAAACCGCGCAAGGGCGCGGATAAAGTTTTCCTTAAAAGGGAATATCGGCCTCTTCGTCGGACGGCGTCAGCGGAGACGCGCCACGATCAAGCTCCGAGATGTCCAGCGGAAAAGCGTCGGGAGACGAGTCAAAGTCCTTGCTGCCACCCTGATTCTGCGACGAAGCGCGGTAGCTGCGCGGAGTCTGAGACTGCGTAGCTCCATCGTCACGGGCAGCGCCGCCGCCGTAAGACGAACCACCGCCGTAGGACGAACCGCCGTCATCGCGGCGCCCGCCGGCAAACTGGATGTTGTCGGCGACGATCTCCGTCACATAGCGCTTTTCACCGGTTTTCGCCTCGTAGGATCTGACGTTGATGCGGCCCTCCACAAGGACGCCGCTGCCTTTTTTCAGGTAGCGCTCGCAGAATTCCGCCGTCTTCCCCCACACCACCACGGGAATGAAAGTAACTTCCTCGCGGACTTCGCCGTTTTGATCTTTCCAACTGCGGTTCACGGCCACGGCAAAGGAAGCCACGGCGCGCTGCGAAACGGTGTAGCGGATCTCGGGATCACGGGTAAGATTGCCCATGATAATAGCTTTGTTAAACCCTCTCATAAGAAAAACACCTGCTTATTCGCCGACTGCGACAGCGAGATGACGAAGCACAAGCGGACGCAGGCTCAGGAGTCGATTGAGCTCCATAAGCTGGTCGGGTTCCATCTTGAACTCAAAGACAACGTAAATGCCTTCGCTCTGCTTCTTGATCTCGTAAGCAAGACGGCGTTTACCCCAAACATCGGTCTTGGTGACTTCTCCGCCAAGCTTGGCAAGAGTCTCCTCAACGGCCTTGACTTCAACGCTGTGGTCCTCGACGGTGGGATCGATGATCACCATCAGTTCGTAAGAACGTACCACGCGCAACACCTCCTCCCTCTGGACTGTCGGCCCCGCAAGGGGCAGGGAACTACAAGGAGTTATTATACATGAAGAACGTGCGCCGCGCAAGGAAAAAATTCAGTTCCCCGACGGCCGACGGATTCCGCTTGAAAGCGGAACTTTTATTTGAGATTGCACCACTTCTCGATATATTCCTCTTTGGTCATGGCCGGCTTGAAGTCCTTTTTGATCTTCAATCCCAGTTCAGCGCCGTCGGCGAGGAGGTCGATGACGGTCATGACCATGGCCTTGGCCGCCGTAACGAAGGCCAGCTCTTTATCGACGATGTGGAAATCCTTGCTGTGGGCCGTGCCCGCTGCGCCGCCCACATAGGCGTGCACTGTGGGCATGAGTGCGGCCACGTCGGCGGCGTCGGTGCTGCCGCCTAAATGGGGAACGCTGCGCGCCACGCGGTCTTTGCCCAGCAAGCTCGCCAGATTGGCGTACATCACGTCCTGAAGGGCGCCGCAGGGCTTCATGGGCAGGTAACCGGGGATTTCCACAATCCGCGTCTCGGCGCCAACGGCGTCGCCTCCGGCTTTCAGAGCGCGGTTGACCTTGGCCGAAGCGTCGAGGATGGCCTCCACGGAAGCGCCGCGCACGTAGGTTTCGATGCGCACGTCGGCGGGCACCACGTTTACTGTGTCGCCGCCCTTGGTGATAATGGGGTGAACGCGGATATGGTCCTCGTCGCGGAAGGTCTCGCGCTGGGCGTCGATGGCCACAAGGCCGATTTTTGCCGCGTTCAGCGCGTTGATTCCCATTTCGGGCGCTCCGCCGGCGTGAGCGGCCTTGCCGACGTAAAAGACTTCCTTGCTCACAAAACCGTTGGACGTGCCGCCCACCGAGGCCTTGACGGGATTTTGCTGTTCGCCCTCTGTCGTCGTGGTGTGCTGCATGACCATCATGTCCACGTCGTCCATCAGGCCGCGATAGATAAATTCTTGCTTTCCGCCGAACATCTTGATTTTTCCCTGCTGGCGCAGCTGTGAGCGGTAGCCCATCTCGATGAACTCCTCGGCAGGCACCGCCATGAGCGCCACGTCGCCGCCCAAGGCGTCGGCAATCCGGCGGTCATGGAGGGCGTAAGCCACGCCCGAAAGGGCAGCGATCATGCAGTGATGGCCGCACATGTGCGCGGCGCCGGTTTCCTTGTCGGCAAAGGGACTGTCGGGCACGCCCAGCGCGTCCAGCTCTCCCATGACGGCCACCTTCATTTTGCTCTCTCCGCCCTTCACTTGGGCGATGACGCCGGTGATGCACTGACGGTCCTTCGTCGGAAAGCCCAACGAAGTGAAGACTTTTTTGATTTTTTCCGCCGTCTTGAACTCTTTCCATCCTGTCTCCGGCTCGGCAAAAATGCTGTCGCCCAGTTGGAAGATCTGCGAGCGGTGATCGTCGATAATTTGACAGGCCAGCGCTTTCAACTCCTGTGTCGTCATGGGGCGTTCGTCTCCTTTCAAGATAAAAAACTTTTGGCAAAACGCTTCTCGTCGTTCTCGTTATTCGAGGCAGCTCACTGCGGCCGTGTCTTTCAGGCGTTCTGCCACGCTTAAATTTATTATAGCTCCGCCACCTCTTTTGTAAAGCAGAACCATTCAGCCTGCAAGGGGCGGTGCCGAAGGCCACAACAGCAGAAAAGGCCGCCCCTCAGGGGCGGCCTTTTCTGCTGTTGTCTTCGCCTGCAGCGACTTCGGAATCTTGAGAAGGATCCCCTTCGATCCTATAAATTTCTTCGCCGCTGAAGGCCATATTGAGTTTCTCGCGGGCAATCCATGCCTGCCCCTCTTCGGTCTTGAAGAATTCAACTCGGTCGCGCATCCGGCTCAGGCGATCCTGAGCTTCGGCCAGCGCGGCGTTTTTTTTCTCCATCAGGGCTTTGAGCTCTTTCTGGCGGCCAAGCTCTCGGAACATGGCCGTGGTCAGCATGGCTGCCGCCACTGAAGCTGCAGCGGTGATGACCACCCAGCGCAGTTTCATGGCTACATCTTTTTCGGCGCGGTGATTCCCAGGAGGCGCAGCGCGTTGACAAGCACCGTTCGTACGGCTTCAACCATCAGAAGATGGGTGCTTTGCTGCTGGCCGTTCTCTTCGAGAATTCGGCTGCCGCTGTTGTAGTAGGAATGAAAATCTCCCGCAAGCTCGTAGACGTAATTGACGATGCGGTGCGGTTCCAGCTCTGCCGCGGCGCGATCCACTTCGTCGGGGAAAGCGGCCAGTTTGGTGAACAGGCGCTTTTCTTCGGGTGTGGAGATCTGTTCGGCGTCGAAGGCCTCAAGCGACGGAAGGGCGACGCCCTTTTCCGCGGCTTTCTGAAGGATGCTGCACAGCCGGGCATGGGCATATTGCACGTAGTACACGGGATTGTCAGCCGACTGGCTTTTGGCCAGCTCCAAGTCGAAATCCAGATGGCTGTCGCTGCGGCGCATGAGGAAATAGTAGCGCGTGGCGTCGACGCCCACTTCGTCGATGACGTCCTGCAGCGGAATGAACTGCCCGCTGCGCGTCGACATTTTCACCTGCTCGCCGTCGCGCAGCAGGTTGACGAACTGGATCAGCAGGATGCTGAACTTTGAAGGATCGTAACCGAGGGCCTCGACGGCGGCTTTCATGCGGGGCACATAGCCGTGATGGTCGGCGCCCCACACGTCTATCACGCGGTCGAAGCCGCGGTCGAACTTTTCCTTGTGATAGGCGATGTCCGACGTGAAATAGGTGGGCACGCCGTTGGACCGCATGAGAACGCGGTCTTTGTCGTCACCGTACTCGGTGGTACGGAACCACAGAGCGTTGTCCTGCTCGTAAAGGTGTCCGCGTTCCTTCAACGTCTGAATGGCGGCGGGCACAAGGCCGCGGTCGTACAGCGTCTTTTCGGAGAAAAATCGATCGAAGGTCACGCCGAAATCTTTCAGCTCGTCCTGAATTTGGCCGAGAATTCGCGTCGAAGCATAGTTTTTGAAGAAGGGCAGGCTCTCTTCGACGAGGCGGCTCAGGAACTCGTCGCCGTGCTTGTCGATCACTTCCTGGGCGATGTCGTAAATATAGTGGCCCTTGTAGGAGTCCTCGGGAAGGGGAAACTTTTCGGGGTGACCGAGAAGTTCAAAGTAACGGGCCTGAGTGGAACGGCCCAAAATGTTCATCTGAAGCCCGGCGTCGTTGACGTAATATTCCTTTTCCACGTCCCAGCCGGCGAAGGCCAGAATGTTTCCCGTCACGTCGCCCACGGCGGCGCCGCGACCGTGACCGATGTGAAGGGGGCCTGTGGGGTTGGCGCTGACGAATTCGATCTGCGCCTTCCGCCCTTTGCCCTGATCGACGCGGCCGTAATTTTCGCGCTGTGTCAGCACGTCGCGAACCACGTCGGCCATCCAGAGGTTGGACATGTAGAAATTGATAAATCCGGGGCCGGCCACTTCGATGCGCCGGATGTGCCGGTCGGCGCTGAGGCTGTCGGCGATCAACTGGGCAAGGTCGCGAGGCTTGCAGCCCAGCGCTTTGCAGTTCTGCATGGCGGCATTGGTCGCCCAGTCGCCGTGGTTTTCCTGTTTCGGGCGTTCGAAGTGGATCTCGCCGATTTTGGCGGGATCCACGCCCTTCTCTTCCGCGATGTTTTTCAGCGCCTGAGCTACAAGGGCCTTCAGCGCCGTCGTCATATCTGCCATGATCTTTTTACTCCATTTCTTCTGCTTCAGCGATGAGCCGGGACAAGCGTCAAATTTTCCCGTCCCCAAGTTCCCCAGGTTTCCAGCACGCGCTTGAAGCCGTCGAGAGAGTCGGCGTCAACGCGCATTCCGCTCTGAATCAACTTCTCGCCGCCCTCGAGGGCGTTCTTTCTCAGGTTAAGGCGGTATTGGCTGCTGTAAGAGCTCACATAGCTGTTCTGTTCAACTCTATAGGGGATGCCCAGCAGGCGGTAGCCCGCAGGCAGCTTGATGCTGTAATCCTGATTGACCACGAAGGGAAATTTCAGCACGGCGCTGCTGGTGACGTCGTGGAGGCGGATAAGCGGCGCAGGCGTCACTCTTGGCAGGCCTACCATCATGCCGCCCTGAGGCGCCTGGATGCCCGCCCGAGCGTTCACCTTCAAAACGACGCGGACGCCCTGCCCGCCCAGCGGTTCGAACTTCGGTTCCTGAGAGAAGTCAACCCAGCCGGCAAGGCCGCTCAGCAGCGTGAGGACTCGGTCTTTGTCCCAGTCCTCCAGTCCTTCGAACTGCTCAGCCCAATTGTTGCGGATTCGCAGGTCCAGCGTGCCGGACACGACGCAGTCCGGCGACACGTCAAGGTCCCACGTCATGGAAAGGCGGTTCTTTTCAAGGCGGGAACCGCCGATGGCCCTCTTTTTCAGGCGCTTTTCTCCGGCGGAGTAAAGCGTTTTTCCGCGCAGCGTCACGGGAATTTTCCCGGGTTCGGCGGGCTGTCCAGGCACGTAGTACCATGACTTTTTGCCCTTGGGCTCCGTCAGCAGGAGCACAGGGCTTTTAAATCCCGCCGGACAGGAAAGCGATTCCTTGGATTGAGGCACAACGTGCTGAAACCACACTTCCGCCTTCCATCCGCGCTGCTCCAACCACCGCGCCGCCACGTAGGCAGCTTCCCAAGTCGTCCATGGGCCTTCGACGGGGATCATGGAGGCGCTGCGCCACGTGCCGCGGCTGCGAAGGCGCGACTCGCTGCGCCAAAAGCGGTCCACCGTTTTCAGGTCGGCAGCGGCGCCCGTGCCTTTTTCCACGTAGCGCGCAGGAATAGGGCTCCAGCGCCGCGCGGACAAGTCGTTCAGCATGGCAATTTCCGAAGCGGGGCCCTCCTGAAGGCTGAAGAGCACATAGGGGTCGGAACTTTCCAGCATGCCGCTGACGCCGTGGGTGGCGGGCTGGTTGAAGTAGAACCAGCCATAGCGGCAGAATGTATCGTCGAAGTTGATGGTGGGCAGGGCGTTGGTGCCCGACTCGTACAAAAGTTCCCGGTTTTTGTCGATGCGCACTTGCACGCTGCCTTCCCACGTGGGATATTCCGAGCTGATCCACACCAGATCCTCCATCACGTCGGAGTCGGGATAGATCTGGCGGTAGCTCAGGACAAAGACCCAGTCGTCCTCCAGCGGCGGCATGTCAAGCACAATGCGCCCATGAGCCAGTTCGCCGGCATCATAGGAAACGTTTCGGATCAGTTGTGAGGTGGCAGGGTCGAAAAGAGCGGCCTGTTCCAGTTCGATTTCACCGCCCGACGGGGCGATCATCTGATCCTGCAGCCAGCCCAGCTTGGCGGCGGCGCTGCACAGAATGACGTAGGACGTGGTCTTGACCGCCCGTTTCTTGCTGTCCTGGGTGTAGAGCTGCTTTCTGCTCCAGATGACGGCAGGAGAGTTCCTGTACTGGTCGAGAGAGGGACATTCACTTACCAGCGCCGCAATGTCCGCAGGCCCCAAGGGCAGGGCGAAAGCCGCAAAGGGAACGCACAGCACCGCAATGAAGGTCAACAGCAGTTTTTTCATCGGCCTTCTCCCCTCACGCTCAGAGATTTCTGCCGCAACAGTTTTTGTACTTCTTCCCGCTTCCGCAGGGGCAGGGGTCGTTGCGGCCGATTTTCTTGACGCGCACGGGCTGGGGACGCTCGCCGCCGCTGTTGTAGCCGAAATTGCCAAAGTTGGAGCCGCCGCGAGACATCTGAGGGTTAAAGCCACCCTCATCGCCGCGAGACCGTGCGCCCCGCAGAGATTCGGCAGCAGGGGCGCGGTTTTCGCGCATCACTCCCGGCGCGGCGCGGCGCAGACGATCCTCCTCGCTGACGATGGCCACGCGGAAGAACAGCTTGGTGATCTGCTCGCGCACGTGCGCCATGGTCTCCTGAAACAGATGGTAGGACTCGAACTGATACTCCATCAGGGGATCTTTCTGGCCGACGGCGCGCAGGCCGATGCCCTGGCGCAGGACGTCCATGCCCAAAAGATGTTCCTTCCAGGCGCCGTCAAGCACGTGAAGGGCGATGAAGCGGAACAGTCCTTCGGCGATGGCGGGTTCCAGCTTGGCGACGCGTTGGTCGAACCTCGCCGCAATCTCTTCTTTCATCGCCTTTTCGGCCGGCGCAACGCCGCGGCGGTCGTCGATACCCGCCAGGGGCTTTTCGATGCCCGGCCAGTAGACTTCGCGGAAGCGGCTGACGGCCAGCGAAGGCGAGGCTTCCTTGTCCTCGGGATAGGCCGCGTCGATAATGTCGTCCACGTTGCCCACGGCAATCTCTTTGGCGTGCGCCAGAATGTCGGGGTCGGTCATGATGGTGCTGCGCTCGGTGTAGACGGCTTCGCGCTGCTGGTTCATCACGTTGTCGTACATCAGAAGCTGGCGGCGCACGTCGTAGTGCATCATTTCCACTTTCTTCTGGGCGTTTTCAATGGCGCGGGTCAGCAAGGGATGCTCGATGGATTCTCCCTGCTCCATGCCCAGTTTGTCCAACATGCCGCCGATGCGATCGGAGCCGAAAAGGCGCAGCAGGTCGTCCTCAAGAGACAGATAGAAACAGGTGCTGCCGGGGTCGCCCTGACGTCCGGCGCGGCCTCGCAGCTGATTGTCGATTCGGCGCGACTCGTGGCGCTCGGTGCCGAGAATGCACAGCCCGCCCAGCTTCAGGACTTTCTCCTTCTCCTGAGCGCACAGTTCTTTCATCTGTTTCAGAATGGCCTCGCATTTTTCAGCGTCGGTCTTGGGATTGAGGTTCTTCGCGCGGTATTCCTCGCGCGCCAAAAACTCGGGATTGCCGCCCAGAAGGATGTCCGTGCCTCGGCCGGCCATGTTGGTTGCCACCGTCACGGCGTTGAATCGGCCGGCTTGTGCGACGATGAGCGACTCCTTTTCGTGGTAGCGCGCGTTCAGCACCTGGTGAGGAATCCGACGGGCGCGCAGCAGTCTGGCGACGTACTCGGAAGCGGCCACTGAAACGGTTCCCACCAGCACGGGGCGTCCCGTCTCGTGGACTTTCACGATTTCGTCCACCACGGCGGCGAACTTTTCGTCCTTGGTACGGTAAACCTTGTCGGGAGCGTCGATGCGGATCACTGGTTTGTTGGTGGGAATCACGATGACGCCCAGGTGGTAAATGTCTTTGAACTCCTCGGCTTCCGTGGCGGCGGTTCCCGTCATGCCCGCCAGCTTGCGGTACATTCTGAAGTAGTTCTGGATGGTGATGGTGGCCAGCGTCTGGCTCTCTCTGCCGATCCTGACGTGTTCCTTGGCTTCGATGGCCTGATGGAGCCCGTCGGAAAAACGGCGGCCGAACATGAGACGGCCGCGGAATTCGTCGACGATGACGATCTCGCCGTCTTTGATGACGTAGTGAACGTCCTTTTTGAACAGATGATGGGCTTTCAGCGCCTGGTTGATCTTATGGGCCATGTCGGCGTGAGCCATGTCGGAGAACAGACCCGGAGTGTGAAGGAGCTGCTCGCAGCGGGCAATGCCCTTGGAGGTGAGCACAACGGTCTTTTCCTTTTCGTCCACCTGAAAGTCCCCGTCGGGTTCGGGACGTTCCTCCTGGTCGAGGAAGCTGCGCGTCTCCACTTCATTGGGATCCTTGAACACGCCGTGGAGCTGCGTGGCAATTTGGTCGGCTTTGACGTAGGCGCTGGTGTCCTCTTCCGACGGGCCGGAGATGATCAGCGGCGTGCGCGCCTCGTCGATGAGGATGGAATCCACTTCGTCGACGATGCAGTAGGCATGGCCGCGCTGCACGATCTCCTCGGGATTGACGGCCATGTTGTCGCGCAGGTAGTCAAAGCCGAACTCGCTGTTGGTGCCATAGGTGATGTCGGCCTGATAGGCGGCTTTGCGCTCTCCCTGATCCATAAAGGCATAGATGACGGCTACCTTCAGCCCCATGGCCTCGTAAAGCGGGCGCATCCAGTCGGCGTCGCGGCGGGCCAAGTAATCGTTGACGGTAACGACGTGAACGCCCTCGCCTTTGTAGGCGTTGAGGATCACCGCCAAAGGCGCCACAAGGGTTTTTCCCTCTCCGGTTTTCATCTCGGCAATGTTGGCGTCGTTGAGCGCCATGGCACCGATAAGCTGGACGTCAAAGGGACGCAGGCCGAGCTTGCGTTTGGCCTCCTCGCGCGCCAAGGCGAAAACTTCCACGAGATGATCTTCAAGGGGCGCACCGTTTTTAATCAGATCGCGGATTTCGAGAGCACGCTTCAGAATGTCGTCATCGCTCATGGCATGGATTTTCGGCTCAAGAGCGTTGATCAGCGCCACTTTTTTGCGGTAGCGTCTGAGGGCGTTCTCGTTGGCATCCAGCCCCAGTGAGCGTTTCAGCGCTTCAAACATATCATTTTCCACCTCTCAAAGGCAAAGAATGTCCGGCAAGGTTCTGCCGACTCACTCTTTTGATTTAGCTTCCTGAATAGAATTTAAATAAAATTTATAGTTCAGCGAAAAGCCTTTCGCTTTTTTGCATGACGTGTCAATGAGAATCGGTAATCAACTCCCAGGCGTTGGCCACGTAGACAATACCCGACCACACGGTCAGCACGATGCTGGCATACATGACGGTGATGGCAAAGGGAAGCTTGAAGATCATCATCACGATCGCCACGATCTGCGAGACGGTTTTCAGCTTTCCCAGCTTCGAGGCGGCAATGACCTGACCTTCGGCGGCGGCCACCATGCGCAGCCCGCTGACCATAAAATCTCGAGCCACGATGATCATCACCATCCAGCCCTGCAGGCGATGCAACTCCAACAGAGCGATCAGCGCGGCCATCACGAGGATCTTGTCGCTGAGGGGGTCGATAAACTTTCCGAGGTTGGTGATCAGCCCCTTCTTGCGGGCGATATAGCCATCGGCCGTGTCCGTCAGCGCCGCGACGATAAAGACAATGCCCGCCAGCAGATCGCTGTATGTCAGATCAAGTCCTAAAATCGAGAGAAAGGGCACTCCGCGGCCGATACGGGTGTACAGCAGAAGGATCATCACGAAGGGCGCCAGCAAAATGCGTGACAGGCTCAAGAGGTTGGGCAGATTAAGAGAACGGTGCATCGAAAACACTCCTTCTTGCGGAACCCTTTGTTTCCGTTGTCATCATCAGAATGAAAAAACGAACCTGTTAATTATCTCACAAAATGGCATCCTCTGTACAGCTTTAAGCCGTATTTTCATCGAGGCTGCGCTGGTTTCTTTTTTTTGCCGGCGATTTCCGCGGAAGGCGTTCGCTCCTCCCGGGGATCTGCGTCATTTTTCTCAGAGCGCTCCTCGCCGGCGCGGGAGATGAGTTTTGAAATTTCCTGCTGAAAGTTCGAAATGTCGGTGAACTCGCGGTATACCGAGGCAAAACGCACGTAGGCCACCTTGTTCACTTCCGCCAGCTCTTTCATGACCAGTTCGCCGATGGTCATGCTCGAAACTTCGTCGCCGCTTTCGCGCAGACGAGCTTCAATGCGGCTGGCAATGTCCTCGATGGTGTCCAGCGAAACGGGCAGGCGCTCGCAGGCGCGGCTGATGCCTCGAATCAGTTTGGAGCGGTCAAAGGCCTCCCGGCGGCCGTCTTTCTTTGAGATCCACAGGACTTTCTGCTCCTCCACCCGTTCATAGGTGGTGAAGCGGAAGCCGCAGTCGCCGCACATCCGGCGCCGACGCACCGTGCGCCCCTCGTCGGCCGTACGCGTTTCCATGACCCGCGTGTCCATGGAGCCGCATTGCGGACATCTCATGAAGATCACACTCCTTATGTGTGAAGTCCGTTAAAAAAAACGGACCCGGAAGTTCGCACCCTCCAGATCCGTTCATTGTAGACTTAGCCCTGCAGGACGCGCACCACAGTGTCCTTGACAAGTTTCCCGTCAGCCGCGCCTTTCAGCTTCGGCATCAGGACTTTCATGACCTTGCCCATGTCCTTGGGCGATGACGCACCCGCTGCGGCTACCGCATCACGAACAATCGCCTCGACCTCCGCGGCGCTCAACTGCTTCGGCAGGTAGGCTTCAAGGACTTTGCTCTCGTCAAGTTCACTTTGCGCGCGGTCGTCGGCGCCGGCGGCCTTGTACTGCTCAGCGGCCTCCCTGCGCTGCTTGACCATCCGGGACACCAAAGCGACCACGTCATCGTCGGTGACGGCGTAGCCCGTTCCCAGGTCGGCCTGAAACTTCTGAATTTCGGACTTGAGCATCCGAAAGACCGAAAGTTCAAGCTCGCGGTGTTCTTTCATCGCGTTTTTAAGGTCCGAAGACACGCGATCCGTCAAAGCGCTCATCATCCACTACCCTCTGACTTTTCTGCGAGAGAGTTCCTGACGCTTACGTTTTCTCGCCTCGCTGGGTTTCTCGTAATGCTCTTTCTTACGAGCCTCGCGAAGGACGCCGGCTCTGGATACGTCTCTCTTAAAACGACGAAGGACGTCTTCAATCGATTCATTGTCTTTTCTAACGACGGTCGTCAAAACAATTCCCTCCCTTCTCGTCCACCTGCATCAATCTTTAAAACCCGGGGCCAATGGGCTGCCCACGCCCCGACAATAAATGGATGTGAAGGTGGGAGACTGTCTGACCTGCAGATTTTCCGCAGTTGACGACGATCCTGTAGTCACCAGTCAGACCGAGCTTTCCGACAACTGCCTTCACGGCGGCCATCAGTCGGCTCCACAGCGCGAGATCGGCAACTGCGTCCATGTTCTCCACGTGTTCTTTCGGCACGATCAGAACGTGGACAGGTGCCCGAGGCCGGACGTCATGGAAAGCCACAACGTATTCGTCCTCATAGACGAACCGCGCAGGAAGCTTTTTTTCCACAATCGCACAAAACGGACATGCGGCCATCGTCGTCACCTCGCATAACGGTAATTCTATCACTTTCAAGCCGCATCAGACAATAGGCATTTTAATTAAAAACACAAATTCGGCGTTCAATCGCCTGAAAGGACGCCGTCAAACGTTGATTTTACAGTCATCAAGCGAACTTCATTATAAATACTTTTTTTAATCGAATGAAATTCAAAATACTCCCGCGTATAGCCTCGAGAAAGGCCGCGTCCCGTCCCTTCAAACAGCACTTCGACATTTTTTCCGGTCCAGCGCCGCGCCTCTTCGTCAAGATGCCGCCGAGAGGCCTGCTTCAACCGCTCGTTGCGCGCAAGCGCCTGGTCCAACGGCACCTGACGGGGAAAATCCGCCGCCGGCGTCCCCGGCCTCGGCGAGTAGCGAAAACTGTGAACGCGCCCGATCCTCGCGGCGTCCAGCAGAGAAAGCGTATTCGAAAAGGCTTGCTCCGTCTCGCCCGGAAAGGCGCACATCACGTCGGTGGAAACGTGCAGATCGTCGCCCAGCGCAGACCGCAGCCGACGCACAAGGTTCAGATAGTCCTCGGCGCTGTGGCCGCGTCCCATGCGGCGCAGCACCTCATCGTCGCCGGACTGCAGGGGCAAATGGAGATGGTGGCAAAAAGCTTTCGACTCCGCCAAAGCCTCCAAAAGATCGTCGCCGATGCTGAAAGGCTCCAACGAGCCAAAGCGCAGTCGCCTGACGCCATCCACCGCCGAAAGAGATCTCACGGCCTCGGCAAGCGAGCTGCCGATGTCGCGGCCGTAAAGCCCCAGGTGCACGCCCGTCAAAATCACCTCGCACTGGCCGGCCGAAACGCAGCGCCGTGCTTCGGCGACAACGCTCTCCAAAGGACGGCTCACCGACGGGCCGCGCAGCAGCGGCACAATGCAATAGGTGCAGCGATGGTCGCAGCCGTCTTGAACCTTGATGAACGCCCGACCGAAGTAGGGCGAACGCGTCAGCTCCAAGTCGTCCCACCGGCGCCCCATGACGCCGCGCAGGGCCGAAAAAGTGGGATCCTTCTCTTGGAACCACTGCGCGAGAAGGCGAGGAATTTCGCTTTTACGGCGATTGCCCACCAGCAGCGAAACCCCCATTTTGCGGGCTTCGCCCTCGTCGGCGCCCTGCGCCCAACACCCGCACACGACAATGCAGCTTTTGGGATTTTCCCGTCTGTAGCGATAGATCAGCTGACGGCTCTTGCGGTCAGCCACCGACGTCACCGAACAGGTGAGAATCACGGCAGCGTCGCAGGCGCCGCCGTTGACGACCTGAGCGCCGCAGGCTTCGAATTCCGATGCCAGCGCCTCGGCCTCCGCCAGATTGGTGCGGCAGCCCAGCGCCTGAACGACAATTTTTTTCCCCGATAGGAGGTCAGATTTTCTCAACGGCAAGCCCGCACCATTCATCGATCTGCACCTCGTCGACGAGACGCAGACCGCATTTTTTCAGCTTCTTTTTGAACTTCTCGCCCTCTTCAACCACGAGTCCCGAGAAAATCGCGCGGCCGCCGTCCTTCAGGACGCCCGCCACGTCGGGAAGCATGGCCAGATTTGGCTCGTACAGAATGTTGGCCATCAGCAGATCCACCTTCGGCTCAAAGCCCTTCAGCAGATCGCCCACGCCGATTTCGAGTTTTGAACTGTCGATGCCGTTAAGCTCTAGCGTGTTGCGTACCGCCTCCTGCACCGCCGTCACGTCGATGTCGCGGGCATAGGCGTGCTTCGCCCCCAGTTTGAGCGCCGCAATGGACAGAATGGCCGATCCGCAGCCGATGTCCGCCGTCACGTCGCCGGGCTTCAGCCAGCGCTCCAGCAGCACAAGAACTGCCTGTGTGCTCTGGTGGTAGCCCGTGCCGAAGGCCGCTCCCGGATAAATCACCACGGGAATGCGACCGTTCTCCTGTTCGCCAAGATGCCACGGCGCCATGACCACGAACTTTTCGCCGACGTTCAGCGGAGGAAAGGCATCCATCCACTCCGTGTTCCACGCGCGGTTTTCCACCTTGCCCATGTCGTTGATGGACAGAGACTCCCACGGTTCAAGGTATGGCTGAAGAATCGCAAGCCAATCACCCAAGTCGCGATTGGCGGGATAGTAAATCTGAACGTCCACAGACTCGCCGTGGTTGGTCACCATCGAACCGATACAGCCCGAATTTTCCGCCGCGGAACTGAGGACGTCCTCCAGCCCCGCGGGGCCGCTCAGCGTGATGTACCACCAGAAATTATCCGTCAGAGCCATTTTAAACACCTCTTGCCGTAAAGGACAGATTTGTCTTTATTATATCAAAAACGTCAGACCGCGACAAACGCGCAACCCATTGAGGCTCAAAATCTCGCGCCGGCGGCCATTCTTTTCTTTGCGCCGCTGCGGTCCAAGATTCTGCACCTTGGAGTGCCAATATTTATCACGTTTTTACCCCTCCTCAGAAACAGAATGAACGCCACGGCGAACGCGCAGAAAAAAGCCGAAGAAAAGGCTTTGATCCGTCAGTGCCTTTTCTTCAGCTTTTTGCCATTTCATAAAATTTCCATACAGGGCACCGATGAGGCCTCCGCTTGTCGCTGTAACATCAGGCTCCCACGTCAGTTAGAATCTCTCTTTTCACCACTCTGCCGAACATGACGGCGCAACCGCGCAAGTTCCATTTGATCATCGAGACATCCTCTGACTTTCTGCCGCTGTTCATCGCTCAATCCTGGCAGCATGTCCAAAAACTGCAGCAGCGATTTCTTCAGTTCCTCCTCGCTTCGCAGCAGCGGCAGTTTGTCGTCGGACAATCCCAGAGAGAAAAGCAGTTCCTCATTGGGAATTTCAAGAGTTTGAACGAGCTGAATCAATAATTCCACAGAGGGCATGGAAAGTCCGCGCTCAATTCGGCTGATATGCGTCTGTACGATATTGACTCTTTCGCTGAGTTCGGCCTGCGAGAGACCTTTTTTTTTACGAAAACGCCGGATCATCTCGCCGATCATAGAATTCACACTCCTGCTTCGCCTTAAAATATGCCTATAAGAATTATTAAAGGAAGACGGGAGTTCTTCAAATGCCTTAAAAGTCTTTTTATGGATGGATTTTTCAAAAATTACGATTTATAATCATATCAATCTTTGCAAACAAAACACGCCACTAAAAATATTTTCTTAATCAAACTTCTTTACATCATTTCCTTCGTCCTTTTTATTTCAAAGTTAAATGACACATTCTGTCACTGCCAATCTCTATGATATGAAAAGAAATTTTATAGAGAGGTGATCCCCATGGAGCGGACAAAAAAACACGGCAAAATCCATCGCATTTTGAGCCTCTACAATCGCCTGATGGAAGGCGGTGCCATCGACAAAAACGAAGAAAGTATCCGCTTCGGCGTCAACGCGCGCAGCATTCAGCGCGACATCGACGACATCAGAGCCTATTTTTCAGAATGTGCCGCCGAGGGCAACGTTTTGAACGAAATCATCTACGACCACCGTCAAAAAGGCTATCGACTCAAACAGATCGAGCGCATCAAGCTGGGCAACAGCGAAGTGCTGGCGCTCTGCAAAATTCTTCTGGACAGCCGCGCCTTCACAAAACACGAGATGGTCTCAATGCTCCAGCGACTGATCGGCTGTTCCGTCCCGAAGAACAATCAACAGCTGATCATCGACATGATCAAAAACGAAGCCTTTCACTACGTCGAACCCCGCCACCGCACCGTCTTTATCGAAAAACTCTGGACCATCGCCCAAGCCATTCGCCAAAGACATTACATCGAAATAGGATATACACGTCTTAAAGCCCCGACGCCCGTCACGCGCAGGCTGCGGCCAGTGGCCATCATGTTCTCTGAATACTACTTTTACGTCGCCGCCTTTATCGACGACAAAGAAACGCGGCAGACCTTCGACGTGCCCGACGACGCCTTCCCCACCATCTATCGCGTCGACCGCATCGCCAAACTCAAAGTCCTGGACGAAATCTTTTCCGCTCCTTACAAAGACCGGTTTGAAGAGGGCGAATTCCGCAAACGGGTTCAGTTTATGTTCGGCGGCACCCTGCAAAAAGTCACCTTTCTCTATAAAGGATTGAACGTCGAAGCCGTCCTTGACCGCCTGCCCACAGCACAAATCGTCGCAGAAGAAAACGGCGTCTACACCATTTCCGCCGAAGTCTTCGGCAAAGGCATCGACTACTGGCTTCGCAGCCAGGGAGACGACGTGGTCCTGTTGAATAAAATGCCGCGGTAAATGGCTGCACTTTAACAGAGACTTACAGCCAAGCTCCATCGTCTGCAAAAAATTTTGGATTTATGGTCAAAAAATATTATTTCGGAGGATAAACATGGAAAAGAGACCGTACAAACTGGCAATTATGGGAGCATCGGGGGTAGGCAAAACCGTCTTTTTGGGATCCTATTTTTATGCGAACGAAAAAGGAATGGGCAAGAAATACCACGTCGCGCCTCTGTTGGAGAAAACGGCGGCTGCCTCCGACAAGGCAGAGCAGGAGCTGAATTCCGTCCAAGTCGTCAACGAGCTGATCGGCAGCCTGTTTAAAGGCTCTCAGATCGGCACGCACAAAAGGCTGGACATGAGCATGACCGTGGGCGACAAGATGAAAGTCCGCCTGTTCGACCTTCCCGGAGGATTTACCGTAGACAGCACCCGCTGGGAAGACCAGAAGATCAAAGAAGACCTGGAGACCGCCGACGGCGTGATCTTTTTCATCCCCGCATGGGACACTCTTCATAACTACATGGAATGCCGCAAGGCAAGCACCCCCTTCAGCACCGCCATCTCACAGTTCATCAGAAACGAAAAAGAAGATGCCAAAGAAAGAAAGGCCGATATTCCCATCTATTTTCTGTTCACCAAGGCGGACATGCTTCAAGGCAGCGAAAAAGACATCACCGCCGAGGAGCTGCTGGAACACTGGAAAGGGCTTAAAGCATCCAGTCAGACAGGCAGCGAGCGGACCTTTTTCAAAAAAGGCCAGTTCGATAAGTCATTTATGGTCACGTCACTGGGCACCTGGCTTGACGAGAACACCCCGCCCACGGAAGAGAAGTATCGGCCCGTCAATGTCGTTGAATCCATGGAGTCTCTGTTCGACGCCATGGTTCAGGCGCGCCGCAACCGCGATAGAAACTCTCATCTGAAAAAGACTGCCCTCACCACCGTCACAGCTCTGGCCGTCTTTGCGGCCGTTCTGGGAACGGGTTACACCGTTCAGAAGATACGCTGGAACAGCGCCGAAAAGGCCATGCAGCTTGCCGTGTCCCGCGGGAATTACCCCGAAGCCATCACCGCGCTGGACAACTTCCGCGCTCACCGATCGCTGCTGGGCTTCTCGCTGCCCGCCTTCATGTCTCCAGGAAAGGACGTCGACGCGCAGATCGACAAGCTCCGCTTCGATTACGAGGCCGACAGCTACAAAGAACTCGCCGGTTACATTCAAATCGCCGAGACCACAGAACTCCCCAATTCAGAGAGCGACTCCTTCAAACAGGGCGCGCAGGCCGTGAAAAATTATCTGACCAACGACACCTTCGCCGCCATAGCTCCCGCGCATTATGCCGCCGTAAAAAAAGCCGAGCAGTATTACGCCGCGGGAAACATTATGAGCGGAACCGTCAAAAGTCTTAACGACATTCAAGTCATTCTAACCCAGATCGACGTTGTTCCCGAGAACTGGCGCGAACCGCTGCTGAAGCGCATTCCAGCCGGTGTGGCCGTCTGGCGCGTGGCACTGGACGAAGCTGCCGCCGCCCAAGAGGCCGAAACCCCCGGCACGGGGCTTCAAGAGTACGACACGGCTCTTTCTCAGCTCCGCGCGCTGACAAGCACGCTTCCCATGAGCGACCAGATCAAAGAAGCACTGAAGGAGCAGATCGACGGCATTGAGCAGTCGAAAAGCACTATGATGGACCAATTCATCTCCACGAAGATCGCCGAAGCCAACAGATTCGCCAATCCTGAAGAAGCCATCGCCCTTATGGAAGATCTGAAGCTCGCGCACCAGCTGTCCGACGCTCAAAAAGATCGCATTCAGAGCGCGGCAGACAAACACTACGAGGCGCTGGTCAGCCGCTGGATCGACGAAAAGACCGACATCGAAAAGCTTCGCGGCTACCTGCGGCAGTATCCAACCATGCCCGAAAGCGCCAAAAGCCTCGCTGACAGCTACATCCAGCGCGTTGCCGCAACCCAGAAAGAAGCTCTGCGCCAGAGCATTCTTTCAGCAAAAAATATGTCGATTCTTCTGGATAAAAGCAAAGAGGCCAATAAAAACTACTCGGGCCAGCAGGAGTTCCGCACGGCTATCGCTCAGCGTTTTCAGGAGCTGCTGATCCGGAATACCCAAAATGCCGACGATGACATTCAGGAGAGCCTTGGGAGCAACGACTTCCGAAACGCAAAAATGATCATTACGAACTTCTCTAACGAGGTCAACAGCAATTCCGTGAAGATTTCAGCCTTCTGCGACGCCGGCGCTGCGACCAACAGCATGGCAGAATGGAAAGAACAGTGGCTCTCCAACGCGAGTTCCCAAAATTACCGTTACCTGCGCACCAAATTTAACAGCTATGGAGACAGCTGCAGCAGCGCTGAACTCAGAGACTTTTCACAAGAACTCAAAGACTTTACAATCCTCTGGCCCCAAGCACCACAAGACAATGAGATTCTGCAGGTTATTCACTATGTAAGCAGTATCAGGAACGGCGTCAACGCCAGATTAACAGTTGAAAGAGCCAAGGTGAATATAGGCACAAACACCACATTCGGAAGTAACCTTATGATAAAGGTGATGGCAGGGAGTACAACGTTTGCCACTGATAACCATAATTTCAACAATGACCCTGAATTCAACGAAGATTTTGATTTTAAGTGGAGCATTGACATGGCTCCTGTCGTCATGAAATTCACCAATGTCAACTGGATTTTGGAGAACAAAGAGTTACCAGAACAAATCTCAGTTCCCTGCGACGGCATCACCGGCTGGAAGAAGCTGAACGGCCCCCATGCCACCCCTAATAAGAATATTATGGTATGGCTCAAAGTCGACGGCATTCCCAACTGTCCGTGGTAAGAGAAAGTGCGGTTCCTCATGAAAAATCTGAAATATTTTGTGTTCAACTCCGGCGAAGTCAACGAGGCGGGGGGAGACTGGAACGTCAACTTCGCCTCGCCAGCGTTCCCTCTGCCCTGTAACGCGGCGGCGCTGACCGATCGCTCCCACGCAGGGCTCGTGCGGCTGGACAACGCCTACGCGTCACAGTTAGCGCGATTCGGCCTTGACCGACCGCTGCTGCCCAAATTTTCCGAAGGACAAGCCGAGGACCTTTACTGGCCTTCGTCGGGACAGTTCGGCTACATTGTCATGCCGTGGAATCCCGAGTTTTGTCTGGCGGGTATTTACACTGGCGCCAGCGACCACCGCGGACGGCCCAACATCAGCCTTCTCATGGCCGCCGTTTCAGAAGACGTTCGCCAGCAGATGACGCCGCAGGTATTTTTCAGCCGCCTGCGGCACGGCAACGACGTGGAGGGCATCCTCAAAATCCGCGCCACAGAAGAGCAGAAGACGTCTCTCCCCCGCCCCAACGAACTCCAACTGCCTGACAACGCCGAACCTCTGTCCGACGCCGCCGCGTGGCAGCCCGACGGTTGGCCCGACGGCCAAAGATTGGAACTGTTTGTCAACGGCCACTTCAGAGTGCTGAACGCCGCAGTGCCCGTCGCGGAAAGCCGACCGCCGGAACCGGAACCGCAAAAGCCTACCCCGACGCGGCAAAGCCCCATGAAATTTCTGGCCGCAGGACTGTTGCTCTGCGCCGCCCTGGGCGGCTGGGCATGGTACAGCGTTGCGCCTGAGCCGCCGCCTCAGCAGCCCATAGCCTCCAACCTTCCCGTTGTCTCCGCCGACGCCGACACTCAAAGCATTGCCCCCCCAAATGCCGAACCCTTCGCGGAACTGATCGCTCGCGCTGTGAAAGCAGGGTGCGAAAAACAGAACGCTTCCTGCACCGTTTACGCGGCGCAGCTGAAGAACGGCACCATTACAGTCATCAGCCCTGCTCTCTGGGCGCCCGCCGTCGGAGGGACAGAACTGAGAGACAGCTTTGCGACAGAACAAGGCGATGCCACCGCCGTTCACAGGAACCAACTCAGAGCGTCACTGCACAATCTTTTCGCAGGTAGCGGCGTGGAATACGTCCCCGCCGACACGCCGAAAATCTTCAGCCGCAATTGGCAGAAAGACCTGGAAGCGCTCAAAAAAAGCTTGACGCAAACGGCCAATCCCGCGTTTTCCGCTTCCGCGCCCCCCGTCAAGGCCATCGAAGCGGCCCTTCTCGATTCGGCAAAAGAGCTGCCCGAAGGCAGCTGCCTGGCCTTTGCGTCGGCTCTTTCCGACGGACTTTGCGCCATAGGGCTGGTCAGCCTCTCCGACGGCTCGCTGATCGAGCGTCGCAGCTGCGCCAGCGCCGGATACATCGCGGCTTCCACGAAAAAAATTGAAAACTGGATCGGCCGTCTGGAAGGAAAATACCGCTCCGCTCCCGGCGTGGGCGACGGCGACAACGGCCAGAAAATCCTCCTTTCCCGTGAAAAACTGCCTTGGGACGAAAAAACGTGGAAAGAAAACGTCACGCTCTTTATCGAAGAACTGATTGAAGAACTCGCTGAGCACCATTGAAAACCAAGAAAGGAGAACATCATGAAGGATGACCCTAAGCGTGCCCCTTCAGAGGAATGCAAGGCACAAGTACGCCATAGCTGGACAATGAAAAAGACCTTTGCCGTCGTTGCCATCGCTGTTTTGGGCGCAGGGCTTTACTGGGGCTTCAACTGGCACCAGCAGCAGGAAGCCCAAAAAATCGCCATTCAACATCAGCAGGAAGAGCAGCGCCGCGTGGAAGAAGCGCGAGCCAGGCAGACCAAGATTCTCGACGACACGGCCCAGTGGATCACAGAGCGCGGACTGAAAGGCGAAAAGGAGCGGCCGTCGCTTTTCACCGCTGAAAAGCTCTCCGGTTCCCAAAGCTGGAAACTTTTGCGACCGCTCTCCCCAACCGACAGCTTGAAAGTTCCCGGCGGGCCTTTCAAAGCGCAGCCCTGGGACAGCGGAAAAATCGCCGTTAACCCCGAAAAGCTGAAAACACTCTTTGCCGAACTGCTACAGGGCGACTACTTCCCCGGCACTCAACCCATGATTCGCAGGGAGGACTGGACAACCGCCATTGAGGTTTTTCAGCGGCGGCTCACGGCCACGGCCGACGTCACGGGAACGCCGCTTTCAGAGGCCGACGCGGACCAGTTCAAACAGAACGTGCGGGAAGTTCTCCAAAAGCCCGACGGCAATGAACACTTCGCCTTTATCTGGAAAAAGCAGGACGACAGCCTGAAAATCCGCTTTGTGGAGCCCAAAGGCGACGCCGTCTACGAGCGGTGCTTCTTGTCGGAGGGAACTCTTGTCCTGACGGAGAACGTCCTTTCACGCTGGATTTCGCGTCTGAAGGGCAGCCTGAAAGTCGAGCCGTGGGTAGAATCAACGGAAGACGGGAACATCATTCTCCACGGTCAAAATCTGCCGGAATGGAGCAGAGAAAACCAATCCGCCGTGACAGATCAATTCGCCGCGGAGCTCATCCACTCACTGGAGGAAGAGGCACAATGAGAAAACTTGTCATCTGCACGGTCATGCTGTGCTTCGTTCAAGGCTTTTGCGCGGCAGCCGCCGTTCCGCAGGGTCTGGAGCCGCTGCTGGAGGCGCCCGCCGGAGAAAAGGACCCTCGCCAGTGGTACGCGCCTGAAAAGTCCGAAAGAGAAACCTTTCCCGTTCCACCTTTTGTAGAAGAAGAGCGGAAAGAGTGGAAAAGTCTGCCTTCGTCAGATCGGCAGGAAGCGCTCACAATCCTGCAAAGCGCGGCAAAACGGAGTTTCAGCGCCGAAGCGCTCTGTGAAGTCCAAAGACCTGCTCCCCACGCCCGCGAGCTGCGCTTTCAAGGATGCCTTCTTTCGCGCGCGCAGCCCGTACCGCAGGGCTGTGTGGGCGTCAAACCCGCATGGTCCCTGTTTCCGGAGATGACGGAAGTTGACCTGCCCGCCCTCCGCCGCGAGGTCGAATCGCTGCTCTCGGGCCAGTATGTGCCAGGCGCTCAGCCCATGATCGACACCCCCCAACGCGACGAAAGTCTTGAGAAGATCAGGGGGCTGTTCTCCGGCGCAGAGCATCCAACTTCCACTCCCCTCGAAACGAAAGAGATGAAAGCGGCCATGGAAAAAGGGATCCTCGACAGCGCCGCAAAGAACCGCTGCTTTGCTTTTCTTCGTCGAGAGCATACGGGGCTGTGGACCGTCAAAGTCGTCGACCACGATGGAAAGTCTATCGCCACATACTACTGTCCGACGGCCAACGCCATTGAATCCGACCGCCTCAACGACTGGATGGACCGGCTGACGGGAAAGGAAAAGCAGGAACCGTGGATTGAAACCACCCCCTCCGGACAGATGATCCTCCACGGCACCCAGCTGCCTCCATGGGAAAAGGCGACGCAGAAAGAAACCCTGAAGGCCTTCACGAACCAGCTCATGGCGGCACTTGAAGTGGAGCGAGCCGCTGTCGCGGCGCAGAGCAACGAAAAAGAGGGCGGAAAACAATGAACGGATTGAAAAAAACGACGGTAAAAGCGCTGGGGATCGGGGCGATACTGGCGGTGACGATCTCCCTCTCGCCAGCTGACGCTCATCTGGGAATCGAACATGCCGAGAAATGGAACGAATGCCTGGGCATCGACATGCAAATGACAACGTCAGGAGGAAAAGAACACCTCAATGCCCTGTGGAAAACCGCACAGGATATGATCGACGTTTACAGAAACGGAAAAGGCGCTAAAACGGAGTACAAGAAAATACAGGATCAGTGTCCCTGGTTTAGCTGGGGAAAGTACAACCACCGCCTGCTGTTTCACTGGCCCTTCAACGATGTGCCCCGCAATCATCCCGCCCTTCAAGATCAGGTGAGGAGATGCCTGCATCCCCGCGCACAGAGACAGGAAGACGGATCGCTGAAGTACAAACGCACTTCAGCGCCGCTGCAAATAGCTGACCTGAAGCAAACCATTGAACAGTGCCGCGTTATTGATCAGAGCACTTATAACAAATTCGCAAAAGAACTGGGAAAAGAAGAGACTTACACATCCTATCTAGCCATGCTTCCTGACGTAAAGAACTCCGAGAAAAGAATCCAAAAAGGCAAGGGCATCAATGACAAAGCGCTCTGGACGCCACAGGACGAGGCCGCAATGAAAAAAAGACTCGCTCTCTTCGAAAAATATGTCGCCACTCAACCCAAACATCTCTACGCCACTCTGGGCCGGCTTCAGAGTAAACGAAACAAAAATTTAATCAATGCAGTAGATGAGGAGCTAGGCATTCCCCGCAGAGCCAATGAACAGGTCCCTCATGGCGCGGCCGCCAACGCGCTGGCAACGCTCATTTACGACATCCATCTTCTGCACGACTACGATTCGGCAGCCGCCGACGCCATCGCCCTTCCCAGCATAGAAACGCTGGAAAGTGACATTATAGAGAAGGGCATGAAGCGACTTGCCTTCGGCCGTGCCAAAAGCGGACTGAGTCAGGAGCTTATCGGCCGATTCGAGAAGGCCGCGGAGGCGCGGCGAGGGCGCAGCAACAAACACCGGGCGCGCCTGATGCTCGACCTCATCAAAGAATATCTGCCGCAGATCCTTCAAGATCAGTACGGCGACGTTCTCAAAGAGAAGGGAATCTCTATCATTCCCCAAAACAAAACTCAACTCTATAAGGAGGCCGCATGATGAAACGTTTACGTTGGTTCAAAGGACTGTCAGCGCTGCTGCTGGCAGCGCTGATGGCGGCAGCGCCCACTCTGTCCGTCGCTGGCGAAGCGGAAGAAGACTACGATCCCATCAACTCTCTGCTGACGCTTAACATGGCGGTGGTGTCCGTCAGAAAAATCATCTCCACCGAGGACCGCATCGTCCTTGACCAGGAGTATGACCACATCATCAACGATCTCGCTGTAGGCAACATCGCCGACGACTCAAGCATGGTAGGCCTGTACACAGAGCTGATGGACGTCATTACCGCGAACAAACTGCGCGCCGAAGAGAAAGAACGCTTCCAGGCTCAATACGATCGCCAGCAGAAAAAATCTCTGCGCCGAGCGCTGATGGGCTTCCGCCCCTACGGCGGCGATCCTTGGAGTTTCCTGTTCAGCGCTCTGACACAGGGCGTATCGGCGTACTTCGGCTATCAGGACTGCAAGAGCGAAATGCACGAACAGCTCGACGAGAACCTGTGGCAGCTGGAAAAATCCAAAATCGAGGATTTCAACGACCTGCAAAAATCCCTGCTGAACGCCAGCTGGTCCATTCTGCGCGAATACAACCTGCCTGACACCTATCGCATCACCCAGAAGGATCTTGAACTGCTGGACGAAGCCATAACGCAAAACGCGGGAAGATCGGCCGTTAAAAAGTTCGCGTTGCTGCAAGACACGTTCTCCGCTTACCCGCCCTTCTGGTTCTACTACGGCGAAGCCGCGTACAAGCGCGGAGACAAAGACCTGGCGCGCCGCTGCTTCAGCCAGTTCGGCAAGGCATGGCGCCCTGTGCTGCGCCACGACCCCTTCAAGGTACAGGTGGCCAAGTACCAGATCATGCTTGAAGAACATCCGACGCGGGAGAATATCGAACCTCTGCTGAAAGAGATTAAGGATAACTCCTCTCTTAAGGAATGGCAGGACAACCTGTTCTACGGCGTGGTCTCATACTACTTCGGCGACAAAGAGGACGGCATAGAACGAGTCAACGCCAATCTTCTCTACAAAACTGAAACCGACATCAGCCGCAAAATCTACGACTCCATGACCCAGGGCAAAATGGACGAAGAATCGCTCCCCGGCGAACTGAAAAAATGGCGCTCCGACAGGCAGTCCTCCCGCCGCAGTTCAGCCAATAACACGCCCAAAAATTTCGACCGTCCGCGCGAGACGCAGAATTTTGACACTCAACGATAAGGACGTGAGACTTCCCATGCCTTCAGGCATGGGAAGTCTCACTCTGCCATCATTTTTTCAGAGAACGCTGGAATCATGATGTGGGCAAAGTCATGAAGCCCTTTTCGCCTTTCAAAATGAGAGAACCCAAAATCCACTGGCCCACTGCTCCACGCCGCAAAGGATTTGCGGTTTTCGCTCGGTTGGCCGATCCCCAGAAGCGAAATCTTGCGGCAGCTTTCCTTCTCCTCGTTTCCGCGGCCGTTGCGCTGTTTAGTCTGTACGGCGCAAAGGTTCGGTAATGACATCAACTACTGGCTGCGCAGCCAGAGAAACGACGTGGTTCCGTTGAATAAAATGCCGCGGTAAATGGCAGCTCTGCGGCACTTTTTTTGAAACCTTTCAAGAGGAAGGTCTTGCGCCGGCAACCCGAGAGATGAAAAGAAGCGCTTCAAAGCCGCTGATTTTTCGCCGAAATTAACATTGAAATAAAGAAAAAGAGGAAGGAGATACTGCTTTGCCGATATCGTTTTACGCGAAAGATTTATGAGGATACGCGTTCACTTGGGATAAATTCATGTTTAAAGAGAATTCGAGGTGTACAAAATGCCTGTGGCTTACACAGCTCAATTCGCAATAGGCTTCAGCATCGCCCGGGAGAAGGCGTAAAAGAAAGCATTTTCAAACAATATGAGGCTGTTATCGTCGAAAGTCTTATCACGTCCTTCGGATTAGATTTTTTAGTGCGCGACCAGCATGGCGGCGATGTCGACACCATACATAACGTACGTCTGATCGGCACAGACGCCGAGATGGTCTATAAGAACCACGCCAACAAAGCGGCAGGCGAAATCGAAAAAGGAAATTTCCAGCGTTCGGCAACTAAAGCTCCCGTCGGGAATTCATCTCAAAGCGAGATCCGTCTGAACAACAAACGGACTGTTCAGATTTGGAAAGAAAAGGGCGTATGGAAATATTATTCCGATGGGGCTGATGTGGATCCGGCCGAACTGGCGGCCAAACTGCGTGCCCATGCCATATTGTTTAAAAATGCAGGAAACGGAATCGTCGATGTCACTCGAGCCAGAGTGTATAAAGTTACTCTCGATGGCAGCAACCCAGTTATCGAAAATTATAAGGTCGACTCCAACGGCAATTTAATTCAAGACAGTCGCGAGGTAATTAAAGTTGATTCCCTTACCCCGAAAAATGCAGAACCTGTTCAGAGATCACATAAGGGAAGTTCTTATCGAAGAATACAGCAAGCTCCCCGGAACAACTGAGCAGCAAGCAATCAAAATGGCAGACAAGGAACTTGCCAATAAAAGCGTTGAGCAGATCCTCAAAATGCATTGCAAAAATCCGCTGTTGTCCCCGCGGATTTTCCTACACAACGTACCTCGTTCCGTCCTATACGGTTCGGCAATTTCCGTCGGCATCGCCGCTCTGACGCAGATCGTCACCGAGGGCAAAGTCGACGTAAAAGGGTTGACAACGACAGCGCTGATAGGTGGCGCTGCCGCAGGCGTCGGCCAATTGGGCAGCAACTCAATGGTGATTCTCGCCAACACAAAAGCAGGACAAAAAGTCGTCAATTGGTTTATGCACTCTTCACTGCACATAGGCGGACGACTCGGCTCGATTCTCTCGGCGTTGCCCGGGGCCGCAGTGACCAGCGCACTTTTCTCTTATGGTCTATACTTCCTCGACCTGACCGATTTGCGTACTGCCAATCGTTCGATGATCGCAAGTATGGCCGGAGCTGCCGGCAGCGCCCTCTTTACAGGCGGCACCATGTATGTAGCCATTCTGTTTGGCACTGCGAGCACAGGCACGCCGATCATCACGTTAAGCGGCGCGGCAGCCACTAAGGCTGCTTTGGCTTGGATCGGACACGGCGCAATTTCCGCTGGAGGTTTAGGCATTGCCGGCGGTGCCGCCATTTTGTTCGCTGGAGGCATCCTGATCACTATCCCATGCGTCTACCTCACACATTTATACTTTAACATCAAGGACGAAAAAGCAGAGATCGCGCGCATCCGCGTACTGCTTGACGCGGCAGACACGAGAATTTAGCCGGAGGAATTTTTCTTCGAAAATAAGAATTCCTCACCACCACAAGAGACGACGCATTGGATCTGCGCTCCATTTCGAAAGCTGAGTGAAAGCTACACAACAAGAGACGTTGAAACTCAGCTCAAAACATCAGAGATGAGGCAGGAAAAGGCAAGTTTTGCCCCCAAAGGGCGCAAAGCCGTAAATGCAAAAGTGCTAAGTCTTAGAGATTGCCGTAGTGTCGGATAAGAGGTGGCAAATTCTCCGCATGTCAATTCATTCTCTTTAGGCTTGTTGCGCGGAGCGAACTGCCATCTGATTTTTCACTGAACACGAACAGCTTATGTAAAAACACTACAAGAAAGGACAGATGAAATGATGGGAATGTTGAAAAAATTCATAGGATTTACATGCCTTGCACTGTCCATCTTTTTTCTTTCTCCTTTAGCCTTCGCAGCCTCGACAGACAAAACCGCCTACGTCGCGACGGCTCAGGAACTGCAAAAAGCCCTTGACAACAAAAAAATCGAGCACATTGTCATCACCGACGACATCACAGGGAACTTCAAGATTTATCGCTGGCTGCGTTCCATTCGCGGCCAGCGCAGCGGCTTTTTTTCAAGAAACAAAAAGGTAAAAATCCAGCCCAAGGACGCCGAGAAACCAACCTTTGAGACGGAATTCGAACTCTATTTTCTCACCCCTCCGCCTATTGAAATATCAAACTTGGAAATTTCCTGTCCCGGAGTCGGAATAGCGAGTCATTTTACCAGAAGAACATGGATTCTGCGCTATTGTGATTTTACGAGCGACGGAGAAATCGGTTGTGCTTTTTCGGGCAGCAATGATCCTATAGAGGGAGATCACTGTCTGTTCAAAAACTTGGTTAAAGGAATATATGGTGGCACAGGAACACTCAAAAACTCCACTTTTGAGAAGATAATTTGCGCTTGTATAGAAAATGCATATAAATATCAAATAGAAGACTGCCATTTCAGCGATTGCGGAACTGCTCTCGGCTTCGAGGAGAGTTGTGGGTCTGCCAACTCTATCGTGAGATCAACTGTCGGAGACCGTGGCGTTGGCAGCTGGTGCCAAGAAAACTGTCCATTAGACGACAGTGACAGCCAATCTGTGACCATTGACGCTCAAACTCTCAATGCCTGCCGCGCGTTTTCAATCAGGGGTGCCCCAGAGGAAGACTTCGAAAAAGCTCTGCTGGGGACAGTAAAAAAGAAATTCCGCGCCGCTTGTGACAACTGCATCAAAAACGCTCGACAAGACGATCAATTCACGAAAAGAAACAAAGACTACGAAGACTCATTCAGACTCTCCGCTAAAAACAAAGATTTTGCCTGGACTTGCCAGTACACCCGCAATGAGTGGGACAAATATCAGCAGATGGCTGACAAGGAAGGACTGGAGCATTTGTTGGTGCTCTATCGACAGATCGTGCAACTGCCTATTCTGTTGATTTCAGACCTGCAGGAGCTGCGGAAGTTCGCTGACGGCATCCTCACTAAAGTCGTACCTGATATCTATCTGTGCCGTAACATGGTCGATCTCTTTATTTTGGGTGATGAGCAGGAACCCGCCATGCCATTTGCCATCTCACCTTATATTAAGCTGGCAAACACCTCTTCAACTTTGGACCTTCTCGTCACGAACACCGAGGATTCTCCTCAAAAAATTCTGCGCGGTTCGTTAGACTCCTATATTGAATGGACTCAGCTCGTTAAAAAGTACAAGACCGCGATGGAACAAATTAAAGAACAGGTACGCCATCTAGATGGCGTCGACATCGATTATGCGGCGGCAGTTCAACGCTCTGTGATGAAAAGCAACGAAATCTTCGAGAACGTCTCTCGAGTCACCCGCGCGCTGTATTTTGATTTGCCGACACAGGCCTTTTTCTGCCGCCAGTATGCCCGAACCTTTAAAGCCGGAAAAGGCCAGAACGCCATTGCGCGCATCGTTCGCGACTGTGTGCCATTTTACAAAATATATATCAAGCTTTGCGTGCTTCCCTCGACCAACACTTTATATCAAAAATATTTGCTGAAAAAATGGAAAAAAGTGTTAAAAGAGGAAAACTTCGAAAGTTTGAAGGCACTTACGGCCACTGATCCCGACATGATGAGCGACAACCGCCGCGTAGAAGACTTCTTAAGGGATTATCAATGATCATGGTGAGGTATCAAA
Source organism: uncultured Synergistaceae bacterium (assembly GCA_964622575.1). GTDB lineage: Bacteria > Synergistota > Synergistia > Synergistales > Dethiosulfovibrionaceae > Pyramidobacter. The sequence continues at coordinate 115,269 of CAZUQW010000003.1, read as the reverse complement.
ACCGCTTCAGCCGCTGTCTCGCCGCGGTGTTCTGCATTTTCGTTTTCGCGTCGGCTCCAACATATGCCATGAGCGGCTCTGCCCATACCTCCTTGAGCAAACAATTCATCAGCGGTATGTCCACTCAAACCATGAGAGAAATTCATTCAAAGATTATCGATACTGTTCCATGGAGAGACCGTGCCGGCGGCAAGGGACACCGTGAACAGTGGGGACATTCCGATGAGTGGTATTACGGAAAAATGAAAAAGACGGTCCCCAAAGAACATCTTGATAGCGTCAAGGATCTGCCCAACATTACTGGACGGGAATATATAGCTTTGGAGTTTCGAAAAGCTTATCCGCTTTTGACTAAAAAAGAGTCTCTGGCGGTGGCGGATTTATTCCACGACTCACACCTGCTTGGCGACAGCACGACTCCTGAGGGCAAAAATATTCCTCGCCAGGAAATCATAGATAGAGTTAAACATCCAACTCTGAAAGCCCTCTCGGCTATGAACAAAGCTGTTATAGCTGAAATCGAGGGAAAAGCCAGATCTGAAAATTCCCCCGGGCAAACAGTCATTTACACATCTGGAAATAAGGAAAGGTTCATCGTTCAAGGAATGGTCGCTAATGGAGAAAAGGCTTATCGTGTGCCCCCTCTTGATAGCAACGGCGAGATAACAAAGGAGCGCAATACCAAAGATCTCTTTGGAGTGACAAGAGAGGGGCAGAATTATGTCCTTGCAGTAGACGTGGATCAGATACCGGAAAAGCTTAACAGCATAATTCCTAAGGACAATGTGCTTATACTTGTTCCTTCAGACGTATATGAAACATACAAAATCGACTGCCTCAAAAAAGGCATCACTCCTGACAATCGTGTCGTTGCTGACACGGAACCATCTACAAAATGGGATAACGACGCAAAAAAACAATACAACGAAATCAAGGCGGCAATGACATTCGCTAAAGCAAAGACAGCGCTGAAAAACGCTGCACCAGGACTGATTGCGGGCGGGCTGCAGGCGATAGGAGAAAACTGGAAGGACATCACTGCGGCATGGAACGGAGAAAAGGAATGGGATGAAGTTCTTACAAAAGTCGGCAGTGACTTTGCGGGCTACACGTTGACGCCCATGATCGTCGACGGGGTTATCGCCCAACTTCCCAATAAAATGTCGGTTCTCTTGGCCCCGATAAAAAACGCCGGCACCAGGACAATTGTCGGCATCTTCATTTTCGGAGCGGGAAAAGAGTTCTATTCATACTACATCGGCGACCAAGATTGGGATGAGACTGTGGTCCAGCTCAAAAAAAGAACCGGCACTGTGGGGCAACAGATAGTTGTGTATGGCGCCACCATCATATACAACAAGGTCGCCGCGGTCTTTCTTACCTCTTTAGCTGTGCCTGCCCCGTGGATTCCCGTTGTCATTGTGGCGGGATCGACGGTATGGCAAATTGGAAAGGATTATCTCGCAAAAGAACGCTGGCGGCAAACAATCTACGTTGAGGACATTTCAGGTTTCCTGGGAGAAGGCTTTGTGCGTGAGTTTCATCTGCTTTGCCCCGAGCGCCGCAGCAACATTCTTGACCTGGAACAAAGTGAGAGCATCTTTGAACCGGAATACAGGGACAATCTCCTAGTACCCGAACTTAGAGACAATATCCTTCAGCCGATTCGATAAAACGTGTATGCAGTAAAAGGGCTTCAAGCCAGACAATACTAGGACCGCTCTTATCACCGCTACAGTCAGTCGTAAATGGTTAAACGTGGTAAGAACCTCAATTGAGACGGGGAGCTTTCTTTCGGTTCTTTAAAAAAGCACTCCATTTCAGAACTCACACACAAAAGCAAATTTGATTTTTAAAGTCGCAATAATAAGGAGGGCGCCCCGTATGCTTGGCAGCGGCGAAAAACAAGTGGAATCGACGCGAGAGATCACGAAAGAGAACATCACTCCATCCTCTGAGGAGCTGCGAAAAAAGCGCGAGGTACCGGCTGCCATCAAATTTTTCGGGGGACATGCAGAAGCCCCGACAAAAACATGAAGCACGAAAGCGTCGACGCACACAAAGACGACAGAATGAAGCTTTTTTCTCTTTTCAAAATGAGAGAACCCAAAGTCCATTGGCCCACTGCCCCACACCGCAAAAAATTTGCGGTTTTCGCTCGGTTGGCCGATCCCCAGAAGCGAAATCTTGCGGCAGCTTTCCTTCTCCTCGTTTCCGCGGCCGTTGCGCTGTTTAGTCTGTACGGCGCAAAGCTTCGGCTGGAGCGCGAACTTCAAGCAGCACGGCAGGAAGCTACGGTGCTGCGCCGCCAAGCCGAATTTTACCGCAAATGTTTGCAGGTACGAGATGAGAAAATCGAAGAAATGTCGAAAGAACAGGGCAAATCTTTTGTCGAAATCTTTGTTCTGAAGCGCATGATTGCGCGGTTGAGCGAGCAACTTGACGAGGTTGACGGCATCCGCTGAAACATTGGCGCAATCTCTTTTCTCTGCCGCGGACATAATCCAATGACATACGCGATTGCCGACGCTGCAGTCGTGTGGATTGAGCAGTCTTTATCATTTTTTCGGAGTAACATGCTTTAGAATAAAATTTTAAGAAAACATGGAGGAACTCAAAATGGAAAGCTATCGCATCGCCATATTAGGTGGCACAGGCGTAGGAAAAACGTATTTTCTCGCTTCGTATTTTTATGCAAAACGTCACGGGAAAAGAATCTACAGCGGTCGCTATCCCATCAATATTGCAAAGGGATCTGAAGAAATCGTCAGAGAAATCACCAATATAACAACTCTTTTCGGCAAAGAACCGATGCCCGGCACCGACGACCGTTATAACATCACCTTTAGCATTCCCAAGCTTGACATGCAGGTCACTCTTTTTGACCTTCAGGGCGGAGAAACGACGAAAAACAACGATGATAACGGCAAAGAAAACTCGCTCAGCACCGCATTCAAAGAAGACCTCGAACAGGCAGACGCCGTTCTGTTCTTCATTTCTGCATACGATGCTCTCCACAACCACCCGAAAATCATCGACCAGACTGAAGCGTTCATTAATAGAATGGAACAAATACAAAGAGAAAATGAAAAGATAAAATCGGGAACAGACATCCCTGTCTATTTCGTATTCACCAAGGGCGACAGCGTTGAAGATGAGAACCCTACATTAGAAACACTGATGGACAATCTGGGAATTCTTCCCGAAAACGCAGGTTACGACATCTCATGGAAAAGACACTTCAAGCTGCTCTGGAAAAATGGAAAATACACCAGGCCATTTCTTACGGCTTCACTGGGAAAGTGGGAGAATAACCTCCCGCCCGCCGAAGAAGAATATAAACCGGTTAATGTTGTGGAAACCATGGAAAAGTTGTTTAAAGACATGAGATCTTCCAGACACCCTCTGTTCAAATGGATTAAGCTGAAGAAATAGGGGGACACAAGATCGTGAATATCGATAAAAAGTTTCCCTATAAGATCGCCGTTTTAGGCGCCAGCGGCGTCGGCAAGACCTATTTCTTCGCCTCGTATTTTTACGCCACGCGGCACGCCCGAATGAGCAGGAAGTACTCTGCCCCCAGCATACAAAAAGGGCAATCCGAAAGTCTGGTCAGAAGCTTAGAAAAGAAACTGTTTTCGCAACACACTTTCCCGGGAACAGACAGTATTCAAGACATCAGTTTCGTCATAAAAGAACTCAATAACGCCACGGTGGAGCTTTTCGATCTTCCCGGCAGATATACGACAAGCAGCGAAAGCGACGCTTTTAACAACATTGTCAATTTTTCTTTGAAAGACGCAACCGGCATAATGATTTTCTTTCGTGCTCCCGATGTCTATTACACCACCACTCTCGAGCGAAGCACCGCTTTCGACGAGCATGTCCGCCATTACGCCAATCTACTGAAAGAACTGCCGAACTCGAAACAACGTGGAATTGCTGTCCCCGTATATTTCATCTTTACACAGGGCGACCGACTGGGCAGCGATCAGATCAACGAACAAGACTTGCTCAAGCACATAGGCAGTAACGCCGACGAGCTGTGCAGCCTCGTGGAAAAAATCAGCGATCAGCCTCCCAAGCTTTTCTTGATCAAGGCGTTAGGCCGCTGGAACGGGAAGAATTACACGACTCCTCCCGACTCCAGGAGCTATTCCCCCACCAATGTCGTTGAAGCGATGGAATCCATGTTCGACGATATGCTCAAAGCGCGAAAGAATGCAAATAACAAAGGATATTTTAGACATATTAAAAATTTTATTCCACATTTTAAAACTTTCGGCACAGTCGCTAAAATCTGTGGTATAGCTGGTCTTGTCAAGCTCACAAAGAGTCTTACTGCACACGATTCTAGGAGCATCGACAATGAGAAATAGTTGATTTTAGACTCAAAGGAACGGTGACGTGAATGCAGTTTAAATATTTTATTTATACTTCCGGCGAAGAGGGGAGAAATGGCGATACTGAATGGGACATAAAATTCGCCTCTCTGGGTTTTCCCGCTCCCGACAACGACGATGAGGAATCGTCCGGCCTGTGCGAAGCATACAGAAAAAAAATTAAAAGCGCTTCGTTCGGAAATCTTTCCCCCAGTTTGAAAAATCATTGGGATGAAGAAAACGGCTACCTGTTGCTCCCGTGGAACAAATCATATTGTCTTGCCGGCGTATACGCAAAATTCCATGACGAACAAGGACGTTCCAATATCTCTTTGATCATGGCGGCAGTTCCTGCCGAAGTTATGGCTCGTGTAACGCCAGAGTACTTTCTCAGTCGTCTGTGCGCCACAAAGGATCTTTTCAAGATCGCTTGCCCTCAAATCGCTCAAGGCGATCAGCCCGTATCAGGAGCGGCTCGCCCCCAACTTTTGAACGTTGCGAACGCCAATTCCGATAACGTTCTTGATGTGTCGCTGGAAGCTTTGAAACAAGAACGCATCGACTGGGAAAATCTTGATCAAGCCGTCCTTGCCGTAAAGGGAGAAATTCATGCTTGGGGAGAGACACCTCTTCCTCAGCGTACAAAACAGAACGATGAAGAAGCCGTCATCACGCAGACTGAATCGACGGCTCCAGAAGAAACACCGGCCATCCCCGCCAACAGCCTTCTCCCTCATTTGGATCAACACAGAGCAGAGACGCAGACAGTCCAACCTGATGACGCTGTCCTGTCTGTAAAGCAAAATGGAGGGCCTCTCCCGACAACTCAAATCACGCCGGACTCTGTACCAGAGGTTAAAACGGCACCAATCACCACAACGCAGAACATTGGCCCGATCAAACTTAACTACTTTGTGCTGACCAGCGGCGAAAAAGATGCACAGGGCGATGAGGACTGGGGCATCAAATTTGTTTCGGAAGGTTTTCCGCTCCAATCAGATCAATCCGACAAACCTCTCGCTCTGGCTCTCGATGCGGAGTACAAGCAGTGCGTCAGAACTTTCGAGAACGGCTCGCTGAGTTTTCAAAAATATTGGAAACCGTTATCCCAAAGCGGATACATTCTTCTCCCGTGGGGACAGGACTATTGTCTGGCTGGGTGTTATATGGGCTTCACAGACAACGAGGAACGCCCCAATGTCAGTTGGATTATCGCGGCAGTGGATGACGTTATTCGAAAAAACATGACTCCGGAACAGTTTTTTGCCGCTCTGCAGAGTGACAACTGTATTGAAGAAATCGCCCGTCCTCGCCGAGAAAAAGATAAAAAAAATCTGTCTTTCGAGGAACGCCCGCCATATCTGAACCTTTTAAACGCCGGCACAACGCCGGAGTATGACGCTTCGCTTCAAGTCATGAGCGGCATTGACTGGACGCAGTCTTTCATTGTTGTTGATGGAAATTGCAAGGAGCTAAGAAAAAGCATGAAACCATCAGAACGCAACACTCCTGTCTTCGAGCCATGGAGCATGGAAACCTCAACCTCTTCATCTGCGCTGAACAAATTTAAGCTCTGGGCCTTGGTCGCCGCCCTCGTTCTCTTTGTCGTCGCTTCAGGAACGGTATTTACCATGTACCGTTCAAAGGTCAGGCTTGAAGGCGAACTTGCCGTGGCGCAGCAAAACCTGGCCATTAAAGAAAAAGAAATTTCGAAACTGCACGATATGCTGGAAAGCCAGGCGAAAGTTTCATTCGCCCAGGAACAGGAAATCTCCGAGCTTAAGGGAAAGTACGAAGAATTGCAAAAGAAAGCGGAAGCTCAGGAAGAACAGATTGACGTGCTGCAGCAGCAACTGGATGCGCTCATGGAAAAGTCGTTGGACGGCGAGAACTCTGTGGAGTCGCCTGAATCGGGAAAAATGTAATTGTTGACGAAAAATCGCCTCTGAAAGGACGTGAAGTCCTTTCAGAGGCGATTTTTTTCGCTGTTCCGACCGAAAAAATTTTCAAACCGTCTTTTAGAGTGCGTACCTGCGCATTTTCGCGCGTTTTCGCGCAGCTTTTTCGCCGTTTTTGGCGCTACTTTTTCTTTGTGGTTCTCTTTTTCGTGGCTGTTTTTTTGCCGCCGAACAACTTGCCCAGCAGGCCTTCTTTTTCGCCGGTTGCCACGCCCATTTCCTCGGCCAGCCGCTTGATCAGATCGGCAGTCTCGGGCGTCAGCTTGCTGCCTTTGGGAACGTCCACGGTGACGTGCAGGTACAGGTCGCCGCGGCCCGATCCGCGCAGGCGGGGCATGCCTTTGCCTTTGACGCGCAGGACCTGTCCGGGCGCGGTGCCTTCGGGAACGTCGAATTGGGCGTCGCCGTCGATAAGCGTCGCCGCCGAGGACTTCCCGCCCATGACGGCCAGCGGGAAGGGCAGGGTGACGGTGCTGTGCAGGTCGGCGCCATCACGTTGGAACAGCGGATTGTCTTTGACCTGCATGACGATGTAAAGGTCGCCGGGAGGCCCTCCGTTTGCGCCCAGTTCGCCGGCGCCGGGCACGCGAAGCCGTGTGCCGGTGTCCACGCCGGGCTGGATTTTGATTTCCTGTTCGCGGCGTCGATGGATGCGCCCTTCGCCGCCGCACTCCGTGCAGGGTTTCTCCACCACTTTGCCGCGCCCGCCGCAGGTGGGACAGGTGCCGACGCTCACGGTGTCGCCGAAGATGGTGCGCACTCGGCTGCGCACCTGTCCTGTACCGTGGCAGGTGGGGCACTCACGGGGCTCGTAGCCGGGTTCCGAACCGCTGCCGTGGCAGTGGTCGCAGGGTTCCCAGCGCGGTATGGTGATTTTTTTGGACACGCCGGTGGCGGCTTCTTCCAAGGTGATGGAAAGCATCATCTGCAGGTCGCTGCCGCGCATGGGGGCATTGGCGCGATGGGCGCCGGCAAAGCCGCCGAAGATGCCGCCGAAAAGGTCGCTGAAGATGTCCTCGGCGCCGCCAAAGGGGCTGCTGCCGCCGTTCATGTCGTCTACGGTGCCGAACTGGTCGTAATGCGCCCGCTTTTCCTGATTGCCCAGCACTGCAAAGGCTTCGTTGACGGCTTTGTACTTGTGCTCTGCGTCGGGATCGTTGGGGTGGGTATCAGGGTGGCAGTCGCGCACTTTCAGACGGTAGGCTCTTTTGATCTCCTCCGCCGTGGCGGTCCGGGAAACTTCCAGTATTTCGTAATAATCCCGCTGCGGTTCTGCCATGGGAAAGGCCCGGGATTATTCGCTGAACTCGGCGTCGACGGTGTCTCCGTCCTTTTTAGCGCCGCCTTCAGCGCCGGCGCCGCCATCTTTCGTACCGGCATCGGTCTTGCCCTGTTGCTGGGCGTTCTGCTGGTACAGTCTCACGCCGATGGGCTGCATGGCGGTGTTGAGCGCTTCGATGGCCTTTTTGATGGCCTCGGGATCGCCGCCGTCTTTCAGCTTTTTCAGCTCCTCGATCTTGGTGTTGACGGCGCCTTTCTCCTCGGGAGTGACCTTGTCGCCCAGTTCTTTCAGTGTCTTTTCGGACTGGTAGATGACGGAGTCGGCCATGTTCTTGGCCTCGATGGCGTCTTTTTTCTTCTTGTCCTCGGCCTCGTGGGCTTCGGCTTCCTGCTTCATCTTCTCGATCTGGTCCTTCGACAGGTTAGAGGACTGGATGGTGATTTTCTGCTCCTTGCCGGTGCCCTTGTCCTTGGCGGAGACGTTCAGAATGCCGTTGACGTCGATGTTGAAGGTGACTTCGATCTGGGGAATTCCGCGGGGAGCGGGCGCGATGCCATCCAGCATAAAGGTGCCGAGCTGGACGTTGTCGGCGGCCATGGAACGTTCGCCCTGAAGGACTTTGATCTCCACCGAGGGCTGGTTGTCGGCGGCCGTCGAGAAAATCTGGCTCTTGGACACGGGGATGGCAGTGTTGCGCTCGATGATGCGGGTGCACACGCCGCCCAGAGTCTCAATGCCCAGCGACAGCGGAGCCACATCCACGAGAACGATGTTCTTGTCGGTGTTACCGCTCATAATGGCGCCCTGGATAGCTGCGCCGGAAGCCACGCACTCGTCGGGATTGATGCCCTTGGTGGGGTCTTTGCCCAAAAGTTCTTTGACCTTGGACTGCACGGCAGGCATACGGGAAGATCCGCCCACAAGCAGGATTTTGTCGATCTGCGAGGGGTTAAGTCCGGCGTCGGACAGGGCGTTCTTCACGGGGGCGACGATGCGCTCCAGCAGGTCGGCTGTAAGGTCTTCGAACCTGGCGCGGGTCAGCTTCATTTCAAGGTGCTTGGGGCCGTTGGCGTCGGCGGTGATGAAGGGCAGGGAGAGGGTGGTCTCCATCATGGTCGACAGCTCGATTTTCGCCTTCTCGGCGGCTTCGCGCAAGCGCTGCATGGCCATTTTGTCGGCCGACAGGTCGATGCCCTGGCTTTTCTTGAATTCGGACACCATCCACTGGACGATCTTCATGTCCCAGTCGTCGCCGCCCAAGTGGTTGTCGCCGCGGGTGGCCAGCACTTCAAAGACGCCGTCGCCCACGTCCAACAGCGAGACGTCGAAGGTGCCGCCGCCGAGGTCGAACACGAGAATTTTGTGGTCGCCGCTCTTGTTCTCGCCGTAGGCAAGGGCCGCCGCTGTGGGTTCGTTGATGATGCGGAGCACTTCGAGTCCGGCGATGGCGCCGGCATCTTTGGTGGCCTGGCGCTGGGCGTCGGTGAAGTAGGCGGGCACGGTGATCACGGCTTTTTCCACTTTGGTGCCGAGGTAGTCTTCGGCGTCGTGCTTCATCTTCTGAAGGATCATGGCGCTGATTTCCTGAGGCGTATACTTCTTGCCCTCCACGGTTACGGTATAATCGCTGCCCATGTGGCGCTTGATGGACATAATGGTGTTGTCGGCGTTGACGATGGCCTGGCGCTTTGCCAGCTGGCCCACCAGGCGCTCTCCGTCCTTTGTGAAGGCCACCACTGAAGGTGTGGTGCGCGCACCTTCGCTGTTGGGGATAATGGTGACGTTTTCGCCTTCCATCACGGCGATGCAGCTGTTTGTCGTTCCAAGGTCGATACCTACTACTTTGCTCATTCTAATCACCTCAAGTGAAAAATTTTTTTTCGAGTGTATTTTATGAATTTCAGCGGCCTGAACCGCGGATTCTCTCCGGACTTGCGTTATGCCGCCTTTTTCGGCGGCCAATGGCCTTTATTTTTCGTGATTTTGTTCTTCGGTCGTCTTCTCTTCGGCAGGCTTCGCTTCGGTGTACCTTCCCACCATCACCATAGCGGGCCGAATGACTTTGTCGCTCATCTGGAAGCCCTTGCGCACTACGGTGTGAACCAGGCCGTCCTGCTCCTTTTCGGTCACAGGAACCATGCCCATGGCGTCGTGCTCAGCCGGCGTAAAGGGTTTGCCCGCGGGATCTATTTCGGTGACGCCCAATGAACGGAGCGCCACGGCGAACTGCTCGCGCACCATGCGCACGCCTTCTTTGATGGTGTGGGGATCGGCTTCGGCGTTGGCCAAGGCGCGTTCCAAGTTGTCGAACACGGGAAGCATGGTGACCACGGCGCGTTCGCTGCCGTAGGCTTTGAGGCGCGTCATCTCGCGCTCCGCCCAGTTGCGGTAGTTGATGCCGTCGGCCTGGGCACGGGCGGCGATTTCACGCATCTGCTCATACTGCTCTTTCAGTTTCTCCAGATCTGTCTTCACGTCGGCGCCAGGGGGCTGCGGAATTTCGGTCTGCGGTGCGCCGTCAGTGCCGGCAGTCGCCCCCGTGTTTTTCTTTATATCTTCCATTTAAGAGTCCTCCTTCTCCGTGGCAATGCGGCTGAGGCCGTCGAGAACGGCTTCGAGCACGGCGATCGAGTTGGCGTAATTCATGCGCAGCGGGCCGACAAGCCCCACCATGGACTTGCGCCCGCCGCCGGTAGCGGTGGACACCATGACGGAGCAGCCCTGCATGACGGGGCTTTCGTTTTCGTCGCCGATGGTCACCTTCAGGCCCTCGTCGGCGGCATAATCGGTAATGAACTGCTCAAGGTCTTCACGGGTGTCCATCAAATTGGAAATGGCTTTGATGCGCACGCGGCGCTCGTCGGCTTCTTCATTGACTTCCGACGTGAGGACTTCACGCACGCCGCCGGTGGAAACGGTCATGCCCTCGCCCGTCATGATCCCGTCGATTTCTTCAAAGATCGGGCGCAACAGGTTCCACCGCTGGCCGCTGGAGCGTCTCAGCCATCTTTCCAGCGACGAGCGGACGCCGTTCCAGGGTGTATCCGACGCCATGCGGTTGACGGCCGTCGCAAAGGTCTCAAGTTCTTCCTGCGTCACGTCGGGAGAGATGCGGACTCGGCGGTGGTGCACTGTACCGTTCTCCACCACCAGGAGCAGAAGCAGGATGTCGGGCAGCAATCTGATCAGATCGGCCTTGCGCAGTTTGAGGCTCTCCAACGGGGCGACGGCGGCGACGCTGAAGCATCGCGTGAAGCGCCCGAGAAAGCGGGCCGCCTCGGCCAACTGCTCGTCAAAGCTTTGAAGTTGGCCGGAAAGGCGCTGAATCCATCGGGCGATTTCCGGCGGCGGCACGCTTGGACGATGCAGAATGGAATTGACGTACACGCGGTACGCCATTGAAGTGGGAAGTCTGCCGGCCGACGAATGGGGCTGGGTGAAATAGCCCATCTCTTCCAGATCGGACATCTCGTTGCGGATGGTGGCAGCGCTGTGGTTTTTCAGGAACTTGCGCGAAATGGTGCGCGATCCCACGGGCTCGCCGGTTTTGATGTACTCGTAAACCACGGCGAAAACGATTTCCAGCTGACGTTCGGTAAGCATGACCGCGCCTCCCTTCATGTTATTAGCACTCAATAATAAAGAGTGCTAATGCACTCACTACGAAAAAAAGAATAGCAGGAAGTCCGCGTAATGTCAAGCCTGGTCAGAGGTTTTTATGCGTTCGAAAGCTCAACGCGTCAAGTCACCAACCAGCGCCTTCGCGACGTTCGGGGAAAATATCTTTCGCTCACAAGCCGAGGTTCGTCGATTTGTATTTTTGCACCTTGCGCAAGACTATCCACTGACTCGCGTCGCCGAGATCTTCGGCATAATAACAAAACTTATTTCCATAAAAGGCGCGGTGAATTTCCGATGAGCTGACAGCTTTTCTGTTTTGGAAAGCGAAAACGTCCCCTTCAGGCGTTTTTTGGAGTGGAGCGGCAAAGACAAAAAAGTCTGCGGACATATTTCTGTCCGCAGACTTTTTTTCAGATCAAATGACTTAGAAGTTCTCGGCGATGTACTTGTAAGCGCTCATGCCGGCCAGGGCGCCGTCGGAAGCGGCGGTGACCACCTGGCGAAGGGGCGTCTGGCGCACGTCGCCGGCAGCAAGGATGCCGGGTACGCTGGTCATCATGTTGCAGTCGGTCTCGACCCAACCGCCCTTTTCGGAGCACTTGACCAGGTTTTTGAGCAGCTGGTTGTTGGGCTCGGTGCCCACGAACATGAATACGAACTCCACGGGAAGATCGGAGATCTCGCCGGTCTTGACGTTCTTGATCACGGCCTTGGTGACCATGTCGCCGTCGCCCTCGATGCGCTCCACCACGGAGCTGTAGACGGGCTGAACCTTGGGGTTCTTGAGCATGCGCTCAACGGCCATCTCGTCGGCGCGGAACTGATCGCGGCGGTGAATGATATAGACTTTGCTGGCGAACTGGGTAAGATAGCAGCCCTCTTCGACGGCGGTGTTGCCGCCGCCGACCACGGCGACGTCAACGCCTTCGGTGAAGGCGGCGTCGCAAGTGGCGCAGTAGCTGACGCCCTTGCCGGTGTACTCGGCTTCGCCGGGGCAGCCCAGCTTGCGGAACTCGGCGCCGGTGGCGACGATAACGGCCTTGACTTTGTAGTCGCCCTTGCTGGTGCTCACCACTTTGAACTTGCCGTCTTCCTTGATGGCGTTGACGGTGCAGTCAACCATCTCGGCGTTGAAGGCTTTGGCGTGATCGACGAACATCTTGCCGATCTCGGGGCCGCTGACGTGATTGACGGCGGGGTAGTTCTCGATCTCCTCGGTGCGGTTGATGGCGCCGCCCCAATTGCCCTTCTCAAGCACAACGGTCTTCAGACCGGCGCGGCGGCAGTAAACCGCAGCAGCCATTCCGGCGGGGCCGCCGCCGATGATCGCGACATCTCTTTCTTCCATTGCAAAGACTTCCTCTCTATTGAAAAATTTCTACGACGAACGTAGTTTCTCTTAAAACAGGGACTCTTTAAAGAATATAACAAAACGGCCGTTTAAAGCTACTTCAAAAAATCTGTAAAACGCCAGGCAAGAACTCTCTGGAACCCAGCAATATCATGTAAAAGTGAAATACGCCGAAAGTTTTCGGGCGCCATGAGGCATAAGGCCTCGGTTTGGCGGTCGCCGCCATACTCCACGCAGAAAACGCCGCCGGGCAGGAGAATCCTTTGGCACAGACGAAAAAGCGGTGCATAGGGCCGAAGTCCGTCGCTCCCGCCGTCCAGGGCCAAGCGAGGCTCCCAAACCGAAACTTCCGGCATGAGGCTCTCGATCTGGCCGGAAGGAATATAGGGCGGATTGGAGACCACCAGAGAAACGCGGCAGTCGGGGATGTCCTCGGGTTCCTGGGTTTCAATGAGGCGGGCGCGGTCGGCAAAGCCGAACTTCCGAAGGTTGACCCGGGCGCAGTGAAGGCTCTTGGGATTTTTTTCGGCCATCAGCGCCCGCGCTTTCGGAAAGCGGTTCAGCAGCGCCAAGGCAATGCACCCTGTGCCTGTCCCCCAGTCCAGAAAGGTGCCGCCGTCAAAATAACGGGCGGCGCACTCCACAAGAAGCTCCGTTTCGGGACGGGGCACCAAACACCCCTCTTCCACTGTCACGGGCAGGCCGTCAAAATCGCAGACGCCTAAAATGTACTGCAGGGGTTCACGCTTCTTCCGTCGCGCACAAGCTTCAAGGGCGCTGCGGCGCAACTCCGGCGGCGCTTGGTCCTCGGTGTGTCCGTGCAGCCACGAGCGGTCTTTTCCGGCGTAATGGGCGATGATCAAATCGGCCTCGAGGCGCGGCGAATCCAGTTCGCTCAGCTCGTTGGCAATGGCGCTGCGAAGGGCACCCAGAGTGCCCTCTTTATACGGCATCGAGGACTTTGAGCTTGGCCGCCTGTTCGGCCATGACCAGGGCCTTGATCATCTCGTAGAGGTCGCCGTCCATCATGTACTCCAGCTTGTACAGCGTCAGTCCGATGCGGTGATCCGTCACGCGGTTCTGCGGGTAATTGTAGGTTCTAATGCGCTCAGAACGGTCGCCCGAGCCGATCATGCCGCGGCGTTCCGCCGATTCCTCCTGGCGCTTTTTCTCCACTTCGGCGTCGTACAGGCGGGTTTTCAGCACCTGAAGGGCCTTGGCGCGGTTTTTGATCTGCGACCGTTCGTCCTGGCAGGTCACCACAAGGCCCGTGGGCAAGTGAGTGATGCGCACGGCGGAGTCGGTCATGTTGACGTGCTGGCCGCCGGCGCCGCTTGAACGGTAGGTGTCGATCTTCAGGTCCTCGGGACGGATTTCGATGTCGATGTCATCGGCCACGGGCATAACAACCACCGTGGCGGCGGAGGTGTGGATGCGGCCGCCCGCCTCGGTGGCGGGAACGCGCTGCACGCGGTGAACGCCGCTTTCGTATTTCAGCTGGCTGTAGACGCCGTGACCGTGGATCTGAAACACGATTTCCTTGTAGCCGCCCACTTCAGTTTCGTTGGAGTCCACGATTTCCAGCTTCCAGCCCTGGCGTTCCACAAAGCGGGAGTACATGCGAAACAGGTCGGCGGCAAAAAGACTGGCCTCGTCGCCGCCGGTGCCGGCGCGGATTTCCATGATGACGTCCTTGTCGTCGTTGGGGTCTTGAGGCAACAGGGCGATGCGCAGCTGCTCCTCGATCTGCGCAAGCTGCGGTTCCTTCTCCTCAATGTCCATTTTGGCCAATTCAGCCAGCTCGTGGTCGCCACTGTTCAGCAGGCCCTTGGCCTCGTCGATTTCCTGTTGAACCTGGCGATACCGACGATAATCGGCCACCACTTCCTGCAGTTCGGCATGTTTTTTGCCCAATTCCTGCATTTCTTTGATGTCGGAGGCCACGGCGGGCTCGGCCATTTTCTTCTCGATTTCGTTATAGAGCGATTCCAGTTCGCGCAGTTTCGGTTCAAGATTCATAAAGTTTCCTCCGAAGTTTCAGAGTCGAATTTTTTACCCAGAGCTTCCTCAAGGGCGCGGATGCCCACTTCAGCCTGTTCGGCCGTCGGTTCACGCGTCGTCAGGTATTGAAGGGTCATGGGCAGAGCCATGACGCAGCGACCGACGGTTCCCAGACGCCACATGGCGCGGATGAACTCGTAGGAAAAGCCCACCACCACGGGAATGAGCAGAACCCGCAGGACGATGCGCCGCAGCGCACTGCCGCTCCCTGCCAGCGAAAAAACGATGATGCTGACGATCACCACGATCAGCAGGAAGGACGTGCCGCACCGCGGGTGCAGCCGGGAATGTTTCATCACGTTCTCCACGGTCACGGCCTCGCCGGCTTCATAGGCGTTGATGGTTTTGTGCTCCGCACCGTGGTAGGCCAGAATGCGCGCCATGTCCTTCCACAGGCCGATGGCCGCCAGATAGGCGATGAACACCAGCCCGCGGACGCAGCCTTCGGCCACGTTGGCTCCCAGAGGCGACAGACCTGCAGAGCTTTTCAGCAGATCGGCGATCCACAGAGGCAGCGCCACAAACAGGCCGATGACCAGAGCGGCAGCCACGAGAGCCGTGAGGATTACGTCCTTGGTGGTCATTTCCTCTTCGTCGCCCAAAGAGAGCTCCGCCGAGCGAGACAGCGCCTTAAAACCCTGGCGCAGCATGTCCACCATGTTGACAAAACCGCGGACCACGGGAATTTTAGCCCAGCGGCCGCCCCATGCGCTGACAGGCCAGTTTTCGGTGACGATCTCGCCGTTTTCCTTGCGCACCGCCAACCCCCATCGGCTGTAGCCCTTCATGAGGACGCCTTCGATGACGGCCTGCCCGCCCACGGGCATGGGCGCCGGGCGCTCCTCCGCAGCCAACGCCGCGAAAACAAGAGCGCACGCCCGTTTCATCTTGAAAAGAACGGTCATCGTTTCTCCTGACCGCATGCGGGGAAGTAACCGGCCAGCCAGGGTTCCTGCTCGATGAGCAATTCGGCCATGCGCCTTACCATCTCGCGCACTTCCCACTGCGCGCCGGGCACCAGAACGCGCTTTTCGTACACGTCCATCAGCGAGCGCAGGTTTACGGTGGTAACAAAGTTGGTGCAGATGCCACCGGGCAGCACAAAGCGCGCATCTTCCATGGGCACGCCCAGGGCGATAAGGCTATCGTAGCACATCTGAGCGTTGGCCATGGCGTCTCTGTACTGTTCTGTCCGTTCGGGATCGGCAGCGATGGAAGGCGGCGTCACGTAGTCGAAGATTCGGCCTCCATTTTTTTCCGTGTTTTCGGAGACGTACCTCTGGCTCTGGACGGACAGCGACACGCCGATGCGATGGCGGCTGTACTGCGCCAGCAAAGTGCGCGATACACCCTTCACGGCATACGTGGCGGAGCAATGTTCCAAAGTGCTCAGGTGTTTGGACTTCACGAGGAAATCCACCAGCTTGAGCATTTTGCTCTCCGATTCGTCCAGCTGGAAGATGTCCTGAGGCGCCATGGCGCTGTGGCACGTGCGCCCGGCAGTCCAGATGGCCCGCAGGAAATTGGGAGTTTTGTTGATCAATTGAATTTCCACGGAGACAAAACCTCCTTCTTGGGTAAATTCAGGCGATGAGCGTTGTTTATCGAGGCGCAGGCAGAAAAAACCAATCGGGCGTTTTTGGCTGTATCGAGCCATCGGCACCTTTCCGCCACAGAGTCCGCCCAAGACAACAAGGGACGGTGAAGTTTCAAGTTTTCAAGAGCGCCTCCAAATGGGCACTGGCGAAAAAACGCTCTCGCGCCGGCTCCTCAAAAGCGCGGGAAAAATCGTGCGCTCTCAGAAAAAAAAGGACAGGGCCGAAGCCCCGTCCTTTTACTTCGAACTTGCCGCTTTCTGCCCGTAATTCTTTCCGGCGTACTTCTTGTTGAACTTCTCAAGACGTCCAGCTTCGGAAACGAGGATTCCCTTCTTGCCGGTGAAGAAAGGATGGCAGGCGGAGCAGACGCCGACCTTGATCTCGGGAACTGTGGCGTGGGTCATGAAGGTGTTGCCGCAAGCACAGGTGGCCTTGCACTCCATGTATTTCGGATGAATACCTTTTTTCATACTTTGTGCACCTCCTAGCGTACAAAGATCTTCCATTTACATTGCTAAAATCTAGCACAACTTGCCGGTTTGCGCAAGTGGGCAATCGTCCCGCGCGGCTTTCTCAGCAGCGGAATGTGCCGGCCAAGAGGGATATAACGTCTCCTTCAAGCGCGACTCCAGCGCTGCCTCGGCCTTGGACGGATCTTGCCCGAAAAGTCCTACTCTTGCGGGCTTTCAAGCTCGTGCTCTTTTTTGTAGAACTGTCCGGACCCCAGCAACACACCCACCATGTTGAGGGGCTTCACGTTGTCGCACACGATTTTGATCATGCCGGCAATGGGCATGGAGAGCAGCGCGCCGGCCACGCCCCACAGCCACCCCCAGAACAGCAGGGAAAGCAGGATGATCACAGGACTGAGATTCATGCGGTCTCCCATGACTTTCGGCGTGATGATGTTGCCGATGGTCACCTGCACCACCAACACTACTGCGAGGGTCATCAGCACCTGCGGAGGAATCCCGAAGGCCGCGCCATGGGCCGCCGGATAGAACTGAACAATGGACACCAGCACTGGCGGTATGGACGCCACAATGGAGCCCACCGTCGGGATGAAGTTCAGCATGAAGGCCAGCACGCCCCACGTAGCCGCAAAATCCACGCCGATAAGGCTCAGGCCGAACCATATGCACAATCCTGTGGCCGCACTGATCAACACCATGACCGAAAGAAATCGGCCGATCTGCTGAGAGATGGAATCGAGGATGTTCATCACCTGCGCGCTCTTCTGAGGGAAGGCTCGGCGCATTTTATACTCCGCGTAAGGTGAGCCCATCAGGATGAACATGAGAAACACCGCCACCATGACGGCCTTGGAAAACAGAGTCACCATGGAGCCGGAAAGCGAAAAGAGAGCGCTGCGCAACGTTCCCACCCAGTCAACGCCTCCGAGATAATCGGTGGTGATGTGGTATTTCAGCGCCACTTCTTCCCAGATGTTCATGAGCCGCTGATAATAGTCCACAAACTGCGTGGAAGAACTGATGATGAGGTCGCTGAGATAGCTGCCGCCCCAGGCAATCATGAAGATCAGCACCGACAGCAAAAGCACAGTGGTCAGCATGATGGGAACTTTCAGCCGCGTCAGGAATCGTACGCCTGGCGCCATCATGTAGGAAATAAGCCACGCGATGAACAGCGGCAGGAAAACGCTCTGTGCCGCCTGAAGGACAAAGCCCACGGCGATCACCGTCATCACGGCGACACATCCCGTCAGTATCTTTATATCTTTCAAGGTCAGCACGCTCCCTTGTACGGCATAGTTTTACAGGTCTATTATAATCATTCCGCCCAATAAAAAAAAGGCGCCCCGAAGGGCGCCTTTTTTTTTGAGCTTATGTAAAACTTAGTCCTCGGTGAACACCGTCTGCTCGGTTACAGGGGTCTGCAGGGCCTTGAGGGCACGGGTGACCAGGCGGTAACGAAGCTTGAACTCGTCCTCGCGAGACAGCTCGGGGTTGCCGAGAGGATGAGGAATGGCAATGGTGGGGATCAGACGGTTGGCGCCGACGCTCAGAGAGATGGGCACAATCGTCAGCATGTGAACCACGGGGACATCGGCATTCTCTTCAATAGCTTTGACCATCGTTGCACCGCAACGAGTGCAGGTGCCTCAGGTGGAGGTGAGAATGACGGCGTCGACTTTTCCGTGCAGTTTCTTGCCGATCTCAGTGCCGAAGCGTTTGGCGTTGGCAACGCCAGTGCCGTTTCCGACAGTGGCATAGTAGAAGTCATAGAGCTTGCCGATCTTGTGCTCCTTCTCCATCTTGCGCAGCACGTCGACGGGAAGCACGCGGTCGGGATCTTCGTTGGCGTAGGTCTGATCGTAACCGCCATGAGCGGTCTGATACTCGCCCTTCTTCAGGTCCTCAACGCCGGCGATGTTGTACTCGCCGTAGTTCTGAGCGCTGGAAGCGGCGATGTGATCGGGGTTGCCGAAGGGCACGATGCCGCCGGAGGTGACCACGGCGATGGTGGCCTTGGTGATGTCGGCGACGGCAGGTCTCGGCTCAACGCGGTCGAATACGGGCATGGGATACTCGGTCTGGAACTCCTCGCCCTTCAGTTTCTTGACGAGCATTTCGACGGCGCGCTCGGCAGCGATCTTGTCGTAGAACTTGTTGACGCGGACGCCGCGCTCGATGTAGCCCTCTTCCTTGGGCGTACCGATCTTCTCGCCCTTGATCTGGCGAAGCAGGAGGCTGGCCATGACGGGAATGGCCTTGCCCATGCCGCGAGCGCTGTCAGCGGCGCTGACGATGTAGGTGTACTTCTTGTAAAGATCGACGCCGGGGTTCTCCACGTACATAGCAGAAACCGTGGGGATGCCCAGTTTCTCGCCTACTGCCTTGCAAACGGCGCCGCAGGCAGTGCCGTAACGGCCAGCGTTGAAAGCGGGACCGGCCACGAAGCCGTCGGCGTTGTACTTCTTCATGGCTTCGACGACGAAGTCAGAAGCGGAATCCATGTTCTCCGCGAAGTAGGAATCTCCGCAGATAATGGTGGCGACAACTTCAGCATCGCCCTTCTTCAGGAAATTGTTCAGGGCCATGCCGGGGCCGACAACACCTTCGCGCACTTCAGGCGCAATGTCGGCCTTTTCTTCTCCGCCGATGCCGGCGAAGAACTGGTTGATATAATGAACTACTTTATAAGTCATAAGTTCCCCTCCTTAGAGTCTGTCCTTGAAAAAAGGGATTCTTCGCCGCTAGATGGTGTAGGCGCCGTTCTTCGTGAAGCCAACTTCACTGGTGGCGCCGGTAATGATCTGGATCTCGGCGAAGATGCTGCCGTCTTTCTTCAGCGAACCGAAGAAGCCGCCAGCCATCACGTCGGCAAACTGAGAGTCGCCGATGATTCTGTCCATAGGAGGCAGAGTGATGGTCGCATTGGCGTTGCCGGCGGTGACGCAGGCGTTGCCCTCAGGGCAGGTATCGGCCAGAGACTGGGAAGCTCCGTCGCGGTTGGCGTACTCGTCGGTGACGAGGACGGTCTTGATGCCCTTACGCTCGCACTTCCAGCAGTTCAGCACCAGGTCGGCGTCGGGATTGCCGAAGCCTTCCTCGGAAATGACAGCCGCATCGGCGCCCAGCGTCTGAGCGAGTTTGACGGCATAGGAGCTGCTGCGTTTCTTGTCGGCCAGGGTGACGTTCTCGTTGGTGATCACGACGCCGATGAAGTTCAGATCCTTGCCGTGGTGCTCGTACAGGCTCTTGATGATGGGGTTGTTCAGGTGCACGTAGGTGCTGTTCTTGTCGCAGGCGGACACGCAGTTGCCGGAGCAGATGGCGCCGTCCATGACTTCCGTGGCGTTGATCATCGAGGGGATGATCTTCTTGGCATCAACGCCGTAGACGTAGGTGTCGTGAAGAAGTCCCTGAGTCTGCAGCATGTAGATGTAAGCGACTTTGGGAAGCTCGGGATAGGCGGCAAGAGCTTCTTTGTAGTTAGGAGACTCATAAGTCTCCACCTTGTCGGCGGTGAAGCCGGCCTTCTTGATCTGCTGAGCGATGAACACAGCAGTCTTGAGGCCCGCCATGCGGCAGCTGGCCTCACGGTTGTGGTTCTCGAGGCCCTCGACGGGGTTCAGCACCAGGACGATGTTCTTGGTCTTGGAGAAGGGGGTCAGTTCGGCGCCGGGGCCGGACATGTCCACAATGCCTTCCTGAGGGGCGATCAGACGGCCGGTGGTGACCACCGCAGCGCCGTCAAGCACCAGAGTGGAACCTTCGCCGACGGTGTCGACGTCGCCGATCATGCCGGGGAACACCTCATTGGTGCCCTCGATCTTGCAGCGAGGCTCAACGACGTCCTTCACGGGCATGATGCGGGTTTTCTCGCCGGGATGGGCAAGTTCCACATCAACGCTGGCGAGGCGCTCATCATCCATCAGATTGTCAATGATGGCCTTCTTGTTGATGGTGAGCACTCCGCCTTTGACGGAGAATTCTTCGCCAAACACGATCTTGTCAATCTTTACCTTATGGAGTTCAAGCTTCAAAATAACTCCTCCCTTCTGGGATTTTCCAGCCCCACAGAGGGGCTTGACCGCCGGCCAAGCCGGCTGACGCAAAAACCTTTATCGTTAGATCACGGCATGAAAGAATTTCGAGGCTCTGCCCAGCATCGAGAATTTTTTCACACCCAGATAAAACGCCTGCTAATGAATGAGGTTGTTTTTGTAAAGCGTCTCCCGCATGAGTTCAAAGTCGATTTCGGAGCAGTCCGCCGCCATCCGCGCGGGAGTCCCTTCGGGCGTGAGAGGGTGGGGATTGGTGGTGTAAACCTGCTCGGCATTCTCGATCAGGCTGAGACCGTATTCGTCAAAGGCCGAGACGTTCTCGTCCTTTTTGAGAAGCAGCGTCCGAAAGGGCTGCTGATGCGGGCGGAAGTTGCCGTACAGCGGGTGGTTCAGCAGCGTCCATCCCTGGTGGATCAAGTCGCGTCCGGCAATAATGACGTTACGCCCCGCACCGTCAATGAACTGCACCGGCAGGTCGTCTCTGTCCTTATAGCGTGGATTGTTGGTCAGCAAAACAAAACGACAGGACATCATCATCACCTCGTGGCGTAATGAGTCTCTGTCGTACAGCTTACGTATATTCAGAGTGCGTCGGTTCAGAATCCTTTTGCCTGAGAGTTTCCGCTCCTGTGCGTTGCCCCTTCGGCGTTCCGGCCGAAGCCGGATGCTCTCTTCTGAACTTCAACCGCTGATCTTATTTTATGTCCTGCGCAATGAAATATCAAGTTTTTTACGACGTTCCAGTCATGATTTTTATGAACCGGTGGAAAGTTACAAAGTGAAAGGAATACATCTTCTTGTGATTTTTAGACGAGTTTTTTAGACTATTTGCATAAAAATACTTTTCATTTTTTTAAGTACATCAATTTCAATAAAAAAATATCAAAAAATACATAAAACTTCGTTCATAATTTATGACGTACGCTACTGACATCGGCAGCGGCACAGGGGCTGGCAGCTGTCGCAAATTCTGCGCCGCTGAAAATCGGACGCACACGTCAAGTTTTCGGCAAAAGGAGCCGCGTTTTGCCGAAAACGGTCGGACAAAAAAAATCCCGCGCTTTCGCGCGGGACAGAAGGACATCCTTTAGCCGATGATCTTCTTCACGTTCTCTTCGATCTGCTCGATGGTGACAGAATCGCCGCTCAGGCGGAGTTCGGACACTTCGGCGCCGTCCTTGAAGAACAGGAAGGAGGGAAGGCTCATGACCTTGAGGGCCATGGCGACGCGGCGGTTACCGGAAATGTTGACCTTGCAGAGGTCAACCTTGTCGGCGTATTTCTCAGCCAGCTCCATGACGCTGGGCATCAGAGCAAGGCAGTGGGTGCATTTGGGACCCCAGAAATCCATAAACATAGGTTTGTTCTTGCTTGCTTCGATTGCAGCCTGAAAAGTGTCTTTGGTAAGTTCAGTTGCCATTGAAAATCCACTCCTTAAAGGTTGTATTTCGTCCAACTGCCGTCAGACGCCTATCAACACTCCCATTTTACCGTTACAAAAATTGCAGTCAAGTAAGAAAATGCATAATTTATCGATCCTCGGGAGGTCACACATGCGACAAAGTGAAAAAGCTCTCTTATAAAGAGACGATGGCGCAGCGACAGACACACTCCCACCCCTTCAGAGTCCCAGCGTCGCAGGGATTTTCAGCGCATCCGAGGCGATTTGGCGCGCGCCGACGGGAAAAAAGACCTAAATCAGCCCTTCGATGAGAACCAGCAAGATCAACACGGGCAGAACGAATTGGAAGAAGGGCTTGAAACGCGGCGACAGCTTGATGCCCTCGCCTTTGTTGCACTCGGCGAGATAGCGGTCGAATCCCCAGCCCCAGCGCGTCACGCAGAACAGCAGATAGGTCAGCGACCCCAAGGGCAGAAGCAGATTGCTGACCAGGAAATCTTCGCTGTCCAGAACGCCGCGGTCACCGATGATGTGCAGGCCGCTCCACAGATTGGAATCCAGGACGCAGGGGATGCTGGCCACCAGCACAAAAGCGCAGTTCAGCCACACCGCCTTGCTGCGTTTCCAGCCGAAGCTGTCCATGCAGTTGGCGATGAGGTTTTCGAACACGGCAATGACCGTGGAGAAACTGGCAAAGGTCATGAACAGGAAGAACAGCGTACCCCAGAAACGGCCGCCTACCATGGAGGCGAACACGCGGGGCAGCGTAAGGAAGATCAGCGACGGGCCGGCGTCGGGCTTCACGCCGAAGCTGAAGCAGGCCGGGAAAATAATCAGTCCCGCCATCAACGCCACAAAGGTGTCGAGCGACACAATGCGCACGGCCTCGCCCGCCAGAGTGTGATCGTCGGACATATAGCTGCCGAAAATTTCCATGGACGCGATACCGAGGCTCAACGTAAAGAACGACTGGTTCATGGCGCCCATAATGACGTTCCACGCGCCCACGTCCTTCATCCTCTCGACGCTGGGATGAAGGTAAAAGCGCACGCCTTCGTCTGCGCCGGGCAACAGCAAACTGTGAACCACCAAAATGACGATCAGCAGAAGCAAGCCCAGCATCATCCACTTGGTAACCTTCTCCAGGCCCTTGCGAATTCCCATGGAGCAGATCAGGAAGCCCACGAGAACCGTAAGGACCATGCAGGTTCCCGTATCGCCCAGGTTCCCCAGCATGGCAGAGAACGCGCCGCCGATTTTTTCGCTGTCCATGCCGTCAAAGGCGCCGACGGCAAACTTGTAGAAGTAGGACAGCATCCAGCCCGACACCGTGGTGTAGTACATCATGAGCAGATAGTTGCCCGCCAGGGCGAACCACCCGTGAATGTACCAGAAGCTGCCGGCAGGGGCGAGTTTCTCGTAGGCTTTGATGGCGCTGGCACGGCTGGCACGACCGACGGCCAACTCCATGGTCATCACGGGAATGCCCATGCAAAGCAGAAACAGCAGATAGATCAGGACAAAAAAGCCTCCACCGTTCTGCCCCGTAAGCCACGGGAACTTCCACACATTGCCGATGCCGATGGCGCAGCCTGCGCTGACCAGAATAAAACCGAGACGCGACTTGAAACTCTCTCTCTCCATTTGGAATTCCCTCTTTTTACCGCTAACTAGAATATTTGAAATATGCAGACTATTATATCACAAATCAAAAGAATTCAAGCCCCAAAACTCAAATTCATTTAAAATTTTTTCATGACTTTTCGCCTTTAAAGAACGCGATGTCAGAATAGGCTTTCTTGCGGGGACGTGCAGCCACGTCGGAAAATGAGGCCGTGCGCGCCTCTGTGTCCCGACACCAAGAAATTCGGACATTTCACAAACGCTCAGCAGCGCTCTTCTCCCGACAACAGCCAATTCTTGATCCGGTTTTTTGGCACGGCGGTGCGTGCCGCAAGGTCCTCGGCGATTTTTTTCACGGGTTCGCCGGCGGCGCGGCGCCGTTCCGCTTCGCTCTTCCAGTCGAGTTCGGAACCGGCAGGCGGTTCGGTGCAACCTTCCACCACCAGCACCAGTTCGCCTTTGACGCCGTCCTCCACGCTCTTGAGGATTTCAGACAGCGTGCCGCGGCGGGCTTCCTGGTAGACCTTGCTGATCTCGCGCACCAGCGCGGCCCTGCGGTCGCCCAGCACGTCGACAAAGTCCTCGAGTTGACGGGCCGCTTTGTGGGGCGACAGATAGAACACCAGCGTAAAGCCATGGCCGACAAGCTTCTGCAGCTGCGCGCGTCGCTCGCCCTTCTGGTCGGACAGAAAGCCGACGAAAGAGAAGGGCTGCGGAGGCAGTCCCGACAGGAGCACGGCGGGGACAAAGGCCGTGGCGCCGGGAAGCACGTCGGTCTCATAGCCGGCATCTATGGCGGCTTTCAAGGCAATCCAGCCGGGATCGGACATGCCTGGCGTTCCGGCGTCGCTGATGACGGCGATTTTTTCGCCCTTGGCAAGTCGCGCCAAAATCTCCGCCACTCGGGACTGCTCGTTGAACTTCTGATAGCTCATGAGCGGACGCTTTATGCCGTAATGGGCCAGCAGCAACCCGCTGTGGCGCGTGTCCTCGCAGGCGATGAGGTCGGCGCTTTTCAGCTCTTCGAGAGCGCGCAGCGTGATGTCGCCCAGGTTGCCCACCGGCGTCGGGATGAGTACAAGCGGCACGATGACCGTCTCCTTTCATCGAAAAAAATCCGCCCCGCCGCGGGACGCGCCGTTTCCTCATGTGTAAAACGAGGAGTAGGCCTGTCCTTTTCGGCGGCGGAAAGCGGATCGGTCACTGAAGTTCCGGCGGCTGCGGGCCGTAAAAGCTCATCAGCTCCGGCGTATAGTTCCCTTTTTCGTCGGAGATGAAAAGCGGCGGCTGGACGGTGAGGGCGGCGCCGCCCGCCCGGCAGGCCTCCGTCAGAAAAACCGACGCGTTTTTGCCGGGAAGAGGATACACCATTCTCACCTTTCGCGGCTCCAAATGGTGTTTTTTCAGCAGCGCCAGCGTGTCGGCAAGCCGCAGGGCGCGCATCACCATGTAGAGCCGTCCGCCGTTTTTCAGCAGAAAACGGGCGGCGAGGCACACGTCCTCCAGGGTACAAGTTTCGCCCTGCCGAGCCGAACGGTTGGCCGCCGACCGCGAGCCGACGCCGAAGCCCGGATCCTCGTAAGGCGGATTGACGACGAGGGCGTCGAAGCTCTGGTGACTGTAAAGTTTTCTGATGTTCCTGAGATCGCCGCAGGTAAAGTTGACCCGGTCGTTCAGGCCGTTGCGAAGGGCGTTTTCACGGGCCATGTCGATCAGCGAGGGCTGAAGGTCAAGTCCCTCAAAGGCCGCGTCGGGATAGCGCTTGGCGAGAATGAGCGTGATGCCGCCGTGGGCGCATCCCAGCTCCATGACGCGCTCGCCTGCCCGCGGCCTGGCGTATCCCGCCAGCAGCACGGTGTCCATGTTGATTCTCGGGCCTTCGCCGTCGGCGGGCTGAAGCATCCTCAGAAAACCGTAGAGGATGTCGTCGCACTGCGGAGGCGTTTTTTTACCGGTCAATCCCATTGGTCCACCTTCACGCTGACGATCTGCGACAGCCCCGGCTCGCCCATGGTGACGCCGTACATGACTTCGGCGTGCTCCATGGTCTGGCGGCGGTGGGTCATGGCGATGACCTGGATGTTTTTGGAGTAGTCGGCCGCCATCTGGGCAAATCGGGTGAGATTGGCCTCGTCGAGGGCGGCGTCCACTTCGTCGAGAACGGCCAGGGGCACCTTCGCCACCTCCATGGACGCAAAGAGCAGCGACAACGCCGTAAGCGACTGCTCGCCGCCTGAAAGTTGCGCCAGGTAGAGCGACTTTTTCCCCGGCGGACGGGCGATGATCTCCACGCCGGCGTCCCACAGATCCATGTTTTCCTGCGCCTGCAGATGGGCCTCGCCGCCGCCGAAAAGGCGCTGAAACAGCTCGTCGAAGCGGCGGTCGATTTTCACCAGTGCGGAACCGAAGAGCGTTCCCGCCTGTTTATCGGTGTCGGCGATGAGCCCTTTGAGATCTTCCATGCCGTGCCGCACGTCATTGAGCTGAGTTCCCAAATAATCCAACCGTTCGAGGAGAGATTGATCCTCGGAGAGCACGCCCATGTTGACGTCGCCCAGCTCGCGCAACGACCGTTCAAGATAGCGGCAGCTGCCTTCGAGTTTGTCGACGCTCTCGTCCTGTGCGGGCACAAAACCTTCGGGATAAGGATAGTTTTCTTCGTTGGTCGCAATGAGGCTCTCGAGGCGTTCGCGCCCTTTTTCGATTTCCGTCCGCGCCATCAGCTCGTCGCGAGTCACCTGCTCAAAGGCCGTCTGGGCGCGCTGGCCGCGAAGGATCAGGCGCTCCATACGGCGCGCGGCGTCGGCGTTGCGTCGGTCGAGTTCGGCGATGCGCTGTTCCGCCTCGTTCTTCTCGTTGGTGCGCTGGGCCTTCTCCTTGCGCAGGGCGTCGCCGCGCAAAGCCAGCTCGGACAATTTGTGCACTTCCTCACGGCTCGACCGGGCGTTCTCGGCCAATTCACGGTTCAGATCCGACACGGCGTGAACGGCTTTCTCCAGATCGGCTTTCTTGGCGGCAAGGCGTTCGTCGGCAAGCAGGGAGTTGGTGCGCAGTTCGTTGAGCCGGGCGATCTCCTCATCGCTGCCCTGTAGCGCCGGCAGCGCCTCGATGTCGCTTCTGGCCTTCAGGGCTTTGTTCTCGGCCTCTTGGGCGGCCTTTTTGTACTGGGCAACGCGCAGCGTCGCGCTGCTGTCCTCGCGCAGGAGGGCGTTCAGCTCTTCGGTCTGCTCGCGCAGCTTGCGGCGCAGGGCTTCGGCGGCCGACTTGCGTTCCGCCGCCGCCGCGCGCTGAGTCTCAAGCTGTTTCTGCGCCGCGCTTTCCGCCTTCTCGGCGGCTTCCAGCTGACGAGCGGCGGAAGACTGCGCTTTTTTATCGACGGCGATGCGCCTTTGCAGTTCGTCGATCTGGTTGCGCAGCGTAATGGCGCCGGCGCTGCGCGCGTTTTTGCCGCCGCTCACCGTCCCCGAGGGCGAAAAGACTTCACCGTCCAAGGTCACCACGGGATAGCGCGCCGAAGCGGAAATGCGGGTTCCCGCCGCGTAGGTTTTCACCACGAGCAGAGAGCCGAGAAGATACTGCGCCGCAGGCAGCCACCGCGGATTGGGTTTAACCAGGTCGATGGCCCAGCCCAACACATCGGTGCCGGCGGGGGTTCTTTCGGCGCGGGGGGCACGGCACCGCTCAAGGGGTAAAAAGGTGGCGCGCCCGCCGCTGCGCTCCTTCAGCAGCTCGATGCCGAGGCGGGCCTGATCCATGCGGTCCACCAAAAGCCAATATTGGCGGCCGCCGAGATAAGCCTCAAGGCATGGAGCGAGGTCGGCGTCGCAGGAAAAGCATTCCACGGCGGGAACGGTTTCGATGTTCAATCGTCCCAGCTTCACCGCCGAGAGCACCATCTGCACTGGGCGGGGATACAGTCCCGCTTCGGTGCGCTGCAGCAGCGAGTCGAGCTCGGCCTCGCCCTTGATCACGGAACGGCGCAGGCTCTGGGCGCGGATCGCCGCCTGCTGGCTGGCCACCGCGGCGTCGGCGCGTTTTTTCTCCAACTCTTCCACGCGGTCTTCCAGGGCCTCGAGCTTTTCGTCGGCCTCGGTAAGCCGCGTCACCAGTTCGTCCTTTTGAGCGCGCAAGCCGTCCAACGCGCTGACGCGACGGCGGCCCTGAAGTTCGAGTGTTTCCGCGCGGGCCTTCATCTGACGCGCCTCTTCCTGACAGGAAGCCTCTTTTTCAAGCAGAGTCCTGCGCAGGGCTCGTTGTTCTTCGATCTCGGAGCTGCGGCTGGCGATGCGGTCTTCAAGGCTCTGCATCTCCACGGCCAGCGTCGATGCCTGCTGAGTGAGCTTGGCCGTCTGGACGGCCAGTTCCCCGCGGAGTTTTTGCTGCTCCTCCAGCTGCTGCTTCAATCGAGCGCGCTCCTCGTCAAGGCGCCGCGATGCAAAATCGCCCTCGCTCTTTTCGGCGTTCAGCTCCAGTTCGCGGCGCAGCACGTCGTCAAGCCGCGGGAGAATCTGCTCCAACTCGTCGCTCAGTGCCGCGCGCAGCCGCGCGTACTCGCTGCCCTGTTCTCTGAGCTGGGCGAGGGCGTTTTTCCACAGATCGGCCCAGCGGCGCGCCGAAACCAAACGTTCGGCAGCGGCGTCGTGAGATGTCGTCAGCGAGACGAGGCGCTCCTCTTCGGCGTGCCTTTTGGCGTGGTACAGCGTGCGGCGCAGGTCCTCAAGGCGGTCCTGATATTCTTTGGCCTTACGCGCTCCGGCCAGTTCGGGGGCGATTTCCTCGCGGCGGGCCTGGAGTTCGCCCATCAGCGTGTTCAGGCGAACCATCTCATCGGTGGACTGCTTCAAATCGTCGAGGGCATTGTCGCGCTTCTTGCGGTAGAGGTCGATGCCGAACAACTCCTCCAGCTGCAAGCGGCGCTGAAAGGGTTTCTGCAGCACCGCAGCGCCCACTTCGCCCTGTCCGATGAAGGCAGAGCTGTCGCCTTCGAGATGCCATTTCTGCTTGAACCCCGCCAAATCCTGAACGCGCGACCGCACGCCGTTGATGTAGAGCGAACTGCCGTTGGCGTCCAGATGGCGCCGCAGAGTGGCGTGGGAAGCGTCGTCGGCAAGGTCGAGCGTGACGTCGGTTTCTGTGGCTTCAGAAAGTCCGGCCGATCCCTGAAAGATCAGGTCGCTCTGGCGGGTAATGCGCAAACGGGCCGCGCTGCTCTCGCCAAGGATCCAGCGAAGCCCGTCCAAAATGTTGCTCTTTCCGCTGCCGTTGGGGCCGACGATGGCCGTAAAGCCCGGCGCGAAAGGAAGCTCGTGTGTTCCGCCAAAGCTCTTGAAATTTTTAAGGGTCAGTCGTTCGATAAACAACGCTCGTGTCTCCTCTGTTTCGCATGAGTTCCAGTCTGGCCTCCACGCTGCTCAGCGAACCCTGCAGTTCAAGCCGGAATTTTTCCAGGGGCATACTCCGGCTGGCGCGGACGAAGATCCTTCGCCCGAAGCTCTCTTCCCATGCGCTGAGATACACCTCGCCCACGTAGGCGGCAACCGTCTCGTTGGCATCAACCAACAGCGCCTCGGCGCGCCCCGACATGAAAACCTTGCGGATAAAGCGCTTCAGCATCATGGCCAGCGTGTCCTCTTTGAACACGCGGAACCCCGACCCACAGCACGGACAGGGGCGCGTCAACACCGAACGCAAATCGGCGCGGGCCCGCTTGCGGGTCATTTCCACGAGGCCGAGAGGCGACAGGCCGTAAACTTTCACGCGGCAGCGGTCGCGGGCAAAAACCTCGTCCAGCTTTGCCAGAAGGGTCTTTCGGTCCTCTTCCGGCTCCATGTCGATGAAGTCCACCACCACAATTCCGCCGATGGACCGCAGGCGCAGCTGCCACGCGATTTCCTCCGCCGCTTCGAGGTTGGTGGACAGCACGGTTTCGCGCAGGTTGGCGCCGCCGGTGTACTTACCGGTGTTGACGTCCACCACGGTCAGGGCTTCGGCCTGGTCGATGACCAAATAAGCGCCGGACTTGAGCCACACCTTGTTGTCCAACAGCGCGTCGATTTCCTTTTCGACGTCATAATACTCGAACAACGGGATGTTGCCGCGGTGGAACGACAGATCCGGCGGGTTCTCGGTAGAGCCATACTGCTGAAGATAGGCCTTGATGCGGTCGTATTCCTCCTGATTGTCCACAACGATCTGCGACACCTCGGAGTTGAGCTCGTCGCGCAGCACGCGCCCCACCAGGCCCGTGTCCTTGTAGAGCAGGCAAGGAGCCTTTTGATGCGCCGCCGTGTTTTCGATGTCCGCCCACAACGACTTCAAGCGCTGCAGGTCGTCGGCCAGCGCATCAACATCTATGCCCTCGGACGCCGTGCGCAAAATGACGCCGAAGCCTTTCAGGTCCAAAGAACGCACCGCCTCTTTGAGGCGAACTCGCTCTTCCTCGCGGACGATGCGCTTCGAGACGCCCACATCGTGGCCTCCTGGCACCAGCACGAGATAGCGCCCCGGCAGAGAAATCCGCGTGGTCACCCGCGCGCCTTTGTTTTTCCTCGCCGTCTTGACCACTTGGACCAGGATTTCGCAGTTCTGACAGACTTTGACGCCGCGCGCGTCATTGAGATAAAGGAATCCGTTGCGTCCGTCGCCCAGTCCGACGAAAGCCGCGTTCATGCCGGGAATGACGCTTTCCACCCGGGCTTTGTAAATTTCACCGCTTTTCTGGCATTCCCACATCCGCTCGATGAACAGCTCCGCGAGGCGTCCGTTTTCCACAATGGCCACGCGGGATTCTTCGGGATCTATGGTGTTAGCCAGAATCATAACGTCTGGCTGATTCATTTCCACGCCTCCGAGCTTCGATTTTAAAACTGTTTTAGAAAAAATGCCGTATCAAAAATTTTTTCCTCGTAGAGACTGCCGTAAGGATTCGAAGGCCTTCGGCAGAGGCCTCCCGCTGAACAGGAAAGCCCTCACAAAAGAGGCTCTACGCGACAGGCCGACGAGTTCCAGCGGCCGATGGAAAGACGAGCGATGCAGGCTTCCGGCCAGCCCGAGATCAGTTCCGCCGCCGTCAGCGCCTTGACCAAAGCTCCGGGGCCGACGGCCGACGGATCGCCCATGGCCAGCTCCATTTCGCCCTCCGACGCCTTTAGCGAAAGGATGGTGTCGGGCAGCGCCTGGCGAAGGACATCGGCGGCCGCCGAAAGCTTTGCCGACGTGCGCAGGCCGAGCCAATAGGCCGCCGCGTCGATGCATTTGTTCAGCGAGGTGCTGTCGGACGGCACGACGGCTGCCTTCAGAAAACGGAATCCCTCGGGAGACTGAACGTTCAAACGCTCCACCGCATCCGCCGGATCGACGGAACCGGCAAACCACACGTCCGCCAGCTCGTAAAGCGAGATGACGCCCACAGGCAGAGCCGGCCCCATGACAATGTGAGGATGGGGCGACATGCCGTGCGTCAGCTCCACCGAAAGCCCCGCCCGGCGCGCGATGCGCCCGAAAAGCGGCGGAAGTTCCACGTGGCGGACAAAACAGGAAAATTTGCGCTTTTCAAAGACAAAACGCAAGCGGCTCATGCTTTCACCCCGCTCCATCGGCAGCCCTTGTTCTGCCAGCCGCAGCCGTGGCAGCCGCCGGTGCGGCAGTCGGGCGTCAGCTGCGCCTTCTGTGCCCGACGGTACTCCCTCAGCAAAAACTCGCGCGTCACGCCGGTGTCGATGTGGTCCCAGGGGAACGCCTCGTCCTCAGGGCGCTGGCGTTGGGCGTACCACGCCGGGTCGATGTCAGTGCGGCGAAAGGCCTCCATCCAGCGGTCGAGGTTGAACGTCTCGCTCCAGCTGTCGAAGCGCTCGCCGAGGCGCCACGCCTCGAGGATGGCACGGCCGACGCGGCGATCGCCGCGGGCCAGAACGCCTTCAATGAACGATTGAGACGACTCGTGGTATTTGAAACTCACCGCCCGCGAGCGGATCTGTTTTTTCATGAAAGACCCCTTGCGCGCCAGTTCCTCGCGGGTGTTCTGGGCGACCCATTGGAAGGGCGTCTGCCCCTTGGGCACGAAGCCCGCCACGGAGACGTTGACCATCGCGCGTTTGGTGTAGCTGCGGCCGATGGACGCCGCATGCTCGGCCAGACCGACGATTCCCTGCAGATCCTCGTCGGTTTCGCCGGGAAGCCCCATCATAAAGTAGAGCTTCACCTTCTGCCAACCGTGCTGGAAGGCGGCATGAAGCGCCGCGTCCAGATCGGCCTCGGTGACGCCTTTATTGATCACGTTCCTCATCCTCTGGCTGCCCGCTTCGGGCGCCAGAGTGAGGCCGCCTTTTTTCATCACGTCAAGCCCTGCCGCCAGCGACACCGAAAAGTTGTCGACCCGCAGACTGGGCAGACTCACCTTGATCCCGTCGCCGTGCAGATCCTGCAGAGAACCGAGAAGCTCATCGATCCGAGAGTAATCGCAACTGGCCAGAGAGACCAGACTGCACTCCTCCCACCCTGTGGCGGCAATAAGGCGGCGGATAGAGTCCTCGACCACACGGGGGGAGCGCTCGCGCACCGGGCGGTAAATCATTCCCGCCTGGCAGAATCGGCAGCCGCGCGAGCAGCCGCGGAACAGCTCCACGGCCACACGGTCGTGAATGATGCCTGAAGCGGGCACGATCATGCTCTCCGGCGCGATGCCGTCCATGTCGCTGCAGATCAGACGGCGGCGCGGAAGCTTGAATTCCGACGAAAAATGGACGCCATTGTCGTCATAACTGCATGACACCAGCGACGGCACGTAGGTTCCTTCAAGCTCGGCGGCCGCCCGGAGGCGTTCGCTCCGCGGCAGGCCCTTGGTTTTTCTCAAAAGCTCGAAGAGCGGCGGATTGACGGTTTCGCCGTCGCCTAGACAGAAGATGTCGATAAAATCCGCCAGAGGTTCGGGAACAAGGGCCGCCGGACCGCCGGCCAGCACCAGGGGGTCGTCGTCGGTTCTGTCGGCCGCACGGAGAGGGATACCCCCCAGGTCCAGCATGGTCAGGACGTTGGTGAAGCTCATCTCGTGCTGCAGCGTAAATCCCACGGCGTCGAAATCTTTCAGCGGACGCCCTGACTCGAGAGAGCCCAGCGGCCTGCCGGCACGCCGAAGCGCCGCCTCCATGTCAATCCACGGGCAGTAGGCGCGCTCAGCGTCCATGCCCTCCATAGCTTTGGTGCGCGGATAGAGCAGCTGGAAGCCCAGATAGCTCATGCCCACTTCATACACGTCGGGAAAACAGTAGCAAATGCGAAAATCGGCCTTTTCCTTGGGGCGGACGTCCCCCCACTCGCAGCAGGCATAGCGCGACGGAAACTTCGCCCCGGCGATGAGAGGCCAGCGCGGATCGTCAAATTCTTCAAATCTCAAAATCAATCAACC
The DNA here is from genome assembly GCA_964622575.1 of uncultured Synergistaceae bacterium. Classification (GTDB taxonomy): domain Bacteria; phylum Synergistota; class Synergistia; order Synergistales; family Dethiosulfovibrionaceae; genus Pyramidobacter. Next base: position 82,057 of record CAZUQW010000003.1, on the reverse strand, counting down.
TCAGATTCAGTAAACTGCAAAAAATTTTCGTGATGCAGATAAAAAACTCAAAACTTTTGCCGCACTGCACGCAGAGACGGCAACGGACAAACGTCGCCCTTCGAAAACTTTTTTCGCTGACAATGGCGGTTTCGGCGCAGCCGTCAGAAACGGTGCACCTGAAAGTTCACGCGCCCGTCGGGAACGTCGTTCTCCCGCAGCGCCAGCACGTCAAGAGCGCCCAGCTTCAGCACGATGGCCACAGTCAGCATGGTGGCCAGAAGCGAGCTGCCTCCGTAGCTCATGAGCGGCAGCGGCAGCCCCGTGACGGGCAGAAGTCCCATGCTCATGCCGATGGATTCCACGCTCTGGAACCAGACGGACGCCGACAGCGACGCGATGAGCACCTTCACCGCGAGGCTGCGCGACCTCAAAGCGATGCCGATCATGCGCCACAGCATAAAGGTCAGCAACAACAGCAGCACAAGGCAGCCCACAAGGCCGAACTCCTCGGCGTAGACGCTGAAGATAAAATCGGTATGGGGCTCGGGCAGAAAGCGCAGTTTGCTTTGCGCCCCCTGCATGTAGCCCTTCCCAAAAAGCCGTCCCGACCCCACGGCGATGCGCGACTGGATGACGTTGTATCCGGCGCCCAACGGGTCGAGTTCGGGATTGACGAAGACGAGAATTCTTTTTTTCTGGTAGTCCTTCAGCAGCAGCCACGCCGCAGGAAGCAGAGCCAAAACGCTTCCGGACAGCCACATCAGATATTTTGCGGGCGCGCCTGCCACGAACAGGGCGATGAAGATCATGGCCCCATAGACCAGCGCGCTGCCGAGGTCGGGCTGCATGAACACCAGCAGCGACGCGACGCCGCCCAGAGCGAGAGCGCTCAGAAAGTTTTTCGGAGTCACAGGCGGGCGGTCCTTCAGGCAGCGGGCAAGGGCAAAGGCCAGGCCGATTTTCGCGAACTCGGCGGGTTGAACCTTGAAAAATCCCAGATTGATCCAGGATTGCGCGCCTTTGGCTCGGTGCCCCAAGATGAAAAGCAGCAGCAGCGTCAGGCAGCAGAAGGCATAGATCCAGTAGGCTCCGCTGACGGCCCCTTCGAGATCGAGCCGCAGGACCGCAGCCGCGAGAACCAGAGCGCCGACGCCCCAGACCAGCTGGCGGACGGCGTAAAAACTTCCCGCTCCCGACGGTCCGCCCGCAGCGCTGTAAATGGTAGCGACGCCGATACAGTACGTGAGAGCAACGGCAATCAGCAGCGGAAAGTCCAGCGCTCCAAGCAGCTTCCGCCACGGCGTCTTGTCCACCATCAGCGGTTTTTGTCGGCCAGTTTTTTCATCACCGACGAGCCGCGCTTCATGCCTTTGACGGGCACCGACACCTCCAGCGCCGCTACGTTCTCGTCGTTGCTCACGCGGCAGACCGTTCCGGAATTGTCCACGTCCATGTAGCGCCCGATCACCTCGAGGATATCCTTCTGAAGGGCGTCCATCACTTCGGGAGCGATGTCGCTGCGGTCGTGGAGCAGCACGAACTGGAGCCGTTTCTTTGCCGTGTCCTTCGATTTGCTTCTATTGAAGAGTTTGCTGAAAAATCCCATGAGGCCTCACCTACTTACGTCCGAACAGGGCGCCCAGCTTGGCGAGGAAGCCTCCGCCCATGTGCTCGATGTCCATGAAGGGCACCTCTTCTCCCGTAATGCGGCGGGCAATGTTCATGAAAGCCGTGGCCGCCGGACAACCGGGGTCGAGAGTCAGGGGCTCGCCCTTGTTGGAGGATTTGACGACGGCGTCGTCCTCGGGCACCACGCCGATGAGCGAAACCGAGAGGATGTCCAGCACGTCGTCGACGCCCAACATGTCGCCGGAGCGCATCATCTTGGGACGCATGCGGTTGATGATCAGGTGAATCTGCTTTTTGCCCTGAGATTCCAGCATGCCGATAATGCGGTCGGCGTCGCGCACTGGGGAGACATCGGGCGTGGTGACCACCAGCGCCTCGTCGGCTCCCGCCGAAGCGTTGCGGAATCCCGCTTCGATGCCTGCGGGACAGTCGAAGATGACAAAGTCGAAATCCTTGCGCAGCTCGTCGCTGAGATGTTTCATCTGCTCTTCGTTGACGCAGTCCTTCTCGCGAGTTTGGGCCGTGGGAAGCAGATACAGTCCGTCGACGCGCTTGTCGCGAATCAAGGCCTTTTTCAGCTCGCAAGCGCCTTCGATGACGTCCACAAGGTTGTAGACGATGCGGTTTTCCAGCCCCATGATCAGGTCAAGGCTGCGAAGTCCCGTGTCGCCGTCCACCACCACCACTTTTTTGCCCAGCTTCGCCAGGGCCATGGACAGATTGGCCGTCGTCGTGGTCTTGCCAACGCCGCCTTTGCCCGAAGTTACCACGATTGCGCGTCCCACCATAGGGGGATTCCTCCTTTGTGATTCTTTCTTCCGACGATCTCGCTCCGAAGGGAAAGCCATCTCTTCCAGTTCCCGCTTCGGCATTTCAGTTTCGGCTTGCGTCGAGGCCGCTGCGGAGAGCTTTTCCATAGTTTTATCCCCGCAAGGTCCTTCCTTTGGAGAGCTTTCCGCAAGAGATCCTTCATTCACGGCTTCTTCTGCGGCGGGCTCCGGAGCGGCGGCAGCCGAAAGAGGCTCTCGGCGCTCTTTCGCCGCGTCGGGGCACACAGGCGCCTCCGCTTCGGCCGTTTCAGGCCCCGGGGCTTCGGCCGTTTCAGCATTCGGGGCTTCGGCCGTCACCGTTTTTCGGGCCTCGTCCTCGGCGCAGGACGCTTCGCTCCGTGCGTCTTTCTCCTCTTTTTCCTCGGCGTCCTTCACAGTTTGGGGCTGCCGACGCTCGGGCTGACGCGCCGCCAGTTTGGCGCGCTCAATGAGATCCGACTGTTTCTGACTTTTCGCATGAGGCGCCGCAGCGCCCTTTCTTCTGCTCATAGATCAATCCTCCGTATTTCTTATCGCTCGCGTGCGATTTCGTCGGCCACGAAGACGCCGCTCTGCACGAAGATACGCACGGGCCGTCCCCACCACGGCGACGCGCCCGGTTCCATGGCGTTGCTGATCATGGAGCCGATGCGCAGCTGGTTGGTCTGGTAGTTCAGCGTGATGACCGACGCGCTGTTGTCGCCGCTGCAACCCGCGTGAACCTGGCCGAGTAGCGTTCCAAGGACGATGATGGAACCTGTGGCGTTGATTTCGGCGCCGGAATGGAGATTGCCCAGCATGAGTACGTCGCCGTCATGATTCAACGCCTGTCCCGAGCGCAGCGGCATCGTGACGATCTGAAGCGTTCCCTTGGTCATCACGGGACGCTCGGAACCGTCAACTTTAAATCCCAGCGACGCCAGAACGTCCAGCGTTTTCTCGTGGGTTCCCGCCCACTGCGTCACCGTGAGATTCAGCGGAAACACCACATCGCGCATCAGATCGAGAATCCAGCCGCGTGAAACTTCCAGTCCTTTGAAGTCGAAGACCAGAGGCCGCCCCGTCACTGCGCTTCCGGCGTCCCGCAGCTCGCGCAGCACGTCGGGCGTGCCGGGAAGCGAAGGACTTTCAAAGACGACGCGCAGGACGCTGCCTCGACCTCTGAAGCTGAGATCCCGATTTCGTGCCAGTGCCATAAGATTCCATCCCTTTCAGCGTTTTCATTTTATGAGTTTCAGCGGCTTTTCTGCTTCAGCAGCCACGCCAGCATACTGCCCGTCAGAGGACCGGCCGTGCGTCCGCCGCTTTCGCCGCCCTCAACAAAGCAGACCACGGCGTACCGCGGCTTGGACGTCGGCGCGTAACCGGCGAAAACGGCATGGTCCTTTCCGTGGGAATTCTGAACCGTGCCCGTTTTGCCCGCCATGTCGACGCCGTCCACCACGGCGTTGTGCCCCGTGCCTCCCGGGGAAGTGACGGCCTTCAGACCATCCTTGATCACCGCGATGAGATCGCGCCGCAGCCCCGTGTCCACACCCTTGATTCCGGCATCTTTCAGCACGTGGGGACGAAAGTATACGCCGTCGTTGGCAATGGTCGCATAGAGGCTGCACATCTGAAGCGGCGTCATCAGCAGAAAACCCTGTCCGATGGACAGATTCACCGAATCGCCCTTGTACCAGCTTTGCCCCACGTTCTCTTTCTTCCACTCCGGATCGGGCAGAAGTCCCGAGGCCTCGCCGGGCAGGTCGATGCCCAAAGGACGCCCAAGGCCGAAGCGCCGCGCCGTTTCAACGTATTTTTTAACGCCCACCGTCTGGCTCGTCTCGTAAAAGAAGACGTCGCAGGAATCGCGGAGGGCCCTGACGATATTTTCTCGTCCGTGTCCCCATCGGCGCCAGCATCGATAGTCGAAGTGGCCGAGGCTGAAAATTCCGCGGCAGAGAATTTGCGTTTTCGCCGTGACCGCTCCCGCCTCGAGGGCGGCGTAGCCGGTAACGGCCTTGAAAATGGAGCCCGGCGAATACAGTCCGGCGATGACGCGGTTCATCATGGGAAAATCGGCGTCGGCGTTGAGCGCCGCCCATTCGGCGTCTGAAACGCCCCAGGCCAGCGGGTTGGGGTCATAGGAGGGATGTGAACACAACACGATCACCTCGCCGTTGGTCACGTCCATGGCCACGATGGCGCCCTTGCGGTCGCCGAGAAGCTGCGACGCATAGCTCTGAGCGGCCAGGTCGATGGTCAGTGTCAGATCCCCGCCGATTCCCGGCTCCTTTTTATCGAGAGTTCTGCGCTGGCGACCGCGGGCGTCAACCTCTACGGCGCTTTCACCGACGACGCCCCGCAGACGCTCCTCGTAAAAGGCTTCGACGCCCGATTTTCCGATGACGTCGCCGCCGATGTAGCTCTTCTCCGGCGAGGTTTCCACCGTTCTCAACTCTTTTTCGGAGATCTCGCCCACATAGCCCACCACGTGAGAGGTCAACGGCCCGGCGGGATAGGTGCGCCGCCAGACGGGCATGGGAAAAAGCTCCTCGGGAAAATCGGGGTCCTCCATCAAATTGGTCATTTGAAGCAGCGTCAGATTGGGCACCAGAGAAATGGCTCGATAAGGCGCCCAGGTGAGCGCCCGGATTCTGCGTTCGAGGCGTTCGGGGTCATGGGGAAGATGCGCCCGCTCCATGGTGCCCAGAAGGCGAGCCTTCACGTCGTCCTTCAAGTCAAGCGGGTAGCCCATGATGTCGAAGGTCATGACGTTCAACGCCAGAGGCATGCCGTTGCGGTCGTAAATCTGGCCGCGGGCGGGAGCCATGCGGATCAGGCGCAGGCGGTTCTTCACCGCCAGCCCCACATAACGGTCCGACCACAGCACTTGAAACATCACCAACGCCACAGTCAGAGCGATGAAAGATCCCACCATCACCAGCCGCCAGCGGTTGAGCCGCGTATCGGACCAGCTGCGCTGCGCGGGACGGTTAAAGATCTTCGTCATCATAGCCGTAGGACCTCGTCAGCGCAAACAGAATCAAGGCCGCTGCCGTCAGCAGCCATTGCAGCCCCGCCACCGCAAGCCGTCTTCCGGCGACAACACCCGAATCCCAGAAAAACAGACGGAGGGGCGTCAGAGCCATGCACAGCCCTCCTGTGATAACCGCGAAGGGCAGCATCCGCCGGTTAGCGGCGGGAATTTGAAACCACAGCCAACGAGCCGCAAAAAGGGCCGCCGTATACAGGGCGCCGCAGAAACCGGGCACGCCGATCCACCGCATGTCCATCAGCAGACCACCCGCCACGGCGGCGGCAGTCCAACGCAGCGAATTTTCCTCGCCGCGCTGCGTGGCGCACCAGATGAGCGCAACCACGTAAATTTCGGGAGCCAGCCACGTCTGGGTCATAAAAACCTGAATCAGATCCTGGACGTACCAGCTCAGAGCGAGAACGAGAAATTTATTCATGGCTCTTTCACTTCGACGACGTTCACGTATTGGAGCCTAAAAAGGTCGGCGCTCGTTTTGATCCGATACTCGTCGATGCCCGGCGAGATGGATCTCCGCTCGTCGGTCAGCTCGCCTACGGGCAGCCCCGGCGGAAGCCGGGCGCCCAGCACAGTGAAAACCTTCATTCCCGGAGCGTAGCGGCCGTCGGCGGGCAAATACTTGAGCCAGACTCCGCCTTCGCTGTCGCCGGTGACGACGCCGATCTCGCGGGTCTCTTCCACAACCACGGGCACGAAGAAGTCCTCGCTGCTCATGAGCCGAACCCAGGCGCTGCCCTTTTCGCAGGAATCCACCACGCCTACGAGGTCAGAACCGTCCAGCACCGCCGTCCCCGGCTCGTAAGCGTCGGCTCCCACGTTGATTTTCACGGCGTCCCACCAGTCGGCGGGGTCGCGGAACACCACGGCGTAGCGGTTGCCCGCGCGGACATGTTTTTTCAGTTCCTCCGACGCTTTTTCGCCCGCCAGAAGGCGCAGCTCGCGATTTTCTTCGCGCAGTTCGGCCAGTTCAGCCAGAAGACTGCGCCGTTCCGCCGTCCAGCGGAAAAACAGGTCGATTTCCCTTTTCGCCGTCGACGCGGGAATTTCAATCCAACTCAGCAGACGAAAGGCGCTGTCCATGGCGCTCTTCGCCGCGGGGCGCCCCGCCGAGAAGAGCGCCAGAGCCGCGCAGCCCACAATGCAGGCCAGTGAGACCATCAGTTCTCTCTCAAAATGACGAGGCTGAGGCATGGGAAGGTCTACATCTGGCTCTTGTGGACGGTGGTCAGAATGGTTTTCATGTCGCCCATGTTCTGAAGCGTCATGCCGACGCCGTTGATCACGGCGTGAATGGGATCTTCGGCGAGAATGACCGGCGCGTTGAGCACGCTGGTCAGCCGCCTCGGCAGGCCACGAAGCTGTGACGCGCCGCCCGTCAGCACGATGCCGTTGTCCACAATGTCCCTCGAAAGTTCGGGCGGCGTCTGCTCAAGCGCCACCTTCACCATGTCCTCGATGCGCGAAATGATGGGCGCCAGTGCCTCGCGAACTTCCACCGAGCTGACGCGGCACACCTTTGGCAGCCCGTCGGCGAGGTCTCGCCCCTTCACCTCGATTTCCAGTTCCTTTTTCAGCGGCACCACCGAACCGATTTGAATTTTGACGTTTTCCGCCGTGCTCTCGCCGATGAACAGGGCGTGCTTCTGGCGAAAAAGGCTGATGATCGCTTCATCCATGCTGTCGCCGGCGATGCGCAGCGAGTTGTTCACCACCAGCCCGCCCAGCGAGATCACCGCCACTTCGCTGGTTCCCGAACCGATGTCGAGCACCATGCTGCCTTCGGGCGCCGCGATGGGAAGTCCTGCGCCCAAAGCCGCCGCCAGAGGTTCGTCGAGAATGTAGGCCTCGCGCGCGCCGGCGCCCAGAGCGGCATCTACAACGGCGCGGCGTTCCACCTCCGTCACCTTGGCGGGAACGGAAACGACGACGTGGGGGCTGGCGAAATGGCCGACCTGACAGGCCAGCGCCACAAAGTGGCGCAGCACTGCCTCGGTCATGTCGAAATTGGCGATCACCCCGTCGCGGAGCGGTTTGATCACCGAGACGCCCACAGGGGTTTTTCCCACCATGGACTTGGCGTCATGGCCGTAAGCGATAATTTCTGCGCCGCCCCTGGGCATTTTGCGCACGGCGACGCAGGAAGGCTCATCGAAAACTATGCCCTTGTCGCTTTGATAAACCACGATGTTGGCTGTGCCGAGGTCGATGCCGACGCCGACCCCGCCCGATCTGTTAAAGAGAGCCACAATCGTTCCTCCTTCGCTTCATTCTTTGCTTCTTTGCGGCGCCATTGAGGCGCGCGTTTATCAAGAATGGCTGCCCCCACGCTGCGCCACGTCCTCCCACAGAAGGGCGTTTGAATCGGAAACGACGTCGGGAATTCTGACGACTTTCCCTGCCGCAGCGATGTAGTGGCCGTAGAATTCGATGTTAAGCACGTCGAGCATTTTCGCCACGCCCCGCGACAGACAGAGATCGTCGGAACTGGCTTCGGACGAGCCGTTGGGGTGGTTGTGAATCAGCGCCAGAGAAGAACAGCCCAACCGCACGGCGCGACGCATGAGATAGGACACGTCCAAAGAGGCGCCGTCGAGACCGCCGTAGGAAAGGCGCTCTTCGCCGACGGGACGGCCGCGGCTGTCGAGAAAAATGGCCACGATGAACTCGCGCTCTTCGTCCTCGAAGTCCTGCGCCCATCGTTCGAGTTCCTCTTCCAGCGTGCCGCCGCGCTCCTTTTGGCAGGCCGCGCGCTTTCCCAGTTCGAGAGCCGCCAGAATCTGGACGGCTTTGGCCTTTCCGATGCCCTTGACGGCGTCGCTATCCTTTCGGCTGATCAGCTCGCCCACCGACGCGCGCGACAGGTTTTTCAGGCTGCCGTATCGATCAAGCAGCTCCTTGGACATTCTGACCACGTCAACGCCCTTTCTGCCCGTGGCGAAAAGGATGGCCAGAAGCTCCTCGTCCTTGAGCGCCTCGGGGCCGCAGGAGATCAACCGTTCCCGCGGGCGCTCGCGGAGCTGCATTTTCAGTGCCGTCATAAACTGCGTTCTCCCGTAAGGAAGGGATTCCACTGGCGCTCCTTTTCGAGGGTGGTCTCGGGACCGTGGCCTGGAAGCACGGGCATATCGCCTTTGAGCGCCTTCAACCGTGCCAGAGAATGCGTCATGGCTTCGGGGTCGCCTTCCACCAGATCGGTTCGGCCGATGCTGCGCGCGAAAAGCGTGTCGCCCGACAGAAGCATTTTCTCGTCGTCCTGTTGGACAAGATAGCATGTGCTGCCGTTGGTGTGTCCCGGCGTGTGGAGCGCCGTAAGCGTCATGCCGCCGACGGAAAAGACGTCGCCGTCGCGCACCAGATGGTCGGGCGTCACCGCTCTGACCTCATAGCCGAACTCGCTGGCCAGATTTCTGTCGGGATCCGTCAGAAGCCGCTGATCCTGCTCCGGAACGTAAATTTCGGCGCCCGTAGCGTCGATGAGGTCGGCAGCTCCCAGAATGTGGTCCATGTGGCAGTGGGTCAGCACGATAGCCGCCAGCGCAAGCCTTTCGTTGCGGAGATAGCCCAGAACGTCGGCGGGGTCGCCGCCCACGTCGAAACACACGGCCGTGCCGCTGCCGTCGTCCACCACGTAGGAATTGGTCCAGATGGGGCCCAGGGGAATGCGTTTGTAATTCATTGTTTTCTCTCCGAAGTGTCCATAATTAGGGTGACGGGACCGTCGTTGACGATGTTCACCGTCATCATGGTCTGAAAAACTCCAGTTTCGACGTGAATTCCAAGGGACCGCACGTTTTCGACGAATGTGTCGTAAAGTTCCTTGGCCTGCTGAGGCCGCGCGGCCTGCGAAAAGGAAGGCCTCCGCCCGCGACGGCAGTCACCGTAAAGGGTGAACTGCGACACCACCAGCATTTGGCCGCCCACGTCGGTCAGCGAGAGATTCATCTTTCCCGCTTCGTCCTCGAAAACCCTGAGGTTGACGATCTTCTCCGCCAGCCACGCCGCGTCCTCTTCCGTGTCGTCTTGCGCCACGCCCAGCAGGACGCAAAATCCCTTTCCCACGGCGCCGCTTCGAACGCCCTCGGAATCCACAGACGACGAAGTTACGCGCTGCACTACGGCTCTCATCCGCCCTTACCCCCTATAAACGTTGATGACGTCTTTAATGCCGTTGAGTTTTGCGATAACTGCGTAAAGCTGCTCAAGGTCCTTCACCAGCATGTCCATTTTTATCCGCGAATTGCCGCTGCCCATCTGTGTGGCCAGCAGCGCGGCGATGTTGACGCCGTTGGCGCCGCAGAGCTGCGCCACGTCGCCGAACAGCCCCGGACGGTCCAGCGCGTCGATAATGACCCGCGCGCTGTACTTCTTCTTTTCGGTGTTGCCCCAGCTGACGGGAATCAATCGGTCGCTGGGCGCCTTTTCGATTCTCGGACAGTTCTCGCGGTGCACCATAATGCCGCGCACTTTGGTGGCATAGCCCACGATGGCGTCGCCGGGAACGGGTTGGCAGCACTGCGCCAGCGTGACGGTAATGCCCGACGCGCCCTCGACGATCACGTCGGCGTCGGCGTTGGCAAAGCCGTGAGGGGATTGGGCTCCCACATCCTCGGCGTTCTGAGGCGCACCCTGCGCCGGCGCGTTCAACGCCGCGCAAACCTTCTGCGCGACGCCCGACTGGCCGATGGTGCCCGCTCCCAAAGCCGCCAAAACGTCATCGGCATTGTTGCAACTCACGTCGCGGGCGATGCGCCCGATGAAGGGCATGAGGTCGTCCAGCGATTTGAAATCGGCGCCCAGACGGTTTTTCAGCTCGCGCTCCAGCAGCTCGCGCCCGCGGGCGATGTTCCCGCTCTTTTCAAGGGAGTCCAGCTTCTTGAAGTAAATCCTGATGCGCGACTTGGCCTTGCTGCTTTTGACGAAGTTCGCCCAATCGCGGGAAGGCTTTCCCTGGGGCGACGTCATGATCTTGACGATGTCGCCGTTATGAAGCACGTAATCGGCGGCCACGATGCGGTTGTTAACCATGGCGCCTACGTACTGCTCGCCCACTTTGCTGTGGACGGCGTAGGCGAAGTCCACGGGGCAGGACCCGCGCGGCAGGCTTTTCACGTCGCCCTCGGGAGTGAACACGAAGACGTCGGAAGTTAGCACGTCGTCTCTCAGGCGCTCCATAAACTCCTGGTTGTTGGTTTCCTGGCCGTCCTCGAGGGCCTTTCGGATCCACTCTAGCTTGTTGTCCAGCTCGTCGATGTGCGCCTGCCCCTCTTTATAGCGCCAGTGGGCAGCCACGCCGTACTCGGCGAGCCAATTCATCTCCCACGTGCGAATCTGCACTTCCAGCGGCTCGCCTTGAGGCCCGATGACCGTGGTGTGCAGCGACTTGTACATGTTGTTCTTGGGATTGGCGATGTAATCGTCGAACTGCCCGGGAATGGGCTTCCACAGCGTGTGGACCACGCCCAGCACCGTATAGCAGGTAGTCACATCGTCCACGATGACCCGCATGGCCAGCAGGTCGTAAAGCTGCTCCACAGAAAGCTTCTTGCGGTTCATCTTCTCGAAGATGCTGTAAAAGTGCTTGGCGCGCCCCTTGATGCTGGCTTTGATGTTCATGGCCTTGAGGCGTTCGCCCAAAATGACCATGGCCTGATTGACGATGCTCTCGCGCTCGGGAAGGCGTTTTTTCACGCGGCGCTTGATGTCGTAATACATAGCCGGGTCGTAATACTTGAAAGCCAGGTCTTCCAGCGTGCGCTTCACCTGGTAAATTCCCAGCCGGTGAGCCAGCGGCGCGTAGATTTCAAGGGTTTCTTTGGCGATTCTCTGCTGTTTGTCGCGGCGCAGGGCTCCGAGACTTCGCATGTTGTGGGTGCGGTCGGCCAGCTTGATGAGCACTACTCGGATATCCTTGGCCATGACGAGGAACATCTTCCGCAGATTTTCGGCCTGGTAGTCCTCGAAGCTCTTGAACCGCAGCTTTCCCAGCTTGGTCACGCCGTCCACCAGCATCTCGACGGTGGCGCCGAACTTTGACTTCATCTCGTCGGCGGTGACCGCCGTATCCTCGAGGACGTCATGAAGCAGGCCTGCCTGAAGGGTCGGCAGGTCGAGGCGCATGTCCGCCAAAATGGAAGTGACGTAAACGGGATGGATGATGTAGGGCTCGCCGGAAGCGCGCATCTGCTCGCCGTGGGCCTGCGCGGCGAAGACCAGCGTCTCGCCCAACTTCTTCAGGTCGTCTTCGTGAAGATAGCGCGACGCCTTGCTCCACAGTTCCTTCCACGCGAAGTTCACCGTCACCGACCGCTGAGGAGGCGGCAGACGCCCCATATAGCTGTCGCGAAGCAGCGCCAGCGCCTTTTTTCGCGATCGGTCGGCGCCCGCCTCGCCGTCCTTCGGCAGGTCTGCAACGCTTTCAGTCGAAGGAGCGCTCGACACGTCGAATTTCAATTTCTCGTCTTCCGGACGACGAAGCCCCTGAGACGCGCCCTGCTGCACCGGAGCGCCCAGCGCTTCGGAAGGCGCCTGCGCTTCTTCGCTCGCCTTTTGGGAAGCGCGCCGTTCTTTCTCCGCCGATGCCATGGTCTCATCCCCCTTCAAGTCGTTCTTCCCGCCGCAAGGCGCTCAGGCGACCACAATGCCCTCCACGATGTACTGAAGGCTCGTCCGCCCCTGCCACATATTGGGACGCGGCCTGTAAATCCAACCGCGAATGCCCTCGGTGCGCCGGATCTGACTCGCGCCGTTGAAGGCGATCAGCGAATTGCCGCCGAAGCGGACCTTAGTGTGAAGGCCGCGCTTTCCCAGCGGCTCGAAAACCGTATCCATGCCCAGAGGCACGAAAAAGGTCGGCGACGGATTGCCCGTGCCGAAAGGCCCCACGCGCTGAACCTCATCCCACATGGCGTCGGTAATGCGGTCCGGCTCGAACTCGATCACCTCTTCGGGCTGGTTTTCCACTTTGATGCCCTTGAGCAGGGCGTCCAATTCACGCGACAGCCTCGGCCACTTCAGCTGGTCCACGGAAAAACCCGCGGCGCTTTTATGGCCGCCCCAGGCTTCAAGCAAGTCGTCAAGGCTTTTCAGCAGCTCCACAGCGTTGGCGCCGGCGGGAACGCGCAGCGTGCCGCGAATTCCGTTACCCGAAGGCGCCGCCAGAGCGAAAGCCTTGTTGTGCTCGCAGCACAGCCGGCTGGCGATGGCGCTGAGAATGCCCACGGGCCACGATCCGTCGAAAAGCACCTGCGCCGTCTCGCCGCGGCTCAATTCCGCGTTGATGGACGCGCAGATGGACGTCGATATGTCGCGGCGTCGGCGGTTCAGCGACAGCAGCTCTTCGACGCTGCGCCCCAGTTCCATCTGAGAACCCATGCCCGAAAGCACGTTTACCGCCACGTCGGCCACTTCCACGCGCCCCGCAGCGTTGAGACAGGGGATAATCCGCATGGAAAGCCGGTTTTCGTCGATCATGGCCGGCGAATCGCCAGGACAGAGGGCCATCATCAGTTCGCGCAGGCCGCGGCGCGGCGAACGGCGCATCATGGCGATGCCCTCGCGGGTAATCGCCCGGTTGAGAGCGCCAAGGGGCATACAGTCGGAAATGGTGGCCAGCGCCGCAAGCTGAAGGAGCTCGGCAAGCCGCCTCTCGGGCAAAATCTTCGCCTGCCACGCCCAGCACCACAGGACGGCCGCTGCGCACAGCGTCTTGGCCGACGCGTCGCCGTCGACGTGAGGGTTCACCAGCGTGTCCAGACTGACCACGCCGCCTTCGGCCACGTGGTGGTCGAAGATCATGACGTTGATGCCCGCCGCCTTGGCAAGCTCCACGGCCTCCACGTCCTTGGAACCGCAGTCCGCCACAATCAGCGTATCGAAGCCGTCGGCGATAATCTGGCGCATGCGCGCCGCGTGAAGCCCATAGCCCTCGCTGCGGCGGTCGGGAATGTAATAGACCACAGAAGCCGCGCCGCTCTGCTGCGCCAGCTCAAGAGCGATCACCGTAGAGGACACGCCGTCCACGTCGTAGTCGCCGTAAACAAAGACTTTTTTCCCGGGAAGGGCTTTCGCCCACAGCTCCCGGGCGGGGCCGGCGGCGCGCCCCAAATTCAAATCGGAAAGCAGCCCCCGCAGCGACGGCATTTCAAGCATGGCCTTGCAGCGGTCCTCGCAGGAATTGCGGCTGTCCAAAACGGCGGCGGTGAGCTCGCAGCAGTCAAGCTTCCGCGCCAGATCCCGAGTTCTCTCGTCGGGGCGGTAAATGTCCAAATCACTCAACGAACACACAGGAATCAAAACCAACAGTCCTTCCTCTAAAATTGCGTCCGCGCGCAGCGCCACATCAAGGGGGCCACGCATCGGCAAAAATTAACGAAAGTTAAACGGACGTGCCGTTTTCGATAAAGGTGATCTCCTCCTGCGACGCCCCTGCGGCCTTCATGGCCGCCAAAAGGGCGCTGCGCTCCTTTTCCAGGGCGCTGACTCTGCGGCGGCAGCGTTCGAGCTCGCGGCGGTTGCGAAACCGCCCTTCCCAAGAGGCCGCCAGAGAGATCACCCACATCAGCACGATGCCGAGAAAAAACAGAAAAACGTCCCACAGGCCCTGAGGCAGAGCGAAATCCCACGCGAAAATGCGCACCGCCAGAATGTCCTGATTCTGCATGGCATAGGTGGCCGCTAAAATTGCCACAAAACCCAAACCGAGACCATAACTCCTCATCAGGAACCCCTCCTTAAGAAAAACAGGCCTTCGCGGGAAATCTTCCACACCAAAGCTCAAAGTATATAAAGTAGAAAGTCATAAAGGCACCACGGCATAAAATCCTACCGACATTTTACCAGAATTTCGCTTATAAAACCGCTTCAACTCCATATTTTTCACCTTTAAAGCGCAAAAGACCGATTTGGATTTCAGAGCGAACATCTGCCTCATCACCCCGCGGAAGGCCGAATTCATTGGTCGCAGAAAGCGACAACGCTCTGCAGATGACGTTTTTTGCGGGATCGTCGCTGCATCATTTTTGCTCAAAGACGCGGCACGAGATGAAAGGACAGCTCGCGACGCGCGCTTTTTGCAAGCCAACCGAGAGCAAAAAACCGATGCCGCCTCGAACAGGGCAGCATCGGCAACGAACACAATTTTTATGGGCAAAGAACAAAATGAGGCGCGGTAACAGGACAAAGCCAACGCTCCGGCGACAAAAGAACGCCTCGGAGAAATCTCAGGACGTTTTATCGACGCGGCCTTCGGGAAATCTCTTTCGGCGCCATAATCACGGCTCCAAAACGTGCGGACAAAAATCGAGGCCGCTCTAATGACAGGCGCTGTCACAACGGCTCGCGGCTGCGCAAAAGTCTAAAAAACTCTCGTCGGCAAAAAAAGCTTTCGGTGAAAAAAGCCATAAAAAAACAGAGCTGCCGAAGCAGCTCCGTTTTTTTGTTAAGCGGGAGTTTAGAAGGTGAGGTAGGTGCGGAAGCGGATCTGGTTGTTGTCGTAGTCGCTGTCGACCTTGCTGCCATCAAAGCGACCGTCCATGTCGGCGTAAGACAGCTCAAAGAAGAGGTTGGGGCTGTAGTTATAA
Organism: uncultured Synergistaceae bacterium; assembly: GCA_964622575.1. Lineage (GTDB taxonomy): Bacteria > Synergistota > Synergistia > Synergistales > Dethiosulfovibrionaceae > Pyramidobacter. Next base: position 67,019 of record CAZUQW010000003.1, on the reverse strand, counting down.
CCCACCGACACGCTCCACTCCTTGGCATCCTCGCTGGCATCGTACTTAGCATAGCGCTCCTTGGTGCTCCACTTGTCGTTCCATTTCTGTTCAGCCTGAGCGAAGTACACCTTTACATCGTCATCAACGGCCTTCTGATACTTTGTGTAGTCATTGGGCCACACGATGTCGCTCCAACCCCAGGGGTTGTTGTGCATGATGAAACCGCCGTCGATCTGAGCATACTCCAGCCACAGAGAAGTGAACTTCAGCACATCCTGATCAACATCAAGGATGACCTTCCACGCATTGGGATCATCGGTAAAGGTAGCTGTAGCGTCGTCAATATCTTCCATGTAGTAGGCGCCCTTCAGCTCAAGACCGTCCATGAACTTGAAGCCCAAACCAGCCCAGTAAGTCTTGTACTTCTCGCCAGGTTTAGCCGCAATATCTTTATTATCCCACTCGTCAGCGGTTTCGTCGTAGGCCCACTCGCGACTGGCTTCAGTGCCATTGGTATTGGTCCACAGGGCGTTGACGCTCAGCCAGAACTTCTCGCTGAAGTCAAAGCGCAGACGAGCACCATAGTATTCCTCACTCTTGTTGTCATCGTAGATGCCGCCGCTTCTGTTAGATGCAGCAAAGCCTTCGACGGTGAACATGCCGCGGTTGTATTTCATGTCAACACCGCGATAGTTGGCATCCATAAAGAATCCATCATTATCAATGTACAGACCGTCGTCGTCTTCCCAGTCAAGGGCGAACTGGCCGATTTTAGTCGTCAGGCCTTCCATGCCGAGGAAGTCGCGGGCAGTGACGTAAGCGCGGTCAAACTTGCCACCGTGGTAACGGGCGTCGAAGCTCACGCCGTCGCTCAGATCTTTGTGCAGGAACAGACGGTAACGGCTGATCTTGAAGCCGTCGTCGGAATCGTCCGAACCATCTTCGTCCCACGCGTTGTAGTCCATACGGAACTGGCCGCTCAGTTTCCAGCCGCCCACGCCCTTCTCAAGAGCGGAGATACGGGAATCAAAACCGTCGACCTTCACGCCGAGAGCGTCAAGCTCGGGCTGGAACTCCACCACGAGGGCCTTGAGCTTCTCAAGGTCGGCGCCGGTCAGGCCGGCGTTCATCATACGAGCCACCATGGTGGCGATCTCGTAGCGGGTCATGGCGCGGTTGCCCTTGAAGGTGCCGTTGGGATAACCCTCGAGAATTCCCTTCGAAGCCAGCTCTTCGACGGCGTCATAGGCCCAATGGTTCATGGGGACGTCGCTGAAGGGGTTGGCGGCAAATGCGGGGGCGGCTACGGCCACGAGGGACGCGGCAGCCACAACGGCGAGCATTTTCTTCATACTCATTTCCAAACTCCTCCTTAAAAATGTGAAACAGATATTCGTACGGCATTGCCCACTGTCCTGCCGCCGTAACTCAGGCGCTGCCGCTTTCAAGAGAGGAGCTCATCGGGAGTTTCCGCGTTTCCTCGCCGCAGGCTTTCTGTCTTTTCAGCGCCGTTGCCGTTTTGTTATTTAGGCATTTCAATAGACTTTGTCTGTACGTAATGCCATAATATCACATTTCATTCCTTTGGCAAGCCCCCATTTTGCGCCAAAATAAGCAAAGTAAACGAACCATTTCCACTTTATCGCGACCACCAGGGCACAGGACACAAAAAACGCTTTTTGGAAGAGCACAAAAAGCGCAGCGGTCAATTGAAAGCCGTCTCTCTTCTCCATTTTCGAAGGCTCGCTTCGATTTCGCTCGGAGCTGGCACATCGCAATTTTCAAAAAAGAACCGCACAAACCTCCGAACAGCGTCAAACATCTCGCCGCCTCTCAAAAGCGCCGAGGCGCAAAGCTTCGCGCGGCGCGCGTGTTTCGCCTGCGCAGGCTTACGTCTCATTGGGAAAAGATAAATTCTTCAGTATGGGCAAGGCAAATCGTCAGTCAAAGCGCCGCCCAAAAGGTTCGCACACAAAAAGCCGCAGGCCACGGGAGCATCGCTCCCGTGGCCTGCGGCCGAAGATCGTTTACAGTTGTCGAAACTTCTCGAAAATACGCGCTCTCAAAGCAGACAAGACAAAATTTTTTTTCGAAAAACGCTCTCGGGAAACTTCCCTTGAACTCCAACTAGAAAGAGATCATGGTTCTGACGCGAACTTTTCTGTCGGCGTAATCGGGGTTGTCCAAGGCGCCATCCTGGTCGCTGAGCGACAGCTCCATATAGAGGCCGGGATTGTAGCGGTATCCCAAGCCCACGGTCCAGCTGCTGGCGTACTGAGACGGGCCGCCCTCATAGCGGGCATAGCCTTGGAACGTGCTGAAACTTTTTCCCCACTGCTGGCGCGCCGCCAGATAGAGCACGTCGGTATCCTCTCTAAGCCATGCGTTGCCGCCGCGGCTGAAGGGACGGGCAAAGCTCTCCGAAAAGCCTTCGCCGCCGGGAAGATAAAATCCGGCGTTCATGCGAGCGTATTCCACCCACAGACTGGTAAAGCGCAGTTTCTGCTGATCCAGTTGAAGGGCCACGGTCCACGCCTCGGGATTGTCCCTGAAGGTCTCGGCGTTTCGATTCCACGGCGCAAGGGTCTGCACCATGTAGGCGCCGCTCAGCGAGGCACCGTCAAAGGGGCGCCAGCCCATGCCGGCACGGTAGGTGCGAAAGTCCCATTCATCGGAAGCGCCGAACTCCCGGGCACCGAAGGTCATCCAGTTCCGATCGCCCAACTTCAAATGAGGCAAATTTTCGTCGGTCCCCATGAAGGGCGGCGCTTCTCTGGGCGTCAGCGCGGCAGTGCCGTCCTGCGCCGTCTTTTCGGCGACCGCATCGAAGGCCGCGGCAGGAAGAGCGCACAGCGCTGCCACCATGACAAAAATACCCATCACTCTTTTCAGCAGATCCATGAGACTCTCCCTCCTTATACACCGCCGTTCTTCGCGACGAAATTTTTCCCTCTGTGAGGCGATTCACGCAATGGCGTTTTTCGCCTCCGCTTTTATCTTTCTTCTCATATATCATAGCAGATTTTTTCCGATTGAGAGCAAAAAACAAAGAAATTTTTTCGCCCTGCCCGTTATTTTTATTTCGGATGGATAGCAGTTGTTCCGCCGTCCTTCGCCAGCATTGGCTGCACCGTGGAATTCTGTTCTTTTTGTCTGCGATAGGTTAAAATAATAAACATCAGAGCGTGTTTGAGTCACCTTGAAAAAAAATTTGAAGGAGGTTTTTCAGGATGAAAAGATTCCGCATCCTTTGCGTCGCTGTGCTGGCGCTCATTTTGTGCGCAGGCCGGACTTTCGGGTGTTTCACGACAGTGGTGGGAAAGAAAGTTTCGCCCACGGGCAGCGTTATCGTGGGGCACAACGAGGACGACGGCGGACGGCTGGTGGTGCGTCACGGCTATGTCCCACCGGCTTCTCACGCTGAAGATGAGACGTTGCCGGCTGAAACGGGACGCGCGGCCATTCCACAGGTCGCTCGGACCGCAGGGTTCTACTGGAGTCAGGTCAAAGGCGCTGAGGGCGGCCTGTCCAACGCCGACGCCATGCTGAATGACTACGGTGTCGTAGTGGTCAGCAACAGCTGCGCCAGTTCTCGCGAGAACACAAGAGACGATTCCCGCCTGACAGAAGGCGGCATAGAATACAACCTGCGCCGCGTCGTCGCCGAGCGTGCGACCTCGGCCAGAGAGGGCGTGAAAATCGCCATCGACATGCTCCGGCACTATGGATACGCGCCATCGGGCCGCACATACACCATCGCCGACAAAGACGAGGGCTGGATGGTGCAGGTCGTCAGCGGCAAACATTATGCAGCGGTCAAAGTCCCCGATGACGAGGTGGCATGTATCCCCAATCACTACACAGTCCACTCCGTCAGTTTCGACGACCCCGAAATGATTGTTCCCGAGGACTTGATTGCTTACGCTCAGTCGAAGGGGTGGTACGACCCCAACCAAGGTCCCTTTGACTTCGCAAAAGCCTATCAGGCCGAAAAAAGCTATATGCAGGACTATAACGTGCTGCGCCAACGCGCCGCATTTTCCATCATTCTTGACCGTCCCTTCACCGATGAGGTTCTGCCCTTTTCCGTCAAGCCCAACGGCATGGTTTCAGCTGAAAAAATCAAGGCCATCCTGAGAACCCATTACGAAGGCACGCCTTACGACGCGCCGTGGCACCGTGCTCGCTTCCCCGGTGCGGCGCCGCACGACACAACGGTTCGCCGCGTTTGCACCGGCTCCACCGTGGAAAGCACCCTTTGGGTTCTTGCCGACCGTCCCGAGCTCACGACCATGTGGGTGGCCTTTGGACGTCCCTGCACTCTGCCCTACATCCCCCTTCACCCTCTGGTGGGACTTCCTCGGAAGATCGGTCTTTTGGACAATCCCGCAGCGGCTCTGAAAGAACATCTGGAACCCGACAGATATTGTGTGGCATGGTGCGACGACGGCTGGCAGAAGCTTCGCGATTTCCAAAGCCTCTTCGAGCTGCTCTACGAGGAAAACTTCAAAACTCATCGGAGCCGTCTGTGGAACATGGAACACTTTATGAGCCTGCGCAACGACGAGCTCGTCGCCAAGGCGACAGCGCTTTTTGCCGAGAAAAAAGACGACGAGGCCCAAGAGCTTCTGGCCATGCGCGATGCGGCGGAAGTGGATCAGGTTCTGAAGACTCTGGACGAAGTCTTTGATTCTCTGCACCCAATTCCCGTGGAGATCGAGGCCGACGCTTTGGACAAGGCCTTCGACGGTCAGACGGTGACGCTGTCCTTTCACCTGGATATGAATCGCGTTCCAGTTGAGGAAACTCTCCTGTTCGGCCTCGGCTTTTGCAACGCACGCACTCAGTGGGCAGCTGCCGTTGATGGTTCGCTGCATGAGCGCGGGCGGGGCTGGTGGAGTTTTGAAGTGAAGGCAGACCATCTCCTCAAGACCCTCGACGATGCCGCAGGGCAGTTCGAGTGCTGGGTCGGCGGGCGCGACAGACTGAATCGTCCCTTTGGCGGCTGTTGTTTTGTCGAGAATCGTTAAATGAAAGCGCTCAAAGGGCTCCTGCTCCTGTTGTTGTTCCTTTCTCCGGTCAAGGCTTTTGCTTGGAAGTTAAGCCCTGCGTCGCAGAGAGATTACGCACAAATCGTTTCAGCTCAAAAGCTGGCCCTCGAGGGATGGCTGCGCAACCTCCCCGACGATGCGGACGCCTACAGCTTCAGAGAGCTGGCGCGCGGCACGTTTCTGTGGTCCCTGGCGCGACCGCGGGGGATGCTGCCCTCGCTGCTCACGTTTTTTTCCGAGGCCGACCAGAGCGCTTCATCCGATCCTGTGGAGCTGATTCTCAAAACTGAGCGAGGCGAAGTGCTTCTCTGGATCCGACAAGAGAATGAAAGCTGCGCCTGAAGGTTCGACGGTGGAGAATCGGTTCGACTCTCCTATAAAGGACTGGCGGATTTTACCATGGCGCTAGAAGAATGAAACGATGCAAAAAGAGAGGCACTCGCCCAAATTCAGGCCGAGTGCCTCGTTTTCAGAGCATTATAAAGTCTTACTCTGCAATTCATTTTAAGGTTCATTGACAGTGCATTTTGATTGTGATATCAGTAATGAAGTGCTGAATTCAACAGTCTTGACATCATTTCCATTTTAAGACTTTCAAAGGCAAATGATATGATTGTTTCTAAAGTTCAGGCATCAGAAAGAGAACGCCGGCATAGAAAATAAATGTATTGATAACATGGCCAGTCCGAGAATAGAGTGGTGAATACAATGGCAATGCCATCGGAATTGAAAGACATGCTGGAAAGAATCGATAGCAACAAGAGATTTATGGCCGCCCACCGTCCGTTAAGTCCGGAAGAAGTGAAACAACTTCATGACTATTATCGGCTCGGCCTCACCTATACTTCCAATGCTCTGGAAGGCAATACCCTGACGCTTGTGGAGACGAAAATAGTCATCGAGGACGGCCTGACGGTACAGGGCAAAAGCGTAAGGGAATGCAACGAGGCGCTGGGCGGCAGCCGTGCGTACGACCTCATGCTGAAGATGGCGCAGGCGAATCCGCTTCGAATTGAAGAGGAGTCCATTCTCGAACTTCATCGTTTTTTTTACAGCGGCATCGACCCCAACGACGCCGGAAAATATCGGTCCGTACAGGTCGTCATTACCGGCACAGAATATATTCCGCCCCAGCCCGAAGGCGTGCCTGCGCTGATGAAAAATTTCATCGACGAGTTGGAGGAGGAGAAGAAAAGGCTTCACCCCGTCGATTTGGCGGCCTATGCCCATCGCCGTCTGGTTCAGATTCATCCGTTTGTCGACGGCAACGGCCGCACGGCGCGTCTGCTGATGAACCTCATTCTGGTCAACGCCGGGTATTGCGTCGTTTCGATCCCTCCAGTCCTGCGCGGAGATTACATCAACAGCCTCATTGCCGCGCACAGAAAAGAATCGCCGACCGACGTCCCCTTCAGGAAGCTGATATTTCAATGCGAGATTGAAGAGCAGAAGAGCGTCGCCAGATTGTTCGGGATCAAGTTGCCCAAGCCGGGAAATTAGATGGAGGACGAGTTCCCCATGACGGATTACGAAAAGGCTGTCCTCAGATGGCGCGCGCTCAATATCCGCGATGATGCCGACCTCGAAACGGAATTGAACGAACGGATTGTCCTGTACGCCTATCATTCAGGCAAAATCGAGAACGAACGCATCACTTACGACGACACAAGGGAAATTTTCGAACATGACCGCGTTTCCTGCTATACAGGAGATGTTCTCACCATAGTGGAGCTGGTCAATGCCAAGCGCGCGATGAGATTTTTTCTTGAATCTTTCGCAGCGCGCCGCCCTGTCGATATTCCGTTTTTGCTTGAAATGCAGAAGCTTCTCACAGAGGGCACTTACGATGAACGCCGCTTGAAAAAAGGAGAACGCCCTGGAGAGTTCAAACACCATGATTATGTCGCCGGGAAAAACGGAAACGGCGCCTCTGCCGAAGACGTCGAAGCGGAACTCAGCGAACTGCTCACCGATGTCAACTCAACGCTGACCTCGAAATCTCTGACCGCCGAACAGGTACTGACAGCCGCGTCGTTTTTCCACGCAAAGTTCGAAAATATCCATCCGTTCTCCGACGGCAACGGCCGTACTGGACGACTGGCCATGAACTCCTGTCTTGTAATGAACAATCACCCGTTGGTCATTATTCACGAAGAAGACCGCCGTGCCTACTTTGAAACGCTGGACGCTTGGGATGAAAAGCAGGATGTGCTCCCTTTGGAAGAATTTCTCAAAGCCCAAGTCGTCAAAACATGGAAGAAGTCCCTAGAACGCTAAGAGCATAGCTATGGGCAAGGCCTTTTGCCTCGCAGAGAGGAGGTCATGGCGTGAGATACATTACGGGATTGCAAGCTCTCAATCTTACCTGCTCTCTTGATACAACAGGCGACTGGCATCAGCCTTGTCTTGATTGGCGGCATCTGCTCCTTTGGGATACTGACACCGCTTTTTACAAAGATTACGGCATCGAAGAGAACTCCCACGTACCGGAGCATCCCGGTGAAACTTTCAAAACAGCCAATCACATCAGGGCGCTGCTTGACATGCTTTACGCCAGAGATTTCGGCAACGCTCAGGGCATGAACCGCAACTTCATCGATCAGCCGCTCTACGAAGGGGAGATCTTCGCCAAGGTAATGAAAATGCGGCGCTTGCCTTATTGGAACGAGATTGACCGTTTTATGGAACGGGAATTTCTGATGAGGTGGGTTAGCTTCAGAGGCAGAAGCGAAAACAAGGTACAGCGCGGTACCATAAAGGACGTTTGGGAAAAACGCCAGGCCGTCGTTTCCGATTTTCTGCGTGATCTCAACGCGAGAAGCCATGCTTTTATTCTCAAGGGTGAAGCCGCTCTTGTGCAATGTTATGGTCTCGACCGCATCCCCCAAGGCATTGAATTCGACGCCATTCATCAGGATATTATTCCGTTTATTCGGGATTTCTGCGGAAGGCGAAGTCTCTCATACAGCATCGTCGAGGATACGGCGGCGGTGAAGCGGGCGATGATCCACTGCGGCGCCACAGCGCAGTTTCTGAAGATTGAGGCCTCCTCTAGAGACACGGCAATCGCCCCTTTTTCCGTTAACTGTATTCATGGCATCCAGGTATATACGCTGGATAAACTGGGGGCAATGAAAGCGCTTGCCTATGCAAACCAAGGTACAATAAGAGATCTCTTTGATGTGGTGTTCATCTACAATAATCACAAGCAGGATCTTTCACCAGTTACTTTGGACTTACTCAAAGATTCCATTAAGAATAAAGGGCTGGAGTATGTTGATTATCTCTTGAAAACGCAAAATGACGAATTCATCGATAAAGAAAAATTGCTTTCATCGTTTTTGGGGATGTACGACGACATGAGACTGCTTTGTGATGTCGATGAAAAACAGATGCTACTTTCCACCAAGAGCAAAACGCATGGCGGTGAAATTTTTCGATAGAACGAAGAGGGGCAAACGGCCAAGTGCAGGCTGGTTGCCTCTCTTCGTTCTATCTTAACACTGCGGCACTTCAATGCTCTCCTTAAAATATCTCCAATGACGCTCATGAATTTCGCAGTCTTTGGGATTGTGCATGTCATTGCGGTTCACCTTGCGCCTCTCAAGCGTCGCTTCAATGTTCACTCTTATTTTTTCATTGCGCCTAAACAATAATTATCGACGTGAAGACATTCCAAAACTTTTTAGAATGTTCTATATTACATACATGTTTTTCGTCGAAATGGGCACGAAATTCCTGCACTTCAACGGGGACAGCGCTCCTTCTTTTGATTTAACATGAAAAAGTGCAGCATCAGGTATGAAATTCATAAAAAACAGGAGCGGATCTTGATGAAAAAAACGATAGCAAGCCTACTGGTTCTTCTGGCCTTTGCCGCAGCGGCGGCGGCCGCACCTCTTGATGCCTTCAAAGGACTGTCGGGCAAAATGGACATCGCCGGCGGCACGGCGCACATCCCCGTGATGAAAGAGGCGGCAAAGCGCATTATGACCGTCAACCCCGAAATCAGCATCACCGTGGCGGGCGGCGGCTCGGGCGTGGGCGTCAAACAGGCGGGCGAGGGGCTGGTGAACATCGGCAACACGGGACGCGCGTTGAAGGACGCCGAAATTCAGCAGTACGGACTGAAAACCTTCCCCTTCGCCATTGACGGCGTGGCGGTGGTGATCAACCCCGCCAACAAGGTGGACGAACTGACGACCAAGCAGGTGGCGGCCATTTACGCCGGAAAGATCACCGATTGGTCGGAAGTTGGCGGCGCCGAGGGGAAAATCAACGTCTTCGGCCGCGAGGACGGCTCGGGCACCCGCGACACCTTCACTGACAAGGTACTTCACAAGGGCGCTCTGGCTTCCGACGTCAACGTGGTCAACTCCAACGGCGCCATGAAAACCACTGTCGCCGGCGACGAGCGCGCCATCGGCTACGTGGGCATCGGCCACATCGACGAAACGGTGAAATCGCCCAAGCTGGACGGCATGACGGCAAGTCAGGAAAACGCCGCAAACGGCAGTTACACTGTGGTTCGCCAGCTGTACATGAACACCAAAGGCGAACCCGAGGGCCTGACAAAGGCTTTTATCGACTACATTTACAGCGAAGAGGGCGCCGAGATCATCAAAAAGTGCGGCTACATTCCCCTGCCCCGCAAGTAGGCCGAGACGCACAAATTTTAGCGTGGGCGGCCTTGAAGGCTTTCCCGCGCCTTTATCAAAAAGCTCTCCGCTGAATTTCGTGGAGAGTTTTTCTTTTTCCCTGTCCACGTCACTGAATTGCGGCTATAATGAAATAAGTGCAAGAGCTTGCCCGAAAAGGCGCACGAAGGTTCAGAGGAAGCCATGGCGCCGCGCAATCCGTCTTCGCACGGAGAAGCGGGGGCGCACAGAGACGTGAACGCGGCACGCGAAAGTTGCGCCGCCTCGCAAAAAATTACAGCGCCGAAAAACTTTCAACGAAAGGAGTTGATGCCCATGCCCCGTCAGGGAGCGCCCGCATGGCTTGCCGCGTCGGCGGCCTGCGTCGGAGGGCTGATGGCCTCGGTGTTCGGCTTTATCATTCTCTGCGCCGTAAGCGCTCTGCTGAAGGCCGACGTCTCCACGGTGCTGGGCAGCGTCTGGCGCCCTGACGCGCAGCACTTCGGCATTCTGCCCATGATCTGCGCCACGCTGCAGCTCTCGCTGTCGGCGCTGGTTCTGGGGTGGTGCCTGGCGTTGGGCTGTGCCTGCTTTATGAACGGCCTCGGTCCCAGGTGGTGCGCCGCCATTCTGGAAGGCATCGTTCGCCTGATGACGGCCGTCCCCACGGTGGTTTACGGCTTTGTGTCGGTCTTTCTTCTGGTGCCGCTGGTGCGGAAGCACCTGGGAGGGACGGGGCTGTGCTGGCTTTCGGCGGCAGTCGTGCTGAGCCTTCAAATTCTGCCCTCCATGACGCTGGTGATCGACGGCGCCATAAAAACCGCGTCGTCCCGCATGGCGCTTACCTGCGAGGCTCTGGGGATGACGGCGCCGCAGGGAGTGGCATGGATCATTCTGCCCGCGTCGAAAAAGGCCCTGTGCAGCGCGGCCATGCTGGGCTTCGGGCGCGCCGTCGGCGACACGCTCATTCCCGTCATGCTGGCGGGCAACGCCGTGCAGTACGCGCGAACGCCCATCGACGCCATGCGCACGCTGACGGCTCACATCAGCCTTGTGGCTTCGTCGGAGGTGACGGGGCAGGCTTACAATTCGCTGTACATCGCCGGCGGCATTCTTCTGGCCTTTGGCGCCGCCGCCAGTTTGATCGTCCGCCGACTCAAGGGAGAAAACCGGCGATGAGGAGCAAACTGCTGGCGCTTTTGGCGTGGATTTCGGCGGTGGCGGTTCCGGCGCCCATGGGGGTGCTGCTGTGGAAACTGCTGTACAGCGGCGCTCCGACGCTGGGCACGGCGCTGTTTTTCGGCGACACGCCGCCGTTGAAGGCGCTCTTCGCCGTCGCGCCGGTGTGGGACGGCATCTGGCCTGCCGCGGCGGGAACGCTGACGCTGCTGGCACTCACCATGGTTTTGGCGGTGGTGCCGGGCACGGGCTGCGGCATCTATCTGGCTTGCTTTGCCGGCCCCAAGGCTCGCCGCCGTCTGGGACTGGCCGTCGATCTACTGGCGGGAGTGCCGTCCATCGTCATGGGGCTTTTCGGCTTCGTGCTGATCCTGACGCTGCGGCGTCTTTTTGCGCCGCGCGCCACCACCTGCCTGCTGCTTTCGGCCTTCTGTCTGGCGCTGCTGGTGCTGCCGTCGCTGGTGATCTCCACTCAAAGCGTCATCGAAAGTCTGCCCGACGGCCTGAAATTGACGGGCGAGGCGCTGGGCTTCACGCCGTGGCAGACGGTGCGGCATCTGCTGCTTCCGGCGGCGGGCCGCGGCGTGTTGGGAGGCGTTATGCTGGCGCTGGGACGCGCCGCCGAGGACACGGCAGTCATCATGGTGACGGGCGCCGTGGCCAACGCGGGGCTGCCGGCGGGGTTGGGCGCCAAATACGAGGCGCTTCCTTTCTTTATTTTCTACATTTCTTCGCAGTACACGGGACCTGAGGACCTTCAGCGAGGCTTCGGCGCGGCGCTGGTGCTGCTCATGCTTTCGGGAAGTCTTCTGCTGGGCGCTTGGGCGCTTCAGCGCAGTCTCGAGAGAAAATGGAAGGGGGTGCGGCAATGAATCTCTGCGCGGCCGTTCAAAATCTCAGCGTGTCCGCAGGAGACCACGCCATTTTAAAGGACGTGTCGCTGGACTGTCCCGACAAGGCCATCACGGTGCTGGTGGGGCGTTCGGGATCGGGCAAAACCACGCTGCTGCGCTCCATCAACCGGCTCAACGAGCACTTTCCGGCGCTGCGCACCTGCGGAAAGATCGCTTTGAAGGTGAACGGCCGGCTCGAGGACGTTTTTCGGCTTCCTCTGACGGAGCTGCGCCGTCGGGCGGGCATGGTGTTCCAGTCGCCCAATCCACTGCCTCTCAGCGTTGAGCGCAATATGCTTCTGCCGCTGAAGCTGACCATGGGCGTCACCGGCTCGGAAGCCCGCGACCGCGCCGAAAAAGCGCTGCGCGAGGTGGGACTGATGGACGAAATCTCCGGACGGCTGACTCTGGACGCTCTGGCGCTTTCGGGCGGACAGCAGCAGCGCCTGTGTCTGGCGCGCACGCTGGCGCTCGAGCCCAACGTGCTGCTTCTCGACGAGCCTACGGCGTCGCTGGACCATCACGCCGCCGAAATCGTCGAGGACCTGATGCTCTCGCTGAAGGAGCGCTATCCCATCGTCATGGTCTCCCACAGCCTCCGGCAGGCTCGCCGAACAGCGTCGCGGCTGGCGGTGCTGCGCGGCGGCCGCCTAGCGGGAACCTTTTGGGCGTCGGACATCCCCGAGGGCGTCGGCGGCGAGGAGTTCATCAAAAATCTTCTGTAAAAAAAAGTTCCCGCCTATGAAAGGACGAGAACTGTTGGAGTTCGGCGCGCGGGCTATTCTTTTCCCGCAAGGGCAAGGGCCGTTTTTTCGCAAAGCTCCAGTCCCTTTTGGCGCTCTGTCAGCAAAATGGTCATAGTGGCGGCCACAAGGGGCGCTTCGCCGTCGGGGAAGAAAATCCCCGCGTCGTACTCGCAGCCCGGCATGGACGCCGAAAGATGAGCCAGCGGAACACCGGCGGCGGCATACTTGCCCGTTTCGGCGTGGCCGGAAAAGGCTTTGACGAGCCGCGCGCAGCTTCGCTCCGAAAGCCCCTGACGCCTGACCAGTTTTCTGAAAAAGACGGCGGCGTCGCCCGCGCAGGTGAGATTGGACTTTTCGGCGCCCTCGGCCCCCACCGACAGGTGGACTTCGGTATCTTCCATTCCCGCGCGCTTCGCGGCGGCCGAAACGCCGTCGAAGCCCAGGAAATCCATGAGGGTGTTCAGCATTTCCGCGCTGCCGGCAACGATTTCCGCGGCGGTCTCGTCAAAGGTCTTGCCGAAGGGAAGTTTTCCCTCCGCCGAAAGTTCTCCCGAATCTATGCGCTCGCAGAGATTCCACAGCGCCGGAAGCGCCGCAAACTGCCCAGCGGGGATGAGGCGCTGGCTGTTGTAAAAAAGTCTTTGATCAGCTGAATCGTCATAAATGGCCACGGAAGGCGCTCCGCCTTCAATTCCGGCGATAGCGCGCAGCACGCTGCCCTTCCAAAGGTGCGGCACGGTCATTCCTCCTCGGATATCTATTCTTCGAAAAAAGTGTAAGCGTTCGGCGCCGAGATGTCAAATGGAGAGCGCTTTTTTCGTCCCGCAAAGAAACAAAGGTTGAAAAACTAAAACTTTTCCCTTGAAACGCTTGCAATTTTTCATTCTCCATGTACAATGAAATTGTCAAACAGAACCAATTAAGTCATGATTAAATAGATGTACAAAAATCTCGTTCAAACCTTAAAGGAGGGCATTTATCATGCAGGAGAGAAAAGGCATCGTAACCATGGGCGGCAATCCTATTACCCTTGTGGGAGCCGAGCTGAAAGTCGGCGACAAGGCGCCGGATTTCAAAGTTCTCGACACGGCTATGGCCGAAAAATCGCTGAAGGACTACGAGGGAAAGATCAAGGTCATCTCCGTGACGCCTTCGCTGGACACGCCGGTGTGCGACCTTCAGGCCACGTGGTTCAACGAGGACGTGGACAAGCTGGGCGACGTGTACGTGCTGAACGTCAGCATGGATCTTCCGTTCGCCCTGAAGCGCTACTGCGCCGCCAAGGGTTTTGACAAAGTAGCCACGCTGTCCGACCACCGCGACGCTTCCTTCGGCACGGCCTACGGCGTGCTGATCAAAGAACGCCGTCTGCTGGCCCGTTCGGTCTTCGTGCTTGACCGCGAGAACGTCATTCGCTACATTGAGCTGGTTCCCGAGGCCACTCACGCCATCAACTACGATGCGCTGCTCGAGGCCGTGACCAAGCTCGCAAAATAAGATCTTGTGCGAAAAAAGCTCTTCCCCCGAGGGAAGAGCTTTTTTTGCGCAAAACGCGAGGCTCGCGGCGGCGTTTTTTTTGCAATTTGTCGCTAAGGACTTATAATAGGCTGAACTGGGCTTTTGTGATGCGCCCCAACCACTCGCCTTTCGGAAATTTCCCGCAAGAAGCCTGTGAAACTGGAGCGCAAATAACGATGGATTTTCGGGGAGGTCTTCGTCATGGGCGAAAAAAGAATTCTTCTGTCCTATCCGCACATGAGCGGCGATGAATTGGAGTGCGTAAAACAGGCCTTCCGGTCGAACTGGATCGCTCCGCTGGGACCAATGGTTGAGGCCTTCGAGTCCGAATGCGCGCGCCGCTGCGCCATGCCCTGCGCTTTGGCGCTGTCCAGCGGCACGGCGGCGCTGCACCTGGCCGTCAAGCTGCTGAACGTCAAACGGGGCGACCGGGTCTTCTGCTCGGACTTCACCTTTATCGCCTCGGCGGCGCCGGCCTATCACGAGGGCGCGCGGCTGACGTTCATCGACTCCTCCCCCGACAGCTGGAACATGTCGCCCGCCGCCCTCGAAAAAGCCCTCGCGGCCGCCCGAAAAGAGGGCGATCTTCCTCGCGCCGTGGTCGTCGCCGAGCTTTACGGTCTGTGCCCCGACATGGACGCCATCGCCGAGCTGTGCCGCGCCTACGGCGTGCCTCTGGTGGAGGACGCCGCCGAATCGCTGGGTTCCACGTGGCGCGGACGTCCCTGCGGCTCGCTGGGCGATGTGAGCGCGCTGTCCTTCAACGGCAACAAAATCATCACCACGTCGGGCGGCGGAATGCTTTTGACTCGCGAAAAGGCCCTGCGCGACAGGGCTTTTTTCCTGGCGACGCAGGCGCGCGACGCGGCGCCCTGGTATCAGCACTCGCAAGCGGGCTACAATTATCGCATGAGCAACATCGCCGCGGCCATCGGCGTGGGACAGATCAAACACCTGGAGGAACGCGTGGCGCGCAGACGTGCCATTTACCATCGCTACTGCCGCGAGTTGGCCGATCTGCCCATCACCATGATGCCCGTGCTCGACGGATGTTCGACCAGCGCATGGCTCTCCTGCCTGACCATCAACAGGGGGCAGAGCGTCACCTTCATGGATCTGTACAACACGCTGAACGACGCCGACATCGAGACGCGCCCGCTGTGGAAGCCCATGCACATGCAGCCGGTTTTCGCGGGCTGCTCGTGGTTCAATCACGGCGACGAAAGCACCTGCGAGGACCTCTTCAGCCGCGGCTTGTGTCTGCCTTCCGCGTCGGCCATGTCCGACGACGAGCAGTCACGCGTCATCGAAGCGCTGAAGGGCGCCTTTCACCGCGCATAAAACGACGTCATGGAGAGAAAAAGGACTTTTTACGAGCGCCGGTTGAAACGCCCCTTGGATATTTTCGGCGCACTGCTTTTTCTGCTGCTCTTCGGCTGGCTGCTGGCGGCCACGGCGCTTCTGGTGCGTTTTGCGCTGGGATCGCCGGTGATCTTCCACCAAATGCGCCCGGGGAAAAACGAGCGCATTTTCCGGCTTTACAAATTTCGTTCCATGTCAAATGAAAAAGACGAGAAGGGAAAGCTGCTCCCCGACGAAAACAGGTTGGGACGCTTCGGCCGCTGGCTGCGATCATCTTCGCTGGACGAGCTGCCCGAGATTTTCAACATTCTCGCGGGAGACATGTCCTTTGTGGGACCGCGTCCTCAGCTGGTGCGCGACATGGTTTTCATGACAGAAGAACAGAGGCGGCGCCACGCCGTGCGCCCGGGATTGACGGGACTGGCTCAGATCAGCGGACGCAATGAGCTCGACTGGGATGAGAAGCTTCGTTGCGACCTGCGCTATATCATGAAAATAACCTTCCGCGAAGACCTGTACGTTCTGTGGCAGACTTTTATAAAAGCCGTACTGCGTCGTGAAGGCATTACCGCAGAAGGCGAAGCCACATCTCCCGATCTGGGCGATTGGCTGCTGGCGCACCGACGGATCGACGCGGAAACCTACCGGTTCAAGCAGGAAGAAGCGCGAAGACTGCTTTCAGGAGAAGAATAAATGGCCTCTACCGACTGGAAATACTACAACCATGCGGCTATTCCCGCCACCGCACCGCACGAGACTCCCGACTTGACTCCGCTGCGCGACGGCTCCATATGGAACATGCCGGAACGGCCTCTACTGGTTCGCTGGACAGAGCACTTCGACTGCGCCGAAGAGACGAATTGGTGGTATTGCATCAAAGACACGCCCTATGAACCGGAAAAACTGAAATCCACTCGACGATATAAAATCAACAAAGGTCGTCGGTATTTTTCAGTTGCCTTGTGCAATCCTTTGCAAATGCTTGATGAAATCTATCGCGTCGCAACGCTGGCTTTTTCCGATTATCCAGCGAGTTATCGTCCACGGCTGAATAAAGACACTTTTATCGGTGGCCTCAGAAAAACCTTGTCCAAGGAGCGCGAATTTCTGTTCTTCGGCGCTTGGGATCGTCTCGCCCATGCCCTTTCCGGCTATGCCTGCCTGTCCGTCTACAAGAGCTATGCCCGCCTGAACGTGCTCAGAGCTGTTCCAAGTGCAGAAAATCATGGCGTCAACGCTGCGCTTATTGACGGCATATGCCGCCACTTTGCTGACCGACTTGCCAGCGGATTTTATATCTGCGACGGAGAGCGCAACATTCTGCACGAAACTAACTTTTACAACTACCTTGGAAAATATTTCGGTTTCAGAAAAGCCTACGCCGAGCTCCATCTTCGCTATCGAAAAGACATTGCCGCTATCGTTTGGCTGCTTTACCCATTCCGCGCCTTGATCAAAAAATGTCCGGGACGATTGCCCGCGCTTGTCAGCGCAGTTTTGAAAATGGAAGAGATCGTACGGCAGGCGCACCTCAGCGACAGCTTTTCGAGAATCTGACAACTCCATCAAGAACTACCACCGTGCCGAAAGGCCGCCGTCGTTTCGACTCGAAAAACATATTCATGCAAAGCAATAAAATCCGCTTCAACAGGGCTTTAAAACACGAAACTTTCGCCCACTGAAGCAGCGCTGAAGGTATGAACATCTTCGACATTCTTTAAAGAATCATAAACTACCATATAATCCAAGAGGAAAACGCCATGCCCAGACTGTTAAATCACAGCACCTTGGTGAAAGGATTTCTTGTACGCCATATCGGCAATTTCTGTTCAAGGGGCTGGAGTATTGACGATGTGTGTTTGCTCTCGTCGTCGGCCATGTCCGACGACGAGCAGTCGCGCGTCATCGAAGCGCCGAAGGGCGCGTTTTAGCGCAGCAATGGGCTGTTATCGACGGTTCGCCAAACGCGGCGCCGACATTCTGCTCGGCGCCGTGGGAATTCTGGTTCTTTCTCCGCTGCTGGCACTGATTGCCCTGGCCGTGCGCCGCCGTCTCGGCTCGCCGGTGATCTTCGCACAGCAACGAGCGGGGCTCCACGGGCGGGTCTTCAAGCTGTACAAGTTTCGCTCCATGAACGACGCCGTCGACGCCAATGGGCGTCTTCTTCCCGACGCGCAGCGGCTGACGCCATTCGGACTCAAACTGCGCCGATCGAGCCTCGATGAGCTGCCCGAGCTTTGGAACGTCCTCAAAGGCGACATGAGCCTTGTGGGGCCGCGGCCGCTGCTGGTGCAGTATCTGCCGCTTTACAACGACTTTCAGCGGCGGCGCCACGACGTGCGCCCCGGCATCACCGGCTGGGCGCAGGTGAACGGGCGCAACGCCCTGAACTGGGAGGACAAGTTCGCGCACGACGTGTGGTACACCGAGCACGAAAGTTTTTGGCTGGACCTGAAAATTCTTTGGATGACCTTTCGCGCCGTCTTTCGCCGCGAGGGCATCAGCGCCGACGGGGAAGCTACCATGCCGCCCTTTACGGGGACAAAGGAGTGTCACTGAACATGCGACAGGATCTGCTGATCTACGGCGCCGGGGATTTCGGGCGCGAAGCGCGCTGGCTTGCCGAGCTTCTGGGGCGCTGGAACATCATCGGCTTCTGCGACGACGGCAAACACGCAGGAGAAGAGGTAGACGGCCTGCCCGTTCTCACCTCAGAGGAAATTTTGAAAACACGGACAGCGCCGCTGCACGTGATCTTCGGTTTCGCCGATCCCCGCGGCAAAGCCGCGCTGTGGAAAAAGCTGCGTGGTTTTTCGCACCTCGTCTTTCCCACGCTGATCGCCCCCGACGCCTATGTCGAACGGGACGCAATTCTCGGAGACGGCTGCTATATTGGACATTTCTGTTTTGTGTCCGCCAAGGCCAGACTGGGGCGCTTCGTCATGCTCAACACCGCTTCCCAGATCGGACATGATTGCCGCATCGGCGATTTTTGCAGCTTCATGCCCATGGCCGACATCTCCGGTCACGTCGTCATGGGCGAAAAGAGTTTTGCCGGAGCGCAAAGCTTCGTGCTGCAGGGGCTGAGCGTCGGCAGCAACGTCCTCATCGCCGCGGGCGCGAAAGCCTTCGATCCCGTGCCCGACGACGTCACCATCTTCGGCAATCCCGCTCAAATCACAAAATACCACGCGAGGCAATAACGCCATGCCCAAACTGCTTATCGTTTCCACCGTCGGCATCACGCTGAAAAGTTTTCTCGTTCCCTACGCCAGATTCTTTCGTTCGCTGGGCTGGAGCGTCGACGGGCTGGCGCGCGGCGCCGGAGAATATGCCGAAAACCGCGACAGCTTCCATCATCTCCATGAAATCGACTGGAGTCGAAATCCTCTGGATCCCCGCAATTTCGTCAGCGCTCCCCGCTTCGTTGTCGATCTGGTAAAACGCGAGAAGTACGACATCGTTCACGTCCATACGCCCGTAGCGGCCTTTGTCACTCGATTCGCCCTGCGCGGCCTGCGCGCGGCGGGACGCGTCAAAGTCGTCTACACTGCCCATGGTTTTCATTTCTACAGGGGCAACTCGAAAATGAAAAACGGCCTGTTCATCGCCCTGGAAAAGCTTGCCGGACATTGGACAGACCGTCTGATCGTCATCAACAGAGAAGACTACGATGCCGCGCTGAGGTTCCGCATCGTACCGCGCCAAAACGTCACGCTGATGCCGGGCATCGGCATCGACCTGACGCAATACAGCCGCAGCGCTGTCGACGACGCGCAGGTCGCCGCTTTGCGAAGGGAAATGGGGTTAACGCCCGAAGACCGCTATATTCTGATGGTCGCCGAGTTCAATCCCGGCAAACGACACCGCGACGCCGTGAACGCCCTTGCACAGGCCAACTTCCCTGGACTTCATCTCGTCTTCGCCGGACAAGGGGCGCTGTTTGAGGCAACCAAGGAACTGGCCAGCCGCCGCGGCGTGGAAAATCGCTGCCACTTTCTGGGTCAGCGTGCCGACGTCCCCGTGTTGCTCAAGGGCGCGGCGGCCGCGCTCCTGCCGTCGGAACGCGAAGGTCTGCCCCGTTCGGTGTTGGAAGCCATGGCCATGGGTACGCCCGTCATCGGCGCCGACACCCGAGGCACGCGCGACCTGCTCGATGACGGCTGCGGGATCCTCGTTCCCGTGGGCGACACCGGCGCGTTGGCGAAAGCCTTCAAGAGCGTGGTCGAACAAAGCGACGAACTGGCGGAAGCTGCGCGGCGGGCGCATGAAAAAGCAAAGAACTACGACATCAAAGGGCTCGTGGACATGCACAAAACCCTGTACTCGCAACTGCTTCGCCGTTAAATTCAAAGTCTGCAAAGGAGTTTCGCCGATGCCTGCACCCTTTCGTGTTCTTCAAGTGGTGACCACTATGAACCGCGGCGGCCTCGAAACCATGCTGATGAACTATTACCGCCACGTCGATCGCAGCAAGGTCCAGTTCGATTTCATGGTCCACCGCCCCGAGCGGGGCGCTTACGACGACGAGATCGAAAGGCTGGGCGGGAGAATCTATCGGATGCCGCCCATTCACCCGCGATCTTTCCTCCGCTACCATCGAGAACTCGACGAATTTTTCACGTCACATTGTGAATACAGCGTCGTCCACTCGCACCTCGACGTGCTCAGCACTTTCGTTCTCCACGCTGCCAAACGGCACGGCATCCCGACGCGGATCGCGCATAGCCACAGCACGTCTTTCGTCGACAAGGGATTCAGAAAAGTTTTCAAACTCTGGTCGAGAGCCCATCTCACCGCCTAGTGCACTCACTGTTTTGCGTGCAGTCGCGCGGCAGGCATTTTTCAGTACGGCCGGCCGCTCGTGGAATCAGGCAAAGTGACGGTGATCAACAATGCCATAGACACCCGTCAATTCGCGTTTCGACGGGAAACTCGCGATCGCCTTCGCGCCACTCTGCAATTTGGAAACGGCCCAATTATCGGGCACGTCGGCCGCTTTACCTCAGAGAAAAATCACAAATTTCTGCTCGAAATCTTTGCAGAACTTTTGAAACGCTGCCCTACGGCTCGACTGCTGCTCGTCGGCGACGGAACGCTGCGCCCGCGCGTCGAAGCCCAAGCCGTTCAGCTGGGAATCAGGGACAAAATCTGTTTTGCAGGCCTTCGTTCCGACGTAAACGAACTGATGATGGCTCTGGATATGTTTCTTCTCCCATCGCTCTTCGAAGGTTTTCCGGTCGTCGCCATTGAAGCTCAGGCCGCAGGGCTGCCCTTGTTGTGCGCCGACAGCATAACAAACGAAGTGGCGCTGACGCCACAGGTTCACTTCTTGCCGCTGGCGGCACCGGCCACTGCCTGGGCAAACGAAGCGCTCGATCTGTTGAAAAACAGCGTTTCAATTCGACGCGAAAACTCAGCGCAAAGCGTTGCCGAGCGAGGATATGACATCGAGAATTGCGCTCACCGACTTCAAAATTTTTATCTTCAATGCTGTCGGAAAAGCTGACGCGCTTTTCGAAAAGCCGATGAACGACACCTTACCGTGCCTGACGATGAAATGGCCGGGCACGGGGTGAGGAATAAAAACGCCGTTTCCGTCAACGAGTCCCAAACGCACAGGCCGCCCTTGCATTTTTTGCAACGGCGGCCTGTATTGCGTCATACCACTTGGAACAGATAAAATTTAAGGTATTCCGTCTCGGGAACGCCCCACAGGATGGGATGGTCGGGCGCCTGTTTTCCGACGGCCACCTGGCGCAGCGAAACTCCGGCGTCGGCCGCAGCCTCGGTCAGCATCTTCCTGAAAAGCCCGTCGGTCATAAAGGACGAGCAGGACGCCGTGGCGAGAAATCCTCCGCGGGGCAGGACGCGCATGGCGCGGTAATTGATGTCTTTATAGCCGCTGTACGCGCCCGACACGCTGCGCCGTGATTTGGTGAAGGCGGGCGGGTCGAGGACGATGAGGTCGTAATCGCTTCTGCCGCGCGATGCCATTTCGGTGAGCAGATCGAACACGTCGGCGGTCATGAAATCCATCTTTTCGGCAAGGCCGTTGAGCTCGGCGTTGTGGCGGGCCATGTCGACGGCCGCCCGAGAGATGTCCACGGCGGTGACGTGACGCGCGCCGCCTCTGGCGGCGTTGAGAGCGAAAGATCCGGTGTGGGTGAAGCAGTCAAGCACATTCATGCCGCCGCTCAGCGAGGCCACCATGCGGCGGTTCACCTTCTGGTCGAGGAAAAAGCCCGTCTTTTGGCCTTCAACGAAGTCAACGTCGTAGAACACGCCGTTTTCGCAGATCCGCGCGGTGCGCCTTCCCTCAAGCGAACAGCCCTCCAGAGGGTACTCGCCGCAGCCGCGCGGCAGGCCTTCGAGGTCACGAATCGACGATTCATTGCGCTCGTAAAGGCCGCCGATGTTCTGGCCGTCGTCGCGCAGCAGTCGCAACAACAGCGGGAAAATGACGTCTTTGCGCACGTCCATGCCCAGCGACAGCACTTCCGCCACGAGGACGTCGTCGAAACGGTCCACCGTCAGGCCGGGGAACCCGTCGGAATCGCCGAAAATCAATCGGCAGCAGTCGTACTGATCGCCCATGACGCGCTTGCGGTATTGCAGGGCATAGCGCAGCCGGCGCTCGAAAAAGGCGCTGTCGAAACAGTCGTTGGCGTTGCGCGAAACGATGCGCACGCGGATTTTGGAATGGTCGTTGACAAATCCAGTGCCCAAATAATTTCCGCTGCGCCCCGTCACGTCAACCCAATCGCCGGGTCGGTAGGAACCGTCGACGTCGGTCACCTCTTGGCCGTAAACCCAGGGGTGGCCTTTTTTTATGCTTCGCTCCGCCTTGGCCGTCACCGTCAGGCGGGGATACTGCCTTTTCTGTTTCATATTCGAACTCCTTGGAGGCCGCCGAGCGGCCATGATTTTCGGCCATTATAACATTCTCGGCCGATCATTGGCTCTTTACGATACCACGCAAATGTTGCAACCGAGTTGACCCATCATGGGCTTGCCGCTCTTGGTAGCGCGGCTCCTTTCGTCCGAAGCTTAGCCCGCCGTCGAGGCGAGGCTGATGATGGCGCCTGTCCAGCGGCGCATTTCGATCATATTCGTGCCGCGCAGTTCCACGGAGCGACCGCCGATGCGCTTCAGCAGGGGGATCTGGCAGGCCGCGTCGCACTGTGCCGTGGTGTGGAAGGTGATTCTCAGCTCGAAGGCGCCGGAGCCGATGTCCATGCGAGGGGCACGGCCGGAAGCGATGAGTTTCACCGCCTCTTCGGCTTTCGAGCGGATCAGGTCACAGGCGTTCATGGCCGAACACGGCGCCGCGGGATGAGCGCAGTTCTCTCCGCCGGCGGGCACCATGGAGTCAGCGGCGTAACGGGCCTTGGCCTTTTTCACGCAGGCGTAAACCACGTTATCGCCCAAAAGCGCGCGGACTTCTCGCTCCAGAGCATCGTCGCCCTCCACGAGAGCTATGGGAACGCCCATTTGGGCGGCCACTGCGGCGTTCAGCCCCGTCTCGCCCACTTCGCGCCCGTTCAGAGAAACGGAGTACACGGTGCGCCCCGAAACGGTGTGGTCCAGCACGGCGCAAGGCGTGCCGGCCATGGCGTGGTAGCCGACGAAGAACACTCCGTCAAAGCTTTCGTCAAGACCTTCCATCATGCCCAAAGGTTTTGGCGTGCCGCTCAACAGGCGTACGGCGCCGTTTCCGCCCAAAGCGGCGATGTCGATGTTGATTTTTCTGCCGTGGGCGTCGTTGACAAGGATCTCGTCGGCGCCGGCCTTCAACGCGCCCATGACGGCGGCTCTCACGTCGTGGGCCATCATTTTGCAGCCAAAGGCATATTCCGGGCGGCTTTCCATGGTTTGGACGGCGTCGGTAACGCCCGTGGCGCCTTCCATGTCCGCGCTGATATAGATTTTCATGGCACGTTCCTCCTTGAATTTCGGCTGTCGGCGCGTTTCGCGCCAATCCGCGCTCTATTGTAGCTCAGCGGCGCCCGACGGAAAAGGCCGTTTTCTCAGCGGACAGGCCACGGGCCATCGATTTCGACCTGGATTTTCAAGGCAGGGGATGTATAATTGAACGAAATTCTTTATTCATTCGACTTTTCTAAAAAATGTTTTTTCGCAAGTCGTTATCCTCGCTGTTTTTGTAAGGAGAGAGTCTCATGGTGAAAAACACGATCCTCGGCGTATTCGGCGGCCTCGGCCCGGCGGCATCGGCGGAGTTCATGCGGCTTCTGGCAGAGCTTGCGCCGGCCAAATGCGACCAGGAACATCCCCTGGTCTACGTTTACGACGATCCGCAGATCCCCGACCGCAGCACCGCCATTATGGGCAACGGCCCCAGTCCCGAGCCTCAGCTCAAAGAAGGCCTGTTGAAGCTGTGTTCCTGGGGAGCGCAGCTGCTGGCGGTGCCCTGCAACACGGCACATTATTTCATCGACCATTTCCGCCACGAACTGCCCGTTCCTCTGGTCCACATCGTCGAAGTCTCCGTTGCCGACGCGCTGAAAATCAGCCCCGATGGCTGCTGGATCATCGCCACGGGCGGCACGCTGTACAGCGGCATTTACGACCGTGAGGCGCAGCGCCAGGGGCTGAAGATCTTCAAGCCCGGCAAAGAGATGCTGCCCCAGTTTATCGAGACGATTCGCCTTGTCAAAGCCGGGAAATTGAAGGAAAGCGCCGCCGTCATCCGTCCGGCGGTAGAGGCACTGTGGAAGGAACGGGACCTGCCCGTTTTGTGCGCCTGCACCGAACTGCCCTTGGCTTACGAGGCGTCGGGGCTGCCTCTGAACCGATCGGTTTCGACGCTGCGCAGCCTTGCGCAGGCCTGTATCGACCGACTTTACGACTGAAATTCCCGCACGGCCGCTTAGGCCTCAGGGTTCAGCAAAACCGCCGCATCGGCTTTTGCCGATGCGGCGGTTTTGCTGTCAAAAAAATCATTTCAGGCGTTGAGGTGCGAGTTTGGCTTTCTCCGTTAGATAGACGAGGTTTTCGAAGATGGAGGGCGTTTTGCCGGGAGCGCAAAGAAGCCCCTCCTCACCGGTGCCATAGGTTTCTTCCAGCGCCGCGAAGACTTGACGGGCTTCGGCGCTGTACCCAGCCTGGGAAAGAACATAGCCGCCGATGGACGAGGCTTCAAGAGAGCCTGTTTCTTCGTCGGCGAGAAAACGAGGATTTTCCTGCAGGCGAGCGGCAAGCCGTTCCATGGAGTAGCGAGGCACAAGACCACCGTCTACCAGGTTTTCCATGATCCTGAGCGCCGCCAATGAATCGTTTTTGTAGACGTAGCTCAGCTTGTCCACGTCATAGCACCGCTGCATCTCAAAGGTTCCGCTGCCCGCCAGCAGGATGCCGAGACAGCGCTGCGCCACGCTTTCCCAGCGATGAGGCATCTCGTTTTTCAGCAGCTGGAGCGCCAGCACGTCGACGCTGCACAGATCCAGCACATGGCTGGGCTCGTAGATGGAATAAATTCCCGACGGGCGCTCTTTCCACTGGGCGCTGTTGATCAGCACGTTGCGGTACACGTTGTAGCGAAGCAGACGCCCGGCTTTTTTGATGGCGCAGCGGTGATATTCCGGCACCTGCCAGCGCTGAAAGGCCTCAAGCAACACGCGACAGACCTGCAGCTCCACGGCGATGTTGTTCTCGTAAGCCACGGGCTTCAGCGACGCGTCGAGGCGGCAGTAAAGCAGCAGCATGGGCGACTGGAAATATTTCACCATCAGCCGATACAGTTTGTCGAAAGACTTTCGATCGTCCAGCAGCAGGCGCAGTTTCATCTCCGCCGCGAGGATTTTCGAGGAATAGCCGCCGTCCGGCGCGTCGGGCAGCAAACCGGTTTCGGTGCGGCAGGCTTCGAGAGCGTCAAGCACCGATGCCCGGGCGGGAGCGCCCAACACCAAAACCAGTATGAGCAGCAGCACCTTTTTCACGGCTTATTCCCCCTTTGAAATTTTACAGATTTCTGAGCCTCTTCATGATCAACGGCACCAAAATCAGCGCGATGACCATGTTGACGCACATAAAGCTTCCGTTGTAGACCAGCGAATACATCAAAGGATTCATGCCCTCGGGCGCGTAGGACGCGAAGAAGACCACTCCCGACGCCACGTGGCAGGCAATGCGGAGCAGGCAGGCGACCACCACGCCGATCCAGTCCTTGCCGTGAGCGATGGCCGCAAACCCCATGACGGCATAGGCCAGAGGGTAATCGAGAATTCCCTGCACGGGGTGGACAACGTAACCGCCAAGGATCCATTGAAGAATACCCGCCACGGCGCCCGCCGCCATGCCGCGCCACAGTCCCCAGCGCAGCGCCAGGACGATGAGCGGCACGATTTCAAGGGTGATCGAACCGCCCTGTGGCAGGCGATAGAGTTTGATCCTTGAAAAGACCACGGCCAGCGCGATGGTCAGCGCAGCCTCCGCCAAAAAACGCAACGAACCTTTTTCTTCCATCATTCGGACCTCCCAAAATATTTTAGAGAGGGCGGAAACATTCCGCCTTTCCTGCCCCGCCAGGACGGGGCAGGTACCAAGGGTCGAGACCTGCGCGTCTCCTCTCATCCGGCGTACCGGCTCCCCTAGTCCCCGCAGATATTGTACCATTTTCGACGCTGAAATTGCGCACCCCCGCGGCGCTATGATAAACTCAGTCGGTAAAATCACTCTTCTTGAAAGGAGAGAAAATCATGAAGCCTGTCCTCTTTTTCGGAGAAGCCCTGTACGACTGTTTCCTCGACTCCGATGGAACGCAGCGAGACGAGCTGCCCGGCGGTTCGGCACTCAACGCCGCCGTCGGCGCGGCGCGCCTTGAAATTCCCGTGGCCTTCTCGGGCGGCATCGGCGGCGACGCCCACGGTCAAGCGCTTCTGCGGCTCATGGATCGCGAGAAGATCGGCCGACGGTACGTTTTCTACAAAAAGGATCTGCCCACGACCACATCGCAGGTGCGCCAATCCGCCCAAGGAGAACCCTCCTTCGCCTTTCACCGCTCGGGCTGCGCCGACGAAGCAGTGACCGTCGACGACGTGGCCGACATCGATCCGCGCGCCTTCAGCGCCCTTCACTGCGCGGGCGTTATGCTGGCGTCGGAACCCGGCGCCTCGGCGCAGGAAGCGCTGGTCAAGAAATTTTACGATGCCGGCGTGCCCGTTTCCTTCGACCTCAACGCCCGCCCCGCGCTGGTAAAAGAAAAACAGCGCTACTGCCAGAGGGCGCTGCAGTTGATGCTCAAGTCCCAGCTGGCCAAATTCAGCACCGACGATCTGCTCTGGTTCTTTCCCGACGAGGACGTCAATACGGGCTTCGCGGCGCTCTGTCAGGCCCGGCGAGGCGCGCTCACCGTCATGACCGCGGGAGTTCAAGGGTCGCTCATCGCTTCCGGCGGAGTCTGCGAGCGCCTCTACGCCTACTCCGTCGACGTGGTGGACGCCACGGGCTGCGGCGACGGCTATGCCGCAGGGCTGATACACGGCCTTCTGAGGCTGCCCGAGGGCACGCCCTGGGACGGCCTGACGTCGGAACAGGTGCGCTGGATCGGCTCGGGCGCCTCGGCCGTGGCCGCCCGGGTCTGCCAAAAGCGCGGCGCCATCGCCGCCATGCCCCGACTGAGCGACGTGTTCAGCCCACAGGGAACCTCGCAATAACTCTCACGCGAAACTTTTGGACTTCCCATTCTCCTTTGAATCTCGTCACAAGGGGCACAGCCTGCTGTTGCAGGCTGTGCCCCCTTTTGCTGTATTTTTCAATTCACGCTCGTTTAGAAACGCCCTCCCGAAAAGAGGGCGCATCTTGTCTCCGAAGAAAGAGCGGAACTTTTACGGATTTTTCGTTTTCCAGCCGCCCTGACCTCAGAACCTCAGCGTCGCGCTTCCTCCAGCTCTTCTTCATAGCAGAGCACATACTGGACAAAATACTCTACGCCCAGCGCCAGCGCGTTCTCGTCGATGTCGAAATGGGGGCTGTGCTGCGGGCAGCGCCGCGCCTCGTCGGCAAAACCGCCGCCCAACAGCAAAAGACACTTGGGATTGGTATATTTGGCAAAATCTTCGCCGCCCATCTGCAGCTCCCAATCCACCATTTTCCCAGATCCGAAAACCCTATCACAGGCCTTGCGTCCCGTGTCGACACACTGACTGTCGTTGATCATGGGCGGAGGCCCCATGTGGTAGTCCACTGAAATTTCGGCGCGCGTCGTCTGCGAGACGCCCGAAGCCACGCGCTTGATGATCTGCGGATAAGCGTCGCGCAGCTCGTTGCTGAACGTACGGGCCGTGCCCTGCAAATGCGCTCCGTCGGGAATGACGTTGGACGTGGTCCCCGACTGGAAAGCCGTGACGCTGATCACCGCAGGCTCCAGAGGATTGACCTCGCGGCTGATCACGCCCTGAAGCGCCACCACCAGTTCCGACCCCGCCAGAACGGGATCGATAGTCTGGTGAGGCAATGCGCCGTGGCCGCCCTTGCCGCTGACGAAAATGTCAAAGGTATCGGCAGCCGACATCACCGGCCCATAGCGCAAAGAAGCGAAGCCTGCAGGGATCTTGCTCCAGATGTGGAGAGCTATCAGGCGGCTGCATTCCGCCACAAGAGGCTCTGTTTTCATGTAATAGGCGCCGCTGTCGGCGATGAACTCTTCGGCCGGCTGAAAGATCAGACGCACCGTAACGGTCAGTTCGTCGCGCATGGAGGCGAGGACCTTTGCCGTGCCCAGCAGGATGGCAATGTGAGCGTCATGGCCACAGGCATGCATGACGCCCTGGTTTTTCGATTGATAGGGCACGTCGTTCAGCTCGGACAACGGCAGCGCGTCGATGTCGGCGCGGATGCCGATCACCGTGCCGGAGGAGCGAGCGCCTTTGATCGTGGCGATGACGCCCGTCTTTGACGCCGGAACGCAGGGAATGTCCAGCGCCTCCAGATACTCAACGATCTTTTTCTGCGTGTCGAATTCTTTCCAGGACAGCTCGGGGTGGGAATGGAAGTGCCGTCGAAGTTCCACAAGTTCGGTCTGGATCGCCTTCACCTTTTCTTTGAGCACCATGGCAGAGTCCCCCCTTTAGAATGGTCCATAGCCGATCTTGGTCGCCACAATCAGCGCGATCACGCTGACCAGGGAGAGGATCAGCAGCAGCGGCGTCACGAACTTCCACCATTTTCTCAGAGGGATCTTGGCAATCGTCAGGAAAATAAGCAGCGTGCCGCTGGTGAACCACACTGAATTGGTCAGGCCGTCACCGAACTGGAAGGCAAGAATCATGGTCTGCCGCGTCATGCCGATCAGGTCGGCCAGGGGAATCAAAATGGGCATCAGCGCCATGGCCTTTGCAGAACCCGACGTGATCAGGCCGTTGAACACGGAGATCACCAGCATGACGGCGATGGGCGTCAGCATCTTGGGCATTGTCATCAGCGGCCTGGAGATGGCGTCGATGATGGGATCGATAATGGCCGAAGTGGTGAGAATCCACTGAATGCCGCGAGCAAGACCAATGACCATTGCCGGTCCAAGGCCGTCTTTCGCGCCCGCAACAATGGTGTTGACAATGGTGTTGGGCGACATGCGGTTGATCAGTCCGGCCGCGATTGCCGTGAAGAGGAAGCAGGCCGACAGGTCGTTCATCGACCAGCCGAAGCTTGAAACTCCGGCGATGGACGCCACAAAGGTAACCAGGAAAACTGCCAGCGAGAGTCCCTGCGCCCTCGTCATGGGTTCACGGGTTGCCTCGCCGTAATCGATGCGGAAACTGCTGTCGTCGACGTCGGCCATCAGCGACGCGCGGCGTCCCGATTTCACGCCGCGGGCATACCGCAGCACGTAAAAGATCATGATAATGTTGGCGACAATCAAAAGGATCAGACGGAAGGCAAATCCCGAGAACATGGGTAGCTCGGCAATTTCGTGGGAAATGCCCACAGTGTAGACGCTGGTCGGCGAGAAGGAGAAGCTGATCATGTCCACCATGGCCGAACAGGCAATGCCCGTCATGACATCGTATCCCAGCGCCAAGCAGAGCGATATGATAATGGGAATGAAGGGCACGATCTGTTCGTTCCATCCCAGGAAACCGCCCAGGCAGCCGAAGATAACCATAATGATGACGAGAATGGCCTCCGAGCCGATGCGTCCGGAGTTGGCGAGAATCTTCGCCACGCCTTTGTCGAGGGCGCCGCTCCGCTTGTAAATTTCGATGCAGCCTGCGACCAGCATGACAAGGAACATCATGCTTGCACTTGATACGAGTCCGTTGGGAATGGCCTGGAAAATGGCTTGAGGCCCCAGATAAACCTTCTCTACGGGGTGGAAGGAGTTGGCGATGACCACTGTCCTCCCGTTAAGCACCTGGCGCTCAAAGGCTCCCGGAGAGATGAAAAACGACAAAATCCAGCAGCCGATAATCACCCCGAAAACAATGACGAATGCGTTGATCGTACCGGCCTTCTTCTTTTGGGCAGAGTTCACTGAGCTCATTCTCCTTTTTCAAAAAGATGACGTTCGCAACGGACATTCTCTTCCGCTGCGCATGACAACGCACCACAGAGGCCGCGCCATTTGCAGCAACCTCTCGCCTTTCCGGCGTCTTTCCGCCTCCTTTCTCTCGCCAGCCGACAATTTTTTCCATGAACGTATTCTTATTTTTCATGGTTTTGACAATCATATCACAAAAGCACTTCGTGTACCCTCATCCATTAATCTGCCCTGCCAGCCATCAAGCGAACCTTTTCCCCACAAGAAAAAAGCACTTGAGCCATTTCAAAATCATGCGACATTTTTGCTCATTATAAAATGAAGAGAGTTGCAGGAATTTATCGCACAAAAGAGCGATGTCAGACCAATCGATGCGATGTTAAGTGAGGTGCAGAGCCTGAGTCCTTAACTTACAAAAAATGGATGCCCTCCCGTAAAGTGCGGGAAAGCATCCAGAGAGAAAAAACGATTATTGAGATCAATATTTCTGCAATTATGGGGGCATACCCGCGTTGCGCAGAACTTTTTATTCTCTGCCTCCTTCGGAATTTCGACCGGTTTTTATAAATGCAACGCTTTAGTCGTCGAGTCACTTCTCAGCGTTTTGAGAATGGCGAGGGCGACCTCGAAAATCGCCGCATTTTTAAGATTGCGAGGATCGAGACGGGTGAGTTTATAGATACGGCGAAGTTTGTACTGCACGGTGTTTTTGTGTAGACAAAGCTCTTTCGCAACAGTCTGAATCGAACCGTTGCAGCGGAAATAGACCGGCAGAAACTCCATAATTTCGTCGCAATCGCGTTTGGAACAATCTCGAAAAAGACTCGCAATAAAATCCTGACGCGTCTTAAGGGAGATTTCCCCGGCGATAAATTCCATATCGAACCCGTTATAAAAGGCATACCGATCGCCGTTCTGCACTGCTGCACGAAGGGCTTTGCCGGCACGGTCATAAGCGCCGCGAACGTGACGGCAGTCGACAGGCTCGGCGTCAATACCGATAAACGAGCGGAAACCGCAGCGTTCTACATTTTCATAAACGTGGCAGGCCATTTCGCGCAGTTTTTCTTCGCTGACGGGAGAGACAAAACAGACATATCGGAACGGCAATTTATAGTAAAAACCGCCCATGGCCTCGCGTAGAACCTGCCGAACCGCCTCCTCAATACACCCGAGGCGCTCCTGTTCTTCTGCTGCATCGTGTTGTTCCAGAGCGACGACAAAAATCTGAAAGGGCTTGCGGATGTCGATACCGAGCTCAAGCCCTCGCTCTACGAAACGATCAGTGACCGATTCCGCAGAGGAGAAAAGCCATTCCTCCATGAACTGACTCCACATGGCAGCGCGAAGTTGCTTCTGACGCTCACCCCAGGAATCCAGCAGCAAGATCTCAGTCATTTTTTTGATGATCTGACTGTATTGCTGCACCTCCGTCCCTCTGCCGGTAATGCCGATTACGCCCACCGTCGCCCCTTCAAAGCAAATGGGCAGATTGATGCCCTGGCGCGCTCCCGGATATTGGCGGTCGTCGCTTACAACAAGCTCACTTAGTCCCTGCTGGAGCAGCTCGCGCGCGCCGCCATGAAACGTGCCGAAGCGTTCTGGGTCGGTACTGGCAATAATAATTCCCCGTTCGTCCATCATGTTAACGTCATGGCCGATGACAGAACTCATTTCGGTGACGATGCGCATCGCGCTGTCGTGCGAGATATTCATCTCAAAAGACCTCCCTCGCGTGTGATAGTCCCCTCCATCATTCCTCTCCAATGTGCATCGAAGGCGCAAAGGGCATATAAAAAATGCGCACACACCAGCATGTTGTTTTTCATAATAGTATTATACATAAAATTTTGTCTTAAAACACATAGCCAAGGCATGCGATTTTTTTTATAATTGTTTTACAGAATTTGAACATCTCGGCTTGAAGGAGACGATCAGCGTGAAGATTGTGGTGGCGCCGGATTCATTCAAGGGATGCTGCACAGCCTCGGCAGCTGCACACTCGCTTGCGCAAGGGATCACCGCCGTTTTTCCACAAGCCGAGATTGTGCGTCTTCCAGTGGCTGACGGCGGCGAAGGCATGGTAGAAGCGTTGCTGTCGGCGCTAGGAGGTATAAAGAAAACGCTCAACGTCACTGGTCCCCTGGGCGAGTCGGTCACAGCTACATTTGCCATATTGCCTGACGGAACGGCTGCCATCGAGATGGCATCGGCTTCGGGGTTACAACTGGCACCGCGTCAAAATCTGAATCCGCTGCTCGCGACAAGCCGAGGTACAGGAGAACTGATACGAGAAGCCCTGAATGAAGGGTGCCGGAAGTTTTTGATCGGCCTCGGCGGTTCGGCCACCAACGACGCAGGCATGGGCATGGCACAAGCTTTGGGCATCTCGTTTTCCGACGCCGAAGGACGAGAACTCGGCCCCGGCGGCGCCGAACTGGGACGGTTGGCTCGCATCGACCTGTCGCGCCTGGACGAGCGATTGGCAGGCTGCCGTTTTACGGCAGCCTGTGACGTGAGAAACCCGCTCTGCGGACCGGACGGCGCGTCGGCGGTCTACGGACCACAAAAAGGGGCAACGCCAGAGATGGTCGCGCGTCTTGACGCGGCGCTGTATCGTTTCGCGCAGATTACGGAGCGCGACCAGGGGCGCAACGTGTTGAACGTTCCCGGCTATGGCGCGGCCGGCGGCCTGGGAGCGGCGCTGGCCCTTTTCTGCGGTGCACAGATCAAGTCGGGCATCGACACCGTGCTCGACCTGACCCGCTTTGACGCGCACATGGACGGTTGCGATCTGGTGATCACCGGCGAGGGCAGCATTGACGGACAGTCGGTGTACGGCAAAGTCCCCGTCGGCGTGGCCCGAAGGGCCAAACGTCACGGGCAAATCCCCGTGGCGGCCGTCGTCGGCGCCATGAAACCGGGCGCAGAGAAAGTGTACGCCTACGGCATTGACGTGATTATGCCGACAGCGACGGGGCCAATGACGCTCGACGAGTCGATTGCCCGCGCTCCCGAACTGCTGGCCGGCGCAGCAGAACGGTTGATGCGTATCTTCAAAATGACGTTATCTTCCACCCACTTAAGCAAAGAACAATGAGGTGACACCAATGAATTTTTTAAGAAAAATCCACATGCCAGTTGCCTTCTCTTTGCTGTTGATCAGCGTTGCACTCGCGCTGGCAACAAGATACGGAGTGCCGTATCGACAGTTCATTGAAGGTGAGTTCGGTTATTTGAATATTGTCGTGGTCATCCTGACGGGTGTAATGTTCCTCCGCGTTTATGAAGCAAGTGGTGCAATTGACTTGTTGATGCAGCGCTTGACTCGCATGATGAACCGTCACCCATTGCTTTTTCTGTTTACTGTCATGGCGCTGCTTTATATCCCTGGCATGTTTACCGGCTTAGGCGTTCCAGCAGTACTGATCATTGGTGGCTTGACCTACCCGTTGCTGATGGAAATGGGCTTTGCTCCCGAAAAAGCTGTGGCTTTTATATCTCTTGGCGCTATGTTAGGCAGCGTTACCGGTCCGCTCAATATCCCTGTCATGATTATTGCCTGCGCAATTAATATGCCTTATGAAGGCTTTGGATTGATCCTGCCGGCAATTACGGTCCCAATGGGAATCATGATCGTATTGTGTATGGGTGCTCGAACAGCACGCCGTTTTAAG
This sequence comes from uncultured Synergistaceae bacterium, assembly GCA_964622575.1. Classification (GTDB taxonomy): domain Bacteria; phylum Synergistota; class Synergistia; order Synergistales; family Dethiosulfovibrionaceae; genus Pyramidobacter. Next base: position 33,477 of record CAZUQW010000003.1, on the reverse strand, counting down.
ACAGCTGAAAATCAGGAGTCGGCGAACGCTCCACGCACAAGCGTCCTAAAGCCTGTCGTATACCTTCCCATTATGGTACTTCTTTTGCTGATTGGCCTGCCCCGTGCATTCCCCAGGCACATTCCCGATCTTGGCACGCCTTTAGCGTTCACCGCAGCCATGGTATGCACATTACTGACAGGTCATGTCAAAGGTATGGGAACAGTGTTGCTCAAATCAATCGACAATCCTGTGCTCGACACCGCCGCACTGCTTCTGAGCGTCGGCGTTTTAGTGCAGATCGCAACGTTAACCGGTATCAAGGGCGATATCATTACGGCTTGTATGAGCCTGCCCCCGATTGGAATCTACCTGGTTTTGCTGATTGTGCTGCCGTTGTTGGGCGGAGCGGTTTCCATGCTGGGCGGCGCAGCACTTTTCGGACTACCGTTGGTTCTGGCTCTGCTGGGACATAACACGATCGTGGTCACGGCTGGTTGCTCAGTGCTGTGTGCATTGAGCCAACTTATTCCGCCTACGGCCATCGTGAGCAAGGTCGCCGGTGAGGTACTGGGAGTTTATGATTACCGCAAGACCTTGCATTCCATGCTGCCATATATGATCATGATCGCTGTATTCTCACTGCTTTTCGTGATTTTTTCCAACACGATTGCCCGTATACTCGCAGAGGTGGCGGTTTAAGATGAATATTTATAACGGAATAACATGGTGCTATCGTCTTATTTTCAGCCTGATAGCTGTGTTGCTCGCCATTAATATCTTCAGGCACGATTCGCTGACGAAAAAAGTTCTCGGCGTTATCGTCCTATTGCCGTTGTTGTTGCGGTTATTCAACATCAAATAGGCGGCAGAAACCATGGATAAAAAAATCTTTTCATCCGGCAATCTTATAAAATCGCTCTGCGCATTTGCCATTCTGGGCGGACTGTTCGCTGCCAGTCGGAAGACCTTCATTGAATCGCGACAGCAATTCCCCATTTATCCCAGTGCTGGCCTCACCCGTATCGCTCGTCTCGGCGAATATTTCGACGGCGTACGAGGGACAACAGCCGATGGTGAGGTCTATGTGTTCGACAGCGGAATACCCGGTGCTTCCATGATGATTTTCGGCGGCACACATAACGACGAACCCTCAGGACATGTCGCCGCAATCGCGATGATTGAAAATCTCCATGTGAAAAAAGGACGCATTTTTATCGTGCCACGGGCCAACGCCAGCGGTCTGACACATACAACGCCATTGGAAGGTTTCCTCGATCGTTATTACGTTAATACTCCGAAAGGCAAACGCTGGTTCAAGTTCGGTTCGCGCTACACCAACCCAATTTACCAGTGGCCAGACCCCGACATTTTTGTACACCACCAATCGTTACAGCGCATGGCCGGCGAAGAATCGCGCAACCTGAACCGCTGCTGGCCCGGCAGACCTGACGGCACTTATACGGAAAAACTGGCATATGCTTACATGGAACTGATGCGCAAGGAAAAAATTGACCTTGCCGTTGATTTTCACGAAGCGCCATTGGAATATTTCTTAATCAACGCCATCTGCTATCCCCAAAAGAGCGATAAAGTGGCGCTGGGAGCCGAGTTCAACCTCTCAATGGAAGATCTGCAGTACACCATGGAAGCCTCTCCCAACAACCTTCATGGCTTCTTTCACCGCGAGGTCGGCGATTACTCCCCCACGACCATGCCGTTCTTGATGGAAACGCCCAACCCGTCACAGGGTCGTTTTCATGGCAAAACGACAAATGAGTTGATCGTACTCGGGCGAGATGTAAACTACATCAAAGCCGACAAGCTGAAACGCCTGTTCGTTGATATGGACGAAAACGGTTGGCCGTTGTCATTGCGCGTTGCGCGGCAGATCAAGAGCGCCGAAGAAATTATCAATTCCTTTAATGAACTTTATCCTGATCGCGCCATTGAAGCAGAAGGCATCCCGCCCTATAAGGAAGTGGTGGAAAAAGGTGTGGGAGCTTTCCTTCACGCACCAGAGAAATGAAACGATATCGTAAGGAGGAATCATTGTGAAAACGCTGAAATTTTCCATTTTTGCTCTTTTGACCATAATGCTTATAGCAGGTCCTGTCCCTGCGCAAAACACCTTTGAGGTGCCTGTGCTCATCACGTCAGCCGGGCAAAGCATCGAGGCCGCCACCGTAAATTTTCACTTTGAAAAAGCCAACATCAAAGCCGTTCTGGAGAATCTCGCCAAGCCTGCCAAGCTTGAAGGCATGAAAACGCTTGTTATCGTTCCCGGACACAGTTTGAAGGGCCTCGGCAGCGCAGGTATCGACGAGACGTCAGAGCTAGCTCGCGTCAACCAACTGGTTGAAGCTGCTCACACCGCAGGTATCCCCATCATTTGCATCCACATTGGAGGCAAAGCTCGACGCGGAACCACCTCGCAACCTTTTATCGAAGCGAGTATGAAATACGCTGCCACTTGCATTGTTTACGCTCCAGGCGATGAAGATGGGTACTTCACTGATACCTGTGCAAAAAATGACATCCCATTGATCATTATGCCCAAGGCCGCCTTCCTTGCCAACAACCTGAAAAAACTGTTCCTCAATCAGTAACACGTCGCAAAACCATGTGCAGTACAGGCACCGCTGCAGCACGCGCCCAACGCCTTCAGGTAAAACTTTAAACGTCGTTCAATTGATGAAAGGAGAATGTTCTATGCGTAAGAGGCTTAGGAAGTTAAGCGTCGCTTTCGTTGTTGTTTCTCTGGTTGCCAATATGGCCGCAGCCTGCGACATGGTTGTCGTCACCCCCAAGGGCAGCGCCGACGGCAACATGATGTGGGCAAAAAACAGCAATCGTAACAACGAGGAGTGCATGACTTTCAAGTTCCATCAAGGCGGCAATCATGCCGCTGGCGAGACCGTCAAAGTCAGCCATTGCGAAATTCCACAAGCTCCTGTCACTTACTCCGTAATCGGCGCCGAACCCTATTGGGGCTGGGGTGGCGAGATCGAAATCAATGAAAAAGGCGTCTGTTGCGGTAATGAGCTTATTCTTACGAAAGATCCTGTTCATTATGAAGAAGAGGGCATGAATGGCCATGACCTGAACCGTCTTGCTGTCGAGCGCGGCGCTACCGCTTACGAGGCCATGCATGTCATCATCGACATGATTGAAAAGTACGGTCAGGGAGGCAATGCCAATCCTCCCAGTGCTTCCGACTTGTACGTATATTGGAATTCCTTCCTGATTGTCGATCCCCATGAGGCGTGGGTACTTGAGACCTCAGACCGTCGCTGGATCGCCCGCAAGATTGATCCTAATGAAGGCGTTTTCGCCCTCACCAACATGTGCTCTATCGGCTCTGTTTACGATGAATGCAGTGAAGATTTGATTCAGCACGCTATCGACAAAGGCTGGCATGCAGATGGAGACGAATTCAACTTCTTTAAAGTTTACAGTCAGCTCTCCCCTCGCCCCAACTTTGAGACTAAAGGCCGTCGTGCATATGATATGCTCGCCAAAAAAATGGGCAAGATCGTGCCTTCAGACATCATGGAAGTTATGAGAGACAATAAACTGGCCGGTTCATTCCTTGAGTCACGCTTTGGCATGGCCAAGGTTACCCGCGCGCTCAGCGAGCATATGATCGGCAACAGCATTGCCGGCAGTGCTGTCGTTCAGATGCGTACGAATCCCGAGATCCCCGAAGCGATGCGTACTTTGATTTGGGCCGCCATGGCCTCACCAGACTGCTCCGGTTATCGTCCGTTCTATTTTTGCGCCAAGGTTCCCGAAGAGCTTTCCATTGGTGAAAACACCTATGACATCAAATCCCCCTGGTGGTGCTTCGACATGCTCGATCGCATGGCTCGCGCCAACGAAGATTGTTACTTCGACGTGCTTAGAGCGATCTGGACGCCTTACGAGAATCGGATGTTCAACGAGAACAAAATGATGGAAAAACAGGCTATCAAGCTGTTCAACGCGGGTAAAGACGAGGAAGCCAAGAAACTTATCAGCGACTTCGTTCAAGCCTATTGTGACAAGAGTTGGGACATCGCCAAGGGACTTCAGAGCGTATTCAAAGAGCTCAATAAGGTTGTTCCTGGTCCCAAGGTTAATTTGATCGATCCCGAAGGCGTCAGCAACAAGAACGCCAAAGTCGTGCTGTTCCAGTAACATCCACATACTACACTGATTTTTATTATAAGGACACAAACGAACAGCGACAACGGCTGGAGCGCAAAGGAAAATTTTCCTTTGCGCTCCAGCCGTTGTCGCTGTTACGTAAGGATACTCGCGTTCAATTCTTCTGACCAGAACCATACAGCCACCTCGTTCAACGACGTTTTCCACCTCGCCAACAGTAAATAGACATGGTCATGCAGGATTCGCGCCCGCAGCGCCATCGGCATCCAGACCTTGCCCAGTAATGCTGTCGTCGAAGTGGAGATCATTGTACGTCTCAAAGAGCCACGCGAATTTCCGGCAAATTGAGCTGGCTTCCTAAAACATTCCACGTCTTTTCGCTTCGGGCAATGAATTTTTTGCGTTCAGTGAGAAGGGGCTTTCGTCACGCTCTTTCGCGACACATAGCCGCCAACCGCTTGACGATGGCAATGGTTTCAGAAAATCGCCGCCCAGTGGGGAAAATTTCCCCACTGGGCGGCGATTTTGTAAGGCAAGTTTTTTGCGGACGATTATTGCTCGAAAGTTCCTTTGACCAACACTTTTCCGTCGCGCAGCATCACGCGGCCGCGGGCGACCAGCGTGCGGAGACTGCAGTCTTTGTCCAACAGCATGATGTCGGCGTCGTATCCCTTTTCAAGACGTCCTTTGCCGGGAAGCTTGAGCCATTTGGCGGGATTGGTGCTGGCAAAGGCGAAAATGCTTTCCAGCGGGGCGTCGCCGGCGCGGAGGCACTGGCCGATGGCCTGAAGGATGGACGACGGATCGCCTACGCCCATGCCCGCAAAATTCCCCGCGGCATCGAAGCGCGGCATGCTGCCGTTGCCGTCGGCACCTACCAATCCTACACATCAGCGTTGACGAAGATCCAAAGTATCCTCAAGGTCTGCATAATTAAAAGCGCTTTGATTTTTAAAATTATTCCCCATTTCCCTTGAGATCTTCATAAAGAGTGTCCGTCCACGCTGCATCAATATGTTTGAGCATAGCTGCCCGCGCCGCTTCTGGACGATGTTCCTTCACCATTTCGTAAATTTCGCGATGCTCTTGACTATACGTCGTAAGGATTTCCTTAGGCAAAAGGCCATATTTTTTTCTCAGTGAATTTAACTCGGTTTTAACCGACGTGAAAATTTTAGACAAAAGCTGATTACCGGCAATATCCAGCAGTATTCTGTGGAAATTTTGATGCGCTTCAGTGATATCAACTCCGGGCAGCGGCTCAAGTGCATTGTGCAATTGTCTGATCTGCTCGGGAGTTGCGCGTTTTGCCGCTAAATAGGCCGCATGGCCTTCAAGCAAATCGCGCATTTCCTTCAACTCCCACAAAGAGTTGCTGCCAAATGCCGTCGACGCTAGCTGAGGCCCCTCAATATTCTGCAGAGCATCCTCAGTTATAAAAGTTCCGCTGCCAGGGTAAGCCTTGACAATATTCGCTAGCGCCATAGCTTTTAAAACCTCACGGATACAATTGCGGCTCACTTGAAATTGCCGAGCTAGAACCATTTCACCTGGCAAGCGCTCACCAGGCTTCCATTGGCCGTTTCTTATTCCATCTATCAACTGCGAAAGAATATTATCATGCAGAGATGTACGCTTAGCCGGCTTAATCATGGCATATGTCACTCTTTCCTGACTTGATTATATATTTAATTATAACATGTCTTTCAAGATCATCCAATGTTTGGTAAGAACATTAGTAGAATGAACCATTATTCTGCATAAAAATTTTCCCGACAAAACACAGGAAATTTCCTGACGTCATTTTCCTTGATTTATAACATTAGACCTAATAGTTTATGTTGGATTCATACTTAATTATATTAATGGCCTAATTAATGCAGCATCTTCATGTTTATCTATTTAATCTATGCGTGAAAACGAATTAAAATCTAAAATATTACATTACATAATAATGTATATTCATGTTTAATAATTGACTTCCTCCAAAGTAAATGTTAATGTTCTGCTATAGAACATGTTCAACATGATGCGTTGTTTTGCTAAACAACAAATTTTGTATTTTGTTTGTAATACAAAATGCGAAGTTTAATTTAAATGGAGGTGCTCGCCATGGATAGTTCAGAAACTCATTGTGCTTTAAGACGCACCGCTGATAGACTGGAAGATATTATTCTTGTTCTATTAATAACAATTGTGGCTTTGCTTGTGTTCATTCAGGTTGTCCTACGCTATATTTTTCATGCACCATTAATGGGCATTGAAGAGTTGTTGTTATTTCCAACAACATGGCTTTTTATGATTGGCGCTGTTAAAGCTTCGTCTGAGAAAACTCAGATCGTCGCCCGCGTATTGGAAGTCTTCCTAAAAACCCCTCGCTCCGTAAGTACCGTCCGTGCTATCGCATCGTTCTTTACCTGTTCTGTACTTGCCTGGCTGATTCGTTGGGGATACGACTATTTTAAATATCTGATTCGTATGGAGAAAGAGAGTCCTACGCTCTACTTACCGACAATTTGGTATGAAGGGCTTGTTTTTGTGGCGCTCATCCTCATGCTTGCTTATTCTTTTGTAGAACTATGCGAACATATCAGTCACTTAAAGCATGGTACTGCTGCCAATCTACGTCAGGAAGGTGAATGATTATGGTCAGTCTTGCTCTGGCTTCACTGGGAGTTCTTGTCATTCTGCTGACTTTCGGCGTGCCGCTCCCTTTCTGCTTTGGCGGGGCATTGGCTTATATGAGCATTATCGGGGGCGTCTCCATGAAAGGAATGCTCATGTGGGGGCTACAGCAGATTCTCAGCCCGACGCTGCTTTGCGTGCCACTGTTTATCTTCGCCGGCGGCCTTATGGGAATCAGCGGCATTGCCAAGTATCTGCTTGACTTTGTCGACGGTTTCGTAGGACGTAAGAAAGGCGGATTGGGCGTGGTGGCAACGATAACTTGTGCGATCATTGGAGCCATTTCCGGCAGCGGTTTTACTGGCGTAGCAGCAACAGGTCCTCTACTGATTCCCAGAATGGTGGAACGAGGTTATCCGCGCGGTTATGCGACCGCTCTGATTACCGACTCTTCTATTCTTGGTCTGCTAATTCCGCCAAGCGTGATCATGATCGTTTTTGGCTGGGTCACAGAAACGTCAATTCTGGCTTGTTTTCTTTCCACGGTCATTCCTGGATTACTGGTAACTTTGTTGTTCTCGATCATTAATCTAGTTTGGTCGCGCCGGTTCCCGCTGGTACTTGAACCAGAAACCAGCAAAGCTGAGCGTCGCAAGGAGATCGTGCGCCGTGGTTGGAAAGCCTTACCCGCTTTGGTTATGCCCGTTATTATCCTTGGTGGTATCTACGGCGGTATAATGACACCAACCGAAGCTGCATCCGCTGCTATTGTTTATTCAATTCCCGTTGGCATCTGGGTCTACGGTGGCCTCAAAGGCAAGGATTATTTCCGTATTGCTAAGGATTCGGCTGTTTCCGTCGGTTCAATTATGTTGATGATTATGTGTAGTATGATGCTGAGCCAAACGTATGTCATGCTTCAAATCCCTCAAAGTATCGTCAAAACGGTTTTCGGTATCACGCAAAACAGGACACTGCTTTTAATTCTGATTAATTTACTGCTTCTATTTGTCGGCATGATTGTCAACGACTTGACCGGCGTTATTCTCGTGGCACCACTGCTTCTCCCGTTAGTAAAGGCCATCGGCATTGATCCCATTCACTTCGCCTCGATTATGGGGGTGAACTTGGCAATCGGCGGAGTCACTCCGCCCTACGCAAGTATTCTCTACTTGGGTATGCGCGTTGGCAATGTGGAATTCACTGACATTCTAGGACCTGCCATGGTATTCGTAATTCTCGGTTATCTCCCGGTCATGATCATGACGTCATTCTGGCCAGCGCTGTCTCTGTGGCTCCCCAGTTTGCTGGGATACGTTGTTCTTCCTTAAGTGCCCTGTTAAGGTAATAAGATCAATCTAATATTCTAAAATTTTTCAGGAGGCGATGGTTATGAAGAAGTTTGGTTTCGTCATACTTGCTGTGCTGTTTTGTTGCTCCAGTGCCTGTGCCGCAGAAAAGACTTATAAGTGGAAGATTTCTACGATTCGTCCAGCCGGCACAGCCATTGACAATGATGTAAAAGCTTTCATCGAAGAAATCAAAAACAAATCTAACGGCCGAATCAATATCGAGATTTACCCCAACGCCCAACTTGGCGACTACACGGTAGTGCAGGAACGCATCAGCGTCGGTTCAGTGGAAATGGCCGTGCAGTCTATTAGCACATCGGTGGACCGTCAGTTGCAGATGGTCAATCTACCCTACCTCGTCAAGGACTGGAATGGCATCCGAAAGAATTTCCGCACCGGCTCACCCTTCATGAACTGGCTTGCTGGACGTCTTGCTAAACAAGACATTAAACTCTTAGGGATGTGGCCCTCTTATTTCGGCGGCATCGCGCTTGCGAAAGAGCCACCTAGCCCTGGTGACCCTTCCGTCAACAAGGGCTTGAAGGTTCGCGTTATGCCTCAGAAATCCTACGAACTTCTCGGTGAATCTCAGGGCTACATGGCCACGCCTCTGCCGTTGGCTGAAACCTTCACAGCCTTGCAAACCGGCATTGTGGACGGTATCTTCGGCGCTGGTGCCGAGGGCTATTATGCTAATTACCGCGACTTGGTAAAATTTTATATTCCTTCCAATACCCACGTTGAAGCATGGCCTCTAATTATGAACATGGAGTTGTGGGAGTCCCTTTCCGACGGCGACAAGAAGATCATCGCCGAAGCAGCCAAGCACCTCGAAGACCATCGTATGGAGGTCGGCGAAGCAGATACCGCATACAACGAAAAACGCCTTGAGGACTACGGCGCAAAGATCATCCGCCTTACCCCAGAGCAGTTAAGTGCCTGCGCTGAAGCCGCTCGCAAAGTGATTTTCCCCGCAATTCGCGAAGCCATCGGTCCTCAGAATTTTGATGCCGTCGTTAGCATGATCAACGAGTAAGGAATCTGCTTTCTTATTGGAAAAGAGTGACTCTCTTTTCCAATTTTTTTCAAATTCAACTTGTTCAACAGCTTATGTTCCAACTAACATTCCTATCGCTTTATGGAGGGCAGAATTTATGGAACTCTTTCACTTAAGAAGGATCAAGATCTCCAATATCACATTGTCAAACCGAAATGCCGTAGAAAACAGCAATCTTTATATCGATGAAGCCGAATTAAGATCGATGCTGCTTGAAGACCGACACCTCAAAGACATAAAAATCGAGGTGGCGCGGCCTAATGAAAGCGTGCGTATTGTTCCTGTAAAAGACATTCTCGAACCTCGCTCACGTTTAAACGATAACGAGGAATCTTTTATCGGCACCATCACCGACGCCAACTATCAAGCAGGGACCGGCACATCGATCGTGATGGACGGCGTATGTGTCGTTACATCAGGCAACATGGTCAACTTTCAAGAAGGGTTGATCGATATGAGCGGCCCCGGCGCTGAATTTAATCTGTTTTCAAAAAAATGCAATCTCGTTTTGGTCATGGAACCTGCTGAAGGCATTACCAAGCCCGAGCACGAACGCGCCGTACGCCTTGCCGGAGTTCGTGCTGCTCGCTACGTCGGTAACATCGGCCGCGGTGTGGAGAAGTTCAAGGATGTAACCTACCCAGTATATACACTGGAGGAGCGCCTTGAGAAGTTCGCCAAGCTGCCCAAGGTCATCTACGTTTGTCAGGCTATCGCCGAGGGCTTGCTCCACGATAATTATTTCTACGGAATAAATGCCCAAGGTTGTCTTCCTATGCTCTGCAATCCCACCGAGCTTATGGACGGAGCGGTCATCAGTGGCAACTGCGCTGCGCCCTGCCACAAGCACACCACATACCACCACCAAAATAACCCGATCATCGAGGATCTTCTCAATGAAGACGGCAAGACAATCAACTTGCTGGGAGTCATTGTCGCACCGGTGAAAACTGCTTTCGCCGAAAAGGAACGTATCGCACGCCAAATTCTCAAAACTGCCCAAATGCTTGGCGCAACGGCTGCCATTGTCAGCGAAGACGGCGGCGGCAACCCAGAGGCAGATCTGATGATGACAGCTCGCTATTTCGAGAAAGTCGGTATCAGAACCGTGCTTGTCACCGATGAATATGCCGGGTCTGACGGAGCCTCCGCTGGACTTGCCGACATCACACCTGAGGCCGATGCGGTGGTCACCAACGGAAATGGTAACCAGCGCGTTATTCTCCCCCCAATGGATCGAGTCATCGGTGTGATCGATGCGGTTGACCACATCACAGGCGGTCATGTGGGCAGTCTCCGTCCTGACGGTTCCATCGACATGGAAATCGCCGGCATCATGGGTTCGACAAACGAGCTGGGTATCGAAAATCTCAAGACTGTGGCTATCTAGGAGGAAGAGAAAATGTGTGCAGTAAAAGCAGTCCACTATATTAACCAATTTTACGGCCAAGTCGGTGGCGAAGAAAAAGCCGGTATAGCTCCTTTTGTTCTCGATGGAGTTAATAACCTTGGTAAGCAGATCGAAAATGCTTTTAACGGCGAAATCTCCATCGTTAAAACCGTCATTTGCGGCGATAATTATGCTGCAGAACATTCAAAAGAGGTCAAAGATTTCGTTTTCAAGGTAATCAAAGACAACGATGTAGATTTCTTTATCGCCGGACCTTCTTTTGCCGCCGGTCGTTATGGCATGGCGTGCGGCATATTATGTCAGTCCGTCGCCCGAGAGTTGAAATTACCAGTTATAGCAGCCATGAATGAAATTAGCCCCGGCGTCGATATCGCCAAACGCGACGTGTTTATCGTAAAAACAAGCGATTCCGCTCGTGACATGAAAAACGCTCTGGTCGGAATGGCGCACATCGGCACAAAATTACTCAAAGGCGTACGCATTGGCCTACCTGCCGAAGAAGGTTATCATCCTCGTGGCATCCGCATCAATATTCGCGATGAAAAACGCGGTTCTCGTCGTGCCGTTGACATGCTCATTGCGAAAGCAACTGGCAAACCTTATATCACGGAATTACCCATGCCCACCTACGATCACGTACCGCCTGCGCCAGCGGTGAAAGACATCAAGCACGCGCTTCTGGCCATTGGCACTGAAGGCGGCATCGTCCCCCATGGCAACCCTGATCACATCGAGGCACACAATGCTTCCAAATGGAAGAGTTACAGTCTCGTCGGTATTGAAACGCTGAAAGCAGGCGACTACGAGGTGGCTCATGGCGGTTACGACCCCGTTCCCGCTAACGCCAACCCCAATCGCGTACTGCCGCTGGACGTAGCACGAGCCTGTCAAAAAGAGCTTGATTTTGGTGCATTGCTCGATGAGTATCCCGTAACTGTAGGCAATGTGACTGCCGTGAAATCTGCTGAGAAGTACGGTCACGAAATGGGGTTAAGACTTCAACAAAAAGGCGTACAAGGTATTGTCTTGACATCCACCTGAGGCACGGGTACGCGTTGCGGTGCAACGCTTGCCCGTGAGATCGACCGAGTTGGCATTCCATCGGTTCTGATCACAGCCGTCCCTTCAATTGCCCTTACTGTTGGAGCGAACCGCATTGTTCGTGGCATAGCGATCCCCACGCCTATTGGCAAGCCCGACGAAGAACCTAACGACGAATATGCGATTCGCATGAAGATCTTCAAAAAAGCGCTCGAGGCTCTTGCGACTTCAATTGACAAACAGACGATCTTCAACATCGATTAAAAATGTTGGTATTATCCAATAACCCTCAAGTGTGGAATTTCTGTCAGATCGACTGCGAACGGATTGAAGGCACACCGCGGGAAGTTCTGTATAGAGCGCTTGATCTTGTGGGTTACGGTGAGTATTCCCTTTTTGCGCACCCCATTGCAGGAAATGAACGCCTTTTACGTAACCCATACCGTACAGTAATTTTGACTCAGGTTTCATCATCAAGCAAATTGTGCTCGCAAGATCAGCAAACAGCCTTCATCAACAGAGCCTTAGACAAAATGGAAAACATTGAATATGATAAAATCCCCACCGGAACTTACGACGACTATGCAACTGTTGATTTCGAGCTTTTCAAAACTACCATGCGTAGCACTGAAAACGGGGAGCTTCAGTAATTTCTTCATTTTGGGTATTCAAAACTCAAAGCGAGGTGATTTACATGGACATTAAAGAAAGATTGAAAGAATTAGGCATTACACTCCCTGCTGTGAACACACCCACGGGGTCTTATGTTCCTGCTACGGCTTCGGGAACGTTATGTTTTTCCTCCGGACAGACGCCGCGCATCAACGGAAAAGTCGAATACGTTGGTAAGATGGGCGCAGAAAATGGTCCTTCTCTTGAGGATGCCTATGCGGCCGCTCGAATTTGTGCTATTAACTGTTTGGCTGCCATTGATATGGCTGCCGGTTTGGACAACGTAGCACGAATTCTCAAGATTACTGGTTTTATCAATGCTACTCCCAACTTTACACAGACAGCCAAAGTGCTGAACGGAGCCTCTGATCTTCTACTTGAAATATTCGGCCATAGCGGCCAACACGCCCGCAGCGCCATCGGCATCCAGACCTTGCCCAGTAATGCTGTCGTCGAAGTGGAGATCATTGTACGTCTCAAAGAGCCACGCGAATTTCCGGCAAATTGAGCTGGCTTCCTAAAACATTCCACGTCTTTTCGCTTCGGGCAATGAATTTTTTGCGTTCAGTGAGAAGGGGCTTTCGTCACGCTCTTTCGCGACACATAGCCGCCAACCGCTTGACGATGGCAATGGTTTCAGAAAATCGCCGCCCAGTGGGGAAAATTTCCCCACTGGGCGGCGATTTTGTAAGGCAAGTTTTTTGCGGACGATTATTGCTCGAAAGTTCCTTTGACCAACACTTTTCCGTCGCGCAGCATCACGCGGCCGCGGGCGACCAGCGTGCGGAGACTGCAGTCTTTGTCCAACAGCATGATGTCGGCGTCGTATCCCTTTTCAAGACGTCCTTTGCCGGGAAGCTTGAGCCATTTGGCGGGATTGGTGCTGGCAAAGGCGAAAATGCTTTCCAGCGGGGCGTCGCCGGCGCGGAGGCACTGGCCGATGGCCTGAAGGATGGACGACGGATCGCCTACGCCCATGCCCGCAAAATTCCCCGCGGCATCGAAGCGCGGCATGCTGCCGTTGCCGTCGGAGCTGAAGCAGATATGCGACAGGTCAGCGCCTTCCGCCACGTAACGCGCAATGGCACCGGGCGTCTTCTCGTCAGCGGTGATGTCGGCCACGCCACCGTCCTTGACCCAGGCGATGGCCTCGGCAAGGAGTTCGGGGCAACGGGTGGTATGGGTGGGCATAAACTGGCTCAGCGGAATGGCAGTACCGGCCACGGCCTCGCGAAGCGGCTTCATCCCGGTGGGCTCGCTGCCCATGTGGACACAGACTACGCCGGCCTTGCCCGACAACATTCCGGCCACGCGGGTTTCCGAGACCAACGCGCGGATCATCTCGGCCGAAGGATGGGAAGAACGGTGGTCCGACAATGCCATTTTGCAGCCGATCACCTTGTCAATCCAGGCGATGTCGCTGCCTACGCGGCCAGTGATCGTCGGCCCGGGGACCTGGTATGAACCGGTGTATATCCACGTGCTGAGCCCCTCGATGTCAAGGGACCGCGCTTTGGCCAAAACTTCCGTCAGCGAACGGCTGTATCCGTCGGTGCCCAGCAGTCCCACGGCCGAAGTGATTCCTGCCTTGACGAAGGTGGAAAGCTGCGCGGGGGGCGTGCGGAAGTTGAAGGCGCCCTCGCCGCCGGCGCCGTTAAAGTGGTTGTGGTGGTCCACAATCCCCGGCGCGGCCATCAGGCCATCGGCGTCGATGGTCTCGAGATCGGGAATTTTGACGTCAAGTCCCTTGTCCACGGCGGCGATTTTGCCGCCCAGAACGAGCAGATCCGTCATGCCCACGTGCTCGGGAGCATAAAGGTCTACATTTTTCAGAAGCAAAGGATGATGCATTTATTTTTTTCTCCTTATTAGAACAATTTCTTCAAAAATCCATCGGGCAGAAAGACGCAATTTTTTTCAAACGCCTTTCGCCTGCGTCACCGTTCAGGTCTTCAGCGGCAGCCTCCCAAAATCACTTGTTTTCAGCGGGGGACGTGCGGAAAATCGCTATGTTGCAGAATGCGTAAATCCACGCGAGGATCGCGCCGGCATAGCACATGATCGCCCAGGGCATATAATCGAGCACCGACACGTCCAGCACCGACATCATGTAAACGCCGGCGGCCGACCAGGGAATAATGGGCACGACCACCGTGCCGGAATCCTCGAGGGTACGGGACAGAACCCTGCGACGGATGCCGAACTCGTCAAAGGGCTCGCGGTACATAATGCCGGGGACGATAATGCTCAGGTAGGAATTGCCCGTGCCCAGCGCCGTGAGAATTCCCGTGAGCGACGTGGAGAACACCAGGCGTCCGACGCTGCTTTTGATGAAACGGGAACGCAGGGCGTCGGTGATCACCTTGATGGTGCCCGTACATTCGAGCTGGCCGGCAAAGATGTAAGCGAAAAAGACCACGACCACCGAACCGGACATAAAGGACAGGCCGCCGCGGCTGAGCAGGCTGTCAACGACCTGGATCCCCGTGGAAGCCTTGGGGCCGCTGGCCATAATCTTCACGATGGCGGAAAGCGAATGTCCCTGCATCATGGCGAAGGGCACCGCCGAAACCATAGAAGCCCACAGGACGGGGATGGTGGGCTTGCCCATGTAGGAAAGCACCAGCATGACAAAGGCGGGAAGCAGCACGAGAGGCGTCAGTTTATAGGAGCCCTCGATGGCGCCCACGATCTCGTTGATGCGGGTCATGTCCATGGCGTCGGCGCTGGAGGACCCCACGTAGGCATAGACGGCAAGACCGATGGCGAAGGCCGGAACGGTGGTCCACATCATGGATCTGATGTGGTCCATAATGTCACATTCCGCCGTGGCCGCCGCCAGAACGGTGGTATCGGAAATGGGGCTGACCTTGTCGCCGAAGTAGCTGCCGGCAACGACGGCACCCGCCGTGGCCGCCGGGTTGATCCCCAAGCCGTGGCCAATGCCCATCAGCGCGACGCCGAAGGTGGCCGCCGAGCCCCAGGAAGTTCCCGTGAGCACCGAAGAGATGGCGCAAATGACGGCCGCGGAAACCAGGAAGGTGCGGGGCGTCAAAATCGACAGACCAATTTTGATCAGATAGGGAACGGTGCCGCCGGCCATCCAGATGGCAATCATGGGGCCGACGATCAGAAGGATCAGAATTGCGCCGGAAGCGCGGGCCACCATGGGAATAACACCCTCTTTGAACATATAATCCCACGTGAAGCCATAGCCAAAGACATAAACAATTGTCGTCGCCAGAGCCACAATCAAGCACAACATTCCAGTGTCAAAGTTCAGGAACAGTTTGCCTACCACCATTATGGCAAGGATCATCGCCATAATCGCCACAGCGGCGCCAAGTCCTACTTCTCGGTGCGGTTTTGCCGTTTTCTCAGCCATTTCTTCTCGATCCTCCCGAAATAAAAAAAATTTTCGCGGCTTCCAACGAAGCCACGGCTTTCACCGCGCGAAGCGCCAGAGCCGAAAAGTCCTCTCGCCTCGCTTTGTGAAAGAAGCGGCTCTTGCCGCTTTGCAGCAATTATAGCACAAATTCGGGTATACATTATTGAGATTTGACTTGAATTATAAAAGGTTTTTGTTTTGTTTTATTTTTTCCGCATGGATTGATGGTTCACCGACTTCGATAAAACGCCTCAGGAGACACGCCGCGCCGGCGCTCGAAAAAAGCGTCCGCGCCGCATGGCTCGCAGGAGCGGCTTTCGCGGCACGGACGCATAAAAATACAAGGATCAGAAGCGCCGATTTCTGAAGTTGTAGACTTCCTCGAGATCCCAGCCGACGTTGTCGGGAATTTCGACGTTCATCAATCCCTGCTTGCCCTTGACGGGAAAGGGGTCAATCCACGCCGCCTTTTCCAAAATCCAAGCGTAGCCGCTGATGTCTTCGTCGGGCACCACTTCGGGATCTTCGTCGTCATCGAGGAACATGGCTGCCCTCAGGTGATCCCGCGTGAAGGGCACGCAGTCGACCAAAGTCACAAAACCGCAGGCGACGCCGTTCTCTTCCGGCATGTCTTTACACAGGTCTTTGAGGAGCGGATCGGGACGGGTCGTGCTGCAGATCAGCAGCGGGCCGCGGTATTTGGTCTTCCACGAGCGCCATTCCACCGTTTTGAGCCCGCTGGCGATGAAGCCCGCCCAGGGCTGACGCACCGAAAGCCCTTTCACAATAAGAGTCATGTCCTTTGCCTCCTTTTCACCAGGTCGCGAAATGTCCCCTCACAACGTTTTTTCTCGGCGTGGACTTCCCATCAGTACCGCAGAAACAGCGCCTTATCGCCCGAGGCGGCCTCACAGAATCTCCCGAGCTTCGAGAACTTCCTTGGCGCTCTCCAACTGGTCGGAGCGAAGTCCGACACCGTCGACAGACACCTCGCCCGACTGGTTGTCGTAGGGATCGCGGCGCCATCCCGGCCACGGCACGGGGAAATCGGCCTGAAACGCCGTGTTGGCCGCCATGCGCCAGGGGTCCACATTGCCGAAATAGAACTGCCGGCGCGTTTCGTTGCCTTCGCGGGCCGCGGCGCCGCCGAAGGAAGGATCGGCATAAAGCCAACCGAAGGGCAGCGCGTAAAAGGCGATCCAGTCATGGGAACCGCAGAAGTCGGGCCGTGCCATCCATCCGCTCTCCCACCGCGCGGGAATGCCCGAAACGCGGCACAGAGCCATGAACAGCAGTGCCTGCACGCCGCAGTCGCCCGTCAGGCTGCGGGCACAGCCGGCGGCAATGTCCTCAAGGCAGAAATACTCGGGCATAAAGCGATAGTGCACCTTTTGCGTGATGAAGTCATAAAAGCGCCTGGCCTTTTCCAGAGGCCCGTCGGCATCGCCGGCGATCTCGGCGGCCAGATCTTTCATGAAGGGCGTAAAGAGCAGATGAGGCGGCAGTTCCGACGTGTCGTCCAGCCCCGGCACCTTGCCCATGGGCCGGCGAGGCGGGCGTGAAAGGTCGACGAAGGTCTGGCGCCGCGTGAAGGCGAACTCCATTGAAAACTCGCGATTTTCAGTCATCACTTCATTCCACAGCGCCACGCGCTGAGACGAGCTTTCAGGCGTAATCAGCGGCGCCGCGGGCGCGCTTCGGCAAATCTCGATGTCGCTCTGAGAAAGGCAGGCGCAGGGCAGCGGCAGCGCCGCACAAACCTTCGCCCCGGTGCGGAAGGCACTGTCTTTGATGCGCAGCGAGGCTTTGCAGCGGAAACGCACCGCCAGGCTTCCTCGTTGGCGCATCAGACGGGCGGCGCGGTCGGTACGCCGTTCGCCGCCGACGTCGGCCGCTTCTTTCCCTTCGGGAACGATGCCCGCCCGCGCGGCGAACTCGCCGTCAACCTTGCAGAGCGTCTCGAAGAAACGGGCAAAGTAACGGGGCGCCCCGTCGACGTAAATCCAGTCGATGCGCCCGTCGCGGACCATCTCGTCGAACTCCGCGTCGCTGAAGCCGGCCATATGGCGACGCACCCTGGCCAAAGCTTCGCCGCGGCTGAAAGGATAATTTGCGGGCAGGCGGCGGATCATTTCGGCCTGAGCCGTAAGGGCGCGCCGAAGCATTTCGGGCGTCCCCTCACGGGCGAGGCGAGCGTCGATGGCCGCAAGCGCACCTTGAAAATCGCCGTGCTCCTTGAGGCGCCTGATGTCATCGGGCAAACCGGCGCACAGCGCGCGAAACGTGCCGTTCACATCCATAGAATCCCTCCGTTCTGCGAAAACAGCCCTGCCGCAGGGCAGGGCTGTACGCTTCGTCATGATTTAAGAGAACATCTTCATCAGATAGGCGGCGCCCAAGCCGAGGATATTGCCGGCCGCTGCGCCCACAACGCCCATGACCACGCCGATGGCGGTATAACCGGGGTTATAGGCCGCGGCCACAATGGGAGCCGACGCCGCGCCGCCGATATTGGCCACGGAAGCGGTGGAAACCATGCAGAGGTCAAAGTGGAACAGCTTAGAGAAGAACACCATGACGACAATGTGCACGATGAACACCATCAAACCGGCGACGAGCCACATCGGCGCATCAAGCAGCTCATTGAGTCCGGCTCGCGACGCCAGCAGCGAAATCACGACGTAGAGGTACATGGTGGACAGCGCATCGGAACCGGAGATCCGCCCGATGGGCGATAGTGCGGCCACAAGGCCGAGAGCCGTCACAATCAGCATGGTGCAGGTCGATCCGTTGAACACGTCGCTGAGCATGGGCGGCATCAGGCCGGCTATGTACTTGCCCGCCACCTGCGACAGCGCCGAGGCCATGAGAGACAGTCCCAGCAGGATGGTCAGCGTGGCTCCCGTCATCTTCTCCGAGCCTTCCTCGGCGGCCTTCTTCGCGTCCTCCGCCTCCTCAAAGGTCACAGTGCGCGCGCCGCAGAAGCGGTTCCACGTCTTTTCGAGGGGCACGGCCATCAGCAGCAGCGCGATCCACAGGGAGTAGTAAACCGTGTCCACGATGAGCGCACAGGCGTAATCGCCCTCGGGAACGTTGAGCGCCGCCTGCAGCGCCGCCATGTTGGCCGAACCGCCGATCCACGAAGCGCACAGGGCGCCCATGGCACGCCAGGAGTCAACGCCGAGTTTCCCCTTGAAGATCACGTAGGCCGCAACAAAACCCACCATGATGGTGAAGGCGCAGCTGAAGAAAATGGCCAGCATCCGCGGCCCGATCTTCACCATCTTGCGGATGTCGCAGCGCAGCAGCATCACGAAGATCATGCCGTAAAGCAGATTGTTCTTTACCGTCGAATAGGTCGACGCCGTGGCCTTCATGTCCCACAGGCCGATGGTGCAGAAGAGCATATTGAACAGGTAAACCATCACGATGGGCGGCAGAAAATCAAAAATCTTCCAGTTTGTCGCCTTCTGGCACCACACCAGCAGTCCGGCAAAGCAGACGAGAAACGCCAGGTAGGTAAATCCGTTGGTGATCAGCATCTTTTCTCCTCCTCAAAAAAGTTTTTCTTGAAAAAAACGCGACAGCGCACGCTGCCGTCGGATATTTCGCTGCGGCGTCCGATCCGCGAAAAAACGTCATAAAAACGATCAAAACCACATTGGCGGCAGCGGCCTGCAGTTCCTCTTCAGGCCGCCGCAGGACAATAAAGGCAAAAATTTCTTTCTATGCGGCGGCCTCCGAAACGTCGTTGCACAACACGGCCGCGTCCCTATGGCTTCACGGCGTCTTTCCAACGGCGCCAAGAAGGGGCGGTGGGACGGAAATGTCTCCCTTGCAGCAGACTTTGAACCGCCCTGGAAATTTCTTTTCCGCCTCTTCACCGGCCGGAGGTGGCGAAAAAACGCCATTCGAAGCGGCACGCCGTTCAGTCAGACAATTTCCACGCGCTGGCGGAAACAAAAATTTACGATTTCCACACCACGCCGGGCACGTCGGTGACACCGAAGCCCGCGCCGCTGCCCAGATGGATGACGGGACCGTCGAACTGCGGGCCGCCCGTTACGGGATCGACGGAGCACAGCGCCGGGCCGTCAAGGTCGACGGCGTTCACGCACCGGCAGGCCGACGTCAGATGGACCGCCGCAGCGCAGGACACCTTGCCCTCCAGCATGCTGCCGATCATCACGTGGGCGCCCAGCGATTCGGCAATAGCCGTAATTCGCCGCGCCTGCCGCAAGCCGCCGCATTTCATCAGCTTGATGTTGACGCTGTTGGCCGCTCCCGTGGCGAGAATGTTCAACGCCTGTTCGGGCGACCAGCAGGCCTCGTCGGCCACCACGGGAATGGGAGAGTTGGCCGTCACGTAGGCCAGCCCTTTGAGATCGCGGGCTTTGACAGGCTGTTCCACCAGCTCGATGTTCAATCCGGCGTCGGCCATGCGGTTCAGCACGCGCACCGCCTCGGCAGGCTCCCAACCCTGGTTGGCGTCGATGCGGATTTTCAATTCACTGCCCACGGCGCCGCGGATCGCCTTCAGGCGCGCGAAGTCGATGTCGGCTCCCACGCCCACTTTGGTTTTCAGACATTTAAAGCCACGCTTCACGGCCTTGACGGCGTCGCGGGCCATTTCCTCCGGCGGGTTGACGCTGATGGTCACGTCGGTTTCGATGTCGCCGCCCGAGCCGCCCAGCAGTTTCCAGACGGGCTGGCCCAGCGTTTTCGCCCAGAGGTCGTGCAGAGCGATGTCAAGTGCCGCTTTGGTGCTGGTATTGCCCACAAGAGCGCTATCCACAGCGTCCAGGCAGTCATTGAGGTCTTCACCGTCGCGTCCCAGCAGAGCCTGACGCAGATGTTCGTCGACGGCACCGAGAATGGCGCCTTCCGTATCTCCCGTCACCTTCCCCGTCGGCGGCGCCGATCCCCAGCCCGTGCGCCCGTCGCTGTCGGTAATGCGCACCAGCACATCGGTCATGGCGTCAACCTGGCGCACGGCCGTCTTGAAGGGCGTGATCAACGGCGTTTTGAGAATTCCCGTCTCGACAGAAACAATTTTCATGACTCTCACCTCTCCAGAATAACCGTCATTCCCTCAGGCACAACGCAATCAAGGTAGCCCTCCGCCTTCGCCTGCGATCGGCAGAGGACCGGCGCATTGCGTCACTACCTTGATTTTAATGATTATATCTTTTTAACTGGAGGAACACAAGGGAACAAAATGATGTATTCCGCTGCGCTCTTCCAAATGACACAATAAACGCCGAGGCCGCCTCAGCTTCTGCTGAGACGGCCTCTTATGTCTGCTGCCGACATTTTATTTTTCACTGCTTTACTTACAAAGTCGCCGCAGAAGTGCGCTCTGTCGTCGAACCTTTTTCTCAATCTCAAGAGACAGCAATTTAAAAATTCCCGCCATCGCTTAAAGCCAGAAGAAAAAGACACGCCGATAAAACAAAATCGACTGGCGCAGAACGCATGGGGCCGAAGTCAGAGCACGCCGCTGTACAGATCTGCCAATGCCTTTGCTGTTTCCAAAAGAGTGGCGCTGTCTTTAAGCACGGCAGACTGACCCTCGGAAGAAGGATAAACGCATTGGATGGCGCCGATAGCCGTTTTCCCGCGAGGGACAATGGCAACGGCCATATTGGACACTCCCATTCGATACTCGTCCTGTGAGAGGTCATAGCCCCTTTCTCGTGCCGATTCGACGCGAGCGTAAAGACGCCCCAGAGTTTTCATCGTACAAGGGGTAAGCGGCATGACCTTTGAGTTCTCCCAGAGCGCCTCGATCCGTTCATTATCGTAGGTAGAAAGAATTGCAATGCCAGCTGAGCACGCATACATCGGTACACGGAGCGCAGGGAGATGCCCTGTCGCTTTTTCTCTCCCATTTCCTGTCCGTGCGACGGAAACCACGTCAAACAGTTCAGGGACGTATAAAGACACTGCTCGAAAGATGTTTGACGACAGCTTTTCCAAAAACGGAAAAGCCGCCTGTATAAACGGTTGTCCCGCAACGTATTTCGTCCCCAGTTCATAAAGCTTGTAGCTGAGTTTGTACTTTCCTCCGCTCTCTTTGCGATTCAACACATAACGAAGCGACATTAGCGAATGCAACAAACGATGGACCGTACTACTGCTCAAACCGACCTTTTCGGAAATCTCCGTTAAATACAGTCCCTGCGGTTTTTTTGCAAGGAGTTCAAGAATCGTGAAAGTCCTCTCCACTGACTGCAACGGTTCATGACAGGTATATTCGTTGGACAATACAAGGCCTCCTTCGCAAAAAATCTGTAGGCAGTATATACCAAATTAACGCTTGAAGCAATGATTGTCAGTAATTTCACACCCCTTATCAAAAATAAACTGCCGTTTTTTGCGTTGTTTAGCAGGAAGCAAAGGGATGCGTTAAAGAAACATGCCATCACTGACAATCGTATACACATTTTTACCTATCTCCTGATTTTATTTTTGGTCAATGATCACAATAGCGTATTAATTGTTATGTTTTATAGTTTTTTATTTTTTATATATTGACATAATCTGTTAATTATGTATAAAATTCTGCTTAATGGAAAATAAATACCGTAAAAAGGAATTGTATGGAAAATGCTTTATCACCATGATTGTATATTCTTCGACGCTTTATGGCTCGGCACGCCCTTCATGCGGGCCAATCCATTGGAGAAATTTAAAAAGCACGACGAACGTTTCGCGGGCATCATACGAGCAGGACCGCACCGTAAGGCACATTGACTTCCAATCCGTCTTTTTACCGGTATCTGGCGCCGCACGGCATAATGGGCATTGGCGTGCCGTTGCGGCTGGTCTTTTACGCTCATGTAATGAAAGGAGTTCTTTCCTATGGAAACTTACGGCGCTTTATCCCTTATTCCCATTTTCGTTCTCTTCGCCATGGCCTTCACCACTCAAAGATCGCTTGAACCGCTCTTCGTGGCAGCCATCGTCGGCCACATCATCATCTACAAGACGAACTTCGCCACGGCATGGATTGACTCGCTCTACAAGGTCATGTGCAGCAAGCATATGGTATGGCTGATTCTTGTGGTCACGCTTTTCGGCAGTTTGATCGCGCTGCTGGAAAAATCCGGCGGCCTCAGCAGTTTTGCGCTGCACGCGCGAAAATTCGCCACGAGCCGCAAGAAATCTCTTGTGACCACATGGCTCCTGGGAAGCGTATTCTTCTTGGACGATTACCTTCACAATCTCACCACGGCCTCCACGATGAAGCACATCACCGATTCCTATGGCGTCAAGCGCACAGAGCTTGCCTATATCGTCAATTCCAATGCGGGCAACCTCTGCTGTCTCATGCCCATTTCTTCGTGGGTCGTGTTTTTCGCAGGACTCCTGGAGACTTCGGGGTTCGTCGTCGGATCGGCAACGGGAACCTATCTGAGGTGCATTCCCTACCTCTTCTACTGCTGGATCGCCATCATCATGTCGCTTCTTTTCGCGTTAGGCATTGTTCCCGCCATCGGACCGATGAAAAGCATCGATCCCGAGTTGCTCAACGATGAAGGCAAACCCGCAACTGGCAACGGCAAGCAAAGTGTCTTGAACTTTTTGTTGCCCGTGGTAACGCTCGTCGCCGTTACCGTCATTTGCGACAACGAAATTCTCTATGGCGTCATGGCCTCGCTGGTCGTGTGTGCAGTCACCTTCCTCGGCACGAGAACCATGTCGTACGATGAGTTCTTCAAGGCCCTCATGCAGGGCATGAAAAACATGGTGTTCATCGACGTACTGCTCATTGTGGCCTTTACGCTCAAAGAAGCCAATGATACACTGGGATTGGCGCCTTACATCATCAGCGTCGTCAAGCCGATTATGAAGGGCGGATTCCTTCCCGCAGTCACTTTTATTGTCTGCATTATTTATGCCTATTTCACCAGCTGCTTCTGGAGCATGGCCGCCGTTATGCTTCCCATCGTTATTCCGCTTGCGCAAGGGATGAACGTTAACGTCTTCCTGGTGCTGGGAGCCGTTTTCTCTGCTGCAGCCTTCGGCAGTCAGAGCTGCCTGTTCTCAGACGCATTGATCATGTGCTCGGCCGCCACAGACATATCAACGACTGACCATGGCGTCACCACATTGCCCTACGCACTTATCGGCGCGGGAATTTCTCTCGTTCTCTATCTGATTGGAGGGTTTGTACTGTGATTATGGATCGAGTTTTAAAAAGCAACGCCGTCTTCACGGGACTTAAAGATGAACCGGAACGGTTGGCTATCGGCATCAAGGACAACCTTATCCAAAAAGTCTGTTCCCCCGAAGAGATGGAACCGTATATCTCCGCTAAAACGGACGTCAGGGATTACGGCGATCAGCTCATTATGCCCGGCTTTTTCGACGGACACGAGCACGCATTTCTGGGCGGCATTTTCGCAAAAGCCGTCGACCTGAGCGGCTGCGCCTCTGAACAGGAAGCGGCTCAGCGCGTCAAGGACTTTGCAGACCAGCATCCCGAGCTGTCGTGGATCATCGGAACAGACTGGTCGAGCACGGAGTGGAAACAACCTCACCATCCCCGCAAGGAAACTCTCGATGCGCTTCTGCCTAACCGGCCCGCGTACCTGATCGACGTTGAAGGGCATTCCGCCTGGCTGAACTCGGCAGCCATAAAGCTCAGCGGCGTTGCAGACGCACAAGAGTTCGGACCAGAGCTTGTTGCGCGCGATCCCGACGGCTCTCCCACGGGATATATCGCCGAAACGTCGATGCTTATGGTCGCCCGTTTGGCTTTTGATATGCCTATGCCCGTACAGGAAGTTATTTTCGATGAATTCCAGCGCCGCACGGCTTCTCTGGGCATCACTTCGGTCAGCAACATCCAGTGCTACCAAGGATCGGACATCGACCTTGGAAACATCGCCATCGTCAAGCAGTTCGAACAGGAAGGGCGGCTCAACGTCCGCTTCTTCTTCGCCACGGGATTAACCGGAAATTTGGAGCGCCCACGCCGTCTGCGGCAGGAATACGACAGCGACAAGCTGCGCTTTTCAGGTCTGAAGCACATCGTCGACGGCACGGCTACGGGTTGGACAGCACTGCTCCTCGAACCTTACGCCGATAAACCCGGCTTCACCGGCACCAGCCGGATCCTGGCCGAAGAGCTGGCTCGCAGAGTGGTCGACGCCGATCGCGAAGGTTTCAGAGTAAGAATGCACGCCTGCGGCGACGGATCAGTCCGACGGGCACTGGACTGCTACGAACTGGCTCAGAAACGCAACGGGAAACGGGACTCTCGCCATACTATCGAGCATATCGAGATCATCGCCAAGGAGGACATCGGCCGTTTCGCCAAATTGGGCGTGGTCGCGTCAATGCAGCCGGATCATATCGGCACCTGCGCAAAATTTGCCGACAATCCCTATTTTGCGCGGCTGGGCGAACGGCGGGCCGCGGAAACGTGGCCGATCCGCACAATTCTGGAAACCGGAGCGCACATGCAGTTCGGCACAGACTTTCCCATTTACGACAACAATCCCATGCTCGCTCTTTACCGCGGCACGACTCGAGTGTTCGACGACGGCCAGCCGGAGGGCGGCTGGAATCCCAGTGAAAAGGTGACGATGGCCCAGTTGCTGAAAGGCTACACGGCCGGTTCCGCTTATGGCGCTTTCATGGAAGACCACGTTGGCACCTTGGAAGCTGGAAAGTACGCGGACATTGTCGTGCTGGACCACAACCTCTTCGCTTTAAAAGACCCCCATGAAATTTTGGAGACCGCTCCGGTTCTCACTCTCATGGACGGGCGCATCGTCTACGAAAAATAACCGGCGCATTATGCGAACTTAAAAGACAATAGAAATAGAGCAGCGGCCCCGTTCTGATATGGCATATCAGTCCAGCGACCGCTGCTCTATTGCGCTTGTTCGAGACTATTGAACGTACAGATTTCCGAGGTAATTCAAGCGTCCGTCGACAAAATCTTCGGCGCCGACAAGATCTTTGCGAATGCCGTATATCTCGTTGGGAACGACAAGAGAGACGAAGGGATGCAGCTCGTCAAGACGGTCCCAAACCTTCTGCAGCAGTTCATCGCGTTTTTCCGTATCAACGGTGCTGTTGGCAAGGTCAAGCAGCCTGTCGACCTCGCTGTCCTTCAGCAGCGTCCAGTTGGTGGCGCCGATGCTGGCCGAGTGGAACAGCGACAGCCAAAATTGACCTGCATCGCGATTCGTCTGCATCCCCCATTGACTGATGATCAGATCCTGCTGGTTATGCATGACGCGATCGTCAAAAACGCCGGATTCCATAACGGAAACGTTGATTTTAATGCCGACTTCGGCGAGCATGGCCTGGAGAACAGTCGCTCCGTTAATGTCCTTCTGATTGCTGGCGGCCCAAAGTTCAAGCTCCAATCCGTCAGCATAGCCAGCCTCGGCAAGCAGGCGACGGGCTTCCACTACGTTTCTCTTGTAAACGTTGGCCCGGGCTGGCACAAATGTGCTGGCAGGCACAAGAGGCCCGGGAGGAACCACGCCTTTGTTCTGGTAAACAACGTGGACGTAGGCATCCTTGTCGATGGCATATTCAATGGCCTTGCGCACTCTGACGTCCTTGAGAGCGCCTTTCTGGGTGTTCATTCCAAGATAAGTCAGCACAAGCCCCGGCGTCTGAATGGCTTTCGCCTTGCCGTCCTCGTTGATGCGTTCAAAATCACTGGCAGGAAACGAGTAGATCAGATCGGTATTCCCCGTTTCCACAGAGATGACGCGGCTGCTGTCATCGGAAATGACAAGGAAGTTCAAATTCTTGAATCGAGCCTTTTCGCCATGATATTCGTCAAAAGCGGTCAGTTCAATCCGATCGCCTTTCACCCATTTTTTGAACTTGAACGGACCAGTGCCAACAGGATTGCGGAAGTACTCTTTTCCGGCGCTTTCCACGGCTTTGCGGTTATAAATGCTGGCGTAAGGGTGCTTCATCGACTCCAGCCAACCGCCGACAGGCCCACGAGTCCTGACAATCAGCGTGTACTTGTCAATGATTTCGAATCCATCGGGGTCAATGTACTTTGCCTTCGACTTTGCATAAAGGGATTCGGGAGACAGCGCCCGTTTAAAGGAAAAAACCACGTCATCAGCCGTCAATTCCTCGCCATTATGAAATTTTACGCCTTTTTTCAGATAGAATTTATAAGACTGCGGGTCAAGAATCTCCCAGCGCTCTGCAAGCACAGGGACAAGCTTTTTCGTATGACCATCAACGGTGACAAGCGTTTCGTTGATCTGCTTGATTACAGAGAATGAAAGCGTGTCCACGGCCTGGAGTGGATCCAGAGACTTTGCATCGTAACTGAAGCCGACATTCAGCGTTGTCAGCTGACGTGCAAAGACAGTGTCGGCAAAAATAAAAAACATCATGCATGCGAGCCAAAACCTCTTCATAAGATAAAACCCCCTCCGAAATGAGTTTATTGCCAATGCGGCTATCATACCATATGTGGGCGTCAAACGCAGAGTACATCCTCTTTCTGCATCAAAAAAAAGGCACATGGTCAGCGCAACACTTCACCCAGCGCATCAGACAAGGCATGACAGACGAAGCAAAAAGGCTCAAACAATCTTGCAGGAAACAGACAAAATTTTCTCGATCGGCGGCCATGAAAACGTTGCATATATCGCTACGCTCGTAACGTTGACAAAAACAAAGAGAGCCCGATTCCCCAAAAAGGATGAGAACACTTATCACCTCGGCTGCATCTTGCGACACCTTTCGAGAAAAGCTTCAAATCAACATTGTAATTCAAATTAATTTTAGATATACTAACATTCACAATAGACGGTGTCAACGATTTCTTGCCTCCGCGCTGTGATGATCGCCCCACAATCTCCCCAGCGGAACCAGAGTTCTTTCTGATTTCGGGCTGAATCATCATGCTTTATTGGCTTCCGTTTCCAAAGACTTTAAAGGCCTTCCTCGCCGTTCCACCAAACCCGTCCCTTCAAGCTTTTACCTGTCGCAAGCATGGCAATAGAGGACGAAGCGGAGAACGACAGGTCTCACACAGGCAGGCATTTCAGTCCAGCGACGCTTTCGCGCGGCGTCTTTCTCCAGTGGCACCAGAATCCAACCATCCTCTGCCATCGAAACTGGACTTCCCCTAAAGACCATAAGACTTCAGGAGGCGAGGGACCTCTGACTTCTCCGATGCCAAAGCGCCTGCAATCGGTTTAAAATCTTCTCGTCGTTTTCCTCGCACTGGCTGAGCTCATGGGCACAGCGCTCCGCTTCATCTCGATCGATAAAATGATGAGAGACTCGACTTCTTTGGCCTGAGCGAGAAAGAGACAAAACGCATCAAAAAAAGAAACGGGCTTTCAGCGTCATGACGCTGAAAGCCCGTATACTCTTCTGGCTCCCCGAGCAGGACTTGAACCTGCGACCTAGTGATTAACAGTCACCCGCTCTGCCGACTGAGCTATCGGGGAATTTTATGGAGGCGGCACCCAGATTCGAACTGGGGATAAAGGATTTGCAGTCCTCTGCCTTACCACTTGGCTATGCCGCCGATGTAATGCGTAGTAAGTGGAGCGGAAGACGGGATTTGAACCCGCGACCCCAACCTTGGCAAGGTTGTGCTCTACCCCTGAGCTACTTCCGCATTTTCATGGTGGCGAGACCCAGAATCGAACTGGGGACACAGGGATTTTCAGTCCCTTGCTCTACCAACTGAGCTATCTCGCCATATTATGGCGGGGCTGAAGAGACTCGAACTCTCGACCTTCGGCGTGACAGGCCGACGCTCTAACCAACTGAGCTACAACCCCAGTTTCTGGTGGGCGATACAGGGATCGAACCTGTGACCACCTGCTTGTAAGGCAGGCGCTCTTCCGCTGAGCTAACCGCCCCGCATCGCTAGCACGAGAGACATTCTACCATCCCATACTTTGCGTGTCAAGCGAAGAAATGCGCTCTCGCTGGTTATTTTTTGCTGCTTCGCGCGGACTCTTCTAAAAATCGCTCAGCGTTTCCACCGAGAAAGGCCTCTTTTTCCTCTTCCGTCAGACCACAGGTGGCAAGGCGCGTCTCAAAGCGTTTTTTGTCGAGAATAGGCCAGTCGGTGCCATATAGCATCTTGTGGAGGACGCCGGCGGCTTTTGCAGCCGTAAGCACTGACGGACCGTACAGGAACGGCCACGCGGCAGTGTCGTAACGGGCATTTTTCAAGTAAAGTTTCATTTCGGGCATGGTCTCATACAACCAGAGACCGCCGCCGAAATGAGCAAAAACGACCTTCACCTCGGGATGATTGATGCAGAATCCAGCCGCTTCCTTGGGACCGACGTTGCCCTTGCCGTCATAATCGTGCCCTACGGGCTCGGCGGTGTGAACGTTGAGAATCAGGCCACGCTCCTCGAGGACGGTGGCCAGCCGCCAGGTTTGGCGCAGGTCGTCAAGGGCAAAATTCTGCCCCTGCGGAAAAAGCTCTCCAACGCCGATGAGTCCTGCATCGGCACAGCGCTCCACTTCTGCGGTCATGCCGGGCGCCATGGGGGAAACGGACGCAAAGCCCTTCAGACGACAGGGATAACGTTTGACGGCATCGATAACGTAGTCGTTGCACCGACGGCAAAGTCCGGGGTCGCGAAAGGCAAAACCGAAGATCCACGTTTCGTCGACGCCGGTTTCGTCCATGCGCGCCACCAGTTCGTCGGCGGTGCCCCAACGGTGGACTTTATTGTGTGTCAGCAGGTCAAAATGGGGTTCCGTTTTTGAGATCAACTCTTGGTCGCGCCGAAATTCTTCGGGGTACACATGGGCATGAACGTCTCGTATCATAGGCATCGCCTCCAGTTTCTGCTTAATCATAGCAGATTCCTGAAAAATTGATACGCTTCTTTTGGGTTTCAGCATGAACTTTGTCGCCGCGCTGACAAAGCAAGCGAGAAGCGTGCCAAACGAATCATAACCACCTGCACTGTCAGTGATTTTCGGTTTACAAAAAGGACGTTCCGCGTGCTGCGGAACGTCCTTTAGAATTATTCTGTCTCCTGAGCTTACTCCATGGCGACGGAAGCGCCCACGGCCTCGAACTTCTTGACAAGCTCTTCGGCCTCTTCCTTGGAAACGCCTTCCTTGATGGGTTTGCCGGGGTTCTCGACGAAATCCTTGGCATCCTTGAGGCCAAGACCGGTGACTTCACGGACGGTCTTGATGACCTGAAGCTTCTGGTCGCCAGCAGCCTTCAGAACAACGTTGAACTCCGTCTTCTCTTCGGCAGCGGGAGCGGCAGCGCCGGCAGCGGCGCCACCGGCCACGACGGCTACGGGAGCGGCGGCGGAAACGCCGAACTTCTCTTCAAGGGCCTTCACCAGATCGGCAAGGTCGAGAACGGACATGCTTTCAATTGCAGAAATGATCTCATCTTTGGTCATTGTCATTTTCCTCCTGGAAAAAAATCTCTGACGGCTTATGCCGCCATTTTTTCAGAATTTGACGCGCAATACGCGGTCATGCTACGAGTTTTACGCAGCTTCTTTCTTTTTGTCGGCAATCGCGGAAAGGGCTGTAACGAGGCCGCGGGGCAGGCCGGACAGAACGGTGACGAGGCCACGAAGCGGGCTGACGATCGAACCGACGGCCTTGGCGAGAAGTTCCTCGCGGGAAGGCATGCTGGCAAGTGCCTTGATGTTGTCCAGCGTCAGCTCATTCTGGCCCATGAATCCACCCTTGATGACGAAGGCTGCGTTGGCCTTGTCCTCGGCGAATTTGGTGATGGCCTTGGCAACTGCGGGGCTGTTGGTGGAAGCCACGATGTAAAGGTTGGGTCCCTTCATCATGTCGGGATTATGTCCAAGACCGTCCTCGGAAAGGGCGATCAAGGCCAGGCGGTTGCGGGCGACACGAGCTTTTCCACCGGCTTCGCGAATGGCTTTGCGAAGAGCAGAAACCTGAGCCACGGTCAAACCGCGATACTCGGCGACGAAAAAGGCCTCGGCGCCGTTGAAAAGCTCTTTCAGTTCAGCTACCTGATCTACTTTATACTGTGCGGGCAAAAGACTTCACCTCCTTGAAAAAAACTTCCCCGTCCCTGAGGGACGGGGAAGGCAATGTCGGCAATCACTGTGCGCGCTGCGTGCGCACAGTTGCGTTCATCTTCTTTTCCGAACCTCGGTGGGCGGTAAACCTTTGTACCCGAAGGTACCCACTGTCTTGAGTTCACATTTGTGTATTATACCGAAAGCTGAATAAAAAATCAACCCCCTCATTTTTGAGGAGGCTGATTCCATGCGATCAGAAAAACTTTTAGGCAACGACGGTGCAGACTTTTTCTGCATCGGCAGTATCGATCTTTACGCCGATACCCATGGTGGTTGAAAGGGTCAACGACTTCACAAAGGTGCCCTTGACGGCTGCGGGACGAGATTTGAGAACCGCCGCATAGTACGTTTTGACGTTCTCAAGGATTTTTTCCTTGCCAAAGCTGGCTTTGCCGATGGCATTGTGAAGAATTCCGAACTTGTCGATGCGGTATTCCACACGGCCGGCTTTGATCTCTTTGACGGTACTGCCCACGTTCATGGTAACAGTGCCGGCTTTGGCGCTGGGCATCAGTCCACGGGGACCGAGCACTTTGCCGAGGGGGCCGATGAACTTCATCATCTCGGGGGTAGCCACGACAGCGTCAAATTCAAGCCAGCCGCCCTTGATTTTATCCACCAGGTCTTTTCCTCCGACGAAATCTGCGCCGGCTTCCTGAGCTTCGGCATTCTTCTCTGTAGAGGTCAGAACGACAACGCGCTTGGTCTTGCCGGTTCCGTGGGGCAGGCCCACGGTGCTGCGCACCTGCTGGTCGGCCTGGCGGGGATCGACGTTCAAACGAACGTGAATCTCAACAGTTTCGTCAAATTTTGCCTTTGCAGTGTCGCTCAGAATAGCGATGCCCTCTTCAAGGGTATAGGTCTTTTGAGGGTCGAACTTCGTCAGAAGCTCCGCACGTCTTTTACCGATTTTTGCCATAATTAAGTTCCTCCTTGTGGTCTTAACGGCTTTCGCCTTCCACGATTCGCTTCTCAGCGTTTATTCGGTGACAGTGACGCCCATCGAACGCGCAGTGCCAGCCACCATTTCAGCAGCGGCTTCCACGTCGTTGGCGTTCATGTCGGGCAGTTTGACCTTGGCGATCTCAAGGATCTGCTCACGGGTCAACGTGGCGACTTTCGTCTTGTTGGGAACGCCAGATCCCTTTTCAATACCGGCAGCTTTGCGGATCAACACGCTGGCGGGCGGTGTTTTCAGAATGAAGGAGAAGCTGCGATCGGCGTACACCGTCAGCACTGCAGGAATAATCATTCCCGCCTGCTTCGCGGTCTTCGCGTTGAACTGCTTCACGAACTCCATGATATTAACACCGTACTGGCCAAGCGCGGGTCCTACGGGCGGCGCAGGCGTGGCTTTACCGGCAGGAAGCTGAAGCTTGACCACGCCAATGACTTTCTTTGCCATACTTAAAGACTCCTCTCGCTTACGCAGATTTAACGGCCCACGAACGAGAGCGCTGACGC
Source organism: uncultured Synergistaceae bacterium (assembly GCA_964622575.1). GTDB lineage: Bacteria > Synergistota > Synergistia > Synergistales > Dethiosulfovibrionaceae > Pyramidobacter. The sequence goes on along the minus strand of CAZUQW010000003.1, from coordinate 1,265 downwards.
GCCTCGCCATGGACTTTTATATCAGAGCTTTTCAAGCTCTGCATAATCCACTTCTATCTCCGTGCCGCGGCCAAAGATTTGTCCTATAAACTTGACTTTGCCTTTGTTGGGCGAAATTTCGGTGACAGGACCCTCAGCTCCCGTAAAGGGGCCGGAAACAACGCGCACGCGGTCGCCCACTTCGCAGTCGATTTCCACCTTCGGGGGCTCAGGAGCCTCTTTTTCGCCGATTCTGATGAGAATGGCATCGACTTCCTCTTCAGTGATAGGCAGAGGATGATTGCCAACTCCGACAAATCCGGTTACGCCCGGGGTATGCCGCACCACGTACCACGACTGGTCATCCATAATCATTTCCACCAGAACGTAGCTGGGAAAAAGTTTATGGGTCACCCGCCGTGATTTTCCATCCTTGACAACGACGCGCTCTTCCGTAGGCACGAGAACCCGAAAGATTCTGTTTCCCATGTTCATCGAAGCGATTCGCTGATCCAGGTTGGCTTTGACCTTATTTTCGTATCCGGAATACGTCTGTACTGTGTACCACTGGCGTTTGCTTTCGGTCATAGTAAAAAAGGGACCCGAAAATTACTCGGCCCCTTGAACCTCCCTGCAATGGAATCGGATGCCCGGCAAAAAGATTCTATCCAAGAATCCTTGAGAAAACTCCCGTAAGAATCAGGTCGACGATCCCGAGATATGTTGCCACAATCAGTGTCACGAAGATCACAACCAGAGTAGAATACCATACTTGCTGTCTGCCGGGCCAGGTGATTTTGCTCAATTCTGCTCTCGCGTCGCGGAACATAACCTTGTACTTTTCCATTTCGCTGGCCCCCTGTCATTTTATGCCTTGACACAGTTAATGGCAGGCCCGGAAGGATTCGAACCTTCAACCCTCGGTTTTGGAGACCGACGCTCTACCAATTGGAGCTACGGACCTGCGACAATAGAGGATTATACACTACTTGCTTTCTTTGTGCAAGGTGTGTTTTTTGCAGTGCTTGCAGTATTTTTTGAGCTGGAGTTTTCCCTCAATGTTCTTCTTGTTCACAAAAGTCACATAGTTGCGGTTCTTGCACTCAGTGCATGTAAGGCCGATCTCGTCAGTCATCACCTGCACCTCCTCTCGATGTTCATCTGTAAAAAGGCGTTTCTCCTCCCCTGCGGGAGGAGAATACGCCTACTTTTTATGACTTCCCGAATAACCTTAGTCGAGGATCTTGGAAACGACGCCGGCGCCCACGGTGTGGCCGCCCTCGCGG
>CAZUQW010000002.1:4608-302410 GCA_964622575.1 uncultured Synergistaceae bacterium | reverse complement strand
CTCAGCGACTTCACGGGGAATCCCGCCAAGCTCAAACATAATACGTCCCTTGCGAACGGCGGAAACCCAGAACTCGGGCGCGCCCTTTCCCTTACCCATTCGGGTTTCAAGGGGTTTCTTCGTATAGGGTACATCGGGGAAGATGCGAATCCAAAGCTTGCCGCCCTTGCGCATCTTACGGTTGATGGCAACACGGGTCGCTTCGATCTGGCGGGCGGTGATGTAGGCGCACTCCAAAGCCTGTACGCCATACTCACCGAAAGCTACATAAGCACCGCCTTTAGTTTCGCCCACAAGGCAATCGCGATGGGGTTTGCGGTACTTTGTCCTCTTCGGCATTAACATTTAAGCCCGGCCTCCTTCCCTCTTGTTGGCTCTGTTGCGAACCGGACGAGGCGCCGCAGTGTTGATCGCCTTTTCGTCGCGGTAAATCCAGCATTTGACGCCGATGGTTCCGTACATGGTGACCGCCTTGACGCAGGCGTAGTCAACATCAGCGCGCAGAGTGGAAAGAGGAAGTCGTCCGTCGTTATACCACTCCGTGCGGGCAATTTCAGCGCCGCCGAGACGTCCGGAGCACTGAATTTTAATTCCCAGGCCGCCGGCCTTCATGGTGCGGAACAGTGCCTGCTTCATGGCGCGGCGGAAGCTCACGCGGCGCTCCAGAGCGGAAGCGATGTTCTCGGCCACCAGTTCGGCGTCCACTTCAGGATTCTTGATCTCCTGAACGTTGAGCATCACGCGGTTTCCGGTCATGGCCTGGAGTTCATCCTTCACCTTGGCAAGCTCGGAACCCTGTTTGCCGATGACCACGCCGGGACGCGCCGTCCAGATGGTGAAGCGAATGACTTTGCCGATGCGCTCGATCTCGACACGGGAAATGCCCGCGCCGTCAAAGCGCTTTTTAATCCACTGACGAAGTTTGATGTCCTCGTGAAGGTTCTTCGCGTAGTTGCTGCCTTCAGCGAACCATTTGGATTCCCAGTCACGAATCACGCCGATACGATAACCGATCGGATGAACTTTCTGACCCATAAGTCATTTCCTCCTTACTCGGCAACCGTCACAGTGATGTGACTGGTACGATGCACATAGGCATGAGCGCGTCCCATGGAAACTGGACGGAAGCGCTTCATGCTGGGGCCCTGAACAGCATAGGCCTCAACGACCTTCAGTTTCTCGACGTCCATGCCGAAGTTGAACTCGGCATTGGCGACGGCGCTTTTCAACACTTTCTCTACAAGGCGAGCAGCCTTCTTGGGAGTGTAACGCAGAGCCATCATGGCGTCTCCGACTTTCTTGCCGCGGATCAGAGGCAGAACCTGACGGACTTTATAAGGCGAAATACGAACACCTTTGGCAATTGCATAAGCCTGCACGTCAATAGCCTCCTTTACTTAGCGGCGGCGGGAGCCGCTGCCTTGGGAGCAGTCGCTGCTGCCGTCGTGCCCGCGGGAACCGCGCGCTCCTGCCCGTTGTGACCGGTGAAGCGGCGGGTCATGGAGAACTCGCCGAGCTTGTGCCCGATCATATTCTCGCTGATGTAGACGGGAACGTGGGTGCGACCGTTATGAACCGCAATGGTATGACCAACCATAGGAGGAACGATCATAGAAGCGCGCGACCAGGTCTTGAGGACCTTCTTCGCTCCACTCTCATTCAACTCCTCGACCCTCTTGAGGAGTCTCGCCTCGACGTAGGGTCCTTTTTTAGCAGAACGTGCCATAGTATATCCTCCTTACCCTACTACTTCGCGTAGCGACGTCTGACGATGAACTTGTCAGAAGGCTTGCGCTTACGAGTGCGATAGCCCTTAGCGGGAGTTCCCCAAGGCGAGCAGGGATGATGATTGGATTTCGTAGTTCCTTCTCCACCGCCCATGGGATGATCGACGGGGTTCTGAATCATAGCGCGGATACGGCCTTTGCGTCCGAGCCAGCGGGTTTTACCGGCTTTGCCGAGAGAGACGTTCTCGTGATCGCCGTTGCCCACGGTACCGATGGTGGCGGTGCACTCCAGCAGGAACTTGCGGAGTTCGCCGCTGGGCATACGGACAAAGGCAAACTTGCCTTCTCTGGCCATCAGCTGAGCGCTGACGCCGGCTGAGCGGACAAGCTTGGCGCCGCGTCCCGGTTCGAGCTCGATGTTGTGAACCAGCGTGCCGTCGGGAATGTCACGGAACTTCTTGGCGTTGCCCGGACGGATGTCCGCATCGGGACCGGCCAAGATGGTGTCTCCAACCTTAAGCTGATCGGGGCAGATGATGTAGCGCTTCTCGCCGTCAACGTAGAAGATGAGAGCGATGCGCGCCGAGCGGTTGGGATCGTATTCCACGGCGGCAACGCGACCGGGGATGCCGATCTTGTCGCGCTTGAAGTCAATGATGCGCAGACGGCGTACATGGCCGCCGCCGATGAAGCGCATGGTTCTGCGGCCGTAGTTGTTGCGGCCGCCCGTTCTCTTCTTGCGGCCGGAAATCAAGGAGCGCTCGGGCTTCTGTTTCGTGATGTCCGCACGGCTCAGAATCGTCATATGACGTCTGCTGGCGGTGTAGGGATTGAATTGTTTAATAGCCATTTTCTGTGATCCTCCAATCGCTACGCGCCGGCGCCTTCGAAGAACTGAATGCGCTCTCCGTCAGCCAACGTAATGATTGCCTTTTTCCACGCGCGGCTTTTGCCGAGAAAAGCTCCCATACGCTTCGGTTTTGAATGGACCTTCATGGTATGGACGCTTTTCACCTTAACCTTAAAGACGACCTCGACGGCTTTGCGGATCTCCACCTTGTTGGCCATGGGATGGACTTCGAAGGTGTACTTGTTCATTTCCATCAAGCGGCTGCTCTTTTCGGTAACCACAGGACGGATGATGATGTCATGCGCTACAAGGTTCATCAAGCGTACACCTCCTCAAGTTTCTGGAGAACCGCAGGCGTCGCAACCACGTGGTCGTGGTGGACGAGGTCAAGCACGTTGATGCTGTCGACGTGAAGGACCTTGGCGCCGGGGATGTTGCTGGCGGATCTCACTACGTTCTCGTCTCTGCTGTCCATGATGAAGAGAACCTTCTTTGCCTTCAAAGAGTCAATGAAGCTCTTCAGCTTCTTCGTGGAAGGAGCGTCAAAATCAAAGTTCTCCACAGCGCAAAGCGCCTGTTCGGCGGTTCTCATGGAAAGGGCACTGCGCATGGCCAGCGCACGAACCTTCTTATTGACTTTCAGGAAATAAACACGGGGCTTGGGGCCGTGGACGACGCCGCCGCCGACCCACAGAGGCGAACGAGTGCTGCCCGCACGCGCGCGACCCGTGTGCTTCTGCTTCCAAGGCTTCTTGCCGCCGCCTCTGACCTCTCCGCGCATCTTTGTGCTCGCCGTTCCCTGGCGTGCATGGGCCAGCTGAGCGACTACCACCTGATGCATTGCAGCAACATGCACCGGAGCTCCGAAGACTTCATCGGACAGAGTTCTCTCTCCTACGACCTCTCCGGAAATATTCAGCATTTTGATAACTGGCATTTCCTTGATCCTCCTTCAGCCTAGGCCTGCTTACGTACCAGGACGAGGCCGTTTTTGGCGCCGGGTACCGCACCTTTGATGAGAAGGAGGTTGTTCTCCTTGTCAACTGCGACGACGGTCAGGTTTTTAATGGTGACGCGCTCGTTGCCCAACTGGCCGGGCATCGTCTTGCCCTTAAATACGTGGCTGGGGTAGCTCGTCGCTCCGCTCGAAGCCGGCTTGCGGTGGGAGACGGACACGCCGTGGGTCGCCTGAAGGCCACCAAAGTTCCAGCGCTTCATGACGCCGGCATATCCCTTGCCCTTGCTGGTGCCCGTAACGCTTACCGCTTCGCCCTCGGCGAAAAGCGACACGTCAACAGACTGGCCAACTTTGTAATCCGCAGCGTTGTCGATGCGGAACTCGCGAAGCCAGCGGCAGGGAGTCACGCCGGCATGATCAAAAATGCCCTTCATGGGCTTCGTGACTTTGTGGGGCTTGCGCTCGCCAAATCCCAGAAGAATGGCGCTGTAACCGTTCTTTTCAGGTGTGCGGACATCAACCACGGGGCAGGGGCCGGCAGCGATAACGGTCACCGGAACAGACTTTCCGGCATCGTTGAAGATGCGGGTCATGCCCAGTTTCTGTCCAAGAATTCCAAGACTCATAGTACAAACACTCTCCTTTGCTCAGAGCTCCCCCGCAGGGGAGATTCAGCTTTTATGGCTTTAAGAGCTTCCCGCTCGTTTAGAGCTTGATCTGGATGTCGACACCAGAGGGAAGGTTAAGCTGCATCAATGCTTCCATTGTTTTCTGCGTCGGATCAAGGATGTCGATCAGGCGCTTGTGGACTCTCTTCTCATAATGCTCGCGGGCGTCCTTGTTGACGTGAGGCGAGGTCAAAATGCAATACTTGTTGATCTCAGTGGGCAGAGGGATGGGGCCGGCGACTTTGGCGCCGCTGCGAGAGGCCGTCTCGGCAATCTGAGATGCAGAAGCGTCAAGCACGCGATAATCGAAAGCCTTCAAGCGAATTCTGATTTTCTTAGACACGTTGGGCCTCCGGATTAGTCGAGGATCTTGGAAACGACGCCGGCGCCCACGGTGTGGCCGCCCTCGCGGATGGCGAAGCGAAGCTGTTCGTTCATGGCCACGGGCGCAATCAGATCAACTTCAAAGGTGCTGTTGTCGCCGGGCATTACCATCTCCACGCCTTCGGGCAGCTTGATGGAGCCGGTCACGTCGGTGGTGCGAATGTAGAACTGGGGCTTGTAACCGTTGAAGAACGGGGTGTGGCGGCCGCCTTCTTCTTTCTTCAGAATGTAAACTTCGGCCTTGAACTTCTTGTGGGGCTTGATGGAACCCGGCTTGGCAAGGACCTGGCCGCGCTCGACGTCGTCTTTGTCGATGCCGCGAAGAAGCGCTCCCACGTTGTCGCCGGCTTCGGCGTCGTCAAGGATCTTGCGGAACATTTCAAGGCTGGTGATGACAACTTTGCGGGTGTCTTTGATGCCCACGATCTCGGCTTCGTCGCCGGGCTTGATCACACCGCGCTCCACTCGACCGGTCACGACGGTGCCACGGCCGGTGATGGTGAACACGTCTTCGATGGGCATCAGGAAGGGCTTGTCCATTTCGCGAACGGGTTCGGGGAAGAAGGTATCGCACGCGTCAAGAAGATCCCAGATGGGCTTGCTCCATTTGTCGTCACGTTTGCCGTTGCCTTCTTCGAGGGCTTTCAGTGCGCTGCCGCGGATGACGGGGGTGTCGTCGCCGGGATAGCCGTACTTGCTCAGAAGTTCGCGAACTTCCATCTCCACGAGGTCCAGGAGTTCGGGATCGTCGACGAGGTCGATCTTGTTCATGAACACGATGAGGGCGGGCACGTTGACCTGGCGGGCAAGAAGCACGTGCTCACGGGTCTGGGGCATGGGGCCGTCGGTGGCGGCTACCACGAGGATGGCTCCGTCCATCTGCGCTGCGCCGGTGATCATGTTCTTGATGTAGTCGGCGTGCCCGGGGCAGTCGATGTGCGCGTAGTGGCGCTTGTCGGTGGTGTACTCGATGTGGGAAATGTTGATGGTGATGCCGCGCTCTTTCTCCTCGGGCGCGTTGTCGATCTGGTCGAACTTCTCTTCCTGGGCGTAGCCGGCCTGGGAAAGTACGTGGCTGATGGCTGCCGTCAGCGTGGTCTTGCCGTGGTCAATGTGTCCGATTGTCCCAATATTAAGATGGGGTTTGGAACGTTCAAATTTCTCTTTTGCCATTATTTTTTCCTCCCTGGATTCTTGTCCCGGAAATCTTATTTTTTGCCTTTAGTCTCGTCGGCGCTGCCAGAAGGATTGAGAATCGCTTCGGCAACGTTCTTGGGAACGGCGCTGTAGTGGTCAAACTGCATTGTGTAATTAGCACGGCCGGAAGTCTTGCTTCTCAGGTCCGTGGCGTAGCCAAACATCTCACCAAGGGGCACAAAAGCCTTGATGGCACGGGCGTTGGCTCTCATTTCCATGCCTTCTACGTTGCCACGGCGGGATGAAAGATCGCCCATAACATCGCCCACGTACTCCTCGGGAGTCACAACCTCGACGGCCATGATCGGCTCCATAAGCGTGGGGGCCGCTTTCCGCATGGCTTCCTTGAACGCCATGGAAGCGGCGATCTTGAAGGCCATTTCGGAGGAGTCCACTTCGTGGTAGCTTCCGTAGACCAGCTCGACCTTTACGCCGATCACGGGGAAGCCGCCCAGCACTCCGCTGCCCATGCCTTCTTCGAAACCCTTCTGGCATGCGGGAATGAACTCGCGAGGGATCACGCCGCCGACGATGTCGTCCTCGAACACAAAGCCTTCCTGCCCGTCGGGAAGGGGCTCCATGTTGATGACGCAGTCACCGTACTGTCCGTGACCGCCGCTCTGACGGACGAACTTGCCCTGAACGCGCTCAACGCGCTGAGTGATGGCTTCGCGGTAAGCAACTTGGGGACGGCCCACTTTGACGTGGACGCCGAACTCGCGGCGCAGGCGGTCAACGATGATGTCCAGGTGAAGCTCTCCCATGCCGGAAATGGTGGTCTGTCCCGTCTCTTCGTTGTCCTTGACGACAAATGTGGGATCCTCATCGGACAGAGCGATCAGCCCCTTGGCCAACTTGGCCTTGTCCTCGGTGGTCTCGGGCTCGACAGCCAACGTAATCACCGGCGCGGGGAACGTCAGACTCTCGAGAACGACGGGATGAGCTTCATCGCACAGCGTATCGCCCGTGCGGGTGTTCTTGAGGCTGGGAAGGGCGATGATCATGCCGGCGGTGGCATCGTCAACGTCGACGCGCTTGTTGGAGTGCATCATCAGGATGCGGCCAATGCGCTCGCGCTTGCGACTTGCAGGGTTGTACAGCGTATCGCCGGCGTGAAGGACGCCGGAATAGAGGCGGCAGAAGGTCAAGCGACCAACGAAGGGATCGACAGCAACCTTGAAGGCCAAGGCAGAAACGGGCTCGTCAAGCTTCGGATGACGCTCGACGACCTTCGTCTCGTCGTCGGGGTCGCAGCCCTCAACAGCGGGCAGATCGATGGGACTGGGCAGGTAATCCACCACAGCGTCCAGCAGAGGCTGAATGCCCTTGTTCTTGAAGGCGCTTCCGCAGAAACAGGGAACGAACTTCAGCGCGATGGTCTGGCGGCGGATGGCCGCTTTGATCTGCGGCACCGTCGGCTCCTTGCCGTCGAGATAGAGGGCCATGATCTCGTCGTCCACGTCGGCCAGCTGTTCGATCAGGTGCTCGCGGTACATCTTCGCGTCGTCAAGCATGTCCGCGGGAATGTCGCGGTGCTCGGGATGGGCACCCATTTCGTCGACGAAAAAGAGTTCCTTCATCTCAAGCAGGTCGATAATGCCCTGGAAGGAATCCTCGGCTCCGATGGGAAGAACCACGGGGACGGCGCGCGCGCCGAGGCGATCATGGATCTGGTCGACCACATTGAGGAAGTTGGCGCCCACGCGGTCCATCTTGTTGATGAAGGCGATGCGGGGGACCTTGTACTTGTCGGCCTGGCGCCAAACCGTTTCGGACTGGGGCTCTACTCCGCCGACTGCGCAGAACACCGACACAGCGCCGTCAAGCACGCGAAGGGAACGCTCAACCTCCACGGTAAAGTCCACGTGCCCGGGAGTATCAATAATATTGACAAAACAGTCTTTCCACTTGCAGGTAATGGCCGCCGAAGTGATGGTGATGCCGCGCTCGCGCTCCTGGGCCATCCAGTCCATAGTGGCGGTACCGTCATGGGTCTCGCCGATCTTGTAATTAACGCCCGTATAGAACAGAATACGCTCCGTGGTTGTCGTCTTGCCGGCGTCGATATGGGCGGCAATGCCGATATTGCGAATTTTCGTCAGGTCTTTAGTCAGCATAGGACTTCACCGGGAAACCGCAGATTACCAGCGGTAATGAGCGAAAGCTCTGTTGGCCTCAGCCATTTTGTGGGTATCTTCGCGTTTCTTCACGGAGCTGCCCTCGTTGTTGTAGGCATCCATGAGTTCGCGGGCGAGGCGCTCGGCCATGGGAATGCCTTTCTTGCCGCGCGCGAAGGAAATAATCCAGCGAATGGCCAGAGCCTGCGCGCGCTCGGGAGCGACTTCCACAGGAACCTGGTAGGTGGCGCCGCCCACGCGGCGGGAACGCACTTCCACAGCGGGCTTGACGTTCTCGAGAGCTTTCTCGAAAACAGCCATGGGCTCGGCCTTCAGTTTCTCCGACGCCATCTGAAGCGCGCTGTACATAATGCCTTCGGCAATGCTCTTCTTGCCGTCAAGCATCAGCGTGTTGATGAACTTGGTGATGACGGTGCTTCCGTAGGTTGCATCGGCAAGAGTCTCGCGTTTTCTAATATGCCCTTTCCGCGGCATGAAATTTCCTCCTTAGAAAAAAAAGATTACTTGGGGCGACGAGCGCCGTATTTCGAACGACTGCGCTTGCGATCAGCAACGCCGCCGCAGTCAAGACTTCCGCGCACAATGTGGTAACGAACGCCGGGAAGGTCCTTGACACGTCCTCCGCGAACGAGGACGACCGAGTGCTCCTGCAGATTGTGGCCAACGCCAGGAATGTAGGACGTGACTTCAATGCCGTTGGTAAGACGCACACGGGCCACCTTGCGAAGAGCCGAGTTGGGTTTCTTGGGGGTCACCGTGTAAACACGGGTGCAGACGCCGCGGCGAACCGGCGAATTCTGCAGCGCGGGCGACGCAGACTTGTAGGTGGGAGCCGTACGTCCCTTGCGCACAAGCTGATTGATTGTTGGCACGTTATTTCCTCCTTATGGAAAAAATCTATAAAATTTTTCCGAAGACCTGCGGTCTCCGGTGGTCCTCCGCCCTCGATGTTACCGGTCCGGGATTGTCTGGAAAAGTTCCGCACGGGGAAGAAACCAGCCTCTCTCGAGAGCATTCGTTCTCAAGCCCCTCGGGCTCGAAGCACGGCAGACTAAAACCGTTCCGGGCCAGACGTACAGCTTCTCCGGAGGGATCGCATACGTCCGGTAACCCAGCGGTTCCCGATAAAAGGACACAGTTCACCCTCGCGCGAAAGACACTCAGAAATAATAGCAACGGGGCGTGTTAAAGTCAAGTATTAACACGCCCCGGAGCGAGTAAATTTTCGCTATTTTGTATTATTTAAACGCATTTTACTATTTTCTATAATTACTTACGCTTTCTCCTGCTTTTTGGCGGTTTTATCTTCCGAATTCGAGCTTTCAGCATGGGCCTCAGAATCCTCCGAAGTCCCTTCCGCAGAGCTTTCGGGTTCGGGAGGGGTGAAGCGGCTGGTAACGTTGACGCTCTGGAAGCGCTCAATGCCGGTTCCGGCGGGAATCAGGTGTCCGATGATGACGTTTTCCTTCAGCCCCATCAGGCGGTCGACCTGGCTGCGCACGGCGGCGCCCGCAAGGATCTGGGCGGTCTGCTGGAAGGACGCCGCGCTCAGGAAGCTCTCCGTCGCGAGGGCAGCCTTGGTGATGCCGTGAATGAACTTCCGACAAACGGGCAGGACGCGCAGCTTGCGCACAAAGGTCATGCGACAGACGAGAACCACCTTCTCTTCCTGGGCCGCTGCCGGCCGGAGAGTGAGCGACGGAACTCTCTTCTTCGAGAGCAGCGCGGCATGTTCGTCGGTCAGCGTCGTGCCTGCGGCGATGGTTTCGTCGTCGAGACCGATCTCGCTGAGCGTCACCTTTCCGCTGACGGCGTTGGCCAAGGTCTGCGCCAGAAAATCGTCAAGGTCAATAGGCTCGCTGCTGCCGTGCAGCACCATGTTTTTCACCGTTCCACCGAGAATCCCGCGGATAACTGCGGCGTTGACGATTTTCGGCATATTGGGAAGGGGTGCGCCGTCAGCGCCGTAGGCCACGGTGAGCAGCTTGCCCCAGTAGGCGCTGATCAGCCGTTCCCGAAGGTGGTCAAGCACGTTGAGCTGCTCAGTGGTCTTCCAGATCTTGATGCTCTGGACGTCGTGGCTCCCCAGCAGCTTCTCCGCCAGGTCGGCGGTGATCAGATCGTCGCGTCGGGCAATGACCGTACCGTCGCCGTCGACGACGTCCTTCGACAGATAAGCAACGTCGGCAAGTTTGTGCAGGCGAGTTACATTGCGGTAAAGATGCGGCTCTGAAGAGCCTGAGGTAATGTGTGACAAATCCTGCAGGGTCATCTCGCAAGTTTCGGGAATGACTGTTCCGTCGGCGCAGGTAATGGGCACCACAGGACGGGCGCCTTTCAGGCGGGCGCGGAAGGACGCCTCGCCGAGGATGACGGTCAGAGGACCGGTCTCATCCAGCAGATTGAGCCGTGTCATGGACGTGCCGGGCTTGAGGAGCAGTTCCACCAGCTCTCTGTCGATCACGGTCTTCTGGCGGGCGCTGATTTCTGGCGTGGGGTGCATGCCTTCCTGGCTGACAAAGGTCTTGCCGCACAGCGCGGTGACGGCGTTCTCAAGATTGCGGGCGTTCTCGGCGTTAAGCTGGTCGATTTCCTTCTGCACGTCGGAAGCCCAAACCAAATCGCCAGCCACCAGCGACGTGTCGCCTTCGTCGATGACGCGCAGGCGATTGATGGGCGCCACTTTGCGCAGGATGACCTCGATGTGCTTGTTGTTGATCGAAACGCCCTGCGAGCGATACACTTCCTGAATGCTGTCCACCAGATATTTCTGAACGGCTTCCTGGCCTTCGACTTCGAGGAGTTGCTGTGGGTCGATATTGCCCTCGGTCAGTCTGGTGCTCGCCTTGACTTCCTGGCCTTCCTCGACGAGCAGTCCCTGCGACAGCGGAATGCTGTAAGTGGATTTCTGAACCACGTCGCTGCCATTGGGCGTGCCTTGAATGATGACCTTGCGCTTGCCTTCGAGCTCGCGGATCTCGGCGACTTTGCCGTTGAGACCGGCCAAAAAGGCCACCTTCTTGGGACGGCGGGCTTCGAAGAGCTGCTCGATGCGCGGAAGTCCCTGGGTGATGTCGTCGCCGGAGGTGCGAACGCCGCCGGTGTGGAAGGTTCTCATGGTAAGCTGCGTGCCGGGCTCTCCGATGGACTGGGCAGCCACGACGCCGACAGCTTCGCCGATGTTGACGAGTTTGCGGCTCGACAGGTCGACGCCGTAGCACTTCTGGCAGATGCCATAGGGAGACTCGCAGCTCAGCGGGCTACGCACCCAGAGGAAGTCCCTGACTTTTTCGATCTCAAGGGCCTGCTCGGGCGAGATAAGGTCATTTTTGCTGATGATGCGACGTCCCGTCTTGGGATCGTCAACGTCCTCAAGAGTCGTTCTGCCGGCAATGCGTTCGTGCAGCGGGATAACCACCTTGTCGTCGCTCTTCATGGGCTCGATTTTGATGCCCTTGTTGGTGTGGCAGTCGGCCTCGAGGACGATTATGTCCTGGGCCACGTCGACGAGACGGCGGGTCAGATAACCGGACTTGGCGGTGCGCAGAGCTGTGTCGGCCAGTCCCTTTCGCGCTCCGTGAGTGGAAATGAAGTACTCCAGCATGTTCATGCCCTCACGGAAGTTGGTGGTAATGGGATAGTCGATGATTCGGCCCGTGGGATCGGCCATAAGCCCGCGGATTCCGGCCATCTGCGCCAGCTGCCCCTTGCTGCCTCGCGCGCCCGAGGCAATCATCATGCGTATGGGGTTGGTGGGTTCCATGTGGTGGATGATGGAGTCGCCGATGCGGTTAGCGGCGTCGGACCAAAGAGTTTCTTTCTTGCGAAGGTATTCGTCCTCGGTGAGAATACCCATTTCGTATTGGCCGTGAATCTTCGTGTCGATGTCCAGCGATTCCTTCACCAGTTGATCCTTTTCGGGCGGAATAATGACCGCCTGCATCTGGAAGCTCAGCCCGCTGATGCAGGCCCAATGATAGCCCAGGTCCTTGATGGAATCGAGGGTATCCACCATTTCGATGTGAGTCAGATAGTCATAGGCCTTGTCCAGCATGGAGCTCAGGTCGGATTTGCCGATCTGGCAGTTCACGAAGCGGAGGCGCGGATTGAGGTGGAGGTTGAACAGAACGCGCCCGGGCGTCGTGATGATCCACTTTCGGGTTTTGGGGTCAAGGAAATCGTCGTCGCTCATCCCCTTGTCCACCAAGGGATGCCACTCGGGGTTCCAGCGCAGGTAAATGCGCGTGTTGACGTGGACGGCTTCGTGATCCAGCGCGGTCATGACGTCGTCCAGACTGTCGTAAAAGGTGTTTTCTCCGGGAAGTCCGGGGCGCATGTTGGTGATGTAGTAAAGCCCCAGCAGAATGTCCTGGGTGGGCGAAACGATGGGCTTGCCGCTGGCCGGCGACAGCAGGTTGTTGGCTGCCAGCATCAGCATGCGCGCCTCGGTCTGAGCATCGATGGAAAGGGGCACGTGAACGGCCATCTGGTCGCCGTCGAAGTCTGCATTGAAGGCTGTGCAAGCCATGGGGTGCAGTCTGATGGCCTTGCCCTCCATCAGGATGGGCTCGAAGGCCTGGATTCCCAGACGGTGCAGCGTGGGCGCACGGTTCAGCATGACGGGATGGTCTTTGATGATCTCCTCGAGGATGCCCCAGATCTGCTCGTTGCCCCGTTCGATGAGGCGTTTGCCGTTTTTCACGTTGGTGGCAATGCCGCGCTCCACCATTTTCTGGATGACGAAGGGCTTGAAAAGCTCAAGGGCCATCTGTTTGGGCAGGCCGCACTGGTACAGGCGCAGGAAGGGTCCGATGGCGATAACTGAACGGCCTGAATAGTCCACGCGCTTGCCCAGCAGGTTCTGGCGGAAGCGGCCTTTTTTGCCGCGGAGCAGGTCGGTAAGGCTCTTCAGTGGGCGATTGCCGGCGCCAAGAACGGCCTTGCCGACGCGTCCGTTGTCGATCAGGGCGTCCACCGACTCCTGAAGCATTCGTTTCTCGTTGCGGATAATGATCTCGGGAGCTTTCAGCTCTTTCAGCTTGCTCAGTCGGTTGTTTCGGTTGATGACACGGCGGTACAGATCGTTGAGGTCGGAGGTGGCGAAGCGGCCTCCGTCGAGCTGCACCATGGGGCGCAGATCGGGCGGGATGACGGGCAGAACTTCCAGAACCATGGACTGGGGGGCGCAATCGCCCTTGCGGAAGTCCTCGACGACCTGAAGGCGCTTCACGATCTTGCGGCGTTTCTGCCCCGTGGTCTCGGAGAGCTCCTCGCGAAGCTCCTGCGCAAGGTGGTTGAGGTCCATGGCGCGAAGTTTTTCTCTCACGCCTTCGGCGCCGATGCCGGCTTTGAATTTGGGGTCGTAGGCTGCGCACAGACGCTCTTCGCTTTCGGTGACGATGTCGCAGTCTTGGAAAGGAGAGTTGCCCTCGTCGATGACCAGATAACAGGGATCCTCGACGATGACGCTCTCAAGCTGGGCGGTGAAGCGATCGCCGTATTTCTCGCGGAACAGGTTGTACTCCGACGTCGAAAGTACCTGCCCCTTCTGGAAGGGAAGGTAGGTGACGGCGGTGACGATAAAGCTGTTCTGTGTCCCCGTCTTGCGAGGCTCGGCCTCCACCTGTGACGTCTCGCGAATTTTACCCAGGTCCGACTCGGAAATGTCGTCGCCGGGACGCCAGGTTTTCACGCTTCCGTCTTCGCCGTTTTCAAGTGAAGCCGTTGCGTCCTCTGCGGTGAGGACGTCGGAGGAATTTTCGGTTACGCCGTCGATGGACAAAATGCGGTAGGCGGGCTCGACGGTAAAGGCCTCGTCGCCCCACTCGGCTTGATAGCGGTTCAGCTGGTTGGCGCTGATCACATCGCCGACGGCAAGAGGCACGTCGTCGGTGCCGGTGATGCGGTAGGCCTCTTCGGCCTTGAACTTGGGGTCGTAATGGGCATGAACGTTCATCTCCGATTCGGAGATGATATCGTCCTTGGCCGCCAGATCGGAACGCTTGCCTTCGATGACCACTTTATAGGCCGCTTCGCGCTTGCGCAGCGGAGCGAAGTAGACGACGCGCTCCAACATTTTGGTGGGCGTGCCCAGCAACAGGCTCAGTCGGCTGGGAATTCCGCGCAGATACCAGATATGAACGACCGGCGCAGCCAGCTCGATGTGACCGAGGCGCTCGCGGCGCACGCGGTTGTCGGTGACTTCGACGCCGCAGCGGTCGCACACCACGCCTTTGAATTTCGGGCCACTCTTCTTGTATTTTCCGCAGGCGCACTCGTAGCTTTTCGTGGGGCCGAAAATGCGCTCGCAGAACAGTCCGTCACGTTCCGGCCGCAGCGTCCTGTAGTTGATGGTTTCCGGTTTTTTCACCTCGCCGTGAGAAAGCGCGCGGATTTGTTCCGGTGTGGCAAGCCGCAGACGAATACCGACGATCTCTTTATTCATAAGGAGAATCACTCCATTTCTTTATAAAAGGAACAGGAACTTCTCATGTTCGTTGGCGATGAAAAGGCATCATGTTTTTTTGATCGGCGCGACGCTCCGCGCCGAGCTCTCGCCCTTCCGGCGGAGCGTGGGCGCGTTGAACGTTCCGATTGCAGGCGCCGCCTTTTCAGAAAGCGGCTATTCGTTCAAATTGGGCGTCTCCCGGTCTTGAAGATCGTTCTGTTTCGCCGCGGCGTCAGCGGCCGTCTCTTCAGCAGGCCCCTCGGTGGAGTTTTTGGTCTGAGGGAGCGCAGCCCGCGCCGTGTCGCCCATGAACATGTCGCGCGCGGTGATGTTGTCGATGTCACTGGGACGGCTGGGCCCGTCGTCGTCATCGTCGGCCTGGAGGGCGCCCGAAGTGCCGTCGCTGTAATCGATTTCCACCGTCAATCCCAAACCTTCAAGCTCTTTCACAAGCACCTTGAAGCTCTCGGGAACACCGGGCTTGGTCAGGTTCTGCCCCTTGATGATCTTCTCGTAGGTCTTGAGACGGCCGCGGATGTCGTCGGACTTCACCGTCAACATTTCCTGAAGCACGTGGGCCGCGCCGTATCCCTGAAGCGCCCAGACTTCCATTTCTCCGAAGCGCTGGCCTCCGAACTGGGCTTTTCCGCCCAACGGCTGCTGGGTGATGAGGCTGTAGGGGCCGACGGAACGGGCGTGCAGCTTGTCGTCCACAAGATGGTTCAGCTTGAGCATATACATGACGCCCACTGTGCTGGGCTCGGCCATCAGGTCGCCCGTGCGGCCGTCGCGCAGGCGGATGGTGCCGCCGGAGGACAATTTACCCTTCAGGTCGGGATCCTTTTCGGCCACTTCGCTCATCATGGCGTAAATTTCTTCTTCCGTGGCGCCCTTGAAGACCGGCGTGCCCACGTACCAGCCGTTTTTCAAAGCCACGAATCCCAGCAGGACTTCCAAGACCTGTCCGAGGTTCATGCGGCTGGGAACGCCCAAGGGGTTCAAGCACACGTCGACGGGAGTGCCGTCGGGAAGATAGGGCATGTCTTCCACGGGAAGAATTCGGGAAATTACGCCCTTGTTGCCGTGGCGTCCCGACATCTTGTCGCCCACGGTGATCTTGCGCCACTGGGCGACGTAAACTTTAATGACTTCGTTGACTCCGGGGCTCAGGGACTCGGGATTGTCGGTGCGGTTCAGCCTCTTGACGGAGACCACTTTGCCGCGCGTTCCGTGGGGCAGATGGAGCGACGTGTCGCGCACCTCACCGGCCTTCTCGCCGAAAATGGCGCGCAGCAGTTTTTCTTCGGGGCTGTGGTCGGCTTCGCCCTTGGGCGTGACTTTTCCCACAAGGATGTCGCCGGGATTGACTTCGGCGCCCACGCGCACCACGCCATCTTCGTCGAGGTTGCGCAGCGCGTCCTCGCCGACGTTGGGAATGTCTCGGGTGATCTCTTCGGGTCCCAGCTTGGTGTCGCGGGAGTCCATTTCGTACTCTTCGATGTGGATCGACGAGAAGTAGTCCTCTTTGACGAGCTTTTCGCTCAGGAGAATGGCGTCCTCGTAGTTGTAGCCTTCCCACGGCACAAAGGCGATAAGCACATTGCGCCCCAGAGCAAGCTCGCCGCCTTCCACCGACTGGCCGTCGGCCAGGAGCTCGTCCTTTTCCACTCGAGTCCCCACGTCAACACAGGGACGCTGGTGGATAATGGTACCCTGATTGGAGCGGCGGAACTTGTCCATGGGATATTCGCAGTGCAGTCCGTTGTCGTCGGTCACCTCGATGCGGTCGGAGTCGACGTAGGTCACTGTGCCGTCGCAGGACGAATAGATCGAGCAGCCCGAATCGCGAGCGACGCGCTCTTCAATGCCAGTCCCCACCAAGGGGGCCTCGGGCAGAAGCAAGGGCACGGCCTGGCGCTGCATGTTGGAACCCATGAGTGAGCGGTGGGCGTCGTCATGCTCGAGGAAGGGAATCAAAGCCGCCGATGCGGAAACGACCTGTTTTGAAGAGACGTCAAGATAATCGATCAGCTCGGGGGAAACGCGGACGATCTCGCCTTTGTAGCGGGCGTAAACGGCCTCTTCAGTGAGCTTGCCTGTTTTTGGGTCATAGGGCGTATTGGCGCGTCCCACATAGTAATTGTCCTCTTCGTCGGCAGAAAGGTACACGACTTCATTGGGGTCGTTGCTCACCACGCCGTTTTTCACGGGACGGCGCGGCGTGATCAGAAAACCGTATTCATTGAGGCGCGCATAGGTGGCCAATGAAGTGACCAGACCGATGTTGGGGCCTTCGGGCGTTTCAATGGGGCAAATGCGTCCGTAATGGGTGTAGTGTACGTCACGCGCCTCAAATCCCGCGCGTTCGCGGCTCAGTCCGCCGGGGCCCAGAGCCGAAAGGCGGCGGCGATGGGTCAGCTCGGAAAGCGGATTGTTCTGATCCATAAACTGCGACAGCTGCCCCGATCCGAAGAACTCCCGCAGCGCCGCCGAGATGGGGCGCACGTTCACCAGGTCGCGGGCCATGGCCTTGCTCAGGTCAGGCACGGTGGTCATGCGCTCTCTGGCGATGCGCTCGAGGCGCAGCATACCGATGCGCAGCTGCGACTGAAGGAGTTCGCCAACGGTGCGCACGCGGCGATTTCCGAGGTGGTCGATGTCGTCGGTGTGCTCTTCGCCGATCTCGGGGAAGGTCACGTCGTCGCGCTGCTCTTCTGTGTCACGCAGTGTCACCAGTCCCTTGACAATACGCACCAGGTCGTCGAGGGTCAGAAGACACTGATCCTTGGGCAGCGACAGGCCAAGACGCCGGTTCATCTTATAGCGTCCCACGCGCCCCAGCGTATAAGCGCGTTTGTTGAAGAACTGCTCGTCAAAGTAATCTCTTGCGCCTTCGATGCGCACAGGCTCGTTGGGCCTCATGCGGCGCAGAATCTCGAGCAGCGCCTCGTCAACGCTGTTAGTGGGATCTTTCTCCACAGAGGAGGCAAAAACAGACGCCACTTTCCAGACTTTGATCTCGCTGCGTCCCTTGTCCCACAGTTTCTCCATGATGTCCTTGTCGATGCGGGTGCCCGACTTGAACAGCACGTTTCCACGGGAGTCGGTGATGGATTCGGCCAGAATGCGACCTATGCCCTCTTCACGGGTGATGTCCAGATCCTCGACGGTGCCGCCGAAGGTCTTCAGGAACTCCTCGTTGGTCCCAAGACCAAAAGCCTTGAGAAGCAGCGACGCGGGCAGTTTTCGGCGGCTGTCGACGTTGACGGACAGCGTCTCGCCGGCCATGATGAACTCCACCCAGACGCCGCGTTCGGGGATGATCTTCGCCGAATAATTCTGAATGCCGGACGTACCGGGCTCCGACTTGAAATAAACGCCGGCGCTGCGGGCAAGCTGATTGACGACAACGCGCTCGCTGCCGTTGATGATGAAGGTGCCGCGCGGCGTCATCACGGGGAAATCGCCGAGGTAAATTTCCTCCTCGCGCACCTCCTGGGAACGGTCGTTGTGCAGGCGCACCTTGACGCGGATCGGGCGGTGCCACGTGCAGTCGCGCCGCTTCGCCTCGTTTTGGGTCATGGAAGGCTCGTCGATCTCGTAGCCCAGAAACTCAAGACGGAAGCTGCCGTCAAAATTGGAAATGGGAGAAATCTCGTTGAGAAGCTCCTGCAAACCGAAGTTCTGTCGCTCTGCAGGCGCGACGTCCTCCTGGAAAAATGAACGGTAGGACTCCCTCTGAACTTCCACCATGTCGGGAAGCGGGATCAGATCCTTGCCGCCACCGAAGATAAGACGCTGACGCCCCTTACTCACCGGAACAAATTCAGCCATGCAGTGTTCAACCTCCACTGTAAAAAATAAAAAGTCTAACTAGAAAGATAATTCTGTCAATTAAAACTCTCCGCCGACACCTTGATTATCTTTGCTTATAAATGCCGCAAACTCCATAAACAACGCCAATTACAAAAGCTTCCACCGCAAAGAAAAACCATGACGAGAAAACACAAAAAGGGCTGCACAAAGCATTAAGCTTTATGCAGCCCTCACGTATCGGTGACGTTGCACCCTTGGATAAGGGTGGTGCCCAGGGGGAGACTCGAACTCCCACAGGCTAATGCCCACTAGAACCTGAATCTAGCGCGTCTACCAATTCCGCCACCCGGGCGATAACTGAACAGTTAGAGATTATACAGGTCCATTTCGATTTTGACAAGCCCCCAAATTGAACCGGAAACAAAAATTTTCGGGAGTCCTTGCGAGATTCGACAGCAAAACGACGCAAGAGCGTCCCCACACAGAGCGGAAAAAACTTGCGGGCAACGTCATCATTCCGTGCGCCGCCCTTACTCGCGGCACAACACAAAAGGAAAGCGACCGCAGCAGCGCTGGCTGCGCACACATGGGGCACGTCCGCACGGAAAGGCCGTTTTCATCGTTATCCGCTAAAAAACATTTCTGCACATGCGCGCAGCCAGCGCCCAAAGCTGAATGGCGAAAAAGGCTACGCCAACCCCGCCGCGCGCGCGATGCGGTCGCGCAGCGCCCGCCCAAGCCCCTCTAGGGGCGGCCACTGGGCCACAATGGGCAGCCCGTCGGTTTCAAGTTCCCGCATGGCGGAAAACAGCCCGTGGGCATAGGCTTCGTAGGAGCGAAATCGAATTTCACGCTGCGAAGGCCGTTCAGGCGCAAAAACGCCCATGTAGACAAAGCGCTCCGGCCAGTCGAAAGACCGTGCGGGATCCCAAACTTTTACGGGCACCAGCGGCGCATAGTGGCGGTAACGGGTGCCCGGCGAGCGCTTCAGCTCGTTGATCCCCACGGGGAGAGCCACCGAACAGCCTAGAAAGGCCTCCACCTGCTCTATGGGCAGTCCGCCGGGACGCAGCAGCACGGGAACGGCCGCGGTGACGTCGATCACCGTTGACTCCACGCCCACGCGGCTTGATCCGGCGTCAATGATCATGGCGACGGCGTCGCCGAGGTCTTGGGCGACGGTTTTAGCGTCGGTGGGGCTGGGACGGCCGCTGCGGTTGGCGCTGGGGCCAGCCACGGGAACGCCGCAGGCCGCAAAAAAAGCCAAAGCGGCGGGATAATCGGGCATACGGCAGCCCACGGTGTCCAAACCGCCGCGCGCTTCTCGCGAGACCACGCTGCGGGCGGGCAACACCAGCGTCAGCGGTCCCGGCCAGAAATGCTCCATGAGGTCGCGTGCCCGCTTGTCCACCACAGCCGCCCGCTCCACTGCATCGGGACTTGGGAAATGCAGAATCAGCGGGTTGTCGGAGGGCCGTCCCTTGGCGGCGTAAATTCTCTTGCAGGCTTCTCCGTCGAGAGCGTTGCCGCCCAGGCCGTATACTGTTTCGGTAGGAAAAGCCACCAGCTGGCCGTCGCGGATGAGTTGTCCCGCCCGAGCCATGACGTCGGGATCGGGATTCCAAAAATCCACAGAAACAATGCGATCAGAATTACACACAGTAGACGCCGCCTTCGTAAGTGGTCATAAACTCTCTGCGGTATTGGGGGAACCGCCCTTCGACGATGGCCTTTCGCGCACCGGCCACCAAATGGACGAGAAAATGGATGTTGTGCCAGGACAGCAGCCGCACGGCGAGAATTTCGCCCGCCTTGTAAAGGTGACGGATATAGGCGCGCGTGAAGTTCCTGCAGGCATAGCAATCGCACTGAGAATCAAGAGGAGAAAAGTCATCGGCATAGCAGAGGTTTTTGATGTTGATTTTTCCCTCTCGGGTGAAAATGGTGCCCGTACGTCCATTGCGCGTGGGAAGCACGCAGTCGAACATGTCGATGCCGCGGGCGATGCCCTCGATCAGGTTGGCGGGATGCCCCACCCCCATGAGATAGCGGGGCTTGTGCGCGGGCATGTGGGGCATGAGCTCGTCGAGACAGCGGTACATCTCCTCGTGGCTCTCGCCCACCGACAGGCCGCCGATGCCGTAGCCTGGAAAATCCATGGCCGCAAGCTCTTCGGCGCAGGAAGCGCGCAGATCGTCGTACAGGC
This sequence comes from uncultured Synergistaceae bacterium, assembly GCA_964622575.1. Lineage (GTDB taxonomy): Bacteria > Synergistota > Synergistia > Synergistales > Dethiosulfovibrionaceae > Pyramidobacter. Next base: position 282,018 of record CAZUQW010000002.1, on the reverse strand, counting down.
CGCCCTGCACGATGCCGAAAAGCGCCTGATCTTCGCGGCGATGGGAAGCTTTGCACCTTTCGGCCCAGCGCAACGTACGGGCCACGGCCGCCTCGGCTCCCTGACGCGTGCAGGGCAGCTTGAGACATTGGTCGAAGCACATGGCGATGTCGCTGCCCAGCTTTTCCTGGGTCTCCGTCGCCAGTTCGGGCGTCATGAAGTATTTCGTGCCGTCCAGGTGGGACTGAAACTCCACGCCGTCATCCTGAATTTTATTGATGCCCGCCAGCGAAAAGACTTGAAATCCGCCGCTGTCGGTGAGAATGGGACGGTCCCAGTTCATGAAGCGGTGCAGTCCGCCGGCTTGGGCCACCAGATCGGCGCCGGGGCGCAGGAACAGATGATAGGTATTGGACAGAATGATTTTTGCGTCGATGGTCCTCAGCTCGTCGGGACTCATGGCCTTCACTGCGGCCTGAGTGCCCACAGGCATAAAGACGGGCGTGGGAATCACTCCGTGGGGAGTGACCAGCTCGCCGGCTCGTGCGCCCGTTTCGGGGTCCTGAGCGATTAAGCGGTACTCAAACACCTTTTATTCCTCCAGACCGAAAAATTCAACGGCGCTGCGGTTGACGCGGCAAGTCAGCTCGTCGAGGGGCAGGCCCTTGATTTCGGCAAGTTTTTTGTAGATCAGCGGAACGCGCGAGGGTTCGTTGATTTTCCCCCGGAAGGGCACGGGCGACATCCACGGCGCGTCGGTTTCGCACAGCAGAGCGTCCACGGGAAGCCTCGCGATGACGTCTCGGATTTCGTCGGCCCTTTTAAAGGTGATCATGCCGGTGACGCCCAGCTTCCATCCGCGGTTCAGGGCTTTGCGGGCATCTTCCATGCTGCCCGTAAAGCAGTGCAGTTCAGCCTTTTCCGGCGCGCGATCGGAGGTCATGAGCGGCCAAAAGTCGTCGTAGGCGTCGCGAACGTGAAACACCACGGGGACGTCCATGGCCTTGGCGGCCTCGAGCTGAAGGGCCAGCATCCGGATCTGCAGGGGGCGCGGCGACAGGTCATAGTAATAATCCAGGCCGATTTCGCCCCAGGCTTTCACCTCGGGAAGCTTCGCCGCTTCCAGAAGCTGCGGGCTGATCACGCCGTTCATCTCGCTTACCTCGTGGGGATGGACGCCCGTCACGGCAAAAAGCCCTGCCGAAGGATAGCGGCGGCAGATTTCCACAGCTTCCAGACTGTCGGCCAGCGTGCTGCCCACTACCGCCATGCGCGTCACGCCGGCCGCCCGGCCCCGCTCCAAAGCCGCCGGAATCCCTTCGCGAAGTTCCGGCGAATTGAGATGGCAGTGGCAATCGATGAACTCCGGAGTTCCGGAGCAAAAAGTTTCTTCATTCATCATTCCATGGGTCCTCTTGAGAAAATATGAGCCTCAGCGCTTCGCGGCCGCCTGCGAGCGAACCGGCGCAAGGTTCCGAGTCACATTGTACCGCAAAGGGCGGCAAACCGAAAGCTCCCGCCGAGCTCTCTCCTCTTTCAGAAGCCGGAAACTACAAAAGCGCAGGAGCTTCCATGAAAAGAAGTTCCTGCGCTTTTGCGCTTGAATCCGCCGTTATTTGAAAAGTTTCGTCAGCTCGCCCAGAAGGGGCTCAAACTCCACACCGTACCAGTGAGACGGGTCTTTGGAGGTAAGCTTGATGCAGTGAAGCGTGAAGTCGGCAGCGGCGGCAGCCGCCTCGTAGGGTGACTTTCCGCGGGACAGCGCGCCGGTAAAGACGGATGCGAACACGTCGCCCGTGCCGTGGCAGCCCTTGGACATCTTCTCGTGGCGGTAGTACCGTTTTTCCCTGCCGTTCCACACCACCACGCCAGTTGTTTTTTCATTGTAGCTGACTCCCGTCAGCACCACCTCGCGAGCGCCGGCACGGCTCAGGGCGGCCAGCAGGTCGTCGATATAGCTTTCGTCGTACCGATCGCGATATTCGGTGCCCGTCAGCAGTGTCGCTTCGGTGATGTTGGGCAGCAGCAGGTCGGCAGTAAAGACAAACTTCCGCATCGCCTCCACATAGGCGGAATCGAAGCCGGGATAAAGGAGACCGTTGTCCGCCATGGCAGGATCTATAATGCGCAGCCCCCCCGGGTTCAGAAGGTTTTCATAGATGTCTTCGAGGTATTCGGTTTGGAGCGCGTTGCCCAGATAGCCGCTGTAAACGGCGTCGAAACGAATGCCTTCCCGTTTCCAATGATCGATAATGCGCGGCATTTCGGGCGTCAGATCGTGAAAGGTAAATCCCTTGAAACCGCCGGTATGAGTGGAAAGCACGGCGGAAGGCAAAACGGCCGTTTCCAGCCCGCAGGCCGACAAAATGGGCAAGGCCACCGTCAACGAGCACTGTCCGACACAGGAGATGTCCTGCACCGTCAGAATTCTTTTGTATGACATGTTTCCGTCTCCTTTTTCCGGTTCTTCCGAAAGTGCTTGGCGTTTCCGCAAAGCGATTTTCATTGTAAGCCACGGAAAATAGCCATGCAATAATAAAAGCGTATGGCAATAACTTTTTATGCCCCTGCGCTGGTCAAAAAAATGCCCCGAAAAGCTCTTCACCAAGAGCTCTTCGGGGCATTTTCATGCGGTGTTTTTTTGCGCTGCCAAATACTCGGGGGCAACACAAGACTAGCGAACGCGGCTGCCCAGAGGAATGTCCTCGGCCGGCGCCATCAGCGTCAGCTTTTCGTCCGACGAATGAGGCTCGCCGGCGCAAGCGGCCAACAGCATCCCACTGCTGAGAACGCCGCACATCTTCACAGGCTTCAAGTTGACCACCACCACGACTTTGCGGCCCTTCAGATCTTCAGGCGTGTAGAAGGCCTTGATGCCCGAGAGAATGGTGCGCTTTTCATAGCCCAGATCCACTTCCAGCTTGTAAAGCGATCGAGACTTGGGAAGGGGCTCGGCATGCAGGATCTGGCCCACGCGCAGCTCGACGCGTTTGAAATCGTCGATGGAGATTTCGGCCTCGCCGTCGGCGGGTTTTGCAGACGCTGCCGGCGCCTTGGCGGCAACGCGCTCCTCGGCCTCCTTTTTCCACTGATCGATGTCGATGCGGGGAAAGAGCACGCTTTCGCCGCGGGATGCCTTGGCCCCCGGCATTGTCCCCCAGCGGTAATCGGAAAAACGCGCCTTGGCGATTTCTCCCGACTGCCCCAGAGCGTTCCAGATCTTCTGCGCCGTTTTCGGCATCACCGGCGCAAGCATGAGCGCCGACAGCTTCAGCTCCTCGGCGAGCAGCGAAAGCACCGTGTCAAGGCGAGCGGACATGGCGGGATCCTTGCCCAGTTTCCAGGGCATGGATTCGTCGATGTATTTGTTGGCGCGTCCGATGACGCTCCACAGACACTTGAGGGCTTCGTCGAACTGATAGCCCTCCATGTGCTTCTTGTAATCGTCAAAGGCCGAAAGCGCCTGAGACTGCACGTCACGCTCCAGATCGGTGTACTCCGACGGCTGGGGAACAATGCCACCGCGGTACTTTTCAATCATGGTCGCCGTGCGGCTCAGCAGATTGCCGAGGTCGTTGGCCAGATCGGAATTGATGCGCTGCACCAGCGCCAGCTCCGAAAAATCGCCGTCGAGGCCGAAGGTCACCTGACGCAGCAGGAAATAACGAAAGACGTCCGATCCGTAGCGCCCTACGATCTCATGGGGATCCACCACGTTGCCACGCGATTTCGACATCTTTTCGCCGTCGCGGGTCCACCAGCCGTGAGAGTAGACACAGGCCGGAGGGTTCAGCCCCAGCGCGAGGAGCATAATGGGCCACACGATGCAGTGGAAGCGGATGATGTCCTTGCCCACCAGATGGTTCACCACGGGCCAATACTTTTTCATCTTGGCCTCGTCGGTGCCGTAGCCGCAGGCCGTCAGATAATTGATCAGCGCGTCGAACCACACGTAAATCGTATGAGTCTCGTCGCCGGGCACCGAAATGCCCCAGGGTACACTGTCGCGGGTTCTGGAAATGGACTGGTCCTTCAGTCCCATGCGCAGAAAGCTGACCACCTCGTTATAGCGGATCTTGGGTTTGATGGCGTCGGGGTGTTCCTCGTAGAATTTCAGCAGCTTTTCGGCGTAGGCCGACGTGCGGAAAAAATAACTCTCCTGCTCCATCTCCATCAGCGGTCGGTGACAGTCCGGGCAGGTATGGTTCTCCCCCTGGCTGGCTTCAGGCACGTAGGTCTCGCAGGGCACGCAGTACCAGCCCTTGTAGGTTCCCTTGTAGATGTCGCCCTGGTCAAGCAGCTTCTTGAAGACCGCCTGCACCACCTTGATGTGGCGCTCCTGAGTGGTGCGGATAAAGTCGTCGTTGGTGGCGTCGATGAGGGGCAGCAAGTCGCGGAAGTTCTGAGACAACTCGTCGGTCAGCTGCTGAGGCGTCACGCCGCGCTTGGCCGCACTTTCGCTGACCTTCTGGCCGTGCTCGTCGGTGCCCGTAAGGAAAAACACGTCGTATCCGTCCATACGCTTGTAGCGCGCCATGGTATCGGCCGCAATGGTCGTATAGGCATGTCCAATATGAGGCACGTCGTTCACATAATAAATAGGTGTGGTAATGTAAAAATTTTTTTCTGACATTTTTCTGCCTCCGCGGGTTCGATGAAAAATGCGGTTCAAACCGTTGCCGCACTGCACAAAAAAATTCCGCCGCATCTGTCCTGACCGGCAGAATATCTTGTATTGTAGCAGTTTTGTGCGCCAAGCTCAAGAATCCATGACCGCCGTATTGGCGATCGGGACAAAGCCACCGATAAGTGTTCGGAAAAAAAGTCATTCTGAGATAATATGATTCATGAAATAGGAACAAATAATTGAGCATTACCTCGTGGAACAACTTAAGGACAACCCAAGCGATGCACAATTGGGGTATTGCTTAAACATGCCTGATGCTTCATGGCGATTGATGCGCATATTAGGAGCAGAACGTCGAAATCCTTTAGTCGCCATAACTCCCTCATGTAAGGCTCCTTCTCTACATGGTTGTTTTTAAGCTCTAATGAGTAACAATCGATTTTCCGTTTTTTTGCTTTGCAGTTTTCCATTATTCATAAAAAGAGCCAATAACCTAGCTCATGCGGCTGATAAACTTTTGAATGCGAAGATTATCGCTGTTCCATATACTTTCTGGCGTTCCCTGCTGCAATATATGTCCATTCTCCATAAAAAGGATGAAATCGGATACTTCACGCGCAAAGCGCATTTCATGGGTAACAATGAGCATCGTCGCCGTATGGCGTGACGCCAATTCACGGATGAGCTCCAGTACCTCGCCAAGCAACTCAGGATCTAAAGACGACGTAGGTTCATCAAACAGGATGATTTCTGGTTTCACTGCCAACGCCCGACCAATTCCGATTCGCTGCTGCTGCCCACCTGACAAATGAGCGGGATAAGCGTTCCACTTCTCCTCAAGTCCAACAAGGCGCAAGATACGCAGAGCTTCTTCACGCGCTTCGTCTTCAGGTATTCTCTGGACTTGAGTCATCGGTTCCATGATGTTTTCCAGCGCCGTCTTGTTACGGAACAGGTTATAGTTCTGAAATACCATGGCCGTTTTGCTGCGCAATCGGGCGATATCACGCCGCTTTCCGTGAGGTTCACGCACAGAAACATCACCAATAGTAATACAACCACATGTTGGTTTTTCTAAAAAGTTGATGCATCGTAACAGTGTAGATTTCCCCGTGCCTGACGGGCCTATAATTGAAATAACCTCTCCATGCCCAGCACTCAGATCAATGCCTTTGAGAACTTCAAGCGTGCCAAACTTTTTAACCAATCCTGAAACAGTCAAAGCAGGTTTGCGTCCCATTATTTTCCCTCCTGAACATAGGGTCTGTTCATGTAGCGTTCTAACACCGCCTGACCATAGGAAACAATGGCAAGGATGACCCAATATACAATTAAAAGAGCAATAAACCCTTCCAAATAGCGGTAAGTCAAGTTTACTTCGTTTTTAGCGCACGATGTCATATCCATTACGCCAACAGTAAAAGCCAATGACGTAGATTTAAAAAGGTTGGCAAACGAATTGACCATTCCTGGCACCGCGACTCGGGCCGCTTGAGGAACTACGATGCGATGAATTGTCTGCCATGGAGTCATGCCGATAGAAATCCCCGCCTCAAACTGCCCTTTGTCTACCGAGCTTATCGCTCCGCGAATATTTTCTCCCATGTAGGCTGCAAAGCTTAGCGAAAGCACGATAACGACCGCCCAGAAGCTAGATAATCCTCTGACTGTCGCGGAAATTTGTGCAAAACCGTAGTAAAAAACAAAGAGTTGGGCGATGAAAGGAGTACTACGAAAAAACGACGTAAACACGATGGAAAATTGTTTCATTATGGGGATGTTATAGTATCGTGACGCTGCGAGGATAAAGCCAAGCAGCACAGCGAAAATCAATGAGATGATGGCCATTGAGACCGTGTTCTTAAATCCCGAAAAGATAATTGTAAACATCCTCATAAAATAATCAAACTGAAAAAGCATCTACATTTCCCCTTTTTTCAACATATCGTGAAAATGCGGCAGGTGTCCTTTTTCAGGATTCCTGCCGCACTTAACAATAATCTTTTATGAATCGAAGTTACTTTGAATGAGCAGCTTGATAGTCTTTCGCGGGCTGAGTTTCCATGACATCTATGTCGAACCATTTTTTGCATAGTTTAGAATAACTGCCATCGGCAATCATCTGTGAAAGCGCCTCATTTGTCAGCCTAAGAATAGTTTGACCTCGTTCAGTGCGAGCAAAGGGGTAGGCGTTAACTTCGACATAAATAGGGTGGGCAAGATCTACAAATTTAAGTTTGAGCGCAGGATTTCGTTTCATCTCATTAGGTAGCTCAATAAAAGCGCTCGGACACGCATCGATACGTCCTACCGATACCTCAGCAAACATATTCTTGTCAGATTCATAGACAAATTTTTTCACTTTATTTTCGGGATCTAAAGCCGCAATATACTCATTCATAGCGCTGCCTTCAGCCAATGCGATAGTTTTTCCATCCATATCCTTCCACGATTTGATTTCTTCGTTGGATTCAGCCACAGTCAAAAAGTATGGACTGAAGAAAAAAGGTTGCGAAAAGTTATATTTTTGCTGGCGCGCCGGTGTGATACTAACTTGTTTTGCAACTGTATCAGCTCGCCCAAGATCTACCTCGGCAAAAGTCGCAGGAATATCAAACCTCAAAAATTCGACGTTGTAACCAAATCTTTTTCCAATTGATCGCCACAGCTCAATTTCAAAACCGGACCATTCTTTTGTAGCAGCATCATACATTGTAAACGGTGCATAGGAGCCCGGCGTCGCCACGCGAATCACTTTGTCTTCAGTGGCAAAGGCCCCAACGCAAAAAAAACTCATCATGACAACCACTAGTATAATCATCCGTTTTTTATTCACAAACAACAGTCCCTTTCTCCAGATTTATGAAATTGCCCCGCCTTATCGTCCATGCTTTTTCAGATAGTTCTTTGCCGCGTTCGTCTGCATCACGTCGAGACTAAACCACTTCTTACACAGCGCCGAATAGCTTCCATCGGCAATCATTTCCGAAAGCACATCATTCGTCAGCTTCCGAAGCCTTTCTCCTCTCTCAGTGCGAGCAAATGGGTAGGCATTGATTTCTGTATAAAGAGGATTTTCAACATCGATTGACTTGAGCTTCAACTCGGGATTCTTCTTTAAACGGTAAGGAAGGATCAGATAAGCAAACGGATAAGCGTCGACACGCCCCATTGAGGTCTCTTGCAATGCACTGCCAGCCGATTCGTAGACAACTTTTTCCACTTTGTTATCAGGATCAAGGGCGGCAACAAACTCATTCATAGCACTGCCTTCACGAAGGGCAAGTTTTTTCCCCTCCATGTCCTTCCAAGACTTAATCTCATTGTTGTCCTCTCTTACAGTCAAGCAGTAGGGACTAAAGAAAAAAGGTTGAGTGAATTCGTACTTCTGCTGTCTGGCAGGGGTGATGCTGATCTGCTTAGCTACAGTGTCAGCACGCCCAAGATCCACCTCGGCAAAAGCAGCTGGCGTATCAATATGTATAAACTCAATCTGCTGATTCACTTTTTTACCAATTAGACGCCACAAATCAATTTCAAATCCCGACCATACCTGAGTCAACTCATCATACATAGTAAAAGGAGAATAGTTACCCGGCGTAGCAATGCGAATAACTCGATCTTCATGGGCAAACGCATGCGATGAAACACAAAAGACAGAGAACAAAATAACACACATGACTAAAGCGAAGTTCTGTTTCATGTATTCCTCCTTAATATTTTATGGTATTTATTCCTTTAAGGAATTTTAGTTTAAAGCCGCTACTGTGTCAAGGCTCGCACGACAAGAACCGATACGTCGCCGCCCGAACTGAAATCCTTGCATATTACAGGAAATCCTCTGTTCCTGGCTAGGTGTAGGCTTGTCACGTTTACAATCTAAAATTTTTAGAATAGAGACAAGAAAGTTTATTCGTCCATACTGTCTTGGCAAACGGCTGAGAGTCAGAATCGCTAAGCAGAAAAACTTGATATCCAGGCTTCTGTGCTCTACACTCTATGTATGGTTTTTCGATGTGCTTTTCTCCCTGAAAAAAAATCACTCTCACATGGAGGTTGACGACACAATGCCACTCTTCAACGTGGTCACTTGCGGCACCAGTTTGCTGACATCTCGTCTTGACAAAGACAAGCGCGCCATCGTTTTCAAACACGCGAACAAGAAAAAACAGGACTATGCACCTGAAGAGCTTCAACAAATCGATGCTCTTCTCTCCCTTCAGCGCGAGAAGTTACTCTCTGCCGACGAGCAAACGGCCCGCATGTTCTCTGCCGAATTGAATGGCCTGATCGGTTATTATCGCGAACGTTGCGAGAGTGATTGCAGCACAAATGGCGACCTGACTTGTCTGATCTGCAGCGATACCTATCAGGGCAAACAGGTCGCCCATATCCTCGCCGAATGGGGACGTAACCATGATATGAACATGACCGTTCAACCCATTGACGACCTCAGCACCGCCTGCAGGGAAGAGTTCCAGTTGGGCATAAACAATCTTGTCGATTGGTGCCAGGCAAATTTGCCCGGTTACCGTCAGAGCGGTTATCGCGTCGTTTTTAACCTTGTTGGCGGTTTCAAGGCACTGCAAGGCTACATGCAGACGCTGGGGATGTTCTATGCCGACGAGATCATTTACATCTTCGAGACAAGCAAAGAATTGCTCAGCATTCCGCGTTTACCCCTGGACCTGAATGCAAACATCAAAAAGATCCTGCGGGATAATTTGCCTCTTGTGCGCAAGTTGTACAGCCTGCACGAACTGCACTTCACCACGAAACGAACCGAATGTCACGAACTGCCCGACTTACTCCTTAACGTCGTCGGCAACGACTGCGAGATTTCCGCTTGGGGCAAACTCATGTTTGGCAACTTTAAAAACGAACTGTACTGCAAAAGCCTTTTGCCCCCATGGTCAGACCGGATTCTCTACGCCAAAGGCTTAGACAACCTTGTCGATAAGACTCTTGATCCCGACAAGCGCGTTCTCCTTAACGAGGCCATCGACAAACTGTGCGTTTATTTCCACACCGACGGCCGTGTCAACATTGCAAGTCTCAACCTGCGCCCCTTGCGCGCACCGCTGGGGCCTTCCACGCACGAGTTCAACGCCTGGAGCACGCAAAATGCCTGGAGATGTTTCTGTCACTACGAAAACAAACAGGGCGATGAAAAGTCGATTGTCATTGACGCTATTGACGTCGGCCTCGGCCATTAATTAGCGCAGCCGCACATACAGCGCACCAACCACCAACATTGCCAATAGTTTGCGTTTTACAAAAAGCCCCCGCTCCGATTCCGGAGCGGGGACTTGTGTTCTGAAATGATGCTGCGTTGAGCTTGTACTGTCGGCCTGCCCTTTTACTTTTCGGGCGAGGTAGATGCCACAGGTACAACATGCAGGTGGTCACGCAGACGGAGCTGTAGCCGCCACCGACGATGCCTGTCATAATGGCCAGCGAGAAGCTCGCCAAGGTCGAGCCGCCACTCTGATTTTCTAGACTGCATAAGATACTTTACTGTCCATATCGCTTAGAACTATGCAAAACAAATTCACGACTTTTTTCAACGGATTTTTTACATCGTTTCGCATATAGAGCAAAAATCATCGCTGATCATATTGAATTGAGTCTTGACATCTGATTGTCCCTTGGATATTCTTTAAATATATTTATATGTACTATAACAAAAAATTCATATCAACTAAGGAGAGTTTGTAATGAACACTCAAAGGCTCAAGAGGTTTCTCGTTTCAAGTGGCCGCCGAAAAAGTGCCTATGCCGCCACTGTGTTGCTCGGCGTGATGCTGATCTCTTTATCGCCTGTCTGTGCGAAAGAAATCACATATCAGGGAGAAGATCTCTCAGATTTGCAAACAAAAGCTTTTTTCGCCGGCAACAAAAGACCTGTGCGCATGCTTGTCCCTATGGATGAAAACAAACAGCCCGTTGCCTCCGGCAACATGCTGACGATCGATTATGTACCTGCCGGAAGGCAAAATGAGCTGATGATCGTCAGTGGCGGCAGCGCTGAAAAAGGCGAAGTCCTCAACAATACTGTCCTTTTGAAAAACGGAAAGATCAAGGGCTTCCTTTACGGGGGCACCGGAAAAGACGTGGCGGCCTCGGGCAACATCATTCATATTAGCGGCGGCGAAACACTCCAACTGATCTATGGAGGAGCCGCCAGAAACGGCGCCGCCGACAGCAATGAAGTGCATATCTCCGGAGGCGTGATCAAACGCACGGTCTTTGGCGGTTGGATTCAAGAGGAAGGAAGTGCCAATAACAACAAAATCGAAATCACCGGCGGCATTTTTCCGGGAAACAGCAACGCCGAGGGAGCTTCGGTAAAGAGCGCTGAAGGAGAAGCACACGGCAACAGTGTTCTCATCACCGGTTCCGCCAAATTTGAAGGTCCGTTCAGCGTTTTCGGAGGACGCAGTAAAAAGCTGTCATCGCACAATCAATCCGTTCTCATAGGCACGCCTGAGCTTGCCACAGCTGAAAGATTTGTCGTGGTGGGCGGCATCAACGATCTGAATGGCTCGATTATCCCTGAAGCCAACGAAAACGAGGCGATAATTAAAGGCGGCTATGTCACCATTGAGCGGGCCTATGGCGGAAAGTCAAACGGAGGCAATACGCTTCGCAATAAACTCACCTTTGATGGACGAGGACCGGAGGGGAAAAACGCTTCCGTCGAGAAAATCCTCGCAGGAGGTCACGCAAAATACGTTGCATCCTATAATGACGTCACTGTTATCGGTGGCAGGATCGGTGAACGCATTGCCGGCGGCGAAGTCGGTGAAAACGCGGGGGATCTGAATTACACGGCTCACTATAATACTGTCAATCTCCATGACGCCATTGCTTTTGGCGGCGGCGAAGCCCCATTTTTCCTGCTTGGAGGCTGTCAGTACAATGCACAAGACGAACGAGCTTTACCTGTTGCACGGCCGCAGCTGTTCACCGGAAACCGCTTGAATCTCGCTTCCGATTTCTCCATGTCGGGAAAAATCGACAAACTGGCCAACTTTGAATTTATCGATTTCAGACTGCCTGCCGACACAAAAGATACACTTGCCAATCAACCCCAAAAGAGCATTCTGTCTGTTGAAGATGCCGACCTCACTGACGGAGAAAGCGGAAAAGGCCGCAATACAAAAGTTCAGGTACTCGGCATCGCTCAAGGCGGCCATGCACTGACGCGTGGCGACGAAGTCCTGCTGATTAAAGCCGACAAATCGCTGACCTACAACTCTGACGATCATGAACAAACCACCATTGCCAACGAAGCTGACGGCGTAAATGGCTATCTCACTCAGGGACTCTTTCTGCATCGCAGTGAAATTGTCATCGATAAAGATCGCCGAACCGTGGCGTTGGACATCGTCGACTCTACGACACCGCCTTTGACCACCGCCAATCTTGCCCCCATGGCCGTGATATCGGACTTGGATCCCCTTGTGTTTTTAGATGATGTACCGGAAAATGAGGGAACTTTTGGCGTTGCCAGCTTTAGAGGAAGCCACATCAAGCATGAAATCGGATCGCACGTCAAATACGATGGTTATACTGGCATCGCCGGCATAGCGAAACGCCACGGACACGCTCTCTGGGGCGTCCATTTTGATGGTGGACGCCATACCTACGACACGTTTAACGAAAGCATGGGACTTTCGTTGAAAGGCGAAGGAACAGCCAAACATTATGGCGTCAACATTATTGGACGCATCACCACGCCAAACGGATTCTATTACGATGGAGCTCTTCGCTGGGGACGCGCCAAAAATAGCTATTCCATGGAAGCGCCCTATGCGGGGCTGGAGTTCGATACCTCGGTTCCCTATTACGGTGCTGCTCTCGGACTCGGCTACCGCTTTGATCCCACGCCTTCAAGGACATTTGATGTTTTTGCCCGATTCGCAGTGACTCACCAAGACGGTGAAGACATTACCCTCTTGGGATCTCCTGTTAATTTTGACGACATTACCAGCAAACGTCTGCATCTTGGATTGCGCCACACGTGGAAAAACGGGCCGACTCAAATTCGAGCAGGACTAGGCTGGCAATACGAATTTGACGGACAGTCCGATGCAAAAGTCGCCGGGATGCCCGATGGAGAGTCGAAAAGTCTGGAAGGCGGCTCCGTCGTTGAAGAATTGGGAGTGATCTATGTTCCTGAAAAGCACCCGCAGGTAAGTTTTGGACTTCGCGTCAAAGGGTATCAGGGCAAAACCCGCGGCGGCGCGGTATCTCTCAAAGCTCAGTTTGATATGTAGCCCCGGAAAACACATGGACTTTCTGTGCGTTGCGCAGTTTCATCTTTTACGTGTTGCATAAAAAGCACCCCGCTCCGAAATCGGAGCGGGGTGCTTGCGTTCTGGTATTCTGCTGCTTTGAGCTTGTGTCGCGTGGCCTGCCTTTTTACTTTTCGGGCGAGCGCAGCTGCCACAGGTACAGGATGGAGGTGGTCACGCAGACGGAGCTGTAGCCGCCGACGACGATGCCTGTCATGATGGCCAGCGAGAAGCTCGCCAGAGTCGGGCCGCCCCAGATGTAGAAGGCCAGCACGGGCAGGAAGGTGGTCAGCGAGGTGTTGATGGTGCGTCCCAGCGTTTTGTTGATGGAAAGGTCCATCAGGCCTTCCATGCCGAGTCTGTTCAGCTTCGGCCAGTTCTCGCGGACACGGTCGAGGATGATGATGGTGTTGTTCAGCGAATAGCCGATGGTGGTCAGTATGGCCGCGATAAAGGTCATGCCGATCTCCACCTGAAGCACGCTGAACAGGCCGAGGGTCAGCAGGGTGTCGTGGAGCAGAGCGATGACGCTGACGAGAGCGAAGCGGAAGCGGAAGCGGAAGGTGATGTAAAGCAAAATGCCCAGAAGCGCGATGGCCGAAGCGAGGATGGCCTGATTGCGCAACTCCGATCCCACGGTGGGACCGACCATCTCGAAGTTGACGAGCTTCACGCTCCCCTGGTGAAGGGCGTCCACGGCGTTGACGATTTTGTCGCGCAGCTGGTCGGGCGTCAGGTCGCTGCTGCCCTGCAGGCGAATGATGATGCCGGTGTCGCTGTAGGACTGGATGACGGCAGTGCTGTAACCCACGGTGGACATGGCGGAGCGCACGTCACCAACTTTGACCTTTTCGGGAAATTCCAACTGAAGCATGTTGCCGCCGGTGAAATCGATGCCGAGGTTAAAGCCTCGCACCGCCACCAGGGAGAGGCTGGCGATGACAAAGACGACGGCTACGGCGAGAAAGACTTTGTAATGGCGCATAAACTGAATTTTGGTTTTCATGGTCTTCACCGCCCCTTACTTACGTGCCCTAAAGGTTTTGCTGCCATAGGAGATCATGCTCTGAAGGAGCACGCGATTGACCACCAGCGCACTGAAAAGGCTGGCAATGATCCCGAGGGTCAGCGTCATGGCGAAGCCGCGGAGCGGGCCGCTGCCGTAGTAGTACAGCACGGCGGCCGCAATGACGGTTGTGATGTTGGAGTCGAGAATGGTGGTCAGCGCGTTGCTGAATCCCGAAGTCAAGGCGGCGTGGGGCGTTTTGCCGGCTTCGATTTCTTCGCGAAGCCGCTCGAAAATCAGGATGTTGCTGTCCACGGCCATGCCGATGGTCAGGATGATGCCGGCGATGCCGGGCAGCGTCAACGTGGCGTTAAAGGCCATGAGGAGCGCAAAGAGCACCAGCATGGTGCAGCACAGCGAAACGTCGGCGGTAATGCCCCAGATACGGTAAAACAGAAGCATGAAGAGGAACACGGCGGCAAGGCCGATGGCGCCGGCGTACATGCCGGCATTGATGGAATCCGATCCCAGAGAGGGGCCGACTGAGCGGTTCTCGAGGATCGAAACGTTGACGGGCAGCGCTCCGGCGCGAAGCATAATGGCCAGACTGCGGGCCTCTTCGACGCTGAAGCGGCCGGTGATCTGCGCTCGTCCTCCGGAGATGCGTTCGTTGACGCGAGGCGCTGAAATGACTTCGCCGTCAAGCACCATGGCCAGCTGTCTGCCTACGGTTTTCTCCGTGGCTTGTTCGAAGAGCTTGGCGCCCTCGCTGTTGAACTCCAGAGAGACGTCGGGCATTCCCAGCTGGTCGTGGCCGGAAGTGGCGTTGCTGAGTTCGTTGCCCGTCAGCATGGTTTTGTCCAACAGGTAAATCGAGCCGTTGGAGTCTTTGGCAACCATCTGCCCCTCTTCGCCCTTAAAGTTTTTGGCCTGCTCCAGAGCCTTAGTTTTGGTCTCTTCGAGCTGACTTTTGTAGTCGTTCCATCGCGTCACGGCGGCGTTGTACTCTTCGTCGCTGGCGTAGTTCTTCCGCTGAGCCTGCGGAGGCAGGGGAGCGGCGCTGTACAACGTGCGCACCACGGGGCGGAATTCGAGAAGGGCGGTGCTGCCGATGAGCTTGAGGGCAGCCTGAGGGTCCTCCACGCCGGGCAGATCGACGATCATTCGATCCTGTCCCTGTTTTTGAAGCGTCGGCTCGGTGAGGCCGTACTGATTGACTCGTTTTTCCAAAACGGTGCGGAGCCGGTCGAGGCTGTCGGGCGTAAGCGGCACGTCCTGTGTCCCGCTGGCCTGAAGCACGATATGAGCTCCGCCGCGGAGGTCAAGTCCGAGGTTGACCTTGCCTCTAACGACGACAAGAGCCGAAATTGCGATGACGGTGATCATACAGATCAGGCGCCAGCGATCCTTTCTCAACATGATCTATTCCTCCAGAAAGAAGTTTTCCGTTAAAGGCATACAGGGCAGACAGAAAAAACGCTGCCCTGTATATCAAGAGCGACTATTTCTTTTCCTCGTCGGCGGGAGCCGCAGGAGCAGCATCTTCTGCCTTGGGGGTTTCGGTTTTCTCGGTTTTCTCGGCCTTCGCGGCGGGCTTGGGAGCTTCGGGGGAGATCTTCGTGGAGATCGAGCCCTTGAGCACGCGAGCCATCAAGCCTTCGGCGATTTCAATGATGACGCTGTCGTCCTTCACGTCGCGGACGATGCCGAAGAAGCCGCCGGCGGTGATGATCTTGTCGCCGCGCTGAAGGCTGTTCACCAGGGTGTCGTGTTTCTTCTGACGTTTCTTCTGGGGACGCAGGATGAACAGATAGAAGATACCGATAAAAATAATCAGCGGAAGAAAGGCTCCCAAAGTGCTCTGGCGAGCGGCTCCGGCAGCGGGTGCATCGGCGGCGAAAGCCGTTGTGGCAGACGCGAAAAGGGCTGTAAGGGCGGAAAGTGTAAGTTTCATAGAACGGACCTCCTCAGAAAGTTTTTTAAAGGTAAAAGCATACGTGGCATATTGTAACACGCAAAAGCAGCTTCCTACAAACTGTTTATGTGCGCTGTTTTCGTTTCTGTTCGGACGCCTTTAGCTTGAAAAGAAGCTTTTCAAGTTCGATGAAGATATCGACGTCTTTGATCTGCACTTCCGGCGGAGCGGTGAGCACGGCCGCGGAGAAATTCAGCACGCCTTCGATGCAGCCCGTCTTGACGGCGGCGTCGAGAATCCCCTGTGCCGCCTGCTGAGGCACGGAAAGGATCAACACGCTGATGTTCTTCTGGACGATAATCTTCGGCAGGTCATCGATGTGGTAGCACATCTTGCCGGCATAACTCTTGCCCACTTTCAAGGGATTGGAGTCGAAGACGGCAGTCACCTCGTAATTTTCGCTGAGAAACGAGCGGTGGTTCAGCAGGGCTTCGCCGAGGCGACCGACGCCCACAAGGCCGATGTGCCACATTTCGAAGGGAGCCAGGATGCCTGCCAAATCCTCCAAAAGTCGAGCCACGTCATATCCCACGCCGCGCTTTCCGAACTCTCCAAGATAGGACAGGTCCTTGCGGACTTGGCTCGACTTAATGCGCAGCATGTCGCCGATCTCTTTGGACGACACCACGGGAATGCCTTCGTCAACGAGGCGCATCAACAGCCGGCGATAGGCCACAAGGCGTCCCACGGTGGGATCGGTGATCTGCTCTTTTTTGGAAGGAATGGGAGACCCCAAGTCGTTCACCTTCATGATCGACTGCAGCGAAAGGTGGAGCGCCCGGCATAGGGCGCCTCGTCATCGAGAGCTTCTTCGATGCGCAGCAGCTGATTGTACTTGGCGATCCGGTCCATGCGGGCGGGCGCGCCGGTCTTTATCTGCCCGGAAGCCGTGGCCACGGCGAGATCGGCAATAAAGCTGTCGTCGGTTTCTCCCGAACGGTGGGACACCACCCAGCTGTATCCCGCATCGCGGGCTATGCCGATGACGTCAAGCGTCTCGGTCACCGTTCCGATCTGGTTGAGCTTGATCAGGATGGAGTTGGCGGCGCCGAGCTCAATGCCTTTGCTCAGGCGCTGGGGGTTGGTGACGAAGAGGTCGTCGCCCACAAGCTGGATTTCGCTTCCCAACTTCTCGGTCAACGTTTTCCAGCCGTCCCAGTCCTCTTCGTTCATGCCGTCTTCAATGGAGATAATGGGAAAGTCCCTGACCAGGTCGGCATAGTAGTCCGTCAGCTCCGATGCGGTAAAGCGCCGGCCTTCGCCCTCGAAAACGTAGACGCCGTCCTTGTAGAGCTCGGAAACGGCCACGTCGCAGGCGATGGAGATCTGTTTGCCGGGCTCGTAGCCCGCGGCCTCGATGGCTTTCACCAAATACTCGAAGCCCATTCTGTTGCTGGAGAAGCTGGGGGCAAATCCGCCCTCGTCGCCCAGCCCGGTGCTGAAGTTCTCCTTGACCAGAATTTTCTTCAGGGCATGGTAGGTCTCGGCGCCCATGCGCAGCGCTTCGGCAAAGGTGGGCGCACCGTGGGGAACGATCATGAACTCCTGAATGTCCAAATTGTTGTCGGCATGTGCGCCGCCGTTGATGACGTTCATCATGGGCGCGGGAAGGGTCTTGCGGTTCATGCCGCCGAGGTAATCCCACAGCGTCATGTTGTGGCTCATGGCGCCGGCGCGGGTCACTGCCATGGACACCGAGAGGATGGCGTTGGCTCCAAGCTTTCCCTTGTTGGGCGTGCCGTCCAGTTCCATCATCCTGCGGTCGACGGCGCGAAGGTCGTCGGCGTCCATGCCGCAAATTTCAGGCGCGATCAGGTTGTTCACGTTCTTGATGGCGTTCTGTACGCCTTTGCCGCCGTAACGCGAGCCGCCGTCGCGAAGTTCGACGGCCTCAAAGGTGCCCGTCGAAGCTCCCGAAGGTGCGGCAGCGCGGGCAATTTCGCCGGTCTCGAGGCCGACTTCCACTTCAACGGTAGGATTTCCGCGGGAATCCAGAATCTCTCTTGCGTGTACCCCTACGATCGTGCTCATCTCAGCACTCCTCTCCTGTTAACGGGAGAAACGCCCTCAGGCGTTTTCCCATGGGTTTTGGTCGGGCTCGACGCGACGTTCGCCGCGCATCTCGCAGGCCACGGTGCCACGGCGGCGCAGAAGCGCTTCATCGTCAACCAGCACGGCGGCGCTGACCACTCGGCGCGGAAAGGCCACTTCGATCAGATCGCCCGCCTTGACGTCGGCTGAGGATTTGACCCGCCGTCCGTTGACGCGCACGGCTCCGACTTCAATCATCTCCTGTGCGGTCGTGCGGCGCTTGACCAGCTGCGACAGCTTCAGGAACTTGTCGATACGGATCACGAAACATCACCCTGTTCTTCGCTTCATAACGATTTATTATATCAGCATTTCAGCAAAAAAACACTTTTTTCACAATCTTTTTTGGACGACACCGCGCCAGGATTTTGCGCGTTTTTTCATCATTTTGAAGGGATTCAAGAGCGCTTCAACGCCGTTGCCAATCGGGCGTACTCCGCCAGCTCTTCGGGCGTCGCTTCGCCGCGATATAGAAGGTTCTTCAGCGCGTCATAGCGCGCCTGGCAGTTTCTCCGCGTCAGCGCGGCACGGAGGGCGGTCCACTTCTCGGCTTCGCTGCCCGAAAGGGTATCACAGAAGGCCGCACCCTTGGCCAGTGCCGCCATGGGAAAGGAATCGCCGATTTCAAGCCATCTCTGCTCCAATTCCGAAGGCTCGACGCCACGAAGCAGCGCCGCCGCCAGGGTTTGGAGACGGTCGTCGGCAAACAGCGCGACGGTTTCCTGCTCCGGCGACGTCGACCGCAAAGCCGACGAACTCCACAGCAGACTGGCCAGAGCGGCCTCGGCGGGGTCCGCTGGACGCGAAGCGTCGACATCGGAAACGTCCGTCAAAAGAGTTTCGGCGTCGGAAAAGCCCGATGAGGCGGCGTTTTCTCCCATCTCTCTAACGTGGAGACGGCGCCCGCGGCGCAACCGGTGCAGTTCCGACGCCAGCTGATAGTCGGGAAGTCCCAGAGCGTGTCCCAATTCCTGCATGTAGGGGGCAAGCTCCACCGCCGAAAGCTGCGCCAAACTGGTCAGCAGGTCTTCGGCGGCTTTGGCGCCGCCTTCGGTTTCGGCGGCGGCACGGTACAGACTGATATGATGAAGCACCAGCGGCTGCGCTTTTTCCAGCGCTTTGTCGAACAGAGCGTCGCCGCCTTGAGACTGCAGCATTTCGTCGGGGTCTTTGCCCCCGGGAAAACGCACCACGTAAACTTGAAGCCCTGCCCGCTGAAGGACGTACATGCCCCGCAGCGTGGCATTCTGCCCTGCCGTGTCGGAATCGTAGCAGATATAGCATTTGTCGGCGAAACGCTTGAGCAGCGACGCCTGCTCCTCCGTCAGCGCCGTGCCCAGCGACGCCACAGTTTCGCCCCGGCCGTGCATGTGGAGTCTGATGGCGTCCATATAGCCTTCCACAAGGATGGAGCGTCCCCTTTCACGGATGGCGTTTTTCGCGCGGTCAAGCAGATAGAGATTGTTCTTTTTGTTGTACAGCGGCCCTTCGGGACTGTTCAAGTACTTGGCGCCTTCGCCGTCGACAATGCGCCCGCCGAAAGCCACGGGACGTCCCGAAACGTTGCGTATGGGGAAAATGACGCGCCCGCGGAAACGGTCATAGCAGCCCTTCTCGCCCTGAATGACCAGACCGCACTTCAGCAGCTGGTCCTGCGTCACGCCTTGACGGCGCAGCGCGTCGTTCAGCGCGCGCCACGAGGCGGGCGCCCAGCCCAGCTCGAATCTGTCGGCATCGGCCATGGTGAGATTTCTGCGGGCGAGGTAGCCCTTTCCGACGGCGCCGGCGGCACTTTTCAGCTCCGTGCGGAAAAAACCCACCGCCTGCTCCATCACCGAATAGAGGTCAACGCTTTGAGAGCGGCCTCGGCGGCGCGGCAGTTCGATGCCCGCTCGGCGCGCCAGATATTCCAGCGCTTCGGGAAAGCTCAACCCCTCTTTCTCCATGACGAAGGAGAAAGCGTCGCCGCCCTTGCCGCAGCCGAAGCAGTGCCACGTGCCGCGTTCGGGCGACACCATAAAGGACGGCGTTTTCTCGTCGTGAAAAGGACAGAGGCCGCTATAATTCCGTCCCTTCCGCTCCAGGCGCACCGAATCGCCGATAAGTTCCACGATGTCAATGGCGTCCTTGATTTTCGCCACGATCTCGTCAGACATGCCTTGCACCCCTTTCCGCGGCGACGAAAAAGGCGAAGAGAGCACGGGCTCCCTTCGCCTGATACAGCTTTTTGTTAAAACTTCCGCCCGACTTATTTCACGATAAGAGGCGCGATAACGAGAGCCACAACGGTCATCAGCTTAATGAGGATGTTGAGGCTGGGGCCGGCGGTGTCCTTGAAGGGATCGCCCACGGTGTCGCCCACAACGGCGGCCTTGTGGTTGGCAGAACCCTTGCCGCCCAGCACGCCGGATTCGATATGCTTCTTGGCGTTATCCCAGGCGCCGCCGGCATTGGACATGTAAATGGCCAGCATGACGCCCGTAACGATGGCGCCGCCCAGCATGCCGCCCAGAGCGGAAGCGCCGAGGGCGAAGCCGATGACTACGGGAGCGGCAAGAGCCAGAAGGCCGGGAAGGATCATCTTGTGAAGCGAAGCGTCGGTGGAAATGCTGATGCACTTCTTGTAGTCAGGCTGCTCACTGTAATCCATGATCCCGGGGTGCTCCTTGAACTGGCGGCGAACCTCGGAAACCATTTTGCCGGCAGCCTCCTGCACGGCGGAGATGGCCTGGGCGCTGAACAGGAAGGGAAGCATACCGCCGATGAACAGGCCAACCATGACATAAGGATTGTTCAGGTCAATGCTGGCAAGATTTGACGACTGAGCGAAGGCGGAGAACAGCGACAGGGCGGTGAGAGCGGCGGAGCCGATGGCCAGTCCCTTGCCCATGGCGGCAGTGGTATTGCCCACAGAATCCAGTTTGTCGGTGATTTCGCGGACGCCCTCGGGAAGCTCGGACATCTCGGCGATGCCGCCGGCGTTGTCGGAAATGGGGCCGTAAGCGTCAACGCTCAGGCTCATGCCCGTGATGGAAAGCATGCCCACGGCGGCGCAGGCCACGCCGTAGAGGCCGCTGAAGAAATAGCTGACCAAAGTGGCGGCACAGATGAGAAGCACGGGGATCACCGTGGAGGTCATGCCCAGAGAGATGCCGCCCAGAATGACCGTAGCCGCGCCCGTTTCGGTGGTGCCGGCGAGCTTTTTCACAGGCGAGTAGTCCGCTGAAGTGTAGTACTCCGTCACAGCGCCGATGGCGACGCCGGCCAGAACGCCGGAAACCACGGCAAGGAAAATTCTCCAGTCCTGAAGGAGGACCACCGACAGGATCAAAGCGCCCGCGATCTCGATGACGCCCGTAATGTAGGTTCCCATGCTGAGAGCCTTGGCAGGATCGGTCTTTCCTTCATCGCTTCCGATAAAGCGGGCGAAGAACTTGCTGGCCATCTGGCCGATTTTGTCGTCGGTGGACTCGGCGAGGCTGCCCGTCACGCAGAGCGCGCCGAACACGGCGGCGAAGATGCCGAGAGCCGCCAGGGCCAGAGGATAGAGAATGCCCATCAGTCCAAGAGACTCGCCGGCCAGAGTGGTCGCCACGGCGCCCACGGCCATGGCCGCGATGATGGAGTTGACGTAGGACTCGAAAAGGTCGGCGCCCATGCCGGCGATGTCACCCACGTTGTCGCCCACGTTGTCGGCGATGGTAGCGGGATTGCGGGGGTCGTCCTCGGGGATGCCGGCTTCGACTTTGCCCACAAGGTCGGCGCCCACGTCGGCAGCCTTGGTGTAAATGCCGCCGCCCACACGGGCGAACAGAGCGATGGACGACGCGCCGAGGCCGAAGCTGGTGATGACGTTGGCGTCACGGAAGATCATGTAGGAAACGACGACGCCGATCAGCCCGACGCCCACCACCGTCATGCCCATGACGGAACCGCCGCGGAAGGCCACGCCCAGGGCGTCATTCATGCCGCGAGTGGCCATGTAGGTGGTACGGCCGTTGGAACGGGTCGCTACGATCATGCCGAAATAGCCCGTCAGAGCGCTGCAAATCGCGCCAAAGACGAAGCACAGGCCCGAAGCGAAGCCGAGGAAAGCCCAGAGCAGTAGGCCTACGATAACGACAAAGGGCGCAAGCCATTTGTATTCACTGTTGAGAAACGCCATGGCTCCCTGGTGGATGATGTCGGAAAGCTCGGCAACTCTCTTGTGATCATCGTCGATCTGAACGCCCATGACATGATTGTAGTTCATGTAGGCGAACCCCAGCGCGCAGACGCCCAGAGCAAGGACGATCAGCAGCAGAACCCAGAACAGAAACGTTACCATTACTCAAACCTCCTTAAAAAATAAAAACACTCTTTTGTGGTGCGGTGTGACTTTCTCTGAAAGCTTTACCATTATATTAGCGAAGCAATGGAAATACAAGCGAAATAAGCAAAAAGGTTCCGTCCTTTTTTCTTTGTCGTCGCGCGGTTTCGCCGTGCCGGGTTGGACGGCGAAAGCCGCATCGGCGACGGATTTCGCTGTCTGTTCCTGCGCAGGGAGCACAGCTTCCTCGCTCCTTCGTCATGAGACGCGTGAAATCAGTCCCCGATGATTTCCAGTTCCTTGGACACGTTGTTGAGGATTTTGACGCCGTCCTCGGTGATGAGGCAGAGGTCCTCGATGCGCACTCCCGTTTGCCCGGGAATGTAGATGCCCGGCTCGCAGGAGAAAACGTTGCCGGGCTTCACCTGCTCCGTGTTGCCGCCGCCCACGTCGCCCCACTCGTGGCCCTGTTGGCCGATGGAATGGCCGAGGCGATGGGTGAAGTTGGGGCCGTAGCCCGCCTCTTCGATGACGCGGCGCGCCGTGGCGTCCAGATCGCAGAACCGCACGCCGGGCTTCATGGCCGCCTCGGCGGTCAGATTGGCCTTGAGAGTGATCTCGTAGATCTCGCGGTCCGTTTCGGAGACGGACTTGTAGTAATAGGTGCGCGTCATGTCGGAGCAGTAGCCGTCCTTCGTGCAGCCGATGTCGAACAGCACGCATTGCCCCTCTTTCAGCACAGTGTCGTCGGGAGAGTGGTGCGGGTCGGCGGCGTTGGCGCCAAAGCTGACGATGGACGGGAAAGCCAGGCCGTCGGCACCCAGATCGCGGTAAATCTGCGAAAGCTTGTCCGCCAGCTGGCGCTCGGTGACGCCGCCGCGGACTTCCTTTTTGATGCGCCGCATGGCCTCGTCGTTGAGCGCCGAAGCGCGCTCCATCAAAAGAATTTCCTGGGCGTCCTTTTGCGCGCGCACGTGGTCCACGCAGGGAGAGGCGTTAATGTATCCCGACGCGGCACCGTGCTCCTGAAGCTCCAAAAGGAATTCCGATGCCAAACGCTTGTCGATTCCCAAAGGCTCCGAGCGGTTGAGGAACGGAATCGCCTTCAGCGCGCCCCGCTCGGTGTCGTCGTAGAACACAATGCTTTCGGTGTCCACGTGGGGCGCCTGAAACAGCCGGTTCAGGAACAGCAGAGGCTTCTGTCCCCGCCGCAGCAACAGGCCGAGAAAGCGCTCTCCCGGCGCGAAACGGTCGCCCGTAATGTAGGTCAATGAATAGGGATCGCTGAGCAGCGCCTGATTCAGAGAGCTTTTTTCGAGCTCATCCATGATTTTGTCAATTCGCAGCTGATTCATTTCACTCTGCCCTCCCGATAGTTTTTTGCGTCTCGCCACCGACGCCGTCATGAAAGGAGCCCATGGCCCGGCTCAACGAGGCTCTTCGGCGGCAATTCGCTTTCCGGCCTCATTGTATCACGAAAAAGCGAAAGGCCGCCTGGCGGCGGCCTTAAAATAGGTTTCGAACGAAGATTTTTTTGGCCCGCCTCTACCGGGCAGCGTCGAGATTCAGCCTTTTCCTGATGATTTTTCCGAAGAACAGCGCCATCAGCACCTTTGCGGTATCAACGAGGACAAAGGGATACACGGCCACTTTCAGCGCCTTGCCCCAAGCAAGGCCGGAAGAAAAGACCAGCCACGCCGTGCCCAGACCATAAAGCACCGCAAGGCCGAGAGCCATGCCCACAAACTGCATGGCCCCGCTGCTGCGGAAACGGGAGACGAACCAGCCGCCGATGAGCGCCAGCGGCAGGAAACCCGCCAGAAACCCTCCCGTAGGCCCCAGGAGCGTCGCCGGACCGCCGGAAAAACCGGCAAAGACGGGAAGGCCGGCAAAACCAATGAGAAGGTAGAGAAGCACCGCCAAAGTTCCGCGCTTCATTCCCAGAACCGAAACCGACAGGCAGACGGTGAGCACCTGCAACGAAAAAGGAATGGGCCCCACGGGAATCATCACGGGCCCCAGAAGGCACATCAGAGCCGTCATCATCGCCACAGAAGTCATACTTTTCACGTTCACGGCCATCACAAAATCCCTCCATAAAAAGACCACAGTGCCGCGAGTATAATCCTCCTCACGACAATTGTCAACGTAAAATTATAAATAACAGTGACAATACCCCATTTTGGTCGGCCAACTCTTCGCCGTTTCCGCAAGCTTTGCGACAGCCGTTTTCCGCTTCAGATCCCTTTAAACCATCGTGCCATCGGAAAGCCGCTGCCCTTTTATGGCCTCCGGCGGACGGTTCGACGAGCGCTATTTAACACGGAAAGCCCCGTGAAGAAATGGGAAACGGCCACACTCAACGGGCTTCTCCCTTGTGGCGCGCGGCCGGAAGTGGCATAATTTAGAGAAAATCGCTCCATCTTGTTTTTTCTCAATGACAGATTTTTCCGCACAGGAGGCCACGCTCTATGGACGACATGAACGAACTGTACTACCAAAATCCCTACCTCAAAGAGTTTGACGCCCGCGTCACCGGCTGCGTTCAGGGCAAAAAAGGCTACGAGATCACGTTGAGCCGCACGGCCTTTTATCCCGAAGGCGGCGGACAGCTCGGGGACTCGGGAACGATCGGCACTGTCGCCGTAACCGACACGCGCCGCCGCAACGGCGCCATCGTCCACCTGATCGGCGAGCCCATCGAAGCGGGGACGGAAGTCCACTGCAAAATCGATTGGCAGAAGCGCTTTGACCACATGCAGGCCCATTCGGGCGAGCACATCGTCTCGGGGCTTATCCACCGCCACTACGGCTTCGACAACGTGGGGTTCCACATGGCGCCCGACGGCGTCACCGTGGATTTCAACGGCGTTCTCACCGAAGCTCAACTGGCGGAACTGGAGCGTGAAGCCAACGACACTGTTTACGCGAACCTCCCCGTGAGCGTCGCTTTCCCCTCGCCCGAGGAGCTGAAGACCCTCGATTACCGCAGCAAAAAGGAGCTGAGCGGCAAAATCCGCATTGTCACCTTTCCCGACACCGACGTCTGCGCCTGCTGCGGCACACACGTTCAGCGCACCGGCGAAGTGGGGCTGATAAAATTCATCTCCATGTCGCGTTACAAAAGCGGCGTGCGCATCGAAATGCTCTGCGGCCGTCTGGCCCTGCAGGACTATGCCGTCAAGAACAGGCAGCAGCAGGAGCTGAGCCGCCAATTTTCCGTCAAGCCCTATGAGCTGCCCGATGCCGTGCGGCAGATCGTGGCCGATAAGGATGCCGCCAACGCCCGGCTGAACGAGATGGCGCGGAAGTATTTTGCACTGAAGGCCGCGCAGTTTCCGCATTCCGACGGTCTGGTCACGGTTTTCGAGGAGGGTTTCCGCCCTGCCGAGGTGCGGAAGTTCTGCGACGGACTGGTGACCTCCGGCAAGGCGAAAACCGCCGCCGTCTTCGTTCCCGCAGACAACAACGGCAGAAAGGGCTGGAGCTACGTGATGTGCAGCCGCAGCGCCGACATGCGCGAGGCGGCGAAGACGCTGAACCGAAGCCTCAACGGCCGCGGCGGCGGCGATCCCACGCTGGTGCAGGGGACGTTTTTCGCGCCGAGGGAGGACATCGAAAAAGCCCTGCAGGAACTGCTGGGCTGAAAGCGCGCAAAATGACGACGGAGGAAGCAGCAGGACGTTCTGCCGCTTCCTCCGTCGTTTGTTTCCACGAAAGCCCGCCCTGCAGATGCAGAGAGGCGTTTTTTGCGTTTTGAAGGGATCACCTCAGCGCGAAGCCGAGAAAGAGCCTTCTCCCGTCTCCCGACGGAGCAGATCGAGAAGCTGCGCGTAATTTTCAGCGTTCCAGTCGGCCAGATTTTCGATCTCCCGGCGCTCGCCGTCGGAATAGCGATCGTAGACGGCAACGCACTGGATTCCCGCGTTGCGTGCCGACTCCACGCCGATCAGAGAGTCCTCGAAGATCAGACAATCATTTTCGGCAACGTTCAAAATCTCCATCACCTTGCCGTACACCTCGGGATGGGGCTTCATGCACGCGACGTCCTCTCTGGTGAAGATGGGAAAAAAGAACTCGTCCAGCGGCGCCTTGTCCAGCAGGTTTTTATTGAGCGTGCGATAGATGTCCACCGTGCCGCGGCGCGTGGTGGTGGCGATGCTCAGCAGGAAGCCGCGGCTTTTCAGCTCCTTGACGAAAAGTTGGGCGTCGGGCTTGTAGTCCACCACGTTCACGAGAAAATCCCGCGCGATGCGGTACCGTAGGTCATGCACTTCGTCGGCAGTCAGCGGCGAGCCGTACTTCCGCTTCAAAAAGGCGCAGTACTGCCCGTAGGGATTGCCGTCGGCGGCATAGCGGCGCAGCACGTCGTCCCTCTGATGCTGAAGGGCGTCGCCGTCCTGCTCTCCGCCGCCCAATCGGCGCACCAGCTCTTTGTCCACGGCATTCCACACGCCTACCGAGTCGATGAGCGTGCCGTCCAAGTCGAAAATGATGGCTTTTTTTCCGGAAAACATGGCAACCTCCCGAGAGTCGGCACCTGCGCGCGAAAACTGCCGTTCCGCGGCGCGACGCCGTCTGTTATTCGTATTTCAGCGCGTCGATGGGATTGAGCATCGAGGCCTTCGCCGCAGGATAATAGCCGAAGCCCACGCCCACCGCCGCCGAAAATAAAAACGCCAAAGCGATGGAACCCCAGGTGAAAACCGGCGGCGCCTGGGTGAAGGACGCCAAGGCAAAGCCTGCGCCCACGCCGAGAGCGATGCCCAGCGCTCCGCCGATGAGCGACAGCGTCACCGATTCGATAAGAAATTGAAGCTTGATGGTGCCGCTTTTCGCCCCCACGGCCATTCGGATGCCGATCTCGCGGGTGCGCTCCGTCACCGACACCAGCATGATGTTCATGATCCCGATGCCGCCCACCACCAGAGAGATGACGGCAATGGACGCCAACAGCATGGACGTGACTTGCGTGGTGCGGCGCCGCGCTTCCAGCATCTGCGACAGGCTGCGCACCGCGAAATCGTCGGCGTGGCCCGCGCGGATCCGGTGCCGTTCGCGCATGAGCTGAGTGATCTCGCTGATGATGTAGTCCAGCGATTCCATGGAAACGCCCTTCACCTGAATGACGCCAACGCGCCCCGGCGTGTTGTTCCACCGGACGAGGCGGCTTTGAGCCGTCTTCAGCGGCACGAGGATCATGTCGTCCTGATCGGTGAAACCGCCTGTGGACTGCCCTTTGGGGGCGAAAACGCCCACGACGGCAAAGGGGACTTTCGATATTCTCAGCGTTTTACCCAGGGGATTCTCGTGGGGAAAAAGCTGTTCTGCCACGGTATGGCCGAGGATTGCCACCTTGGTGCCGGTGCGGCCGTCGGATTCCGTCAGATTGCGTCCCGACTCGATCTCGTACCCCTGCACGTCGGCGTAGGACTGGGTGCTGCCGTAGGCGGTGGTGGTCCAGTTGGCGTTGCCGGAGATGGCCTGCACCGAGGTGTTGACCACGGGCGCCACGGCTTCCACGCCGGAAACGTTGACGGCAATGGCTTCGGCGTCGGCGGTCGTCAGATGCTTTACGGTGTCGCCGGTGGCCTGGGCGCTGCGCTGGCGCATCACCGTCACCGAATTTGTGCCGAAGGACGAAATCTGCTGGTCGATGACTCGATTGGCTCCCGCTCCCACGGCAAAGGCCGCGATGACGGCGCCGACGCCGATGATAATCCCCAGCGCTGTGAGAAAGGAGCGCATTTTGTTGCGCCACAGCGCTCGAAAGGCCGTATTGAAATTTTCCATCGGAGAGATCATGACGTTCCGCCTCCCTCGCTAGGTGCGCCGACAGCGGTTGACGCGGTCTTCAAGGATCCTGCCGTCGCGGAACAGCAGCTCGCGCTTGGCGAAAGCCGCCACGTCGGGTTCGTGGGTGACGAGGATGATGGTGATGCCCTTTTCGCTGTTAAGTTTCTGAAACAGTCTCATGATTTCGTCGCTGGTTTTCGAGTCGAGGTTGCCCGTCGGCTCGTCGGCCATCAGAAGCGGCGCGTTGTTGACGATGCCCCGCGCGATGGCGACGCGCTGCTGTTGTCCGCCCGAAAGCTGCGCCGGCTCGTGGTCCAGCCGATTGCCCAGTCCCATGCTGACCAGAGCCTCTTCCGCTCGCTTCCGGCGCTCTGCAGCGCCCACGCCCGCATAAAGCAGCGGCAGCTCCACATTTTCAAGCGCGCTGGTGCGCTGGAGCAAATTGAATCCCTGAAAGACAAAACCGATGGTGCTGTTGCGGATTTTCGCCAGCTGGTTCCGGTTCAGCTGCGACACGCTGCGGCCTTCAAGGAAATACTCTCCCGACGTGGGCACGTCGAGGCAGCCCAGGATGTTCATGGTGGTGGACTTGCCCGACCCCGACGGCCCCATCATGGCGACGAATTCGCCCCGTTCCACCGTCAGGTCGATGCCGTGCAGGATTTCCACGCTTTCGGTGCCCAGGCGAAAGCTTTTTCTGACCTTTCTCAGTTCGACGAGAGCCATGGCGTCACTTCTTCTCCGGCTTCAGGTGGAAGCCCACCAGCACCATCGCACCTTCATGCAGCCCCGAAAGGATCTCCGTGTTCTGCCCGTCGGTGATGCCCTTTTCCACTTCGGTTTTCACGGGGATTCCATCCTGCAGCACGTAAACGCCCGGCACTTCGGCGGAGACGATGACGGGCTTGCGCCAAGAGCCTCGCGTGCTCTGTCCCGCGGCCTCCACGGGACGGAAGCGCAGCGCGCTGTTGGGCACCAGCAGGACGTCGCGCTTCTCGTCGACGACGAGGTTCACGTTGGCCGTCATGCCCGGCATGAGCCTCTCGTCGTCGTTGGAAACCCCCACGACGACGGTATAGCTCACCACGTTGTCGCTGCTGCTGGGCGAAATTCTCACTTGAGTCACGCGGCCTTCAAAGGTTCTGTCGGGGTAGGCGTCGACGGTGAATTCCGCCTTCTGATCCACTTTGACGCTGCCCACGTCGGCCTCGTCGACGTTGACTTTCAGCTGCATCAGCTTCAAATCCCGCGCGATCTCCACGAGGCTTGGCGTCTGATAGCTGGCGGCGACGGTCTGGCCTTTTTCGACGTTTTTGTTGACGATAACGCCGTCGACGGGCGAATAGATTTTGGTGTAGCCCAAATTGACCTCGGCCTTCCGCAGCGCGGCAAGACGCTGCGCCACTGCTGCCTCGGCGGATCGGACGTTGGCATCGGCGGCGGACTTCGCTTCCACGGCGGCGTCGAGGTCGCTGCGGGCGACGAGGTCCTTTTTAATGA
This sequence comes from uncultured Synergistaceae bacterium, assembly GCA_964622575.1. Classification (GTDB taxonomy): domain Bacteria; phylum Synergistota; class Synergistia; order Synergistales; family Dethiosulfovibrionaceae; genus Pyramidobacter. Next base: position 252,435 of record CAZUQW010000002.1, on the reverse strand, counting down.
GTTCGCGCGTGCGCCTCAAGTCGCGAGTGGCTCTCAGCAGTGCGGCTCGGGCACGGGCCAGTTCGGCCTTCGCCGCGGCCACGTTGGCCTGCGCGATGTCCACTTCGGCCTGCTGCATCCGGCTGTCCATCACGGCGATGAGCTGGCCTTGCGTGACTTTGTCGTTGTAATCCACGGCAATTTCGTTGATGGTGCCGGAAATCTGCGTGCCCACGTCGACGGTCTCCTGGGCCGACAGAGAACCCGTCGCGTGGATGACGCTGCGCAACGATCCGCGAACCACCGGCGCCGTGCGGTAGCTTACGGTGGACGACGCGGCGCGGCCTCCGTAATAGAAAAAAGCTCCGCTGCCCAGAGCTGCCGCAAGGGCTGCCAAGAGCACAAGTTTTTTCAAAGCGGCATTTTTCATCGTTCCGGCACCTCCCCCATGGCTTTTTCGAGGCTGAGCCGCGCTTCTTTGTGATTATAAAGGCTTGCCGCCACGGCGTTCTGCGCCGACGCGCAGGAATCCACGGCGTCGGACACCTCGAGGCTGGTGCCCACGCCGGCGCGGTAGCGTCCCAGGGCGAGGTTCAAGTTCTCGCGGGCCTCCCTTTCCGCAGCGCGGGCAGCGGTAACCGATTCCGCGCTTTCGCGCAGACTTTGCCAGGCAGTGCGCACGTCGAGCACCACAGTCTGCGCCAGTTTCTCACGGCGCGCCGCCGCCACTTTCAAGTCGGCTTGAGCCTGGGCGACTCTGGCCTTGGTCTCTCCGCCGTCGCCAAGCGGCCATGACAGCGCAACTCCCGCCGTCCATTGGGCTCCGTCGTCGTAGCCCGAGCCGCCGAAATGATAGCCCGCCGTGGCGTTCAGGCTGGGAGCGGCCGTCAGCCGTGCCGACTTCACGTCGTTTTCCGCCCTTTTGACGCGCAGGTCTTCCTCGGCCAAATCGGCGCGCTGTGCCGCCGCGCGCTTGAGAGCTTCCGCCAAAGGAATGTCCCAGGGGACGAATTCCAGTTCGTCCTGTACGCTTTCGATCTCGAGAGCGGGATCGCCCATGGCCGAAGCGAGGCGCGCCTTGCTCTGCTCCGTCAGCGATTGGGCGCGAATCAGGGCGAGGCGGGCGTTGGCCAGGTCGGTTTCCGCCTTGGTCACCTCGATTTTCGCCTTGGTCCCCACGGAATAATAGGTCTTGGCCCACTCCAGGCGCTTCTCGTAGTTGCCGAGCCTTTCGCGCTGCACTGCGGCGTCGCGCTGGGCTTTGTTCAGCGCATAATAGGCGCTGCGCACGTCGGCGACAACCGTTTCGCGGGTTCGCCATGCCCTTTTTTCGGCGGACTGCGCCGAAAGCCGTGCGCCTTTGACGTCCGTAGCGGTCTTTCCCCAGTCGTATATCTTCTGAGAAAGCGAAAGATCGTTGCTCCAGTTCCCTCGCGACTCACCGTCGCCGCGCACTCTTTCCGATTGGGAATACCCTGTTCTTGCCCCTGCGGTGAGGCGGCTGCCTACTGCCGCCTGCGAGACCGCGGCACGGCGGGACTCCACGGTGCCTTCCGCCGCCGTCAGGTCGGGATGGGATTTCAGCGCCCTGTCAATGCACTGCGAAAGCGTCAGCGGAACGGCGCCCCACGCCGTCGCTTCCATGCAAAGAAAAAACGCAGCGCAGAGAGCCGCCGGTCCGAGCTTCATCTCATTCACCTCTTGATAGGTCAAATTATCTTCGACGTCTTCAGTGTACTCTATGAAATGACAAAAGTGTATCGTCCAAAAGAACAACTTTTTTCCGCAGGACGAAGCGGGCAGAAGGCTTTATAATGGAAAAACATCAAAAGGCGGTGAAGACCATGACACAAAAACTGAAGATCTTCGGCGCGAAACTCCCTACGGCGTTGAGCGGGACGGAACGCATGGCCTACTGCATTCTCGCGCTCTCGCCCGTCGAGCTTTCCGAGGAAGAGCTGGCGCGTATGATCCAATCGAAAGCGGCGGATGAACTGTCGCCCGACTTGAAGCGCTTTTGCCTGCACGACGCCCTGCCGCGTTGGAAAGAGCTCGGCATTGCCAGAAAGGGGCCACTCCACTTCGATCGCTGGAGCGCCCAAGAGATTCTGCGCGTCGCTGCAGTGCGGCAAACTCTTGGAGACGGTTCTTTCGACCGCTGCTGCGCCGCCATCGAAGAGGTGGTGGAAAAGTCCTGCCTGAAACACGCCTTGGAACAGTCCGCCTATTCCGGCGATTGGACGTGGCCCCTTTATTTCATCAGAAAATATTACGCCCGCCGCGACGCTTCAGGCTTGAAAAGGACGCTTCGCCTCCTTTCAATTGACGACGACCATGAAAGATGGTGCCTTAAATTCTTCGTCTCCCATCTGGCCATCACCGCCGATTTCGACCTGCCGTCGCTGGAAGTGTTTCCCGAAAGCTCTAGAGCCACGCTGCTGAAAGAACTTTTTTGGTGCGCCCCCGGAGAGTTGCGCCTGAAAATTCTGGACGAACAGGAAAAGCTGTGCCGAAAAACCGCCGACTCCGATCTGGCCTCGTTGCTGGCGCTGCGATTTTGCGACGCGGGACGCTTTGAACGCGCCGCCGCCCTTCGCCCCTTGCTGGACCGCGACAGCCTCAACCGCTTCGAGGCCATCGACTGTCTCGTGCGCGGCGAAAAGCTCGAAGCAAAAAAACGTTTCCAGCGGCTGCTGCACTTCAGAAAACCAAAAAACGGCGCTCTGCCTCCAGCCGATCTCTGGGAACTGTTCTACGTGCCTCTTCTGGCCTCGCTTCACGAATCCCCCGGCACCATACGAAAAGTCGCCCGTCAGGGCGCTGCCTGTTTCGACCGGCGGTGCGGCGGATGGGCTTTTGACGCCGCCGAAGTGCTGGCGCTGAACAATCCCGCCGACCAGGCGGCGGCGTTTATGAAAAAGAGAGCGCCGGCCGCAGCCGACGCCGCCATCGAAAAAGTGCTGCCTCAAGCGCACCGCGGGAACGCCTTGCGGACAGCCGCACGCCTCGAGAAGGATCTGGAGGACAAGATGGAGCTCGATACGCTGGTCTTCATCATTTTTCTTGCCCGCTGGGCGGCTCCCGAGACGGCGCGCCGTTGGGCGCCCATTTGCTCTCCACTGGCGCGGCGCCTGTACGAGGAAGGATGGTCCTTTTTCGCCAGCGAGCTTGAAGCCTGCGCTCTTGCGCCGACGGAAAAAGACGACGGCCATCACCCGCTGCGCGACCTCATCGCGCCGGAACCGCTGTGGAAGCGCTCTCTTGACGCCTTGGAATCGCTGACGGGCGGCGGAAACGCGGCGGCGGAAAACCAGCGCACGCGGCGGATTCTGTGGACTGTCGACTTTGAGGAGAACAGCTTCGAGGGGGCGACGGGAGCGTCGCCGTCCATCACGCTGACGCCCCGCGTGCAGACGCTTGGTGCCAACGGCACGTGGAGCCGCGGGCGGGAAATTCCGCTGAGCGCCGTGGCGTCGGGCTTTGAAAAGTACCCCGAAGCGTCGGAACAAACCCGAAGGACGGCAGACGCCGTGACCGAGCACAACCTTTTCGGACACCGCAGTTACGAGCTCGACGTCCCGAAGGCTCTTCTGGTTTTGGCGGGAAGTCCCGACGTGGCGCACGCCGACACCCTCTGCCCCATTGAAGTGGTCAGAGAAGAGCCGCTGCTGAAGGCTTCCGCGCTGGCCGAGGGATGCCGGCTAATCATGACGCCCTCCAATCCCGACGGCCGCGACATCGTGGTGAAGGCCGAAGAAAACGCAAGAATCCGCGTTTTCCCCTTCACGGACGCGCAGAAAAATCTCTGCGCCCTTCTGGGCAGCAGCGGCATCTTTTTTCCCGCCGAAGCGCTGCCGCGGGCTCAAAAGGCGCTTTCGCGCCTCGGTTCCACCGTCACCGTTCAGTCCGACCTTCAAAGCGCGCTGCCTGCCGCCGATGCCGACGGCCGACTGAGAGTCCGCCTGTCGCCGGCAGGCGAGGGACTGAACGTGGAGTTCGTCGTCCGCCCCTTCGGCGACTCGGGCATTTCCTGCCGTCCCGGCGGAGGCGGCGCGGTGCTGTTCGGAACTTTGCCCGACGGCAGCGGAGGCGGAAGACGGGTCAAACGGAATCTCGACGCCGAGAGAAAACTGCTCCGAAATGCCATCGACACCTGTCCTGCGCTGAACGACGGCAACCAACTCGATGAGGGCTGCTGGCAGATCGACGATGCCGAAAAAAGCCTCGAACTGCTGCTTCAGTTCCAATCGCTGCCGGATCTCATCGTTGAATGGCCCCGCGGTGAAGCCCTGACGCTGCGCGCAACGCTGGACAGCTCGGCGCTGCAGGGAGCTCTTCAGGGCAGCGGAACCGACTGGTTCAGCCTGAACGGCGTCGTTACCGTCGACAGCCAACTGACGCTTTCCATCAAACAGCTTCTGGCACTGGCGAGGCAGTCCAAAAGCCGCTTTATCCCTCTGGGTGGCCGGCAGTTCGCCGCTCTGACGCAGGAATTTCGCCGGCGACTTGAAGAGTTGGATTCGCTGTGCGTCGAAAAATCCGGCAGCCTCGCAGTCAACGCGCTTGCCGCGCCGGCTGTGGCTTCGCTTTTCGACGAAAAAGCCCTGGCCGGCGACGGGAAATGGCGCGAGATCTGCTCGCGTTTCAATGAAGCCTGCCAGCTGCGTCCCGAAATTCCGCGCGCCCTGCGCGCTCGACTCAGGCCCTATCAGATCGAAGGCTTTCAATGGCTGGTTCGCCTCGGCCACTGGGGCGCCGGCGCCTGTCTTGCCGATGACATGGGGCTTGGAAAGACGCTTCAGGCTCTGGCGTTGCTGCTTTACCGCGCTTCTCAAGGCCCCGCGCTGGTGGTGGCGCCCACGTCGGTGTGCGGCAACTGGGCCGACGAAGCGGCAAAATTCGCGCCCACACTCGCCGTCAAAACGTGGAGCGTCGTCGGCGCCCAGTCGCTTGCGGATCTCGGTCCCTTCGACGTGTTCCTGACGTCCTACGGCATGCTTCAAAACCACGCCGACGATTTTGCGAAAGTCCGTTGGAACACCATCGTCCTCGACGAAGCCCAGGCCGTCAAAAACGTCAACACCCAGCGTTCCGACGCCGTCATGAAGCTCTCCGGAAATTTCAAGATGATCATGACGGGAACGCCCGTGGAAAATCACCTGCTGGAACTGTGGAATCTCTTTCGCTTCATCAATCCGGGACTTCTGGGCTCGCTGGCAGTATTCAAGCGCCGTTTCGTTTCCCCCGCCGCCGAAGACAGCGCCGGGGCGACACAAAAGCTCCGCAGGCTCATCGCCCCCTTCCTGCTGCGCCGACTGAAAACCGACGTGCTGGACGACCTGCCGCAGCGCACCGAGATCACGTTGAAAATCGACCTCAGCCCGCAGGAGTTGGCGTGCTACGAAGCCCTGCGCCAGTCCGCCGTCGACGCCCTGGAGGACGGAGATTGGGAACTCTCCCAAGACCGGCGGTTCGTCATCTTCGCCCAACTCATGAAACTTCGGCGCTGCTGCTGCGCTCCTTCACTGGTGTCCGAGACCATGAAGAACGTCCCGTCGTCAAAACTCCAAGCGCTGCTCGAGCTGGCCGAGGAAATGAATGAAAACGGACACCGCGCCTTGATCTTCAGCCAGTTCGTCGATTACCTGAAACTGCTGGAGGCGGCGCTGAAAGCGCAAGGTTTCAGCTGTCTCTATCTCGACGGCTCAACGCCTGCCGCGCGGCGGGACGGTCTGGTGCGCTCGTTCCAATCGGGAAAGGGCGATTTCTTCCTCATCAGCCTGCGTGCCGGAGGCACGGGCCTCAATTTGACGGGCGCCGACTGCGTCGTTCACATGGATCCCTGGTGGAACCCCGCCGTGGAGGATCAGGCCTCCGACCGCGCCTACCGCATCGGCCAAAGCCGTCCCGTCACAGTGTACCGCCTGATGGCCCGCGGCACCGTCGAGGAAAAAATCGCCGAGCTCCATCGCGCCAAGCGTCTCATGGCCGAAAGCCTCCTCGAAGGCACCGGTCAACCCGAAACCCTCAGCCTTGACGACCTGGCGGCCCTCATCAGAGGAGAACCTTTGAATGGCGGCCATGCTTGATGCTGCGGAAAAGGCGTTAAAATCGGCGGAAAGCGTTTTTGCCGGCGCCTCGACAACCTTGAAAGCGTTTCATCGAGGCGTGAGGACAGCGCAAACAAAAAAGCGCGAAATTTCTCCGCGCTCGATATGAAAGAACAGGACAAGGTGGATCATTGATGTCTCAACTTACTGAACTGAACGAAAAAATCAGAAATTGCCTCAACTGCCCCTTGGGACGCCCCGAGGGCACACAGCCCGATGGCACCCTCTCCTATCATGTTCCTGGCGAAGGTCCCGACGACGCGAATATCATCATCGTCGGCGAAGCTCCCGGCGCTGAAGAGGAGCGCACGGGGCTGCCCTTCGTCGGACGCTCGGGACGCCTTCTGACGGAAATTTTGAGCGCGGCAGGACTCGACCGCCGACGCCTGTTCATCACCAGCGTCTGCAAGTGCCGTCCGCCTGAAAACCGCAATCCTCTCAAGCCCGAAATCGCCGCCTGCTTCCCCTGGCTCATCGCCCAGTTCGACGCCCTCCGTCCCCGCATGGTCCTTACCGTGGGCAACGTGCCCACTCAAACGCTGTTGGGCGTCAAAACCGGCATCAAATCCCTGCGTGGATCCTTCTACGACTTCGAGCTAGGAGGGCGGAAGATGACGCTGTGCCCCCTCTTTCACCCCGCCTATCTGCTGCGCAACCCGCGCCGCACTGCCGGTTCCCCATGGGACCTGATGCTCCACGACCTGATGAGGGCAAAAGAGTTTGTCGACCAGTGAACTACTTGTCCGAAACGCGCGGCGTTTCCTCGCTCAAAAAGAAAAGTGTGCCGTCCGACTTGCCGCGCCCGTCTGGTACCCCGCCGACGACGAGAGCGCCGAGAAAGAACGTCTGAGGCGGCAGTTGGTGCAAACCGTTCGAGAAAGCTTCTATTTTTTCGGCAGAACAATCTTTTTTGAATAAGGAGGGAATCCCCGTGAAAGTGCAAATTTCATTGTCCGTCGAAGCGGGCAAACGTCTGATTGCTAAGGCCATTCTTTCACTGTCCTCTGTTCAAAAAGCCTTGACAACAGGACAACTCATTATCAAAGGCGGCACGACCACTTCGCTGATTTCAGAAGCGATCTGCGGCGTTCCGCTGAAGATCTGCGGACGCATCGATCGCCGCGGCACGGGCAGCTGCGCCGAAAACTGTACTGCGCCCCATAACCTTTTGTTGCGCAAAGGCACTCCCTTTCCGTTTGATGCCGAACTTTGTTCCTCAGGAAAATTGAAATTCTTTCCCGGCGACGTCTGTATCATCGGCGCCAACCTCGTAGACTGCCATGGACAGGCGGCTATGCTGGCCGGAAGCCCCTTCGGCGGAACATTGCACTTTTTCACCGCTCTGGCTGCAGAGGGCGTAGAAATGCTTGTCGCTGCGGGTCTGGAAAAGTATGCTCCCTGCTCAGTCGAGAGCGTCATGGCCGCTGCATCTCGAAGGACGCCCGATCTCTCCATGGGAATGGGAGTGGGACTTATCTCCATCCCCGGACGCGTAATCAACGAGGTCGAAGCTTGTAAAATAATGGGAGCGACAGACGTGTACATTCTCGCTCGAGGCGGAATTCAGGGAGCGGAAGGTGGATGCACGCTTCTCGCGTGTTTTGACGACAGCGCCAGGGGCGAAGCTTTTTTCCGGAGCATCACAGGCCTTGCATGCAATGGTTCTCCAGAATGCGCCGGAGATCCTCAATCGTTGAAAAGCTGCCTCTTTCACCAGTGTGGGCCAAATGCCGCAGGGCACTGTGGTTGTTGGTATAAAAGCCGTCATAGAGAACTTCGAGCTTAGAGGCTCGCCATGTTCACAGTCGCCGATATGCTGAAACTGCCCACCTTTGCCGGCTATGAAATCGCCGCAGGCAAAAATGGAATGGGCAAATGCGTTCGTTTCGTCGACTTCATCGAAGTTCCCGACGTCATCAAATGGGCTCTTCGGGACACGTTTTACTTCACAACTGGCTATGCCTTTCGAGAAAGCCCCGATCAAATCTGCCGTCTAATCGAGGCCTTCAGCCAAAATGGAGCCTGCGGCATCGGGATCAAACTCGGACGTTACATTGACGCCCTTCCCGAAGAAGCTCTGAAAATAGCCGATGAGCTCAATTTTCCACTGGTTCTCATGCCCATAGGTCTGGCCTATGCCATCGTATCGCGAACAGTCATGCGCGAAGTCTTTCGAGCAGAACAAAGTCAAAGGGACAGCGGCGAGGCACTCAACCTTTTCCACCTTGAACAGGACCCCGTCGGCCTGTTGGAAGCTCTTAAACTCCGAGGGTGGAAAAGCGCCACTCCAGTCTGGAGTCTTCAATGGGAAAAACTCCCGCTACAACGGCTGTCGCTTCCGCAGGAGCGCGCCTTTCAATGCAGCGTCGACTATTCGCTGAGGATGTTCGTCGCCCAATCCCCTCATGAACAGATCAATGACTTCATTGAGTTTTTGAAGTGTTCTCTTCCGCACCAGACGGAACATCAAAATATAGGAATTTCCGGCCCTGCGCCGCTGGAAAAACTTGTCCAGAGCTTTGCCGAAGCGACGGCAGCGATGCAAATCGGAAAACAGCTCGGCTTTGACGAAGGCATTTTTGTCTACTCTGAACTTGAGCTTCTGGATCTCCTGCAGAAGGACCACCCTTTGCCTGCCCTTCGGAAAGCTGCACAACGCAGCCTGCATCCACTCTACGAAGAAGACGCAAAAGGACATTCTTCCCTGGTGGAAACCCTTCGTGTCTGGCTCGCCTGCGACGGCTCGTCCGAAAAAACCGCCGGCAAACTTCACATCCACCGTAACACCTTGCTCTACCGCTTGAAACAAATTATGGAGATTCTTCCATTGGACAGATGCGGAACAACGCCTTTCCGCCTTGCGCTGTTTCTCGCATACGGTGACAAAACTACCGAAAAAAAAGATACTGTCTAAAAAATTTTATGATAATCTTCATGCCAATATCCTGAAAAACCTCATAAAGGTCTCGGGCACAACGTTTTTCTTAACGTATTGCCCGGGACCTTCTTATTATGCAAATGCACAAAAAGCTGATATCTTTTTATGCATAATAATATTTATAAAATTATTATAAAGATATATCATGAAATATAACCAGCAATAATATGAAAATATGTACTTATATGGATTTACATTTTCTTTATTTTTAACAAAAATCAAGGAGGTCGGTTGATATGTCGGGAAACAAAAGCATTCAGCATGTTAAGGCTTTTGAAGGAGAAACATTTTTCCTTAGCGTGGTCGTCTCGGTCTTTTCCGCAGTCATTTGTATGCAAATTATCTCTCGCATCGGCACAACACCTAATACCTCTGTCATTGGAGCGCTGTTCGCCATGGCGCTCGCAAGAATTCCTTTCGCCAAGTTAAGCAAGTTCCGCTCTCTGGATCGCCAGAACCTGGTACAGACTATGGCATCAGCCGCAGGCTTCGGCGCGGCAAACTGCTGCTTGCTTGCTGTGGGAATTCTCTACGTTTTCGGCGATTATTCTTTGATTTTGCCCATGCTCGTCGGTTCTGGCATGGCTACATTGATTGGTATGCACCTCGTGTATTCGTTGTTCGATTCAGAAATGTTTCCTGCGAAGGAAGCATGGGCACCCGGAATTGCGACAGCAGAAGCTCTGATTGCAGGTGACGAAGGAGGCAAAAAAGGACGCACCCTTCTCAGCGGCATCACTTTGGGAGTACTGGGAGCGGGCTGCAGGATAAAGCCGTTTCTTGCGGGTGGCCTTCCCATGGCCGGCATCGGCATCGCTTTCATCGCAAATCCCTGGGCTATGTCGGCACTGGCTGTAGGGCTTCTGGTCAGAGGCTATTACCCCAACCTCGTTCCTTGGTTGAGCTCGCTGGGATTGTCCAATCTCCCTGTCGACCTTGGAAAAACTTACATTCCCCACGGTTTCATGATTGGCGCCGGTCTGATTTCATTGCTTCAGCTGCTGTGGTTGTTGGCTTTTTAATGAAGATGCATTTCAATCTTAATCTGTTGCCGCCCGTCATTCGAGTTTTTGCGACAACTGTCCAAGCGGGATCCGATTATTCAATTCTACAAGAAATGCTGTTTTGGGCTGTCCCCGGCGCACTTCTGCAAATTATCGGCGGCTCAAAAAAGCGTTGGGAATCCTCTGCACTACAGGTCTGCCGATTCGAAACCCAATTTATGGCATCGGTCTGATTGTTGCATTACTCATCAGGGCTATTTTCATCAAAAACCATGAAGAAGCCATGCAGCTTTACGGCGATGGCTTTGTCTCGCCGGCGATGGCTTCTCTAATGCCATCGGACACTCGTTTGGTTGGCGATAAAAGCCTTATTTCCTCAGGCTAAGGGAAGAAGATGTGATAAATGCAAGAAAAGAAAAAAATCGGCCTGATTCGCGTTCTCACGACACAGGACAAAAAACTGCTTCAACTTCATGGACATCTTGTCGAGTCATATTTTCCATCCTTGACTGTGGAATCGAGATGTATTGCTGACCAGTACGAAGGAATACACGACGAGGCAAGCCACGATAAAGCTTTGCCAAAAGTGCTGAAGCTTGCAAGAGAATTTGCAGCTGAGAATGTCGACGCCGTCTATATCAGCTGCGCAGGAGATCCCGGCGTCAGACTCCTTCAGAAAGAGCTCGATATCCCTGTTATCGGCGCGGGCATAGCAACGGCGAACATCGCTTTAGCCTATGGAATTTCAGTCGGTGTTTTGGGAATTACCGATGACGTGCCAGAAGAGATGGCAAAAATTTTAGGGAAGCATCTCATCGGAGCGCTGCATCCGCCGATGATCCATACGACTTTGGATCTGTTTCGCCCCGAGGCTTTAGAGGAATTTACACAAGTGGGCTGCGCATTAAAGGAGCAAGGAGCCAAACTTCTTGTTTTGGCCTGTACAGGGTTATCGACAATCAATGCCGCCCCCACATTACGCAACCGAATAAAAATTCCCGTTCTGGATCCATTGCGCTGTGCAGCTGCCTGTCTGTGGACAGCTTTATACTGAGGAGGCGCACTCATGTCTCGAATGAAACTGACTCAAAAACATGTGGAAGCCGCATTGCTGGGCGGCTGTTTTCTTGGCGGCGGCGGCGGTTCTATGGCAAACGGACGAGCTCTCGGTGAAGCCGCTCTTGCTGCCGGCTCGTTGGAATTGGTCTCTTTGGACGAGGTCGATCCCGACGGCGTCGCCATTACCTGCTCGGCAGTGGGAGCGCCGGCTTCCAAAGAAGCCATGGCGACACCGGAAGCCGCATTACGCGTCATTGAGCTGATGAAAAAAATGGATGTTCCCAAGTTGGCTGGATTGATCACCAACGAAAATGGAGGCGGCTCGACTTTTAACGGATGGCTTCCCGCAGCAATGAGCGGACTGCCCCTCATCGACGCTCCCTGCAACAGTCGCGCTCATCCCACCGGCGTCATGGGCTCATTGGCGTTGCATCGCGATAAATGTTACATTTCGAAACAAACAGCGGCAGGGGGAAATCCGCAAACAGCGCGCTACATCGAGGCATCTTTCAGCGGCTCTATGGAATATGTAGCAGCACTTGTGCGGCAATGCGCTGTCCAAGCCGGCGGACTGGTTGCCGTGGCGCGAAATCCGGTAAAAGCTTCTTACTTGAAAGGACATGCCTCCCCCGGTGGAATTACGCTGGCTATCGAAACAGGAATGCGCATGCTGAACACACGCTCCCAAGGGCCTCGGGCTGTCGTCGAGGCCGCAGTTGATTTCCTGGGCGGACGTATTGTTGCCCAGGCAACTGTAAATTCCGTTATGCTGAAAACCGAAGGTGGTTTTGATCACGGAATTATTTCCGCAGACAACTGTGAACTGACATTCTGGAATGAATTTATGACCTTGGAGCTTGATAACAAACGCTTGGGCACTTTTCCCGATCTGATTATGACTGTCGATGCCGAAACAGGGATTCCCACAACTTCGGCAGAATTGAAAGAAGGTCAAAAGGTTTTTGTAACGTTGGTTCCCGCAGACAATCTTCCTCTCGGCGCCGGAATGTTCTGCCGCGAACTTCTGGAGCCTATTGAGAAGATTGTCGGCAAAGCAGTCGTGCCTTATGTAAAACTGAAATAGTTTTGAACAAATGTGCGTGGCTTCGCAACGAAAAAGCTACGCCATCCAGCCGCTGCATATTTCCGGAAATGCGTGAGAATAATACAGGAGGCTCTGATTATGTCACTCTACTATACAATGAACGCCCTTGAATTATTGGATTCGCCGACAGTCAACGGAGAGACCGTGAAAAAGGCTCTCGTGGCTGCGGGTGTACCTGAAAATCAAATTACCGTCAAGACCGTGCAGGGGCCTTCGGGAAGCACGGACTTCGTGAAAACGTGGATTTATGGCTCCGAAGGCAAACACAGCGGCGGCCAAGCGCCAACGCTTGGCATCGTGGGGCGCCTGGGCGGCATCGGGGCACGTCCGGAGCGGATCGGTCTCGTTTCCGATGGCGACGGCGCTGTTTCGGCCATAGCCATCGCCATGAAACTCGGAGCTATGGCTCAAAAAGGCGATGTGCTGAAGGGTGACGTCTTTGTTTCCACGCACATTTGCCCCGACGCCCCGACTCTTCCCCATGACCCCGTCCCGTTCATGGGTTCTCCCATCAATATGACTATCGCCAACAATGAAGAAATGAGCGAGGAGTTGGATGCCGTTCTCTCCATTGATACCACTCGCGGCAACAGAATCATCAACAGCAGGGGATTTGCCATTTCGCCTACCGTCAAAGAGGGATGGATCCTCCGCGTCAGCGAGGACCTGCTCGGAATTATGGCCTCGGTTACCGGCGAACTGCCCAAAGCCTTCGCTCTGAGCATGACTGATATTACGCCTTATGGCAACGGGCTCTATCACATGAACAGTATTCTCCAGCCCTGCACGGCGACAAAAGCTCCCGTTGTCGGCGTGGCACTGACAGCTCAGTCCATGGTTCCGGGTTGCGCCACAGGAAGCGCTCAACCCAGCGACATCGAGGCCGCGGTGCGTTTTGCCATCGAAACGGCAAAAGCCTTTGGCGAAGGCCGATGCAGCTTCTACAACAAAGACGAGTTCCAATTGGCTCTCCGGCGCTATGGGACCATGGATAAACTTCAGGGCATGGGCAGTCTTCCGCCCACAGACCCCCAAGCGTAGAGGCATTGTCATGGCTCTGCGGGTTGGAACAGTCACTATCGGGCAGGCTCCGAGAGTAGATATGACGCCGGATCTGATGAAAATTCTCGGGAACGATGTCGAACTGGTCGAAGCCGGCGCACTGGATGGCTTAAACAAGGAACAGATTGCTTCAATGGCGCCGCACCATGGAGATTACGTGCTGGTCACGCGCCTTGCCGACGGAAGTTCGGTGCAGATCTGCGAGAGAACGGTTACGCCGCTGGTACGTCAAAAAATCGCCGATCACTTTGCCGCCGGAATCCCTGCAGTCCTGCTGCTCTGCACAGGAGAATTTCCGGATTTTCCAACAGGCGGCTTGCTCCTGAGGCCGCAGAAAATTCTGTTCAATGCCGTTCAGTCCGTCGTTTCCGCAGGGACGAAACTGGGGATTTTCATGCCATCGGCAGATCAGTTGCAACAGTCGTCACGCCGTTGGTCCCAGGTTTCCTTGCAGAATCGCTCTCTTGGCGCATCGCCCTATGTCCATCCTGAAAAATCAATTCCCGAAGCAGCAGAAGAGTTCGCCCGGTGGGGTGCCGAAGTCATCGTCATGGACTGTATGGGGTATACGCTGGCAATGAAAGATCAGGTGCGCAAAATCACAGGCAAACCTGTAATCCTCGCTCGGTCCATCGCCGCAAGGGTGCTGCGAGAACTCATATAAAACAAAGCGCAGCAATACAAAAAACTAAACCATGTAAGTATGTTCTAGACAATTCATTAATGCAAAATATCATATTCATACCCTTCGAACCATAATTAAATTGGAGGCATAACGCAATGGGAACTATTATCCAATTTGACCATGTAACTTACACCTATCCCGGCGCAGAAAAGCCAGCCATTGAAGATATTAATTTATCAATACAAGAAGGAGAACTCGTTCTTATCACTGGACCTTCAGGGGCCGGAAAAACAACCTTCTGCTCTACCCTCAACCGCATTGTCCCCGAATCTTATGCAGGAGATTTCCAAGGCAAACTCTTCATACACGGTGAAGATATATCCAAACGACGTATCGGAGATATGGCTTTTATTTCTGGACTACTTTTCCAAGATCCCAGCGGTCAGCTCACTAACCCCACAGTCGAAGACGAAATTGCCTTTGGTCCAGAGAATCGAGGCTTGCCAGTCGAAGAAATTGAACACTTAATTAAAGAATATTCTGGCTATGTAGGGATGGAAGCTTATCTGCAACGCCCTCCACAGGCGCTCTCAGGAGGCCAACAACAGTCAGTAGCTTTAGCATCGGTCCTAGCAATGGAACCGGACATTTATGTCCTTGATGAACCCACCTCCAACCTTGATCCATTGGGCAGCGACCTTGTCTTCCATTTAATGAAAAAATTAGCTGAAGACAAAAAGAAAACTGTCCTTATCGTCGAACACAAGATCGAGAAAGTGATTGATCTCGTCAATCGCATTATCGTAATGAATAAAGGCCGTATTATTTATGACGACACACCTGAAGAGGTACTTCGCCATTCCAGAGAACTGAGAAAAATCGGCGTTATTACTCCACAGATTAATCAATTCTGTTCATGGATGAACGAAGAGAAAAAACAGAATTTTCCTCAGCCAGAAAACCTTGATCAAGCTGTAAATACTTTCAAAAAAATATTTTCCAGTCATCTGACACAAGAACATCTACAGAATGCCAAGAAAAAACTCAGGCAGTACAGAAAATTCACCGAACCGATCATTCATGTTGATAACCTTCACTTCAGCTATACGCCTGATGTAGAAGTTCTACATGGTATCAACCTTGATATCTACAAAGGACAATTTATTTCTATCGTCGGTCGAAATGGCTCAGGAAAAACAACAATCGTCAAACATTTTAATGGATTACACCAGCCCAACAGCGGCTATGTATCCGTTAAAGGCATTGACACCAGGAAAACAACTGTTGCAGAACTTTCCAAATCAGTGGGGTACTGTTTTCAGAATCCGGATCATCAAATTTTTTCTTCCGTCGTTACTGATGAATTAGCTTACGGCCCTAAAAATTTAGGCTATACGAAAGTGGAAATTGATCAAACCGTCCATGAAGTTGCCAAACTACTCGACATTGAAGATATCCTAGATTCCAACCCATACAATCTCAGCAAAGGTCAGCGTCAACAAATTGCCGTTGCTGCAATTCTATGCATGAAACCCGATATTCTCATCGTTGATGAACCAACAACTGGACAGGATCCCATTCAAAGCCGCGCAATGATGGACATGATGAAACGCCTCAACGAAAAATTGGGGAAAACCATTGTCGTGATAACTCATGACATGGGTATTGCGGCAGAATATTCGGATCGGATCGTTGTCATGTACATGGGAAATATCATCGCAGATGGAACTCCAAGGGATGTCTTCGCACAGGAGGAACTTCTGAAGTCTTCAAATCTTGAAGCTCCCCAGATTACCCGACTTTTTCAGCACTGCGGCATCACATCTCCTACGATCGTCGACGTAGATGAAGCCTGTAGCCTGTTTGAAGATATTTCTTTATAGCAGAGGAGGCATCATCATGAATCCTGACGTAAAAAAATCCTTTCTCTATAATCTTGATCCAAGAACAAAGATATTTTTGCTGATTACTTTCATCGTCATAGGATGTGCTGTGTTTGATCCATTTATTGTGGCACTGTTACTGCTGATCGCTTATATTTTGTACAGAGTCTCTGGTTTTTCCAAGGTGCAAATATGGAAGCTCACCAAGCCATTACTCTTCGCTTTTTTCCTCTTTTTTATTCTTAACTTCCCGTTTGCAAAACCACTTCCTGACGAACGCATATTCTTCTTTCTATTCCCGGGGAAACATCTGCCTGTTACCGCAACAGGGATTCTTAGCGGATTAGCCAGCGCCATGCGTTTCATATTCTTTATATGGACGGCCGATCTCATTACCAGCGTTACGCCGACGAGCTCCATCGTTCTTACAATGAACAAAGCAAAGCTTCCGCCAGAAGCGTCTATAGCTATTGGGATTGCTTTTTCCTATATTCCCGTTCTGAAGAACGAAATTAGCACCGTTATTGAGGCCCAAAAGGCTCGTGGCGCAAGTTTCGAAAGCTCTAATCCATTCAAGAAAATTAAAGCATACATTCCCGTCATTGTTCCCGGACTATTCATATCGATCTTAAAAGGGCAGGAGATCTCGCGCGCAATCGAAGCCAGAGGTTTTACAAATAATCCGTTGCATAGAACTTATCGCAAAACACTCGAACTCCAAATCAAAGATTTTGTTGTCATGTTAATCGCGGCCATTGCAATGGGTACAGTGGTTTATTTCAGCTCTGAAAAGAGCTGGTTTGGAACTTTGTTTACTTGGAATTTCTTATTCCAGTAAACATAGTTAATTCTTGACAAAGGAGAGATATGAAATGAGAAAAGAAATGAAGAGAGGTTTCATAGGACTTCTGGCAATTTTCGTCTTTTTTGTGCTTTTCCGCGTATATTATCAAAAAGGATCAAAGTTACTCGCCAACCTTTATCCATGGAACTATATAGCGTTGGCGGCTATTGTGACGTTCTTGATTTTTTATATGTTTAAAGCGAAGAAAGACTTTCAAAAACAAGAAACTTATGAACGCAAACCACTGATGTCCTCAAATCAAATCGGTCTCGCAGCAGCTTTCGGCGGTGCCGCATTTGCTTTCCGTGCCTTAGGAATCGCAGTTCCTCTTGTACCACCTCTGGTCATGGATCCAGGAGCACTTATGCCTTGTTTAGCCGGTATGTGTGGCGGTCCCATCGTCGGCACTATCGTCGGAATCGCACGAGGCATTCCATCTGGGACCCCCGCTGTGGATCTTTGGGCACAGCCGGTCAAAGGCATTTATTGGTATTTTGCATGGAAACAGATTATCAAAATCGAAAACGAACGGACACGATGGATCGTTTTCGCAATTACAACATTGTTGCTTCAGTTTTTTGTTGAACAACCCATGTTTATCGCTGGCAACGCTTTTATTCTGCATCTGTATGACTTTTACCCCACGTGGCCATTCACTTTGGGTTGGTACTCTGCAATTTATTCTGTTTTCCAGTTCGTTATTTTTGCTGCTATCATTAAAGCTTTTCCAGGATTGTTCGGTTGGAAAAGCTCTAAGAAAAATTAGCATTTAATTGTAGAAGAGGCCCGTAACTAATAAAGATAATTGTCTTTCAAGGTATTATCTTGACTCGCAAAATTGTGACGCCATATTTCTACAAGCTGTAACGTAGCAGAAAGGATAATAAAAAGATGGAAGACCACAAAAGACTCTATGATCTTGTAGATAGCAGAAGCCAGCAGTTACTTTCTCTGTGCTCTAACCTGATCCGTATTCCCAGTGTCAACCCGCCGGGTGATGTTGAACCCATCGTTGCCGCTATTGTGAATTATCTGACAGAACATCATATTCCATGCAGGGTGATGCGCCCCGTAAAAAACGCCCCAAATATCATCGCCGAACTTGGTGATCCATCGGGGAAAAAACTGATTCTCAACGGGCACTGTGACGTTGTGCCCGTCGGAAATCGCGACAAATGGAATTTTGATCCCTTCAGCGGCGAAATCAAAGACGGAAAAATTCTCGGGCGCGGTACTTCGGACATGAAGTGCGGCCTTGCCGGTTTAATATTTTCCATGGGACTTCTAGCCGATGAAAAAGTTCCTCTACATGGGCAAATCATCTTGACAGTTGTTCCTGACGAAGAGGTCAGCGGTCCCTGGGGAACGAAATGGCTCGTCGAAAGCGGTACTGTAAAAGGCGACGCTGCTTTAATTGCCGAACCTACAGGTTTTTTTAACTGTGAGATCGGACAGAAAGGGTGCTGCTGGATCAAACTTAAAGCCACCGGCGAGCCCGCCCACGGCAGTCTTTCGCCCTATAAGGGAAGCAATGCCATCGACAGGCTACTTAAAGTTCTCCAAAACATTCACAAAATCCGCAACATCGTTCCCCGCTACAACGACAACGAAACAGCTCTCGTTATGGAAGAATCGCGTCGCATGGCACAGCGTTTGATTGGTGCCCCTGGAGTTCAGCACGTTCTCAACCACTGCACTGTCAATATCGGCAAAATTTCAGGTGGCACGAAGGTAAACATGGTACCAGATTTTGCCGAGGCTGAAATTGATGTACGGTTGCCGCTTGGTGTGTCATGCGACATGGTAGAAGAAACATTGCTGATGATCATCAATGAATCCTGCGTAGATGACATTACCTATGAATTCGGCTGGAAATCCGAACCCAACAGTACAAACCGCAAAGCCACCATTGTGGAGGCCGTTGCGCAAAACGTCCAGAGAGTATGGGGGGAGCCATTGAATAGGACATACCAGTGGGCAAGCAGCGATGCCCGATTCTTCAGGTATGCAGGAATTCCTACGCTTCAATACGGGCCTGCCAATCTGGAAGGAATTCACGCTTATAACGAAACCGTTGATGTACAAGATGTGATTAACGCAGCGAAAATCTACGTCGGTACCATCGTCGATTTTTTGAACGGTTAGTGCTTCTCATATCATGCTGGTTCTTAATACTTATGGGAAGATTTCAGCTGTTTTCAGTTCTTCGTTGCCTTCGTTGCCCACGATATGTTGTCAGTTCTAACCACCTTCATATCATCAACGGGCACCAATTGAGTATTCTTTTCTCTCACCTGTGCGCGGTACATATCTTAGTTGGTAGTTGTTGGGAACAAATATCGGCATATGTATCTCAAACAAACTGACGATGACGACTTAAAGAATTGAGTTTTTGCAAGCAACGAGCCTGCCACATCTCTCTGGATGGAGGGAATGTGACAGGCTCGTTTGTGATCGCAAAATTAGTTTCGGGTGTACGACGGTCAGTTATTTCTGAGGCTGATTGTTCTTAGGTTCGGAGCAGGGTAGGTATGTGCAAATAGTCTTGCAGTTTCTGAGGAAATGGAATCAGCCAGTGATGGAGGCATTGCCATGTAGTGCCCCTAAATCTCATGTTCATGTATTTCTTGTTTTCCCATTCTCGGCGCAGATGAGCAACAAGGCTGAGTTTCCGCCAAGAGAGCCCCCCACCATACAAGTGCGGCAACGAAAATCCCTGTTCAATCATTCAACAGCATTGTTGGTTTGAATGCGTGCCCAATGCTCGAATGAAAAATTGGCTCAGATCAGCGTTTCATCCACGTCATCCGTATTCTTCTGTTTCGCATCTTTCAAGCACATAGCGAACAACTTCGACACAAAAGCTTAGGCTTTATCACAGGAGTTTTTTCTTTCTTAAACCCGGATTGTTTTGAGTATTTTATCGTCAGTTTTACTCTGAATCTGCCTTCTTCCATGCCTTCCACAGCCCCCGGCACTTAACGTTATCCTTCCTCGTTGACGGCAAGTGCCATCCAAGTGGCAATCTCGTTGCCTCGGTTATGACATAAATAGATTCCTTCCGTCCGTCCATACAGATAGACATGGACAGCACCACCATGTAAAGGCGATTGCGCTAATCTACGTATGGACACGAGCTTTTTTGTTCACTCGTTCATAGTGGATGGCAAGCCTCCATTGCCTCAAAGTGCCTCGGTAATGTCCTCTACACACTCAGCTGAAACTCCGACAAAATACACGATGAGTGTTGCTGCCTTCTAGAGCGGCGGCAACGCTCACTAACAGCGGGCTTGAAAGAGCTACCTTTAAGCCGCAGCATGAGAGTATAAAGTCGCCGAAAGTTGTCGTAAGGTTACGGTTGTATGGTCAGCTTTAGCAACTACGGCACTCATTGACAGCTTCTTCATTTAATGTACAAATTTCTCGGAGATATTTTGCTTTCTCCTTTCAGAATGGCATGTTGCGACTTCATTCTAACAGAGACCACCAAACATATTTCTTTCTGTCCTCTTCTCCCAGTTGCAATTTACTCTACTTTCATTCTGTATGTTCAACAAGACGCCTTTAAAAATATCTGCGTTCTCTTAATGCGGATTCAACTTCGACCTTCGCTTTTTTGATAAATAAAAGCATATCTTTATCCAACGGGTAGCGAACAACGCACCCTGGTGTCAAAATGAGATGACGTCCTCCAAGAACACGCATGCTCTCGTAAATCTGATGATACAGTTCATTCTTATGAGCGTTGGTGATATCCATTCGCTTTAAGCCACCCATCAGACATTTTCCTGTCAGATCAAACGCTTCCGCCATGGTAGGCAAGGACTCTCCAACATGCCAATTAAACACATTTACAGGATAATCTTTTAGAAGTTCAAACATGATGTTTGTACCGTGAGCATGCAGTGTGTTGAACCATCCATCCTGCGCCGCCCTAAGCACCTGCAGATCATAAGGTTTGCCGTACTCGGCATATAGACTGCCGCTTACCTTATCATATGAGCTTAATTGGCTGGCAAAAAACACACCATCCGCTCCCATAGCAATAGCGCGTCGCGCCAAATCCGCCGTAGTCTGTGTAATAACCGCCAAAGCGTTTTTCACTTCTGTTCCATGTCCCTGTGCAATATGTTCTGCCACTTTATTGTTTGATATCTTATTGGCCAGCGTTAAAGGGCTGAAAATCGTAAAGATTACAGGAACATTTTCACTTTTCACTTTTTTAAGAACGAGTTCCAAAGAATGGAGTTCCCTCGCCAATACAGAGTTGTTCAGCGAAAGCGGTGACAGTTTCGTCCAGTCCGACGAGCTGCATATAGGGGTAGAAATTATTTTTGCAACCCCTCCTTTTTCAATATCAGAGTAGTCGATTTCGCAACCGAAACATTCTACGCCGTACATGCCATTATTCATCGTTTTAATGAAATCCAGATCATATGCACGATAAAAATCATAGGTCGTTTCCGCCAATTTTTCAGGATCAAGGTCAATGCCAGGGAGATGCGTCCAGAAAGCGTACGGCACTTGATCTGTTTTTTCTCCGCAGATTGTCGCCTGGATTCGCTCTAATTTGTTCATAAAAAGCCTCCTAAATTTTGAAATATGATTATTTGATTTACATCTATGCTATGATACTTTTATTATTGAGATGATTTATCAACGCTTGCAGGGAAGGAGGATATGGCGGTCCTGTCACATTTTTTGCCGCTATACAAACAGACTATGAATTTTCTCAACCTAGAATATTTTCTTGTTGTAGCTCAAGAATTGAATATCACAAAGGCCGCAAGCAAACTTAACGTCTCACAACAAGCTCTAAGTAAACATATATTAAATCTCGAAAAAGAGATGGGCCTCGTTCTCTTCGAACGCAATAAACAGCTCGAATTGACAGAGGCAGGCTCCTGCTTTATGACATACGCAAAACAAATTCTTGCGTTGAAATCTCAGATGCTGACGCAAATGTCTGACATTATCGAACGCAAAGACAGCAGCATACGAATTGGCATCACCCAGGCCCGGAGCTCAGTTTACCTTCCTCATCTTCTGTCTCGTTTTTGCAGAACGTTTCCCGAAGCTAAAGTGCACCTTACTGAGGATGCCTCTGACGTCCTGTTCAATAACCTCCAAGACGACAAGCTGGATCTGGTCATAGGGATTGAACCCCACGATCGTGTTAATTTCATCAGCATACCTCTCTGCATTGAGGATTATGCCATTATGGTAATTCCAGAAGTCTTACGTCGCTATCTTTCTCCAGAAGAAGTACAAGAACTCCAGACTCACCCTAAAGAAGTTACCATTGAGGCGTTTAAAAAATGTCCTTTTGTATGCTTCGATCGAACACTCAGAATTGGACACATTTTTCAGGAAAGTTGTAAGGAAATAGGCTTTAAACCTAAAATTATCATTGAATCTAAGAGCATGAATACCCTGATTTATCTTTGCGCGCTCGGTTTGGGGGTCACCGTTTGTCCAAGAGTGTATCTGGAAATTGCAAAGCGTCAATCCAATATTTTCAAAGCTATCCAAGTATTTCCGGTAACAAACATGCCCATGACCACAAAAATTGTGCTAACAATCCATCGAGGTCGCTATGTTTCTCACCTTACAAGAGAACTTATCAAGATTGCCAATCATGAATTTATGCTCTATGGGAATAAGCTTAGTACTGATACAGAGATTCTTATTTCACGAAAAAAACAAGACGCACAATCCTAAGCGTAGTACGTATATATCCCCGTGTCACGAACTTCTACGTAATTAATACCTCTTCAAGAACGAACAGCAACATTAACTATTACGAAAGTAAAAAAACCAGCAATTAACTTTGACATTGCTGCATTTTGACCATTTGATCATATAACATGAACCCAATACAAAGAAACCTGAAGCATGCCCCCACACTCCAAGCATGCCAAACCCAAATTATGCAAAGATCAGAAAAGCCTGTAAAAATTGCTCACAGCTGTGCTAAGCATTCTTACAAATCCTTCACGTGAAATAAGATTAAATACATACACAATTTTTTTGTCGTAGGATTTACTCCAGAGAAACCAACTACGGTGAGAGGCCACGAAAGTATAATTGGCGCAACACTGAGACACAAGAAAAGTAAGATAAGATGTGGTACTTTATTGTCGACATATTTGACGCCATTCAAAAAACCTCAAAAATTTCTTTTTTTGCTGTTAACCGCATGGCGATTATCCTCTTCTTTAAAGTATGACTTTGGTGGCGCTTTGGATAAGCATTTTTCTATAGACATGTATAAATATGCAAATCTATAGGTCATTGCTGAATTCTAAAATGCGTTAGGCATAAAATACTTAGGCAGGAAAAGGAATATTTCTGGAAAATAAATACCGATAATAATAACCAGAATAGCTAGAATCAGCATTGGGAGCGTTGCCCAAAATGCTCTCATCGGAGAAATTTCGCCGATCTGTGCAGCCAATAGCAGGGACGTACCGTAAGGAGGCGTAATAACAGCCAATGCCAAAATCAAATTACAGATGATGCCAAGATGTAGAGGATGCACATGGGCTGCTTCGCCAAGTGCCAACATGACCGGCATAAATGCCACAATGATTGTTGCCGGATTCAATAGCATTCCAAGAATGAACAGCACTGCAACCAACAATAACATAATGCCGTGCGGATTTGTCGTAATTGACAGGACTAGATTAGTTATTATGGCTGGAATATTCAAATAGCCTACCAGCCAAGCGCAACATCCCGCAATCGACATCATGAACAAAGAAACACAGCTTGTTACAGCTGAACTTGCAAAAATACTGCCCAAGTCACAGAGTTTGATGGTACGGTATACAACAAGCGACAGAATAAGACTGACAACAACAGCAATAGCTGCAGATTCAGTGACAGTAAACCAACCTCCACTGACACCGAAGAGAATAATCAGAGGAACCGCTAGAGCTGGAAGTGCATGCCCCGTGACTTTGACCCGCTTCATCATTGGCATAGGGCGATTGCGAGGATAATTATGTTTCACCGCAAGAATATAGCAATAAAACATTTGTGACAAACCAATAAGGATTCCAGGGACAACGCCAGCTAAAAACAGCGCTCCAGTAGACACTTGAGCCAACGAAGCGT
This sequence comes from uncultured Synergistaceae bacterium, assembly GCA_964622575.1. Lineage (GTDB taxonomy): Bacteria > Synergistota > Synergistia > Synergistales > Dethiosulfovibrionaceae > Pyramidobacter. The sequence continues at coordinate 228,707 of CAZUQW010000002.1, read as the reverse complement.
AGACTACCATAATAATACTTGGGGGGATAATAGCCCCTAATGTTGCCGAAGCTGCTGTAACCGCAACCGTGAAAGGCATGTCAAAACCTGCCTTGGCCATCGCTGGAATAATCATGGTACCAATTCCTGCGACATCTGCCTGCGAAGATCCAGACAAGCCAGCAAACAGCATACTAACAAGTACATTAATATGTCCTAGTCCACCACGAATGTGCCCGACCCAAGCGTCGGAAACGGTCATCAGCCTATCGGTAATACCGCCATTATTCATCAGGGCACCAACCAGCATGAAAAAAGGTACCGCTAGGAAAGGGTAGGAATCAAGCCCCGTATACATCATATTGGCAATATTAGCCAGGGGGATTCCTAAATAGATCATTGTTGCTACAGAAGCAAGTCCAAGAGCAAAACAAATTGGTACTCTAATCGCTACAAGAAGAAAAAAAGCTCCGAGCAAAACAATGAGAGACATATTATCCATTCTAAACCTCTCCTTTACAAGCTGACCTTATATTTATCAGAGCTTTCACATCTTTAATGAGATTTTCAATATTCATGAACGCCATAATTGCTGAGCTGATCGGTATAGAAATAACCACCACTGCTTGTGGCACGTAGATGTAGCTATAATACATGTTGCTAGTAATTTTCACAAAAATTGAGCCATATACAATCAGCACATACAAAAAAATAAAAATCAAGATATCTGAAATAACATCACAGCACAACGACAACCGACTAACTCTGCCGTTAAAGAGATCAATAATAAAATGCGACCTCTGCCGAAGGGCCACCGGTGCCCCCAAAAAAACCATCCAGATAAACAACATGACCGCGCCATCTTGCGCCCATGAAAGTGGATAGGAAAAAAATATGCGCAGTGCAACTTGTATAGAAATTGTCAGCGTAAAAAGAATTAGAATCCATCCTGCTAACTTTTTGCAAAACAATTCCAAAGAATCGTTGATTCGGACTAGAATTTTCACTGTCTGTGCCTCATTTCAGGAAAAATTTTTCTTTGAATACATTATTAAAGAAGAAGGATTTACTGCTGAATATAACGGCCGCAGTAAATCCTTCACTTTTACAGCCTAGCTATTATCTGGCCGTTATTTATTCTGTCCGACAGGCATGTTCTTAGATTTTTCTCCATCACTCATATCACGGATGGCATTCAGCAGTTCAATGCCATCTTTTGTTCCCGCTAGATTCTCTGCTAGCTCATCCTGGAGAGGCCTAAAGAGTTCAATGAAAGCATTCTTATCAATTTCATTAACCTTCAAAGCGTCCTTCTGAACCATCAGGTCAATCAGTTTAGAATCATTTTCCATACCAGTTTTAGTTACAAATTCGCCAGTTTCCTCGGCAGCTTTTTTAACCACAGCATAATGCTCCTTAGAAAGGCGCCTCATTGCCAGATCGCTGATTGAAATATTCGTAACAACGAACTCATGACGCGACAACGACAGGTATTTGGCTATCTCGCACAGACGTGCAGAATTAAACAACGCCAATGAAGCTTCGATAGCATTGCATACTCCGGTTTGCATGGCAGAATATGCTTCTGTAGCTGAAATAGCCATAGGAACAGCACCAACAGTTTCCCAAATTTTTTTCGTCATTGAATTGGTAACTGTTCTGATCTTCATGCCTTTCATGTCTTCAGGCGTAACGATAGGGCGCAGCGTATTCAGATAACAACGCGCTCCGCCTCCAGCAGTGGCAAGCACTTTAAAACCAACATTTCTACGTTCCACATATTTTTGCATCAAGTTGAAAACAGGGCTCCCTGTCTTCATAACACGTGCATTGTGATCATATCCCGTAAAAATATAGGGAATACAGAATACTGCTCCTTCAGGAACTAAGCTAGCCAAGGGAGTGAAACTGAGAATCATCATATCGAGAGAACCTAGTCGCAGACCATTCGCGATAGCGTTTTCATTGCCGACAGAACCGCCCCCATGAATAGAAACTTCAATTTCATCGTTACTAAGTTCAGCTACTCTCTTGGCAAAGTATTCGGCGCCCAAATACCACACGTGAGGAGAGGAAACTGGCGTTGCGATACGAAGATGTACTTTAGGCGCTGCTAATGAGATATCCGCACCAACAAATATTGCCAACATCGCCAGTAACATAGTATTCTTTTTCATCATAAACAGCCTCCTTTTTTATTACAGTTCAAACGAACTGTTTAATTACATTTGCCCTCCAATTAGCAATAGCAAGAAGTAAATTATTACAAAATATTCTCAATATTACAACTTTTACAATCGTAAGGTTGTAAAAAGCCAACTCTAAAGAATTTCCTGAAAATCTATATTGAACTCGGGTCCATCCATTTGCGCTTTGTTCGCTAATAAATATTTATAGGCATTTATAAGCAAATCAATGCGTGGCGTGGGAACTCCGAATTTTTTGCCAAGGCGGCTGATAGGCAAATAACCATAGGGGACGTCCTCAAGCAGGAAGCGATGATAGGGCGTATTGGGGAGTTTCACTTTTGAAAGGCTTGCATTGTTCAAGCCGAGGTCTTTAATATTGCCATAATTAACCTTCCATGCTGTATTCATCAGTTCAAGAATTGTTGCCGGCGTTCCTCCTACTGCTTTGACGACAGCGCACCGTTCGGCGTCAGCAGCCACTGTAAAATCAAGGAGAATCTGCGGTAGACATTCTCCATAAAAAGAAGCCTCCTCCCCATTTGCCATGCGAGTGATATTGAAAATACAAAGGGGGACATGAACGGGAGGATTGGTGTTGTTCATAGACGTGTCCAAAACATTCCTCACAGGATAGAATTCAGGGAAAAGTTTTTTCAGCGCCTCGACCATAGCAGGTGCTGCGGAAGCTGGTATAGTCGCAAAGCTCATGCTTTTCTTTGAAGGTTTCATGAACGTCGTGGCCGGATATGTAAGCGAAGGAGATGCCGCGAGATTTCCGCTGGTTTCGCCGATAACAATTTTTTTCTCACGAACTTCATCTCGAAGCACGCTGTACATTTCGTAGGCTCCCCAATTGCCTGTCATGATAACGATGCCCTGACCAGCTTCCAAATGTCCTCTTAGCAATTGTGCTATCGGTTTATGCCCTTTCGAAGTCGTAGTGACGATCAGAAATCGAGCATCTTTTACCGCCTGAGCAATATCAGTAGTCGCTGCAACTTTAAAATTCCCGTCCAAAGCCCCGTGTACCGTAATGCCGTATTCATTCACGGCTCGTGCTTTCTCGTCATTCCGTGTAAAGCCACATACTTCAAAACCTCGACTGGCCATCAGAGCTGCCATGTTATGACCGATTTTCCCCAAGCCAAGAATTGCGACTTTCATGAAAATTTCCTCTCTCGCAAGTATAGAATCAATCTCTATTCTTCAGGCCAACGCCCCAAAAGTGCAACATGACGACAAAATGAATCAAAAAGTCAGTCTTTGTCAGAGGAGAGCTCGTAAATCAGCGAACTATCTTCTCTTCAGAGTAGTCTGTCAGGACTTCTATACCATCTTCGAGGACAACGACCGAATCGGAGGCCCTTACAGATCCCCACCCTGGAAACACCAAACCTGGTTCAATCGTAACAACCATTCCCGCCTCAAGAACAAGGTTACTGCCGCGGTTAAGAGAGGGACTCTCATGAAGGCTGACGCCCAATCCATGGCCGATGCGCCCTGGCAGATAGTCCGCGAATCCTGCTTCGATATAGGCCGAACAAGCTGCATCATAAAGTGAGCTTACAGTAATTCCGGCCTTGCAGATAGCCTTCGCACGGCGACGCGCTTCAAGCATGGCATCGTATGCCCTGTTGTGTTCTTCATCAAGCTCGCCAATAATAACGGTACGTTCAATCTCCGTCTGAAGACTGTTTATGGAACTCCATACTACAGGCAAGCAAACTTCACCTTCATGGGGAATGCGGTTTTTAGGGCAATCGCAGCCATAAGGCACACGATATCCAGACAGAGAATAGGTCCACAAGGCATTGACGATACCGCCTTCAGTGTTGCCGAATGCACCGACTTCAAACTCTCCAAGCTCTTTCACCCAAGCCTGACGCATGGCAATATCGGAAGCAATGCTGGCCTCAGCTTCGGTTTTACGAATATTATCGATGGCGGCTTTCATACCGATGTTGCCCAAATAAGCGGACAAACGCATTAAATTGATGTCATACTCATCCTTGGTCATACGCAAATAATTCATGTCATCGGAGAAATCAAACAGTCTCGCAGTATTCGTAACACCGCATAACTTCTGATACTGCATGACAGAAACAAAATCGCCTTCATAACCAATGCGTTTGCCCTTGAGTTTCAGATCGTCACAAATGATACCGAGAGCAGTGTAAACATCGTTCGCAATAGGTTTCGATTTACCCCATGCGCCGAACAATCGAATATCGTCAAGCAGGCATTCGTCATGAGAGTGACAATCGCGAAGGCTATGACACAGCAAAACGGGATGCCCTATAACAGGGAGCACAACCACAACTGGATGACTGTAAAGAATAGGATTGAATCCTGAGATAAAAAATGTGTTTTGTGGTTTAAAACAAATCAATCCATCCAAACCCATTTCGCCCATTTTAGATTGTATTTTATTACATTTGGCTTCTAACAGCGCCTTACGATCAAATTGTTTTAAATTATCTTTTATTTTTTTGATATCAATATTCGTCATAAAAGCATCCTCCAAAAGTATTTTACCTAGCAATTTTCTTTGACAAGACATGACTCACTTGTATCGCGACACATCGTCAATATACACATTGTTAAATATTTTATCGTTCCATGTACAGTATAATAATTTGTAATTTATTATTCAAACCGTTTTATCGTTACACATATCACAACTTTTTAGTTGTTCATATTCGAAAAGAAGAACTCATGCATAAACAACAAAGAATATCTTCAACTTCATAGTGGCTAGAGAGGCCTAGTTTTTTCGCCTATAATAAATCCATGTCAATGCAGTATAAAAACATGGCAACCACTTGAAATGACTTGCACTTTCTATGTTCTATATTATAAATTCCATAAAGGCAACCTGTACCCGACGTGGGGATACATAACACTCAGCACGACACACGTGTTGCGTTCATCAAAGGCTTTGAGCGCATTTTGACTTCATCCACACCACAACAGTGTTCATGTATCTCATGGCTTGATACTCGATCAACATTATCAAATAAATCTCTTTTTCGAAAGGCGACGTCGTCGTAAAGTCTGTCTGCACTTTACGCCAGTATCGTCATCAAAGGTGCTTTTTGAAGCGCACGATGACATCCAACGCAAAAGATCGTCGGCAAAACGATCGGTGCAGTGAGTGCTTGTCGTCCTTACAAAGGGAAAAGCAGCAAGGATTGTCAATAGTGCTGAACGCGTTTTATAAAAAAAGCTAGAGCGGAGAAAGACGTCCCATTTTGAACGTCTTTCTCCGCTCCAGCTTTTTGCTTTTGTGCTGCAAATATAAAACCTTATAGAGTTACGCCGCGGCTTTATCGCTGGGTCTGAAGGCGTCGCGTGATCTCGTCAAACTCTTTGCGGACGCTGTCGCTCTCGAAGGTCTGGATCTCCGGCAGCTGCATGGACGACAGAACGTCGAACAGCCGAAGGCCGGAGCGCATCACTGTGCTCATGTCGCTGATGTGTCGCACTGTAGCGTAGGTATTGGCAGCCACTTCGCGGTCACGCTTGAGATTGTCCACGCAGTTTTGGACGCTCTTCTTTTGGAGTGCCAACAGGCTGCAATATTTGGAAGCCGCCACCACTGTCAGCTCGTTCGAGGCTACGTTGCTTTTGAAAATGTTCTTTTGCGCTTCAGTGAAGTCGCTCCGCTTCAGGGCGGCACGGGCCTCAAGCAAGCTCTTCGACGCGCTGTCGGCGATGGCGTCCACTTGGGGGATCCATGTGCTGTCGATTTGCTCGACGAAGCGGTTTTGACAGTCCATAAGGAGGTCGATGAGCGTCATGTACATGCCGTAATACTTCCGCGCCAAAGACAGATTGTCTTTGCTCTGGTTCAAAAGCGACGAAAGCTGTTCCGTCACGTCCTTCACGTTCTCGAAGATCACGGCGTTTTTCAGCAGGTCGTCGCCTACGACGGACGAAAAGAGCACGTCGGCCTGCGCGTTGGTGATCTTCAGTCCCCAGCCGCGCATCTCGGCAAGGATCTTGCCGCGGATCTCCCGGAGTTCATTGTTCAGCCGCACCATATCTTTTTCGGCTTCGGCAATTTTCTTGTCGCAGTCAGCCACGGTGTCGGTCAGAGGATTGTAGGACTTGACGGGCGCGCCGATGCGCTTCTCTCTGTACTTCTCCACGGTGCTGCGAAGCTTGGGCAGCTTTTCTTTGATCTGTTCGGAACGCTTGACCAGTTTCAGGGCGTCCGACGACAGAAGAATCGACTGAGCTTCACGCAAAAGCCCTGTGATCTTCCTGTTGGCGCTCTTCTTGTCGGCGCCGAAATAGGCGCTGTCGGGCAGATCGGGCAATTTCTCCCTCAACTCCAAAGCCTGGCCGAGCTTGTCGGAAAGTTTATTCCATTGAGACGACAGCTCCTCTGAAAGGGGCTCTGCCCAAAGGGGCATTGTGCCGCATAAAGCGAACAGAGCTGCGCCAAGCAGCGCGCACAAAGAACGCCTGAATTTTTTCATGGTCTTCACTGCCTTCCTCGTTGATGGGAGCGGCCTAGAGCTCGATTTCACAGGTTCGACGCTCATGCGGTCAACGAAGATGTTCCCCGTTGGTCGCCGACGCAAAAGGCCGTTTCCCTCCTGTTTTCCATTATACCTTCTTCAGCGGAAAGGGTATCACCGAAAACTCCGGGGGAAAGGGCAGTAGACTTGTTCTTTCGCAGCGGCGGCAAGTCCTCCTGCGCCCTGCGGCCGCTTTCCCGATGAAGCTTAAAGATGAAGCGTTGCAAGGACGAAACGCCCGTTTGGCGTTGGTCGAAGTTTTTACAAACGACAAGCCTGCCGCATCTCTCCTGACGGAGGGAATGTGACAGGCTTGTTTGTCATCGCAAAATCAGTTCCGCCGTACAGTCCGTTATTTCTGATTCTGAGGCTGATCGTTCTTGGGTTCGGGGCGGTTGATGGTGACTTTGGGCAGATCGGGGAACTTGGGCTTGCGAAGGTTCATTTCCTTCAAAACGCCGGTGGTGAACTCGACGGTACCGCTGCTTGCCAGCAGAAGGTCTTTGTTGATGACCATTTTGTAGCTCCTGTTTTTGCGCAGCCAGGCGGCGGCGGCAGCTCTCAGCTCGGCCTCGAGCACACGGTTGGTCGCCTGCTGTTCCAGATTGAACTGGCGGTTGAGGACCTGTTGCGCATCGGCGATGGCTTTTTGCACTTCGGGAGCTTTGGTGTCCTTTTGCATGGCAAGGAAATCGTTCATGCCTTTCTGAAGGACCTGCTGCACTTCTTTCATATGGGCCGCAGCAGCCTTGCCCGGCTCCGAGGTGCTGAGAATCTTCTGCACGTCCACGACGGCAACATTGGTCTGCACTGCGGAGGCCGGCGCCACGGGCGCCAACGCAAAAGCTGCAACAAAGGCTGCAAGCACCAGATATTTGAATGTATTCATACTGCATCCTCCCCTTGGGATTTTTGAGGCTCGCGCCCGGCGACCAGTGTCGAACTCGGCAGCCGGAAAAGCTCAAGCCGCGCGACACCGAGCCGTCTTTGACGATTCAACAGTCCCGAGCGGCACAACTGCACGCCACAGGCTGAGCTTTTTGCGAACTATAATCATGCTTTTTGATTATACATCTTTAGTCGGATAAAATAAAGATCGAGTCTTTTGCCATTTCTTTGAACTCGTCGAAGAATTCGGTTTTCCAGGAGAGGACGCCTTTTCTGTTCTCGATGTGCTGTCCGCTGGAAGGCACGCCTTTTCTTTCACAGGGGGAGGAACGGCGAGGAGCGCGGCATGAACGGTTCCGTTCGCCGAAGTGCCGCGGGCAACGGAACTCGCCGTCGTGATTGATGGCGTCGCGCTTGCCGTCAAGTCTTCGGCAAAACTGCCATTCTCTGATTTCCGCGCGGAGCTTTTCGCCCCGCCTAAACAGACGCAGGGCTTTTGGGCGGTCAGGACAGCTTTTTTGCAGTTCAGCGCGCAGCTTGCGTCGCGTCTGCTTCATCTCGTCCCATTTATTGCAGATTTCCGCGGGAACTCGCTCGGTACAGTCACATTCCGCCGACTCCTGCAGTGCAGAGTTGCGATGGAAAGAAGGCGTCTCCCATGATTTTGGGGGCCGGCCGATTTCATAGGCCCCCGCCGAGCCTGAGGTCGTTGCCGCCACGGCCAATGCGCAAAGCAGAAGTGCTGTCTTTTTCATGTGAAGTCTCCTTAAAGAATCGGACCTTCGGGTCGCGAAGTTTTTCTCTGTCGCCCCATGGCGCGAGTTGCGTTCAGTATACATAAAAGCATCGCTTTTCTCATTGTCCAAATCACCGGTTTTTCAACTGGTCATTTCTCCACTTCGCGATTTTCGCGGAAAGTGTCGAAAACCGCAGTTCCATAATGGGAAATTTAAGATTAAAATAGAAACACTATGTTTTTCGGGGAGGACATCTCAATGATTTCAATTGTTCTGGCCGACGACCATCCTCTGACGCGCGCGGGGCTTGTGGCCATGATCGCTGAAGAGAACGATCTCAAACTGCTGGGCGAGGCGAGCGACGGCAAGCAAGCATGGGAAATGATCCAGAAATTGAAGCCCGATGTGGCGCTTTTGGACATTCGTATGCCCGAGATGGACGGCATCACTGTGGCGCGCAAGGTCAAAGAAGCCAAGTTGCCCACAAAGGTCATCATGCTGACGGCCTACAACGCCCAACCCTATATTGCGGCGGCGCTGTCGGCGGGCGCACGCGGTTTTATCGTCAAGACTTCGGCGGTCATGGAGCTGACGCAGGCGCTCCAGTCGGTCACCGGCGGCGGAATCTATCTCGACTCCTGCATCGCCGACGTCGTCAACGCCCAACCCGCGCAGATCGAGCCTCTCTCACCGCGGGAACGGGAAGTTCTGCTGCTTTCGTCAAAGGGACTGCCCGTCAAGGAGGTGGCGGGAAAACTGTTCATCACCGAGCGTACCGTCCAGGCCCATCTCTCGTCGGTCTACGCCAAGTTCGGCGCGAAAAACAAGACCGAAGCCCTGATCATCGCGCTGAAAAACGGGGTGATCACCATAGACGAGCTTCTGGACGGCGAAGTTTCATCATGAAAAAACTCCGCTGGCTGCTGCCCTTCGTGCTGAGCATCATTCTGGTGCCGGTCCTGTCGGTTCTGGTATTTTCGGGATTCGGCATTTACAGGCAGCAGCGTGCCATGAACACCATGGCCGAGCGTTATGCCCAAAGCCTTTCGCGCAGCATCATTCAGGAGGAAATGGGCTCTCCCGGCGAAACGCCTCTCAGCCGCCACCGCAGGCTCGGACTTTTTCTGAAAATGCTCACCCTGGGGCCGCCGGTCCCCGGCTGGATCGCCATTGTGGGTCCCGGCGGCGTCAAACTCCAAGGTTCGCCGGGCAGCCGCATTACGCCCTTGATGGCCACTCTGACGGACACGGCTCTGGCCACCGGCGAAATGCAGACCTTCACCCTCTTCAGCAGCCGCTATCCGCCGGCGGCAGCCGTCATTCGCCCCTATCCCGACGGCATACGCGCCGTCATCGTGGTCATCTCCCATTACTCTTTGCCGGGAAGCATGATGCGGGCCATGCAGTTTCAGCCCATACTGTCCATCGCCGTCAGCATCGTCGCCCTGTTCGGCATTTTTCTGCTGTGGCGGTGGTGCGTCATGCCTCTGAGAAAGCTGGCGTCCCGCGTCGAAACGGTCCAGTGGGGAAAAGAGACTCTCGACGCCGGCTCCGTGGGACCTCTGCCTGAGCTGAAACAGATGCGACAGGCGCTGTCGGAGCTTTCGGCCAGCGCCGTCGACCGCGCCAAGCTGAAGAAAAACTACGTCGACGACATCGTGCGCACTCAAGAAGAAGAGCGCACCCGTCTGGCGCGCGAAATTCACGACAGCCCCCTTCAGACGGTCACTTCAATGATCCAGCGGGTTCAGCTGGCACGGAGAGGCCTTGACCGCGCCGAACCCGACAAAAAACGCATTGTCGGCCATCTCGATGCCGCTCAGGAAGCCGCGCTTTTGGCCGTGCAGGAAATGCGCGACGTCTGCGATCGTTTGTCGCCGCCATGGTTGAGCCTGGGAGCCGTCAGAGCGGTGGAAGAGATCTGCCGCCGCCTCAGCCGCATCCACAGCGTCGCCGTAACGCAGACAGTGACTGGAGAAGCGGAGACGCTCAACGAAAAAGACGTTCTGGCGCTGTGCCGCATCATTCAGGAGGCCGTGGCCAACGCCGTGCGCCACGGCGGCGCCACGGCCGTGGACGTGAAACTGGACTGCAGCGGCGATCCCTTCTGCCTGACCATCACCGACAACGGAAAAGGCATCGACGGCCAGATCGATCCCGAAGTGCTTCGCGTGCAGGGACACCGCGGCATCTCGGGCATGACGGAACGCGCGTCGCTTATGGGCGCTTCATTCAACATCGCACGTGCCCCAAAGGGCGGCACCGTCATCACCGTCGCCTTGCCCGCACGCTCTCGCCGAGACGCTTCGCCCGCGGCATTCCGATCGGAAAATTCCACACAGCCGCCGCTCGGTGAAACGCATGATAAAGGGCCTCGTTCGCCATCGCTGCCCGAACAAAAATGATTTCGCGGCGGACGGCGCTTGATTCGCGGCGCGCTTCAAAGTGCGCAGTGACAACGCCGCAGAAGCATAACGTTGCCGGCAGCATTTTATCGTCTTTGCCACTTTGAAACAAAAGTCACCGGCAAAACGGCAACTTCACGAAAAGCCCCGCAAAAATCGCCGGCTTCGGCATTTTGACAGCGAAAAGAGCGAGGGCCTTCCGACAATTTCGTCGGAAGGCCCTCGCTCTTTTGTGTCTTGACCATTTATTTTGCGGCAGAAGGGGCCTTGTGCGCTTTTCTGACAGCTCTCGACGGCGACGTCACCGTCAAGGGCGCCTGAACGCTGCCTTCCGCCAGATAGTCGGAACGGAACACTCTCATGGAACCCTCGCGAAGCTTTCTCCGCCGCTCTTCGCCGGGAAGTTCATTTTTCTGCCCGTCGTCGCCGTCAGGGTTCGAAAGCTCCAAAACCACCTCGCAGGCGCGCTCGTCCGATTGAATGTCACGCAGCATCCGGGCCAGGGACTGTGGCTTCTGCCCGCCCGAGGGAGAGGAGGCCAATGCGTCGACACCTTCGGAGGGCTGCCCCGCGCGCAAAGTGACCGTGTAGTTTCCCGGCGCAGTGTCCGCCGGAATGTGGAACCGCACCTTGTGTCGCTTCACCGTGTCCCGCCACGGGCGGAAGATCATGGTGACGTTGACGTCGCTTCCCGCACGAACTTCGCTGCGCCCCAACGTCAAGCCTTCAACGATGAGTCGGCGCGGCCTTGCCGTCGACGAAAGGCCGATCTTCAACCCCCAGTTGCCCAAACTGCGATAGGGGTTTTTCACCACTCGCCCCACCAGCACCGACATGGACGCGACGGCCGCGGCGGTGACGTCTTCGTCGTCGACCACCACATCGCCTACCGTCCAGTTCTCGGGAATGCCGCTGCCCGTGACGGTCACGTCGTAACGGATGGTCCCTCCCGTCTGGCAGCCCAGCTGGCGGTCAATAAGTCCGGCAAGCAAATCGGGCAGCAGGGCGACGGCGGCGTTCTCGTCGCGGATCATCTGAAAGCGCGAGGTGCTGCGGCACTGCCTGTCGCGGTCTTCCACGTCGAGGCGAACCGACACGGCCGGAGGGTATTTTCCCAAATATCCCGCCACGCCCTCGGGACGATCCTGAGTGACCATGCCGATAATGCGCCCGGGAGAGCTGAGCTTGAAGGGGGCCTCAACGCTGTTGACAATGCCCGACACCGAGGCTTCCGCCGCGGGATAGGCCACGGCGCCCCAATTTTTAAAACTATGGCCGAAAGCCACGAAACGCCCTGCTCTGTCCAACGCCGTCACCGTTCCGCTCACGTCGAGAGTCACGTCGCCCCAGGCCAGCAGCGCCGAGATGGAGGCACCGGGTTCCAAGGCCGGAACGGCGTCGCCCGCTGCCGTGGCGTCGGTCGAACCGCCGGCCACGACGCGCATTCCCAGATGCCGCTCGATGTTTTTCATGGCCCGCCGGCTCAGTCCGTCGGCGGAAACGAAGGTACGCTCCACGTCCTCCAAAATCGCTGCCACGTCCTGCGGCATGGTGAATTCATCGCCCTGAGCCGTCTCTTCAACGCCGCCGGGCTTCACTTCGTTTCTGTCCTTTGACGGCGCCTTCGCGGCGTCCTTTCCTTTGCCGCCCTTGTAGCGCTCGTACAGCTCGTTGAAGCGCTGGTCCAACTCGGTGTTCCGCTGCGGCACCACCACGCGCTCGGGCCTCGGAAACTGTGGAATTCTGTCGGGATAGTCGAAGAGCGCGACCATCTGCTCGATGGGCGTCACCAGTCCCACCTTGGGATCGCCGAAATCCCAGCCGAAGGCAAAGGCGCCCACCAGTCGCCCGTTCACGTAAATCGGCGAACCGCTCATGCCGCTGGCCAGGCCGCCGGCCTTGTCGATGTCCGGGCCGGAAGCCCTGATGAGGATCAGATCTGAAGGACGGTCCTTCTTGCTGATCACGTTCAAAATTTCAACGGGAAACGTCGCGATTTTGCGGCCCTGAAAGACCGTCTTGCCGTAGCCTTTCATTCCCGGCCGTACCTGAGAAAGGGGCATGATCGGCTCGGCGGGAACGAAAGCCGCGCCCGCCGCCGGCTGCGCCAAAGCCACCACCACCGCAGCCAGCGCGGCGAAAAATCTCGCTTTTCTCATCGCGCCCACCGCAGATAGGCCAGAATAAAAGCGTCGAGATCGCCGTCGAGAACGCCCGTCACATTGCCCGTCTCCTCTCCCGTGCGATGGTCCTTCACCAGCGTATAGGGCTGAAGCACGTAGGAACGAATCTGATTGCCCCAGCTGCTCTCCTTCTTTTCGCCTGCGAGGCTGTCCATTTCCGCGTGGCGCTCGTCGAGCTCGCGCTGGTAGAGTTTCGACTTGAGCACCGACAGAGCTGTGGCCTTGTTCATGTGCTGAGAGCGCTCGTTCTGACAGCTCACGACGATGCCCGTCGGCAAATGGGTGATGCGCACGGCGGAGTCCGTCATGTTGACGTGCTGGCCGCCGGCGCCGCTGGAACGGTAGGTGTCGATGCGCAGATCTTCGGGATCGATTTTCACTTCAACGTCCTCGGGAAGTTCGGGCGACACCACGACGGCGGCAAAGCTGGTGTGGCGACGTTTCGCCGTGTCGAAGGGCGAAATGCGCACCAGACGGTGCACGCCGATTTCCGATTTCAGATAGCCGTAGGCCATTTCGCCCTGAACCAGAATGGTGGCGCACTTGATTCCCGCCTCTTCGTCGCTCTGGTAATCCAGGAGCTTCGTCTTGAAACGATGTTCTTCGCACCAGCGCAGGTACATGCGATAAAGCATACTTGCCCAATCCTGGGAGTCGAGACCGCCGGAGCCGGCGTGAACGCTCAAAATGGCATTGCTGGAGTCATAGGGTCCCGAAAGCAGCAGCGCCATCTGCTCATCCTCGATCTTGTGGCGGAAAGCCTCGCTGCGGGCGTCAAACTCCTTCTGCAGCGCCCCGTCCTCTTCTTCCTCAAGCAGTTCCGTCAAAGTTTTCAAGTCGTCGAACTCATTCTCTATTTTCTGCCAGCGTTCAAGCACCGCCTCTTTTCTGGACAGATCGGCGGAAATTTTCTGCGCGTCCGCCTTCGTCCAGAAATCCGGTGCCGACACCTGTTTTCTCAACGATACGCAGTCACTGTTCACCTGATCCAGGTCAAAGGCTTTCCTGCAGTTCGGATTTCAGTTCCTGCAGTTCCTCCAATACAGTGGTGTTCGGTATAAGCGCCATGTTTTCCATTCCCCCTCAAAGAGTTATCGCTTAAGACACCTCATTATAACATTCACCGCAGAACAAAGAATATTTATTTTATCGCTTATCTCGATGGGAGACTGGAGCTTTGTCTGCCCCAAATTACTGAAACACAAGGAAAGCACCGTCAAACTTGTCTTAGGATCGAAAGCCTCTCCAACGCTATCGATCATCGCCCTCTTCGCTGCCGGCAAAATGAGACACTCCGATGGAAAGAAGCCATCGAAAAGACAGAAAAATCTTGCGTAAAAGCAACGGAGTCAGCAGCGCAAAAGATCTCATAGAACAAACCGTAAAGCACAAGAGTCGACTCAACAGGACGGCAAAGGCGGTTCTCGACTAAAAAATACATTCCATCGCAGCGAAGTATTTCTCAAAATAGAGGACATGCCTCGACAACCAAGACACATCATGTTTTGTCTTTCAACTTTTTTTTGACATCTTTCAGCTCTAAATGCTATGATACCGCTTAAGTTAGTCTAAGCTAACAAAAAAACATCCTGGGAGGTTCAAAGATGAGACACAAAGGATTGACAGCGGCGGCGGCCGCTGCGGCTCTGGCCGTTTGCGGAGCTGGAAGTGCAGTTGGCGCGCAGCAGTATGTGCTGATGAACATTCCGTACAGCGATTTTTACAGAGCAGAACTGACGAAGAACACTGTTCCCGTGGACGCCGTTACTTCGGCAACAGTCGCCAAGGCAGAAAACGTCAAGTTGGTGGGCGGTTCTTATCACACAGCCGAAGGCAAAGCACTGGTCATTGGCGGCGTGACCTTCCCCGTTAAAGCCGAAGACACAGATCTGAAAAGCTTTGCTCACGCGGCATCACCTGACGAGCTGTTTGCCATGGGCAGCTACACGTGGACGGATCTGGCGGAAATTCCTTCCTGTTACAAGGAAATGCGTTTGTCCGACGGCGCGCCGCTCTTCGGCAAAATCCATGGGCTGCCGGAAGTGAAAGTGGCAAACATCAAGGGCAACATCCAAACGATGACACGTCGCGGTGATTATCAGCTGAAGCTTGAGGGGTTCGACGTAGATACGGAAAAGGAAACTCTTTACGGCGTCATCGTCCGAACTGACAAAAAAGACTACGGAATGCGGCGGCTGGAAAACATTTGGCGCGGCGGCCGCGAGTTGGGCTGGAACGTCGGTTACACGAAATTCATCAAAGACGTCAATCCCACATTCCCCGCGCACTACAGAACTCTGACAGGCACAACGATCACAGAACTGACCTATATCACCGACAAAGCACTGTACACCATGGACGTGGAGATTTACCTGCCCGTCCTCACGGGCTGTCGACTGAAGGCAGAAAACGCCGCAGTCAAGGCAGGTACCACCGCCTTCAGCGTCATGGGACAGCTGCCGGACGATTACCTTCCGCAGTATGATGTCAGCGCTTTCGACGGCGCTGTGAAAGAGGGACGCGTTGTCTGGCCAGATCAAATCATGCCCGGCGAGTACGACATGAAAATTCACGACAAAAATGGCATTTACGAAACGCTGAAAACCACCTTTGTGCTCTCCACCGACGCACTTCCCGTCGCTTACGACACCGCGTCCGGGCGACTCGTCCCCTCAGGCAGCGAAAAAGATTTCAAAAATTATCTGCGCTGCATCGCCATGTTGACCATCGACGGCAAAACGATCAACCCTCGAAAATTGAAGATCCTTAATGGCCAAGGCCAGTTCGACCTGTCGGCCCCGCTCTTCAAAGAGAACAGCATGGTAACGGTAAAAGCCGCCGGTTACCCCGATCTGACCTTCGAAGCCTCACGCCGTTGACGCACAGACTTCTTTCAGAGAAACCGCAGTAAAAGGTTCTCTCCTCTCTTTGAACCAAGCGGGAAAGATCTGCAGAGTTTTCTTACAAAAAAATGGCGCCGGTCCCCTCTCCGCCTCGCGGGAAAAGGACAGGCGCCTTCGGTGTGGGAAATGAACTTCTGAATGGGTCGACGGATCCTCGACCTTACAGATATTTTTTGATGTCGGCGCCGCTTTTGAGAAACGCGGCGTAGGCGCGGGCCGTTTCGTAGACGTCGGCCTTACTGGACAGCTCGTAGGGCGCGTGCATACTCAACAGCGCCACTCCGCAGTCGAGGACGTGCATTCCGTAGCGCGACGCAAAGGGCGCGATGGTTCCGCCGCCGCCGAGGTCGATGCGCCCGTAACCGCCGGTCTGCCACTGCACCTCGGCGTCGTCGAAGACGTCGCGCACAAAGGCGAGGAACTCGGCGTTGGCGTCGTTGCAGCCGCTTTTGCCCTTGGAGCCGGCGTATTTGGTGAACACGGGGCCGCTGCCGAGGCGGGCGGTGTTGTTCACCTCGAAACATTCGGGATAATGGGGATCGTAACCCAGAGTGACGTCGGCGGAAAGGAGCATGGAGTTCTCCAGAGCCAGGCGCAGGCTCATCTCATTGCCGCCGGCCAGCGCCGTCAGCCGCGCCGTCAGATTTTCCATGTAGTGAGAGTTCATGCCGGCGTTGCCCTGGCTGCCCACCTCTTCTTTGTCGACGAAGAAGGCTCCGGCGGTGAAGTCGGGATTTTCGGTTTCGAGAACGGCTTTCAGCGCGGTGTAGACGCAGATCCGATCGTCCTGGGCGTAGGAGGCAATGAGGCTGCCGTCCAATCCGGCGTCGCGGGCTTTGCCGGCGGGAACCACTTCGAACTCGGCGCTGACGAAATCCTTCTCTTCGATGTCGTATTTGTCCTTCAAAAGTTTCAGGATGAACTTCTTCACCGGCTCGTCGGACTTGCCTTCAAGGGGCATGGAACCCACGATGATATTCAAGTCCTCGCCGGCAATGCCTTCGGCCATGGTCTTCTCGCGCTGTTTCGCCGAAAGGTGGGCCGGCAAGTCGCTGATGTAGACCACAGGCTCGCTTTCGTTCTCGCCGATGGCCACGTCGACGTGTTTGCCGCCTTTTTTCACCACTGTGCCGTGAAGCGCCAAGGGCTGCGCCACCCACTGGTACTTTTTGATGCCGCCGTAGTAGTGGGTCTTCATAACGGCGTAGCCGTCCTTCTCGTAGAGCGGATTGGGGCGCAGGTCAAGCCGCGGGGCGTCCATGTGGGCGGCAAGAAGGCGCAGCCCCTCGGTCAGGTCTTTCTTCCCGATGACGAACAGCGCCACCGCCTTGTTCTGGCGCAGCGCGTACACTTTGTCGCCGGCAACGAGCTTGGCGCCTGCAGCGTAGAGATCGTCAAGGTTCCTGAAGCCCGCGTCCTTGGCCAGACGCACGATCTCCGCGGCCGTCTCTCGCTCGGTCTTGCAGGTATTCAGAAAGTCCTTGTATCCTTCGGCGAATTCCATGATGTGCTTGGTCTTGCTCCCTTTGCCCCACAGAGAAGGGTAAAGTTTGGCAAAATAATTCTGACTCATGGGGAAACCTCCGTTCAACGGCCGCTTGAAGCAGCCGAAATTCCTCGGGCACGCGGGCAAAGCCGCTTTCGATCCGCCCGTTCCGGCATAAATTTTTTCAGCAAAAGCCGCGCATCGACGCCTTTTCGCAAAGACGCGATGCGCGGTGCAGTCCTTAAAACTCCTTTTAAAAATCCGACGGCACGTAAATCATGGTGCGGTTGATCTCCGACAGAGAGGCCGCGCCGGTCATGAGCATGGTGGCGGCAAGCTCCGACTTGATCTTTTTCAGGTAAAGCTCGACGCCCTCGGCGCCACCGCCGAAGGCCGCCGCCGTCACGGGACGGCCGATGAGCACGGCATCGGCGCCCAGCGCGATCATCTTGAAGACGTCCAGTCCGCTGCGGATCCCGCCGTCAACGAAGATTTTCATGCTCTTTCCGACGGCCCGCACGATGGCCGGCAGCACTTCGGCCGTCGACTGGGCGTGATCCAGCACACGGCCGCCGTGGTTGGACACCACGATGCCGGCGCAGCCCGCCGAAGCGGCGCGCAGAGCACCCTTCACCGACATGACGCCCTTCACGAAGAACGGCGTTTCCCCTGCGGCTTCAACGAGAGCGCGGAGGTCGGCAGTGCTTTTGGGATAAACCGACTCGCCGCGAAGTTTCACGTTGACCAGGCCGGCGGCGTCCACGTCCATGCAGACCGCCATGGCGCCCGCTTCCAACGCGTCCTTCAGACGCGAAAAGGCCTGGGGCATGGCCCAGGGCTTGATGGTGGGAATTCCCCAGCCGCCGAGCTTTTTAACGGTCTCCAACGGGCCGTAAAAAGCCTCCTCGGGAGAATCTCCAGTAAACGCCGCTGAACCGGCGTTTTTCGTGCCCGTCACCACGCGCTCGCCGTTTTCGGCTTCCGTCGCCGCGCCGGCGTAGTTGAGCTTCATGCCGCCGATGGGCGCGGCGAACACGGGCAGTTCGAAGGTATGGCCGAAAAACTGGCAGGACGTGTCCTGTCCGCGGTCCTCATACAGCGTGTCGAGAACGATTTTCACCTGAGCAAGCTTTTCCACGTTGCGGATAAAGGTCGATCCGCTGCCTTTTCCGCCGACGCCCGGCACCTCTCCGCGGCAGGCTCTTCCGTCGCACACGGGACAGACGCGGCACACTTTAGAGAGAACGCGGCGCTCGTTTTCAAGAAGTTCTTTGTAATCCATGGTTTATCAATTCCCCCCTGAGTATGATCAATGTACTTTTCATATTATATACTATGACGAGTCCGCTGCCTTTTCAACAGTTCAGCCCAAGACTTGTACATGCTGCAGTTTGCATAAAAAATATTCCTTTTTTGGCCATCAGAACTCAAAAAAACTGCTTTTTACAGTTTTCACTGTGGTCGTCCCGCCCTTCGATCCCCGTTCAAGCGCGATGCGGCGGCGACGCGCCGGACGCCGAAGAGGCGGCTCCAGGCAAACATTTTTACTTCATAATGAAGAAGGACATAAATAACATAATAAAAATAAATCTTGCAAAATACTCCGTTTTTTTAGATAATGAAGCTATATTTGCAGAGCAGGACTTTCTTCTGTCCGGCAAAAATCTGGAAAGAGAGGCGTTTTACTTCATGAAGTCCGATATCGAAATTGCACAGGCCACACCCATGCTCCCCATCACTGAAGTAGCGAAAGCCGCCGGAATTGACGAAAAATACCTTGAGCTTTACGGCAATACCAAAGCCAAAATCGATTACGTAAAACTGTTCAAAGAGAACCACCGTCCCGACGGCAAGCTGGTCCTCGTCACGGCCATCACACCAACGCCCGCAGGCGAGGGGAAAACCACCACCACCGTCGGACTGGCCGACGGCATGCGCAAGATCGGCAAGAACGCCATCGTGGCCCTTCGCGAGCCTTCCCTCGGCCCCGTCTTCGGCGTCAAGGGCGGCGCGGCCGGCGGCGGATACGCTCAGGTGGTGCCCATGGAGGAAATCAACCTTCACTTCACCGGCGATTTCCACGCCATCGGCGCGGCCAACAACCTTCTGGCGGCCATGCTGGACAACCACATTCAGCAGGGCAACGCCCTCGACATCGACACCCGCCGCATCATCTGGCGCCGCTGCGTCGACATGAATGACCGTCAGCTGCGCAACATCGTCTGCGGTCTGGGCGGCAAGGCCAACGGCGTGCCGCGCGAGGACGGATACGACATCACCGTGGCTTCGGAAGTCATGGCCGTGTTCTGCCTGGCGTCGGGCATTGACGATCTCAAGGCCCGTCTGGCCCGAATCATCGTCGCTTACAGCCGCTCCGGCAAGCCCATCACCGCCGGCGATCTGCACGCCCAGGGCGCTATGACGGCTCTGCTCGTGGACGCCATCAAGCCCAATCTCGTTCAGACGCTGGAGCATACGCCCGCTTTCATTCACGGCGGTCCCTTCGCCAATATCGCCCACGGCTGCAACTCCATTATGGCCACGCGCATGGCTCTGAAGCTCGGCGACTACGCCATCACCGAGGCCGGCTTCGGCGCAGATCTCGGCGCCGAGAAGTTCCTCGACATCAAGTGCCGCTTTGCGGGACTCAAGCCCTCGGCCGTGGTCATCGTCGCCACGGTGCGCGCCCTGAAGCATCACGGCGGCGTGGCCAAAGCCGACCTCAACACCGAAAATCTCGCGGCGCTGGAGAAGGGACTTCCCAACCTGCTGCAGCACGTGGAGAACATCACCAAGGTTTACAAGCTGCCGGCCGTGGTGGCCATCAACCGCTTCCCCAACGACACCGAGGCGGAGCTGAAACTCATCGCCGACAAATGCAAGGAACTGGGCGTCAACGTGGCGCTGTCGGAGGTGTGGGGCAAGGGCGGCGACGGCGGCGTCGAGCTGGCCAAGGAAGTTGTCCGCCTCTGCGAGCAGCCCAACGACTTCACCTATGCCTACGACGCCGATATGTCCATCGAAGAAAAGCTGAACGCCATCGTGAAGAAGATCTACCGCGGCGACAGCGTGGTTCTCACGCCCCGCGCGCGCAAACAGATGCAGCAGATCGAGGAGCTAGGCTTCGGCAAAATGCCCATCTGCATGGCCAAGACGCAGTACAGCTTCTCCGACGATCCCAAGCTTCTCGGTGCGCCTCGCGGCTTCGAGGTCACCGTGCGCAACTTGAAGGTCAGCGCCGGCGCCGGCTTTATCGTCGCGCTGACGGGCGACATCATGACCATGCCCGGACTGCCCAAGGTTCCCGCCGCAGAAAAAATCGACGTGGACTCCGAAGGAAAAATTTCCGGCCTGTTTTAAACTTTACGGAGCGCGGCGCGGTCATTGGCGGCCGCCCGCGCTTTTTTCAATTCCCATTCTTTCATGAGACGAGGTGCACGCCATGGAAATTCTCGACGGGAAAGACTATCTGCCTCAGATTGACGCTCTCATCATCGAATACGCCGCAGAGCTCGGAAGAAATCTCGACTTTCAGGGAATCGACAAAGAACAGGGACATCTCGACCTGACCTACCTGCCGCCCAACGGCCGAATCTTCGCGGCCATCAACGACGCCGGCGAAGTCAAGGGCTGCGCGGCGTGGAAACGCCTGAGCGACACGCGCTGCGAAATGAAACGGCTCTACGTCCGTCCGGAATGCCGCGGAAGCCATTTCGGACGCGCTCTGGCCGAAAAAGTCATCGAGACTGCCAGAGACGCGGGCTATCGCGAGATGGTCCTGGACATGCTGGGATTCCACATGCGCCCCGCCATGGGGCTTTTCCGGTCGCTGGGCTTCGAGGAAATCCCCCCCTTTTACGACAACCCCCTTCCCGACGCCATTTATTTGAGCCGCGAATTGTAGAAGCGGACCTGACGGACGCCGAACGCCTGTGCCCCCTCTTTCGCGCCACGCTCCGCTCGTTTTCGCCGCGCTGAGAACCGGGAAGACAAGGCGTTTAAAGGCAGGGACTCCGGCGAAAGGAGCCTTGCGCCCGTTGGAAATGCACAAGGTTTTCCCTGCCATCATTCGAAAAAGATCGCGAGCGTTTTTTCCGGCGGCATCGAAGTGCCCCGAAAAACGCCATTTTGCACATACAAAACTAAGGAGAACAGCATGAAAATCACATCGCAATCCTGCGCCGATTTCGTCGCCGTGCTGGCCACAAAAGCGCCGGTGCCCGGCGGCGGCGGCGCTTCGGCACTGTGCGGCGCCATCGGCACGGCGCTGGGCAACATGGTCGGCAGCCTGACGGTGGGCAAGAAAAAATATGCCGCCGTCGAGGAAGAAATCAAGGAATATCAGTCCCGCTGCGACGCGCTTCAGAAGGACTTCCTTGCTCTTGTTGAGAAGGACGCCGAAGTCTTCGCTCCATTGGCTGCCGCCTACGGCATGCCCAAGGACACCGAAGAGCAACGCGCCGAAAAGGACCGCGTCATGGAATCGGCGCTGAAGGCCGCCAGCGAGGCGCCTCTGCAGATCATGAGAAAGTGCGGTGAAGCCATCGAGCTGCTCGAACAGTTTGCCGCCAAGGGCTCGAAAATCGCCGTCAGCGACGCCGGCGTCGGCGCCGCTCTCTGCAAGGCCGCCCTTCAAGGCGCCGCGCTGAATGTGTACATCAACACCCGCATGATGAAAGACACGAAGCGCGCCGCCGAAACAAACTCGCAGGCCGACGCGCTGCTCCAAAAGTACGGCGCCCTCGCCGACAAAATCTACAGCTCCGTATCCGGCCGACTCCATCCCGGCGCCGAAGCCTAGACGCTCACTTCAGAAAGGAATGATCCCCATGGCTCAGATCCTCAGCGGCAAAGAAGTTGCCAAAGCTCTGACGCTTCAGCTGAAAGAGGAAACCGAAAAATTAAAAGCTTCGGGCGTTATGCCCTGCCTCGCCATCGTCCGCGTGGGCGAACGGGGCGACGACCTTGCCTACGAGCGCGGCGCCGTCAAGCGCTGCCAGTCCGTGGGCATCGAAATCAAACATTTTGTTCTGCCTGCCGACGCCTCGCAGGACGACCTGATGAAGACAGTGGAGCTAGTCAACGCCGACGGCACCATCCACGGCTGCCTCATTTTCATGCCACTGCCCGCCCAGATGGACGAAACGGCCGTCCGCGCCGCCCTTCTGCCCGAAAAGGACGTGGACGGCATCACTCCCGGCTCCCAGGCCGGCGTGTACACAGGACGCGACATCGGCTATCCGCCCTGCACTCCCGCCGCCTGCATGGAAATTCTGAAGTACTACAAGGTGGCGCTGAAGGGCGCGTCGGCCGTCGTTCTCGGGCGCAGCCTGGTGGTCGGCCGTCCCCTGGCCATGATGCTGCTGCGCGAAAACGCCACCGTCACCCTGTGCCACAGCAAAACACGCGACATCGCATCCGTGGCGCGCGGAGCCGACATTCTGGCCGCGGCCATGGGACGCGCCGGCGCGGTGACCGCCGACTTCGCCACTCCCAATCAAGTCATCGTCGACGTGGGAATCAACGTCACTTCCGAGGGCAAACTCACGGGAGATGTGGCCGCCGAAGCGGCGGAGGCGTCAAAAGCCTACACCCCCGTGCCCGGAGGCGTCGGCGCCGTGACCACCACCGTGCTGGCCAAACACGTCATCGAGGCGGCAAAACTGGCGGCAAAGCGCTGACGACGCCCTTTTTCGTGTCGGAAAAGCGTTTTCCCGAAAAGGACGCAACTCAAAAAAGGAGCAAATCCAACGATAAAAGGCTTGCCACGCTGCCCTGCCTTCGCGCAAAGTTTGGGTGCGAGAACGAAGTCCTTTGAACTTTTTCAACCTTCGTCGCGCTCCGCTCCAACCGAAAAAGCGCATAAAAGCGCCCCGCCGAGAGGAAGTTTTTTCTCTCTTTCGGCGGGGCGTTTTGTCTTGAAAAACTGCGCCAACTCAAGCAGCGCTTTCAGCTCGAAAAGTGGAAGTCCATTTCCTGGAGACCGCCGAAAAAAGGCCGGAAAGACTTTTGCACAGGGCCTATTTTTCCGCCGGTTCCTTTTCTCCGCCTTCCGGCGAGGCTGCCCAATCGACGGAAACATCGGGTAAAAGGGCTTTCCGAAGCTCTGCATCGAGCCGCTCCAGCGACTTCACCGCGCGCCCGCAGCCGGCGTCGGCCGCCGTCTGATAGCACTCCCGCGCGCGATTCAGGTCCTTTTCGACGCCGCGGCCTTCTTCGTAAGCACAGCCCAGGTACCACGCCGCCAAGGCGTGGCCCTGTGCAGCGGCTTGCTCGAAACAGGACGCTGCGGCAGAAGGATCGCCATGTCTGCTGTAGCTGTACAGAAGCCCCAGATTGAACTGCGCCGGCGCGTAGCCGGCGTCGGCAGCCTTTTGGAGCCAGCGGCACGCCGCGTCGTAATCGGACTTGGCCTTTTTCCCCTCGGCGTAAAGAGTCCCCAGTTCGTTCTGTGCCGGCGCGTAATCTTTCGCCGCCGCTTTCTCGAGCCACTGAATGCCTTCGTCGTTTTCCTGTATGGTTCCCATGCCGCGAAGTTTCATGAGCCCCAAATTGTACTGCGCCTGGGCGCTGCCCTGTTCGGCAGCCGCCCGATACCATACCGCCGCCTGCGCCAAGTCTTTCTCAGTGCCCTGTCCGCCGGCGTACATGGCCGCCGCGTTGCACTGCGCCGCAACGTTTCCCTGCCGCGCGGCTTCGAGATACCACTTCAGCGCTTCGGAAAGGTTCACGGGCACGTTGAACTCGCCGTGAGCCAGAATGGACGCCAGACGCACCTGCGAGTCGGCGTTTCCGCCGTTGGCGCCGGCTCGATAATGCTCCAGCGCTTTCGGGATGGCATTTTTGCCGAGACGCCCCTCTTCGCAGATCTGGCCCATGGCATAGCGTGCGGGCAGATATCCCAGTTTCGCGGCCTTCTCCACCAGCGCGACGGCTTCTTTCACCTTCTGATCGTTTTGGGCGTTGTCGAGGCGGAAAAGCCCGACGGCGCAGAGGGCCGCAGGGTGGTTCTGATGGGCCGCCTCGATATACCACTTGACGGCCTTGGCCATGTCGGGACTGTGACGGCTCGCATCGGCGTAACACTGCCCCAGGGCGTATTGGGCGTCGGCACAGTTTTGATCGGCGGCGAGGCGGTAAAAGTTCATGGCTTCCTCGTAACTTTCGGCGGTTCCCCGGCGCCGCAGCATCTCGCCCAACAGATATTGAGCTTTCCTCTCACCCTGTGCCGCCGCTTCGCGGTAAAGCCGCTCGGCTTCATCAAGATCTTTTTCGAGGAAATTGCCCTGCGCGTACATGGAGGCTAGCGCCATCTTGGCCTCGGTCTCTCCACGCTGCGCCGCCCGGCGAAGCTTTTCCACGCCGGCGGCAGGATTTTTTTCCGTTCCCTTGCCGAAAAACTCCATCCTTCCCTGATTGTACAGCGCTTCGGAACTGCCTGCCTCCGCACCGGCAGAATAAAGCCGGTAGGCCTCCTCAAGGGACTTCGGCACGCCGAGGCCCGTTTCCGTCAGCCGCGCCAGCTCGTTGTAGCCGCTTCCGTCGTCGCTGTCGGCAGCCATTTTGTAGTATTTCGCCGCCTGCGCCGGATCGTTGCCGGCCTTCTGTCCCGCCTCGCAGGTTTTGCCAAGCAGGACAAAGGCCTCGGGAGAACCGTGTCCGCCGGCTTTCAGCAGCAGATCTTTTCCCTTTGCGGATTCTCCGCGCTGCAGTTCCATGCGCCCCAGTTCGAGCAGCGCGGGACCGTACATCTGTTTCGCCGCCGCGTTGAAGAGCAGTTCCGCCGAGCCGTTTCTGCCGCGGCGCAGCTCAACGCGCCCCGCACAGTATGAAGCCGTGACGTCGCCGTTTTTGGCGGCTTTTTTCAGCAGCTTCAGTCCCTCTTCGACGTTCAGGTCGTTCCCGGGACCGTCGCACAGAGCGACGCCAAGCGTAGTCATGGCCCAGTTCTGTCCCTCTTCGGCATTTTTCTTCAAATAGGACTGAGCTTCGCCGTCTTTTCCCTGTTCGCAGAGAAGCTCATAATAATCGCGGCAGGCAGCGGGAAGTTTTTTCTCCAGCGCCGCCGCTTTCAGCATGGCCAAGCCTTCGCCGGGTTCATTCTCGCACGACGGATTGCATTTCAAGTACTCGGCGAGGCCGTACATGGCATAGGGTTCGCCAGCGGCGGCGGCCATGCGGTACATGCTCAGCCCCTTGTCCACGTCGACTTCGCAGCCCGTGCCCGACAAATAGATAAATCCCAGGGCCGTCATGCCCTGAGGCGAACCCTCTTCGGCGATCTTTTTGAAGCTTTCCGCCGCCGTTTCGTACTTCTGCTCTGTCCACGCCTGATAGCACTTGCTGAGCTTCTCTTTTTCGCCTAACGAAAGTTCGCCTTTGTCGGCGCACTGCGGCGCTTCGTCGCTTCCCTCCGGAGAACGGTCGGCAGACAGCGCGCCTGCGGCATCGGCACGCGGAACGCCGAAGGCCGCCCTGGCACCTGAAAGGCAAAATCCGGCAGCGCAGGCGGCGCTCAGAATCACGGCTGTCGCCAGCAGAGCCAGCGGAATCGTTTTTTTCATAGGGCAATCCCTCTTTCTTCAAAATGGGATGTCGGACATTGAGATCACGTTTCAGTCGTCTTCATCATGTTTTTTTATTTTACAACGACTTTTTCTCCTTTTCATCCGTATTTTCGCCGAAGAACATTTTCCCCGCACCTCCGGCGCATTAAAAAAAGAGGCCGCTTTCGCGGTCTCTTCGAGCTTTTCAGTTCTTTTCAGTTCAGCGGCCCAGAGCGTCGTACTCCACCTTGCCGTCGATCATGGTCATGACGGGGTGGGAACGCGTGTCCAGAGGATCGCCGTTCCACAGGACGAGATCGGCGTCTTTACCGGCGTCGATGGAGCCGACGCGCGATTCGATGCCCAGATGCTCGGCGGCGGAGAGGGTGACACAGCGCAAAGCTTCGGCGTCGGTCAGTCCGGCGCGGGACGCCAGCGATGCCGAGACGATCAAGCCATAAAGAGGAATGACAGGATGGTCGGTGATGATGCAGGTGTGCACGCCGCCGTGAGTCAGCTTGACGAGAGTTTCCCATCCCTGGTTGCGCAGTTCGGGCTTCACGGCCACGCCGAAGGTGGGACCGACGGCGGCCTTCACATGGTGTTCGGCAAGCCACGGCACGATGAACTGCCCTTCGGTGCAGTGTTCGATGGTGAAATCCAAGCCGAACTCCTCGGCGATGCGGATGGCGGTGCAGATGTCGTCGGCGCGGTGGCTGTGGATGCTCAGCTTGATCTTACGCTCGAGCACCAGGGCGATGGCCTCCATGTCAAGATTAGTCTCGAAAGCCTCGTTGGCCTTGCGGTATTTTTTCTTCTCGAGGTAGTTCCGCGCGTCGTTCAGCGCCTTGCGAAGGATGTAGGCATTGCCCATGCGCGTGGTGGGCGTCTTGTAGCCGCGCTCTTTATACACGCGGATGGGGTTTTCTCCCAGAGCGGCTTTCATGCAGCTGGGGGACTTGACCAGCATTTCGTCCATAACGCTGGCTTTTTTGAGCTTGATGATGGCGCCCTGCCCGCCCATGACGTTGGCGCTGCCCGGCAGAGTCTGCACGGTGGTGACGCCGCCCTTTTCACGGGATTCGGCCACGTTTTTGTCGCGGGTATAGATGGAGTCCTGAATTCTCATGGCTGCCGTCACGGGCATGGTCATGTCGTTGATGTCCTCCATGCCGTAGAGTTCCATCTCCTCGCTGGTGGTGATGTGAGTGTGGGCGTCCACAAGGCCGGGAGTCAGCGTGAGACCGCGCGCGTCAATGACTTCGGCGTCGGCGGGAGCGCCGAGATGCTGGCCTACGCCGGCGATTTTCGTGCCGTCGACCAGTACGGCGGCATTCTCCATGGGCTCTCCCGAAACGGGCAACACACGAGCGTTGACAATGAGCTTCATCCTTCAATCGACCTCCGAAATTCGAAAAAAATAAGTTCAGATAGAACCGAAGGGCACGCCGGTCACCCGCAGTTGAACGTCATCGTCGGCGGAGCTGTAGGCCTCCGGTTCGTTTTCGTAACTCTCGAAATAGAAAGCGCCATCCTCCCACCGCGGAAGGATGGACCACCCTGGGGTGCGCAGAGCGATGGAGTCCGCGTTAAGGCTGCGCAGTGCCGGAAGGAGTCTGTCCATCAGCGAAGAGTGCCGCTTGCAGAACTCATTCCAGTCGATCTCAACAGTTTTGATCACGGAAACCCCTCCAGTGGGAAAAATGACCTTTTTAGGATAGCAGTTTTATACATCTTTGCAAGGGACTTTTTTAGGATATAATAGGAGCCGCTAGAGAAAGGACGCTCTTGAAACGTGAAAATAATTTCCCTAAGGAGGACCATTGATGAAAAAAGCTGTTGTGCTGACAATGATTTTTGCGGTTCTTGCCGCAGGCGCCGCTCTCGCGGCGGACAAAAAGGCCGATCCCGTGCTTGCCACGGTCAACGGGCAAGAGATCCGCAATTCCGACGTGGACGAAGCGTTGAAGGGGCTCAATCCCCAGATGCGCGCCGCCTACTCTTCGCCGGAAGGCCGTCGGTCCATTCTCGAAAACCTCGTGGACTTCAGGGCCTTCGCGCAGTCGGGACGCGACCAGAAGCTTCAGGACACGAAAGAATACAAGGACGCCATGAGCGCCATGAGTGACCGCCTTCTTTTCTCGCTGGCCACTCAGAAGGTCATCGACAAGGCCAATGAAGTCTCCATTAACGATGCCGACGCGCAGAAATACTACGACGAGCACAAGGAGAGCTTCAACGTTCCCGCTGCAGTGCGCGCTTCCCACATTCTGATCCGTGCCGACAAGAACATGCCCAAAAAGGATCAGGAAGCCGCCCAGAAAAAAGCCGCCGACATTCTCCGCGACATCGAGACGAAAAAAATCACCTTCGAGAAGGCCGCCGAGCAGTTCTCCGGCGACGGCACCCGCAGCCGCGGCGGCGACCTGGGCTATTTCAGCAAGGGACAGATGGTGCCCCCCTTCGAGAAGGCTGCCTTTGCCCTGAAAAAGGGCGAAATGACCAAGGCTCCCGTCAAAACCGACTTCGGCTGGCACATCATCAAAGTCACCGACACCCGCGATGCCTCGGTGCGTTCCTTCGACGAGGTCAAAGAGGACATCAAACAGGACATCCAGCGGCAGAACCAGATGAAGGCCATCGAGGACGAGCGCCAGGCGCTGCGCAAGAAGTACAACGTCACTGTGACGGCTCCGGCACCCGCCGACGACAAGGCTGCAAAGCCCTCTGACGGCAAGGCCGCAAAGTAATCGTTTTTTTGACCGACGACGTTCCCGCGCGCTCCGCGGGAACGTTTTTTATGGGCTCTGCCCTCGCCCGTGATCTGCCGTCAAGGGTGTTTTTGCGTAGAGGATGCCTTTTGGAAAGGCGGCCATTGCGTCCCCTTGCGCCGCCGAGGTCTTCGGCGTTCCCGTTCGGTGAAACCGATTTTTGTGAAGGAACAGGAGGAAAAAAAATGACCGGTGTCGCCCGCGAATTTCTGGCCATGGCCGTGGCCTTCGGTTTTTTGATCTTCGTCCCCCAGAGGAAAATCTGGAAGGGCTTCATTCTCATTTTGACCGGCCTGATCATGGGCGCCGGCGCAGGCCTCGCTCCCGAAAAGCTGTGGGGCAACTTCACGGCCGTCGTTCTGACGCCGTCGACGATGAAAACCATTGCCGTCATCATGCAGATCGGCATCTTCAGCGCGCTGATGAAACACTACGACATTCTCTCGTCGATCTATCGTGGGCTGAAGCACATTTTTCCGTCGGCCCGCGCCGTCATGATGCTGCTTCCGGCGGCCATCGGCATGGTTTCCGTGCCGGGAGGCGCGGCCATCTCCAGCCCCTTTGTGGACGAGATCGGTGCGTCGCTCCATCTGCCCTCGGGAAAACGCGCCGCCGTCAACCTGACGTTTCGCCACATCGCCTACTTCCTTCTTCCCACCAGCAGCTCAATGATTTTGCTGTCGGACCTGGCGTCGGGAATGAATCTCTACCATCTCATCGCCCTCAACATTCCCTTCGTTTTCTTCATGGAAGCCACGGCCTACGGCCTCTATCTCCACGGCAGCGAGACGCTTCATGACGCCGCGCCGAGAAATCTGCTTCGAGGCGCCGTCGACATACTGAAATACTTTTCCCCCATCTACGCCATCGTGGTGCTCAACGCCTTTTTCGGCATCGAAATGTACATCAGCGTCTTTTTGTCGCTCCTGTTGATTTTGGTCTGCTGGGGTCGCCGCGATCCCAAAACTTACTGGAAGGTCTTTTGGGACGGATTCAATGTCGAAACTTTTGTTCTCATGGCAGGCATCTACTACCTTCAAAACACCGTCAACAGTCTTCCCGCCGTCATGGGAGCTTTTCAGGCGCTGTTCCGCGGCGCGTCGGGCTTCAGCGTCCTGCTGGTCATCGCCGCATCGGCGCTGTTTTTCGGCCTCACGTCGGGGCTGAGCTTCGTCTCGCTGGGAATTCTCGTCCCGCTGCTTCTCGGCCTCGGTCTGCCGAAAGGCCTCGAAATGCTTTACTGCGTCTTCATTTACACCTGGAGCTTCATCGGCTACTTCTTCTCGCCGCTTCACCTGTGTCTCGTGCTGACAGTGCGGCAGATGGGCTGTTCCATGAAAGAGCTGTACCGCAGCTATCTGCCTCTGATGGCCGAAATGGCCGTCTCGCCCTTTCTCGTTTTTTACCTTTGCCGGGCCTTTCTGCCCTGATTTTTCCGTCGGAAAGCGGCGCAGAGACAGCCGGGGGAAAACCGTAAATTTTTCTTTTTTTCGGCGTTTCCGTAAGGTTTTTTCCGCCTGAAAATCTCTCTCCATGCTATAATGGGCTATGCGATTTTATGGGAAGTTATTGTTTTTTTCATTGACAAGGGAGGTTCAAAAATGGAAGAAGGTCTGTTGGAGAGAGTATTCCATCTCCGCGAAAACGGAACGACGGTCAAGACTGAGCTGACCGCCGGCTTGACCACGTTCATGACGATGGCTTACATTTTGGCCGTCAACCCGTCCATTCTGAGCGTCACGGGCATGGACAAGGGCGCGCTTCTCACTGTCACGGCGCTGGCGTCGGGAATTTCAACGCTGTTCATGGCGTTCTTCGCCAATTATCCCTTTGCGCTTTCAGCCGGCATGGGACTCAATGCCTATTTCGCCTTCGCCGTCGTCAAGGGCATGGGATACTCCTGGGAGATGGCACTGGCCGCCGTGTTCGTCGAAGGTCTGATTTTCATCGTCATGTCGCTGACCAACGTCCGCCAGGCGATTTTCGACACCATTCCCATGAGCATGAAGCAGGCGGTATCGGTGGGAATCGGACTGTTCATCGCCCTCATCGGCCTGAGCAACGCGCGGGTCATCGTGGCCAACCCCGCCACAAAGGTGGCGCTCTTTTCCTTCAAGCAGTCGATCATGACGGGCACCTTCCGCAGCGAGGGCATCACAGTGGTGCTGGCGCTGCTGGGCATCGTCATCACGGGAATTCTGATGGCCAAAAAGGTGAAGGGCAATATCCTGTGGGGCATTATCATCACCTGGCTGCTGGGCGTTCTCTGCGAGAAAACAGGGCTGTACGTTCCCAATCCCGAGATCGGCACCTTCAGCGTTCTGCCCAACCTTTCGGCGGGCGCTGCGTCCTTCCTTCCCGCCGATCCGTCGCCGATTTTCATGAAGCTTGACTTCTCAAAGGTATTCACCGCCGATTTCGTGGTGGTGGTCTTCGCCTTCCTGTTCGTCGACGTGTTCGACACGCTTGGCACGCTGATGGGCGTGGCTTCCAAAGCCGACATGCTCCGTCCCGACGGAACGCTGCCCCGCATCAAGGGCGCGCTCATGGCCGATGCCTGCGGCACGCTTCTCGGCGCGGCCATGGGGACCAGCACAGTCACCACTTACGTCGAAAGCGCTTCGGGCGTCAGCGAGGGTGGCCGCACGGGACTAACCGCCGTCACCGTGGCCGTTCTGTTCTTCCTGTCACTGTTCTTGTCGCCCATTTTCATGGCCATTCCTTCCTTCGCCACGGCGCCGGCGCTGGTTATCGTGGGCTTTTTGATGTTCTCGTCGGTGAGCAAAATCGACGTTTCCGACCTGACCGAAGCCGTTCCGGCCTACATCTGCCTGATCACCATGCCCTTCGCCTACAGCATTTCCGAGGGCATTTCATTGGGCATCATCTCCTACACGCTGATCAACACGCTGACGGGCAACGCAAAAAAAGTCAGCGCTCTGATGTACGTTTTGACGCTGATCTTCCTTTGCAAGTACGTTCTGCTCTAAAAGACGCGTCCTTCAGTGAAACGACGCTTTCCGAAAGGCTTCGCGACGGAACTCCGTGCTCTGCGGAGTTCCGTTTTTTTTGCGGACCTTGCATAGTGTCCCCCAAGTAGTGTATAAATGATGGAGAGTTCCCATTGAACGCAGTGAAAGGATGATGCTCGTGATTCGCGATTTCGGAAAAACGCTGATGGTCATCGGCGTCGTCTTTATGGTCGTCGGCGCGTTCTTTCACTTCGGCTCGCGGCTGCTCCCTCTGGGACGTCTGCCCGGAGACTTTTCGTGGCAGGGCAAAAACTGGTCGGTCCATTTTCCGTTGGCCAGTTGTCTTGTCATCAGCGTCGTGATCACCCTTATCGCCAACATCTTTTTCAGGAAATAAGGGGTGCCGGCGCTTTTTCCGCTACGCCTGCGGCGGCTCCGCCCGCGCAAAGCCAGCGGCGCGCCATCCGCAAAGGGGTTCAAATTCGAAACATCACCAAAAAATCAACGATTTCAAGGGGCGTTTTCCATGAGTCTTACGCAACGATTGACCCAGCTGTCCCACAGCAGCGGGTGAGCTGCAAAAATAGGTCCGGAGGACCTTGCGAAAGTCCTTGCCGATTTGCCGCGTCCGTCCGACAGCCGAATTCTCACCGATTGGGAGGGCGGCGAGGACGCGGCGCTCTGGAAAATCACCGACGAGCGCATCGGCATTCTCACTGTGGATTTCATCACTCCCGTCGTCGACGATCCCTACGTCTGGGGGCAAATCGCCGCCGCCAATTCCATCAGCGACGTGTTCGCCATGGGCGGATCGCCGCTGGTGGCGCTCAACGTGGTGGCTTTTCCGCTGAACTGTCTGCCCATCGACATGCTCAAGCGCCTCATGGAAGGCGGCGCCTCCAAAGTCGGCGAAAGCGGCGCCTTTCTCATGGGTGGCCACAGCGTTGAAGACCAGGAACCCAAATACGGTCTGTGCGTTTTCGGCGAGGTGGAGCGCGACGCCATGTGGCGCACCGTGGGGGCTCGCCCCGGCGACGCACTGGTGCTCACCAAGCCGCTGGGTTCTGGAATTATCGCCACGGCCATCAAGGCTGAAATGGCCGAAGCCGCACAGGCGGCAGACGCCGTCCGCTGGATGACCGCCCTCAACGACCTGCCCCGCTGGATGAGTCCCGAGTTTCGCCGGCGGATCCATGCCGCCACCGACGTTACGGGTTTCGGCCTGGCGGGACACACGCTGGATATGCTTTCCGACGGCCGTGTGGACCTCGAAATGGACGTCGGCGCCCTGCCCATTATGGACGGCGCCGCCGAACTGGCGCAGATGGGGCTAATGCCCGCGGGAGCCTATCGCAACGAAAAGCTCTATTCTCCCCGGATCGACGGCCTGGATTCCGTGCCCGAGGATCGCAGAGATTTTCTGTTCGACACGCAGACCTCCGGCGGGCTCATGATGGCCTGCAGCGACGACGATGCCCGTCAAATCATCGCGCTAGCCAAAGGGCGCGGCTTCGACCGCGCCGCCGTCATCGGCCATTTCACCGAGGGCACGGGAAAAATTCTGTGCCGGTGACGCTCTGAAAAAAACGGACACAACAAAGGCAAAGCCGCCGGAAGCTCCTCAAAATTTCGAGGAGCTTCCGGCGGCTTTGCGCGTAGAGGTCTATTTTCTCTGCTGTTCCAGCCGGCTGGCCACCACGAGAACGACGTGATGGATGAAAAAGAGGAAATCGTCTTCTCTGTCGGGCACAAAGGCCACGGCTCCGGCGAAGTTCTCCAGAGCCGCCCTCTTTTTGGCGGGAAGGCGGCCGTCGGTCACCACCACTCGTCCCTTTCTCAGCTGTACGGCAAGAGCGGCGGCGCTCTTGGGCTTTTCCGCCGCCGCAAGGGCGTCAATGAGTTTCAGCTCATCGTCGTCGGGAAAGGTGACGCGGCACCCCCAGGCCTTGAAAAAGGGCACGTACCAGCTTCCCAGACAAAGCACCTCGACGCCGCTGAGCCGGCCGCGACCCGAGATCAGCACTGAACGGAGGCGCGCGTTGAACTCGCCTAGCCGCCGCTGATAAAATCGGTAATTCTCCGCGTCCAGCCGCGACAGGACATCCATGACGCGCTGCGCCGTAAAGGGCAGATTGGCGGGGTCGCCGTAAAAGCTTTCCCAATCGTCGGAGACGTCCTTTTCGGCAAACAGACAGCACAGGCCAAGAGGCGGAGCAGCCTGCGATGGCGGCGAAGCGCGGCGTTTTCCGCGCGGCCGTGTCGACTGGACAAAATCGTCGTACTGTCGGCGCGTCAGGGCGATCAGGGGCAGATCGGCTCCCTCGCCTTTCAAAAAGCTACGATCCGACCGCAGAACCCCGTCGTCGCTCCAGCGCCATCCCGACGCCGTGTCCACATAGGGGCCGCCGATAAAGCGGACCAGCAGTTCCATCATGGGATCCACGGTGAAAATTTTCAGTTTCCGCGGTTCAGCGCTTCGGGCCGCCTGCTCCCCGCCGGCCAGCAGGGCCAGCAGAACGGCGAACAGCGCCAGGCGCCGCATGACGGCCCTTCTCATTCTTCCGCGGCGCAGATGACGACCTCGTCGCAGCCGTCCAGCTCCTTCACGCGGACTTCAACGCTCTCCTGAAGCGACGTGGGGACGGCTTTTCCGAGGTAGTTGGGCTGTATGGGCAACTCGCGATGGCCGCGGTCGATAAGAATGAGAAGTTGCACGCAGGCCGGACGTCCGATGTCGCACAACGCTTCCAGCGCGGCGCGGATCGTACGCCCCGTAAACAACACGTCGTCGACGAGAATCACCTTTTTGCCGTTCAGATCGAAGGGCACGGAGGTGCTGTGAACCACGGGCTGATCGGTGAGCAGCGTAATATCGTCGCGGTACAGCGTAATGTCCAGCTCTCCGAGAGGGAGCCTGACGCCTTCGCTCTCGCGGATCATCTCGCGAAGCCGCCCGGCCAGATAGACTCCGCGGCGCTGAATTCCGATGATGACGACATCGTCGATGCCGTGGTTTTTCTCGGCGATCTCGCTGCTCATGCGCCTCATGGCGCGCTCCATGTCGTCTTGCGTCATGACGACGGCTTTCTCTTTGAGTTTCAACGCCGCATCACCTCGATCATCGAAAGAAAATTTTTTCCTATTTTTTCCGGTCGGGGCGGCTGCCGGGCTTGACGGGTGCCGTGCCCAACTTCTTGCACAGCGGGCAGTCATCGGGATCGTAGGTTTCGAAGGTGACCTTGAAAAGCGACACCAGATCGGAGCCGAGCTTCTGGTTGCCGCCCGAGCGGTCCACAATGCAGGCCGAGCCTGCCCACTGGCATCCGCCTTCCACCATGGCCTCGGCGGTCTCCTTGACTGAACCGCCGGTGGTCACCACGTCTTCGACGGCCACAAAGCGTTTGCCGACGGGCATGGGGAAACGGCGAAGCCTCATCTTTCCGTCCTCGCGCTCGCAGAACAAGAAGGGCACGTCGAGAGCGCGGGCCACCTCGTGTCCCACGATGAGTCCGCCCAAAGCCGGCGACACGATGAAATCGGGCTTCAGATGGGCGATGCGCTTGGCGATCTCCCCGCCCACGAAAGCCGCATTTTTCGGAAAGCGCAACAGCATGGCGCACTGCATGTAGTTGCCGCTGTGCCTTCCCGACGTCAGCTTGAAGTGTCCGGTGAGCCACGCATGGCTCTCCACCAGCATTTTCTTCAGCTCTTCCTGAACCTGGGTATCCGTTAATTCTTCGCGCATGACAATCCCTCCTCGATGGACGCCGCAATTTCCTTTACGGCTTTGCGCACATCGGGCGCCTGGTAGATGGGACGCCCCATCACGATGTAATCGGCGCCGTTGCGGAACGCGTCGGCCGGCGTGGCGACGCGGCTCTGGTCGTCGCCGCCGGCGACGAGGCGCACTCCCGGAACGACCTTCAGAAGCGAAGGCCGCGTGGTCTTGCAGACCACCGGCAGATCCAGCGGCGAGCAGACCACTCCGTCCATGCCACAATCGTCGCACAGCCACGCCCGCCTTTTAATGGCCTCGGTCATGGGGCATCCCGGAAAGACTTCCGCCCAGCTTTGTTCGTCGAAGCTGGTCAGGACGGTAATGCCCAGCAGCTTCATGGACGAACCCAGACGGTCGCGGGCGGCCACCGATTCTTCCATCATGCGGCGCCCGCCGTCGGAATGGAGGGTGAGGCAGAAGATGCCGAGGTCGGCCAGAGTTTCCACGGCAAGCCGCACGGTGTTGGGAATGTCGTGCAGCTTCAGGTCGAGAAAAAGTTTGTAGCCGTGGTCTACGATTTCCTTGAGAAAATGGCTTCCCCCTTGGGCGTAAAGCCGAGGCCCTATTTTCACCGCGTCAATCAGGCCGTTGAGCATGTCCAGAGTCTGGCGAGCCTCGCGGAGGGTGTTGAGATCCAGCGCAACAAAAAGCGGCAATGACTTGTGTTCAGTCATAAAAGCACTCCTTTGTCAGAGATAGAAAGTTCTAAGCTTTTCGGGCTTTTCCGCAAAGCTCCGAAAGCGAAGCGACGCCGAATCGCTCCACGCCGTCGCGCAGTCCGTCGTGGATTTTCTTCAGCGCGTCGAAGCCGCCAAACAACGCGGCGCCCACTTCCACGGCCGACGCTCCGGCCATGATCATGGCGAGCGCCGAATCGCCGTCGCACACTCCGCCGCAGCCGATGACGGGAATTTTCACGGCGCCGGCGGCATCCCACAGCACGCGCAGTGCCAGAGGGAAAATTGCGGGGCCAGAAAGTCCGGCGACCCGCCGGGCGAAGACGGGAACGCCCCGTTTGACGTCGATGGCCATGCCGAGCCAGGTGTTGGAAGCCACTAGGGCATCGGCACCGGCGGCCTCGGCGGCCCTGGCCACACCGGCGATGTCGGCGGCTTGAGGCGTCAGTTTGACCCACAGCGGACCGTCCCAATGGCGGCGCGCCAGTTCGGTGGCCTGAGCCGTCATTTTCGGGTCGACGCCCCAGCTCATGCAGCCGTGATCGGTATTGGGACAGGAGATGTTCAGCTCGACGCCGCCCACCATTTCCCTGGCTTCCGCCACGCGGCACATCATATAATCCAGCTCTTCGGCGCTCTGCATGCAGATGTTGAGAATGACCGGCACGCCGCGGCGGTTCAGGTCGGGAAGGCGCACGTCAATAAAGTGGTCAATGCCTTCGTTCTGGAGGCCGATGCTGTTCAGGATTCCCGACGGCGTTTCCCACACGCGGGCTCCGCTGTTGCCCTGGCAAGGGTCTTTGGTGATCGCCTTGGAACAGATGGCGCCCACGTACTGCGTCAGGTCTTCTTGCCACAAATCGCTCTCGTAAGCCCAGGTTCCCGAGGCGATGACCACGGGGACTTTCAGCTTCACGCCGCCTACGGTGACGGCAAGGCCATCAGAGGTGCAGCTCATCCCACTTCACCTCCTCGGCACGGAAAACGGGGCCGTCGATGCAGACGCGCCGCCGTCCCGTCGTGGTGTCGACAACACAGCCGAAACAGCCGCCCATGCCGCAGCCCATGCGCTTTTCAAGGCTGACCCACAGGTCGTCGCACTGCGAGCCGTACTTCTCGTAAAGGGCCTTCATCATGGGATTGGGACCGCAGCATACCAGCGACACGCCGCTCAAGTCGCGGCCTTCGAGGCCGGCGATGGAAAAGCCTTTGTGGCCGATGGAACCGTCGTCGCTGTAAAGCGTCATCTCCGGCGCCTCTTTGGCGACCCACCGGGCAAAGGGTTCCCACGACGCATTGCCGACGCCCAGAAAGAGCTCTTCGAAGCCGCCGAGCTTTTTCCTCAAGTAGAGCAGCGGCGCGATTCCCAGCGTGCCGCAGACGGCCCAGACGCGCGGGTATTTCAGCTTTTTGAAGCATCCGCCCACGGGGCCGCGCACAGAAAAGACATCGCCTTCATGCCCGCGGGCCAGCAGTTCGGTCCCCTGCCCCACCACGCGAAACAGCACTTCGAACGTGCCCGTTTCGGCGTCGGCGTCCAGGATGCCCAGCGGCCGGCGCAAAAGCGGCGCCGTTCCGGAAGACGTCTTGAACAGCACGAAGTTTCCTGGCTCCGCCGCCGCGGCGATGGCCGGACAACGGAAGACCATGCGCCAAATGCCCGGCGAGATCTCTTCACGCTCCTCAAGACGAGAATCGTAGTCGCGAATCATGCTTCCCCTCCTCGCTCGCCATGGTTCTTCACCGATGGCGCTTTCAACTTCTTCACTTTCAATTCGGAACGCCGCCGCTTATGCCGGCAGCCGTCCGTCGTGAACGATCCTGCCGCCCAAAAGCGTCATCAGGACCTGACCTTTGAGCTTTCTGCCGTTAAAGGGACAGTTGCGCCCCTTGGACTTGAACTTCGAAGCGTCGACAAGCCACTCCCTTTCGGGATCGAAGAGAACGAGGTCGGCAACGGAGCCGGGCTGAAGCGTCACGGCGGGAAGGCCGAAAATTCGCCGCGGCGCCGTGCTCATGCGCTCCACCAGCGTCGGAACGGGAAAACCGCAGCCTCCGCACAGCCCGTCGAGGCAGACCGCCAGCGACGTCTCCAGGCCGATGATCCCGTTGGGCGCCTTGGCGATACCCTGGGCTTTTTCCGCAGGCGTGTGGGGCGCGTGGTCGGTGGCCACCACGTCCAGCACGCCGCTCATCAGCGCTTCCCGCACGGCCTGCACGTCTTCCGGCAGGCGCAGGGGCGGACTCATTTTGGCGTTGGCGCCGTGCTCGAGGATGGCTGTCTCGTCGAGGAACATGTGGTGAGGCGTCGCCTCGCCGGTGACGTTGACGCCGCGGCGCTTGGCATCGGCGATCATCTCGACGCCCCGGGCCGTGCTGACGTGCTGCACGTGAACGTGGGCGCCGGTTTTTTCGGCAAAGAAGAGGTCGCGCAGGATCATCAGCTCCTCGGCCAGCGCCGGCGTTCCCACCAGCCCCAGCTTCGCGGAAATGGCGCCTCGGTTCATGGAACGGTCGCCCTCGAATCCGTGGGCCTCGCAGTGGACGCTGATGGGCAGGTCCAACGACGCGGCCTTTTCGAAGGCCTTGTAGAACAGCGCGCCGTCGGCCACCGTCAGGCCGTCGTCGCTGAGACAGACGGCACCGGCTTCCTTCAGCGCCGCAAAATCCGTCAGCTCCTTGCCGGCCATGGCTTTTGTCACCGCCGCGGCGGGATAAATGCGGCAATCCATGCTTCGATTGCGCTCAATGCAGCTTTCAACGGCCTCCGGGCTGTCGATGGGCGGCTTGGTGTTGGCCATGGTGACCACAGCGGTAAAGCCGCCGGCCGCAGCGGCGGCGCAGCCCGTTTCGAGAGTTTCCTTCTGCGTCAGCCCCGGATCCCTGAAATGAACGTGAAGATCCACAAGTCCCGGAGACAACACGGCTCCCGCGCAGTCGACCGGCATGGCGTCGCCGACGTCGGCCAGCGACGGGGCGACGGCGGAAACGACGCCGTTTTCCACCAGCAGGTCGCCTTTCATGTCCATCTTCAGCGAAGGGTCAATGAGCCGAGCGTTCTTGAAAACGATTGCCGTCATGCAACTTCCCCTTTCCAAAGGCGCCGCCTTCGGGCGCACAACTTTTTTCTGTTTTTTTCGACGTTCGTTCCGCAAAAGGCCCTACCGAACGATCTCGAGAACGGTCTGGTGCAGCACCTCATAGCCGGGGCGCAGGCGGTCCCAGTTGACGCTCTCGGCGGGATTGTGGCTGACGCCGTCCTTGCAGGGCACGAAGATCAACGCCGACGGAATCAGCGACGCCATGTACATGGCGTCGTGCCCTGCGCCGCTGGGCATACGGCGGTACTTCACGCCCCGCCGGCGGCAGACGCGCTCGATGCGGCGCGCCAGAAGGCCGTCAAGCACCACGGGCGAGTCCTGGCAGTAGGGCGTGAAATTGACCTTCACGCCGCGCTCCTTTTCCACGGCATGCAGATGGTCCATCACCGCAGTGAAAACGCGGCGAATGCTTTTCTCCACGATGCCGCGGATGTCCACTTTCAGCACCACGCGGCCGGGAACGACGTTGAGCGCGCCGGGCTCGCAGTGGCAGACGCCAACCGTGGCCACCGAGCCGAATTCCGACTCGGCACAGCCTGCGCGCTCCACGGCGAGGATCAGATCGGCCGCAGCGGCCAGCGCGTCGCGGCGCATGTTCATCGGACAGGCGCCCGAGTGGGCCTGCTGGCCGACGATCTCCACCATGAACCGCGTGGGCGCGGCAATCGCCTCAACAATGCCCACGTCCTCGCCGTTCCAGTCGAGCACAGGGCCCTGTTCGATGTGCAGCTCGAAATAGGAGTGGTAGGACGCCGGCGCCAGACAGTCCCGCTGAAGGTATTCGGGCTGTCCGCCGAAGTCGCGCAGCGCGTTGAGCAGCGTTATTCCGTCTTTGTCGCGAAAACGCAACGTGTCGCCCAGACTTAAATTTCCCGTGACGGCACGGCTGCCGATGCAGGACAGCGAGAAACGGCTGGATTCCTCGGAGGTGAAGACCACCACCGAAAGCGACCTCTGCGGCCGCGGACCTTCCGCCAGAATGTCGCGCACCACGCCAAGGGCAGAGACGACGCCCAGCACGCCGTCATAGTCGCCTCCATGGGGCACGGCGTCCAGATGGGACCCCATGACGACGCCGGGACGGTCGCTCGTTCCCTCAATGCGTCCCCAGATATTGCAGCACGCGTCGGTGCGCACCGTCATGCCCAGCTGTTTCATCTCGTCCACGATGATCTCGCGTGCCCGACGGTCCTCGGCCGTCAGCGCAAGGCGCATAACGCCTTCGTCAGTGCGGCCGCACTGCGCAACGCGCTCCACAAGCTCGCGGCTGCGTTCGAAACCGGGCATGGAGCGCGCCTACTTTCCGTAGACCAGGGCCGGCAGGAAGGTGGAAACAGGCGGCACGTAGGAGATGACCAGCAGGCCGATGATAGACACGGTGATGAACACCATCACCGAACGGATGATCTTCGACATGGGCAGACCCGTCACTCCGGAAGCCACAAAGAGATTGAGGCCGAAGGGCGGCGTGAAGTTGCCCAGAGCCAAGTTGGAAACCATGATGATTCCCAGGTGCAGCGGGTCGATGCCCATTTGCATGGCGATGGGATAGAACAGCGGCGCCAGGATGACGATGGCGGCGATGCCCTCCATGAACATGCCCACAATCAGAAGAATCACGTTCACCATGGCGATGAAAGCCCACGGCGTCTTGATGTTGGCGATAATGGCCGACGTCACCATTTGGGGGATGCGCGCCACCGTCAAGAACCAAGCGAAACTGGTGGCCGCCGCCACGAGGATCATGACCTGCGCGCAGGTCACCGCCGAGCGCAGGCACACGTCGCGCAGCTTCGCCCAGGTGATCTCGTGATAAACGCACGCGCCCACAAGCAGGGCGTAGATAGCCGAAATTCCGGCAGCCTCGGTGGGCGTGAAGACGCCGCAGTAAATGCCGCCCAGAATGATCACGGGCACCATGAGCGACCAGCCCGCCTCCATGGTGTTGCGGCCGATCTCGCGCCACGTGGAAGTCTCGGAGACCTCCAGATGATGGGATCTCGAAAAAAGCCAAATGTAAATCACCGTCGCCAGGCCGTAGACGATGCCGGCGCTGATGCCCGACATGAACAGCGACCCCACGGAGACGCCCGTGGCGGCGGCGTACATGATCAGCGTGATGCTGGGCGGAATGATGAGCGCCACCGAACCCGACGAGGTAATCAGTCCGGCGGAGAAGCCCTCGGGGTAGCCGCTCTCGATCAGCTCGGGATAGAGCATACGCCCCATGGCGACGACAGTGGCGGGCGACGAGCCGCACAGCGCGCCGAAAACCATGCAGGTGCACTGCGTGGTGTAGGCCAGACCGCCCCTGCGAGCGCCCACAAGGCTCCGCGTCCACTTGAGAATTCGCTTGGACAGGCCGCCGGTGTCCATGAGGTTGGCGGCGAAAATGAAGAAGGGCATGGACATGAGCGAGAACTTGTCCAGGCCGCCGAACATTCTCTGCGCCAGCACCATGGGGTCGAGGCTTGTAAAGAGCAGCATGGACGCCAACACGGCCAGCGCCAGGGCAACGAAGATGGGCACGCTGCCGAACAGCATGACCAAAAGCATGCACATCAGAAAGACGGAC
The DNA here is from genome assembly GCA_964622575.1 of uncultured Synergistaceae bacterium. Taxonomy (GTDB): domain Bacteria; phylum Synergistota; class Synergistia; order Synergistales; family Dethiosulfovibrionaceae; genus Pyramidobacter. The sequence continues at coordinate 186,991 of CAZUQW010000002.1, read as the reverse complement.
ATCAGGCTTCCTCCCTGCGGCAGGCCGCCATGAGAAAACGTAGCGTCATCAGCGCCGACCCCAGAGGCATGGCCAAATAGGGGATCCACATGGGAACACCCATGGCGGGCGACGTCTGGTGCAGTTCGATGGTAAAACCCACAAGCCTCGCACCGTACCAGAACAGGGCCGCGCAGAACCCCGCCGCAATGAGATAAACCAAACGGGTGAGCGCCGTGGCGACGCCGCGGGGCAGCATGGTCAGAAGGAAGTCCATGCGGATGTGGGCGCCGCGGCGAACGCAGATGCTGCCGCCGATAAAGGTGATCCAGAGCATCAGATAGCGGATCAACTCCTCAGCCCAGCTCGTGCTGGCGCTGAACAGATAGCGGAGCACCACATTGACAAACAGCACCACTGCCGTCGTCAGCAGCGACAGCGCGCAGAACAGATCCTCAACGGTATCGAGGATTTTCAGCATGAAACCGCGCTCCTCTCCTCAAAGTCGTCATCGCCGAGACGATGAAAAAAGCGGGGCGAATTCCGCATTGCGGCCGCCCCGAAAAATTCCGTCGCGCAGCCCTGTCCGAAAAACGGCGAACAGGACTGCAAAGTTGCCCTTCACTGCGCTTTCTTCGCCTCGTAGACCGCTTTCAGAAGCTCAGCCTTCGATGCCGACCCCTCAACGAACTTGGCATGAAGCGGCAGGCTGGCCTGCACGAATTTCTCGCGGTTCTCCGGCGTCAATTCAATGACCTCGATCTTTGACTGTCTGATGTGGTCAAGAAACTTCTCTTCGCCGGAAGCCTGTATCTTGCGCTCAGCCATGCGCGCGGCGGCTTCGCACTCCACGACGAGCTTCTGCACTTCTTCGCTCTGCTTGTTGAACCAGCGGTTGTTGACGATAAACAGGTAGCCGAAGAACCCGTGGTTGGTGATCGTCAGATAGTCCTGCACCTCATAGAACTTCATCAGGGCAATGCTCTGGATGGGGTTTTCCTCGCCGTCCACAATGTGCTGCTGCAAAGCGTTGTAAAGCTCGGCGTATTCGATGGGAATGGGATTGGCGCCCCATGAGCGGTACTGCTCCACCAGCTGAGGGCTGGGCATCACGCGGATCTTCATGCCCTTCAGATCATCGGGAGTTTTGACGGCTTTGCCCGCCGTGGTAATCTGCTTGAATCCCGCGACCCACAGCCCCAAAGTCTTGAAGCCTTTGGCCTCGCAGCACGCATAGAACTTCTGTCCCACTTCGCCGTCCATAATGCGGCACAGCTCGTCCTTGTCGGTCCACAGGAAGGGGAAATCGATGACGCTCAGCTCTTCCACGAAGGGTGTCAGCACCGACGTGGGCTGAATGGCCATCTCGAGAGTTCCCATCTGCACCATTTCGGTCTGTTCGCGCATGGAGCCCAGCTGCATCTGGGGGAACACCTCCACGACGATCTTTCCGCCGGATTTCTCTTCCATCAGCTTTTTGAAGGTCTCCGCTCCAATGTCCTCGGGGCTGCCCACCGGCTGATTGTGGCTCAGGCGAATGGTCATCTCGGGATAGTCCGCCGCAAAGGCGGCGGAAGCCGCGCCGATCACCGCTCCAACGAGAAGTAAAGCTGCAAGTTTTTTCATCGAGATCCCGCTCCTTTTCATTCAGTACAAAATTTCGCTCTTTTCACAGTGTCTCAATTATAACAACGCGGGCAAGCTCGTGCAATCGGTTTCATGATTTGACATTACGCATTAAATTTACTTTTTTGGCCACGTTTTCCGCCGCCACTGTCCCTTTGACGCAGCACTTCCGGCACATCCCCCCTCTTCCAGACCTTGAAAAGCCTTTCGGAACGTGGTTGAATTGAAGCGGTTCCCTCATGATTTTGCCTATCCACGCACCGACATACTGCCTCTTATTAAGAGGCAAAACGGGACACATGACGCCGACAGCCCCGTCTTGCCTCGGACGAAATCGCTGTTCGCTCCTTGCGGAGCGCGGAAACGTCGAACCTTTCGGCGCTTCGGTGTGAAATCAAAAAAAATGACAAGAAGGAAGTGCTTTCAATGGACTTTAGAGATCTTCGCCCCATCGCCGCCGATGGCGACCAGTCGTTGTGGCTGATCCGCCTGCCGCTGGCGCAGCCCGGATTCGAAGAATTTCTCGGTTCGTGGCTGCTGCGCTCGCCTTCGGAGACCGTTCTCGTCGACTGCGGCGTGAGAGGTTCCTACAAAGCGCTGAAAGGCGCCCTTGACGCCGCGAGAGTAGAGCCCGACCTGCTGCTGCTGACTCACATTCACCTGGACCACTGCGGCGCGGCCGGTTGTCTGTGCCGCGATTTTCCCCGCATGAAAGTGTTCTGCTTCGAGAGGGCCGCCAAACATCTGCGCTCTCCCGAAAAACTTTGGAACTCTACGGCCGCCACTTTGGGGCGGGCCATGGCCGACGCCTATCAGCCGCCGCTGCCCGTTCCCGAGGAAAACATCGTCTCCCGCGAGGCGCTTCCGCCCTGCTGGGACGTTCTGGACACTCCGGGACACGCCTCGCACCACGTTGCCTATTTGAGGACATTCGCCGGACGGCGCGTGATTTTCGGCGGCGAAGCCCTTGGCGTTATTGCCGGCGACGGAATCACCAGCTGGTTCGGCGACGGCGTCCACCGCCCGTGGCTCCGCCCCGCCACGCCGCCGCGCTACATCCCGCAAATCGGGCGCGCCAGCATCGAAAAGATCGCCCACGCCTCTTGGGACCTCTACTGTTGCGGCCATTACGGGGCTTCAAGCGACAGGACGCTGCCTCAACGGAGCCTTCGTCAGAATTTATTTTGGGAAGAGAAAATCCGCGACGGTCTGAACGCGGGCATGGACGAGGACGACCTCGTCGCCATGCTGCGCCGCGACGACCCCGAACTGGCGTCTCTCGGCCATTACGCCGAAGGGGCGCTGCACCGGGAACTTTATTTCCTTCACAACAACGTCCGCGGCTTCGTCAAATTTCTCGCGGAACAGAAAAACAGCGCATAAGTCAAAACCGGCAGATTGTATTGACTCCGTAAAAGCCCTTTCTCAACTGCCATCCGAACTCTGAAAAAACGACAACTACATCGCGTCGCCGACCAACACATCGGGAGATTCTTCGGCGCGCCTTTGGATCGCCGGATCACTTTGTGGCTCCGACGCCCCTCGCCATGAAATGGATCAGTCATTTTGTCTCCATGCAGACGGTCGGTCGGCAGATTTTGCCTTTTTTCTCTGCGTTTGCAGTCTCAAGGCTGAACGACGCGGCCGTCCGGCGCACGCTGAGGATTTAAACAGAAAATGCTTGACTTAATTTCCCCCACGTGATAATTTCCAATTGGAAATTATCACGTGGGGGAAATTATTATGGACTTGAAAACGTCTCTCATGAACTTGCAGTGCGAAATGGTCGCTGAACGGACTTTGGTGAATCCGCGCCATATCTCGTGGCTGCAATACGACATTTTATTTCAGCTGGCAAAAGAAGAAGAGATTCTGCCGTCAAAGCTCAGCGTCATTCTCGGCATATCGCGGGCGAAATTGTCGAAAGCGCTGAAAGACCTGAAATTTTCCGGCTATATTCGCCAATCGCCCAATCAAACCGACGGCAGAGAGCTTTGCACGTCCATCACCGAAGAGGGAAGAAGCTTGCTGGCCGACATTTCGGCCGAGCATACCGCCTTGTATCACACGGCGCTGAAGGCGCTGACAAAAGACGAACAGGAAGAATTTTCCCGTCTGTCGGACAAAGTGTCCTCGGCGCTCAAAGCGGAACGGCTCTCAGGCGCAAGTGACACGTTCTTCGCCGAAATATCGCCGGACATATCAAGATAAGAGGAGTTCAATGTTGAACGTTGAGAACACCATTCGAATCATCGGCGCCCAAACCCATAATTTGCGCGACCTGTCGGTGTCCATGCCCAAACATCGTCTGATCGGCATCGCCGGCGTTTCCGGGTCGGGGAAGACGTCTTTGGTGACCACGTTGGCCGCCGGAGCGCAGCAGGCCGTGGCATCGTTGTTTCCGCCTTTCGTGCAGGCACGGATGAAGACTGTGGAGCCCGGGACCGTCGACGGACTGGAAGGCCTCACGTTCACCGCCATCGTCGGGCAGAAAAAATTCGGCAAAAACGTGCGCTCGTCGGTGAGCACGGCCGTCGGAATCGCCCCGTACCTGCGCCTTCTGTTCTCCCGTTCGGCGCGGCCCTCGGCGGGCTTTTCGCCGTTCTACTCGCCCAACGACCCGCGCGGCATGTGCGGAAACTGTTCCGGCTTGGGCTATGTGGACGACATCGACCTTGAGGAGCTTATCGATCCGAACAGCAGTTTGAACGAGGGGGCCATACGTTTTCCGTCCTTCGAGCCGGGCACTTACCGCTGGAAGAGGCTGGTGTGTTCGGGCCTGGCCGACGCCGACGTCCCTTGGAAAGATTTGCCCGACGACGCGCGAAAGGTCTTGCTCTACGGCAAAGGCGTCCAGTTGGAACATCCTCTGCCCGGTTATCCCAAGCACGGCGAGTTCGACGGCGTGATCCCGCGGCTTCGGGCGTCCTATTTGGAAAAGGCCGGAGCCAAAACCACTGAAAAGGAAGACGCTGCGCTGCGGAGGATCGTCAGGCGAGTCGTCTGCCCCGATTGTCAAGGCCAGCGCGTCAACGCCGCTGCGCGCGCCAGCCGGCTGAACGGGCTCAACATCGCCGAAGCGTCGGGCTTGAGCATCGAGGCCTTCCTCTCGTACGTCGAAGGGATCCGCGACAGGACAACTGAAGGGCCGCGCCGGAACATTCTGGAGCAGTGCAGGCATTTACGCGAGATCGGCTTGGGCTATCTCTCACTGGACCGCGCCACAGATTCTCTGTCGGGCGGAGAGGCTCAAAGGCTGCGCATCGTGGGGCTGCTGGGCGCCCCCATCACCGATGCGACATTTGTCATGGACGAGCCGTCCAGCGGTCTGCACCCCGCCGACGTCGACCGGCTGCTGCGTTCGCTGCGGCGACTGCGTGACGCGGGAAACACCGTCATCGTCGTGGAGCACAATCTTCAAATTCTGGCTGCCTGCGATTATCTGATCGAACTCGGACCGGGGCCGGGGTCGAATGGCGGAAGGGTTTTGTTTACGGGCAGCCCCCAAAATCTGGCGCGCTGCGCCACTCCGACGGGGAAGGCCCTGAGCGCCGAGATCCGGCTCAACGACAAGCGCTTGCGTTCGCCGAAAATGATCGAGGTTTCAGGCGCACGGCTCCACAATTTGCGGAACCTGTCAGTGGGATTTCCGGCTCGAGCGCTCACTGTCGTTTCCGGCGTTGCCGGCTCGGGAAAAAGTTCTCTAGTTTCGGTTCTCGCTCAGCAGCATCCTGAAGTGACGCTCATCGACCAGCTGCCGCTGGCGGCCAGCAGCCGATCCTCTCTGCTGACGGCGCTGGATCTGGCCGATCCGGTGCGCGCGGTATTTTCCAGAGCCTCCGGGTTGAACCCAAGCTGGTTCAGCGCCAACGGACAGGGCGCGTGTCCTCTGTGCAAGGGCCGAGGCACAATCCACGTTGACATGGCCTTTATGGACGACGTGGAAACGGTGTGCGAGCAGTGCGGCGGCAGGAAGTTCAACGATACTGCCCTGTCCGTCCGGCTGCCCTTCGGCGAGCGCGCCCTTTCCATTGCCGACGTTCTCGACGCCAATTTGAACGACGTGAGCCGGCTGTTCGCCGATGAACCCGAAGTGAGCAGGGTTGCCTCTTTGTTGCAGGACGTCGGGCTTGGCTACTTGAAACTCGGTCAGACGCTCAACACGCTCTCCGGCGGCGAACTTCAGCGGGTCAAACTGGTCAGCTTTTTAAAGAGCCGCTGCCGGGGCGCCGGCGGCGCGCTGGTCCTGGATGAAATCACCACGGGGCTGCACCCCCACGATGTGGAAGGGCTCCTCAAATTTCTCCGTCGTCTTACCGCCGAAGGGCTGACGGTCATCGCCGTCGACCACAATCCGACGCTCATCGCCCAGGCGGACTACACCATCGACGTAGGCCCGGGGGCAGGCGCCGAAGGCGGCAGAATCGTCTACAGCGGAACTGCACAGGGACTTGCCCAGTGCATGGTCTCCCAAACGGGGAAATGGCTTCGCAAATTCGCCGGAAAATGATAATTTAACGCACCAGATGGGTGTTTAATGAGCAAGGGCTGAAAGCGCGCAGAATTTGCGTGCTTTCAGCCCTTGCTCATTAAGAAGTCCCACTCCGTTCGCGCTAGACGCTGTGGCGGCAAGCTCTGGATTGCACGAGCGCCCTGCGCACGGAGCCGCAATTTTTTTACAGGATGAAGCTCGCTACGGAAAAATACAGCGTCAGCCCCAGCACGTCGCTGATGGTAGCCAGCAGCGGTCCCGACATAATGGCGGGATCGAGGCGGACCTTGCTGATGGCGAAGGGCAGCAGCGCGCCGAAAATATTCGACACCATCACCACGAACACCATGGAAACGCCCACGACGAAAGTGACGCCTCCGCCGCTTCCCAGCAGCAGCGACCGTCCCATGGCCAGCAGCGCCATGGCACAGCCCAGTATCAATCCGGTCACCAGTTCGCGCAGGATCACACGCCAGATCATGTTGCTCTTCATGTTGCCCAGGTCGAGGGAGCGGATAATCAGCGCCGAAATCTGGCCGCTCACGTTGCCGCCGGTATCGATGAGCAGCGGCACGAAAAAGGACAGCGCCATGACCTGCGACAGCAGCGCTTCATAGTTGCGAATGATGCCTGTGGTCAGCACGCCCGTCACCATGCACAGCAAAAGACACGGAAAGCGGCGCAGCGCTTCGCCCCACAGGCTTTCCTCGTCGTTGTCGCCGTACAGTCCGCCGCTGTGGTGGAACAGCTCGGTGTTCTCGTCCTGAATGACGTCGAGCACGTCGTCGAAGGGCAGCACACCCAACAGGCGCCCTTCTTTGACCACGGGCAGCACTTGAACGTCGTACCGCGAAATCAGGCGCGCCGCTTCGGCGCGGTCCATTTCGGGAGGAATGGGATGGCAATCTTCGTCGGTGAGCTGGCGGACTTCCACGTCGGGCGCCGCCAGCACCAGGTCTTCCAGTGCTGCCGTCCCGACGAACTTTCCATCGGAAATGACAAAGCAGTGATAGACCAGGTCTTTCCGCGGTGCATCGCGGCGTATTTTTTCAAGCGCCTCGGCCACAGTGTCGTCGGGCGAAAGAATCACGCCGCTGGCGCTCATGATTTCGCCTACAGAGTCCTCGGGCCACGGGCGCTTGGGCTCGAGAAGATGTCGCAGATTTTTGGGCAGCTTCTCGAGAAGCTCGCGTCCCTGAAGCGACGGCAGCGCCTCGAAGATCTCGGGCAGAACGTTTTCCGGCAACGTCAGGAACAGGCCGCGAAGCTCGGGAATCGAAGCGCAGCTCAGCAGCTTTTGAATTTCGCGCCGCGAAAGGTTTTGCATGAGAGCCGTCAGCCTCGACTGGCGCAGGATACTGCACAGCGCCAGGCCGCACCGCGGCGGCAGGTGAATGATCTCTTCCTTGAGGACCTCTAAAGAGAGTCCGCGGACAATGGGGCGCGCCTCGTCCAGCTTGCCCTGCTGAAGCAGGGCTTTAAGCCGGGAACTGAATCCCATGCGGGGCGGCATAGATGATTCTCCTCATTTGCAGAGGGCAGAGTCTTTTTCATGGCAATCACCTCATAGAGTCATACGGCTGAGAAAGAGCTGCGCCGTTTCGAAGTAGACAATCAGGCCGCATACGTCCACCACGGTGGTGATAAAAGGACCCGACATAATGGCGGGATCGATGTGAATCAGCCGCGCCAGCAGGGGAAGCAATGTTCCCGCGAGGTTACCCAGCAGCACAACCAACATCATCCCCACAGCGACCGTCGATGCCACCACAATGCCCGTATGGAGCGACCATGCCCGCGCCATGCCAAGCACGCCGAGGGCGGCCCCCAACAGAAGCCCTGTGGCACACTCGCGCAGCAGGATGCGCCCCACGTCGTTCCAATGGATTTCACCTATGGTCATGCCGCGGATCATCAGCGTGGCGGCTTGCGTTCCCGCGTTGCCTCCCGTGCCGATGAGCAGCGGGATGAAAAAGGTCAGCGACACGATCTGCTGCGTCAGCAGAGAATAGTGCTTCAGTACCGTCGACGTCAGAGCTTCGGTGAGAATGCAGATCACCAGCCAGATAAAGCGTTTGCCCGCCACCGTCGTTATATTGGCGTCAAGGTATTCCGCGTCTACGGGTTCGACTCCGGCCATGCGCTCGTAGTCTTCAGTCGCTTCCTCTTCGACGACGTCGAGAATGTCGTCGAAGGTGATAATGCCCACAAGGCGGTTTTCGCTGTCAACCACCGGTAGAGTGTGAAGGTCGTAGCGCGAGATCACCCGTGCCGCCTCTTCTCTGTCGGTCACAGTGAACACCGAAACGGGATCGCCGTCCATCACGTCAAGAATACAGGCATCGGGCTGTGCCAGAACCAGATCTTCCAGTTCGACAGCTCCCAGAAGATGACGAGCTTCGTCGGTGACGAAACAGGTGTAAATCGTCTCTTTGTCATGGGCAGTGGCGCGGATGCGTTCCAACGCCGTTTTGACGGTCATGTGGGCTTTCAGGTCGATGTATTCCGCCGTCATAATGCGTCCGGCACTGTCCTGCGGATAGCCCATAAGAGCGTTCGCAAGGCGCCGCTCCTGAGGCGACAGCTTCATGAGAAGCCGCTTCACCGTCATGGCAGGCAGCTCGTCGAAGAGTTCAGTGCGATCGTCGTCGGACATCTCTTCGATCATCTCGGAGACTTCCTGGTCGGTGGCGTGAGCAAGAAAGCGCTCTTGCTCGTCAAAACCGAGAAGCTCAAAGACTTCGACAGCCAAGTCTTTCGGCAGAAGTCTGAAATACAGCACAAGCATCGCCGGAGGCAACCCCTCCAGCCCCTCGGCAATGTCCACAGGCTCCATGTCGGTCAGAAGTTCCTTCGCTTTGCGCAGGTTCTTCTGTTCGACACAGGCATTGATTTTCCGCATCAATTTCTTGTCTTGCGGTGACACAAATATCACTCCCCGTCAGCGATCCGGCCTTCGGGGAACAACTCAGAACGGCCGGACGCCCTTTGGATTTTTTCTGGGACTTCGTAAAGGAACGCCATCTTCAGCGTGCTCCATTGGGATCTGACCGTCTCCTTCCTTCAAAAAAATCAGCTACGACAAGATGAAGCCGTGCTTCGTTACAATCATACACACTCACAAAAAATCATTCAAGCAAAAAATTTTTTTCGCTTCTTAATTTTAAGAGGAAACTTTCCGCCGGAAAGCCGCACCCCGCCGCATGATAAAGGTAAAGGGGAAACGGATTTTCTCCGTTCCCCCTTCGTTTTTTCATGAAATTGGCGGCGCTCATTAAAAAACAAGCTCGTCGACTCAAGCGCCGCGGCGCGCGTTTTGAGTCGGTGGAAACGGTGTCAAATGCAGCGCGTAAACTCCTCCAGCACGCGACCGCAGACCAGGCGGTCGGAATCGCTGACCTTCATGGACAGCTTGCGCACCAGCTCGCGCTGGCGTTTCAAGTGCTCAGTGTAATAGGCGCGCCCCTTTTCGGAAAGCTGGATTTTATAGCTGCGGCGGTCGTTTTCGTTGCGGCAGCGCTCCACCAGCCCCATGACCTGGAGGCGGTCAATCATGACCGTCACCGTGCCTGTGGTGAGTTCCATGCGGTCGGCAATGTCTTTCATGCGGATGTCTTTGTTGCGGCCGATAACGCAAATCGTGCGCAGCTGCGGCGCCGACAGTCTGCCAAGCTTTGCCACAGAAGCTTCCCATCCATAATAGCGTTCGCAGAATTCCACAAGCACAAACGTCATCTTTTCAAGCTCTTCTTCGCTGATCATAGGAGGTATTCCGTCCCTTCAAAAAGTTATCTTATCCTTGGCACTTCTTTATCCCACAAGAAGCAATTCTATCACAATATTATTTGATTTTCATCTATCTCGTATCATGCGTTTTCTGCCCTGGGAATCTGAGCATTAAGTGCCAATGTTTGTATTTTACAACTTCCATTTTAACCTGGAAACCTATTAAATGATTATAAAACTAACAATTTTTTCCTCGAGCTTTTGGTCATCGCTCTCGTAGCTTTCCGTTTCCTCCCCATTCGGCAAAAGACGAGAGGCACGCAAGATTGAGTGACATCCACGTAAAAAGACGCCAACACGACGGCACGCGACCATAGGTTGCACGCGACCATAGGCTGCACGCGACCATAGGTTGCACGCGGCCATAGGCTGCACGCGACCATAGGTTGCACGCGGCAAAATTTTCGCCCTATTTTTCATAAAAGTTTTTTTAAGAGGCTGCTCAGTGACGGTCTCCGAAAACAGGGTATAATGAGCCTTAAACAAATTCACGAAGTTTTTTTTAACCGAAACATCCCGCCATAAAGGACAAAAAAATCGCTCAATAGCAGCAAAGTCTGAACGGAAGTTTTTCCTTAATAATTGCCGCTCAAGAGCGTGTCATTTTTTTCTTTCGCTCTACAGAAAAAATGGCACAGGAAGTCGGTTTTATTCAAAGCGTCATTTTCGGGAAGGGAAACTCTCATGAAAAAAATTACCTTCGCCGCACTGCTGTGTCTTTTGCTCTGCACCGCCACAGTCGGCCGATCGTGCAGCGACGTGGACCAGCTGCCCCGTCGCGCCGAACTGCTTTTCGTCGGCGACCTGATGGCTCATGAGCCGCAGCTGGCCGCAGCACGGAACAAAAAGGGCTATGACTTCACGCCCTCTTTTCAGTACGTCAAAGCACTGATCACCTCAGCCGACCTGGCAGCCGCCAACTTCGAAACCACCCTCGGCGGCGAAAAATGCGGTTACACCGGCTACCCCCGTTTCAGCACGCCCGACGCGTACGCCGACGCCGTGAAGGACGCAGGCTTCGACGCGCTGACCACCGCTAATAACCACTGCATGGACCGCCGCATCGACGGACTGTTTCGGACCCTCGAAGAGCTCCACCGGCGCGGCTTCATCACCTTCGGCACCTCCACCGCCTCCGATGACCGCCAAGTGCCGGCGGCCGTCAGCGTCAAAGGCATCAAAGTCGTCTTTCTGTCGTGGACCTACGGCACCAACGGCATTCCCGTGCCGGCCTCGCAGGACTGGGCAGTGGCACAAAGCGCCTCATGGGATGAAGTCCTCGACGACATCGCCCGCGCGAAAGCCCTCAGCCCCGATTTCATCGTCGCCATGCCTCACATCGGCAACGAATACGCGCTGACGCCGCCGCGCCACGTCATGGCCTTCGTCGAGAAACTTCTAACCGCAGGCGTCAACGCCGTGATCGCCTCCCATCCCCACGTCGTCCAGCCCATGGAGTTTCGCGTCAGTTCAGGCGACTCCACAGCACTGGTCGCCTGGTCCATGGGCAACTTCATCTCCAACCAGCGCACCCCGCCGCGCGACATGGGCGTCATTTTAAGAATGACGCTCCTCAAGGACGAAGGAAAAACGCGCATCGCCAGCGCCGACGTCATTCCCACATGGGTGCAGACCAAAACCAAAACGGGCGCCCGCATCTCCCGCGTGCTGACGCTGCAGACCGCGTTGCAAGACGCCAAAGCGCTCCAGATCACCGCTGCCGACCTGAAGCGCCTGCGCGAAGCCCACAGGGATTTCACCGGACGCGTCCTCGGAGAGAAAATCCCACTGGAAGACGCTCAGCTGGCTTACCCGCTAAAGACTTCGTCAAAAGATCTCTTTTCAACGGCGCAATGGGACGCCGTCGAGAAAAAGGCCGCAAAAAGGTGCGCGAAGCTTGGAAAAGACAAAGAGTGACAGGGCCGGACATTTTTTCATCATTTGGAACGCCGCGGCACATAAAAACGCGGCGGATTGTCGTCGAGTCGGATCCTCTGACATCCCGCCGCGTTTTGCATGTCTCTTGATGCGATAGAAAAGGGACAACACTTCCATGGTCTGCGCCCCGAAATTTCTCAAAAAGCCTCATCTCAGACCGTTCTCGAGATTTGGCCTGTCAAGCATTACAATAGATGTGAGACCGAAAGGATAGAAAAAAACGATTGAGTCCGTCGGAATGGTTTCACCAAAAATCATCTCGAAAGGACGTCAATCGCTATAGACAGTACAGCACATTCACAACCGTATTTGCCCCATACTCTTGAAACACGGCTTTACGCTGTTAAACTCTATCGCCGCGGCCATTCCGTGAGGTTCGTTTGTCGGAGATACCATATCTCGAAGGCCCCGCTGATGCGTTGGAACAGACGATTCGATGGGACTCGCGAATCGCTGCAGGAGCCGCACCGTCAATAGGCTTCTCCCAAGCTTTGAATGTAGTCGATATACACTTGCGCCATCTGGCAAATCGATTGGAGAGACACGCTTTCGTCAGCCTGATAGCCGCGTTGGTGCTCTCCGGGGCCCAGGATGACGAAGGGAACTCCAAGGGTAGGAATCAGCCGCGAAGCGTCGGTAAAGGTATGAATGCCGATCTCTTCGTAGGGTAATCCGTTCCGCTTGAAAATTTTACGAATGCGCTGCACCATTTTTGCCTTGCTGTTCATGCCTACCGGCGGCTGCAGATTGAATGAATCAATGGAGATGGACAGACGCGGTTCTTCCTGTTCCATACCGCAGGTGATCTTTTTGATGTCTTCCAGCAGGACATCGTTGCTGCTTTTCGGAAGAATACGGATGTCCAGCGTTCCAACGGCCGTTCCCGGCAAAGCGTTAGGCGCAGTGCCAGCGTTCAGTTCGGTGATCTCGCAGGTGCTGTGGCCGAGCAGCCGATGGGGGCTTTCATTGGAAAAGAGCCGGCGAATTCGGCGCGTAAGCTCAAGAAAGCCTTCCAGGGCGCTCACGCCCTGGTCGGGCGTAGCACTGTGACATGTTTGTCCCTGTACGGTAAGGTGCAACCACAGAGCGCCTTTTTCCGCCAATCCCACCTTTTGGGTGGTAGGCTCGGCAATGATGATCTCGTTGATGTCGTCCATCAATCCGCTGCGCAATAAAGCGCCCGCGCCGATGCCATTGATTTCTTCGTCAGCAGAGAAACAGAGGTGAAGGTTCACGGGCAATTCCACGCCTGACTCCAACAGCGTCAATGCAGCCATCAGCATGGAGGTAAGCCCCCCCTTCATGTTCATGGCGCCGAGGCCGAAGACAGTGTCTCCTTCCACGTCGGCGGCAAAGGGAGAATGTTTCCACTCTCGGATGTTGCCAAGGCCGACGGTGTCCATATGGCCTACCAGCGCAAGGTTGAAATCTCTTTTTCCCGCCAGCGATATTTTTAACGACGCACGGTTATGCCCATGGTCAAGCATGTGGTATTTAATTTTATCCTGAGAGAAAAGCGAAAGGATATATTTGGCGCAATCCATTTCATCGCCATCTGGCAATGCCGTACGAATACGGAGTAATGACTGGATGATCTCAAGGGCTCTTTGAGGCGAAACGCGCAAAATTCCCATTTTTAAGCCTCCATCGATTCATGGGCAGATCGTGTTTTGTTTTAAGTATATCTAATACAACGAAAAATTTGAAGCATTTGATTCTGCCTAGCAAATTTTTATTTTTGCGTTTGAACACTTTTTATGTTCCTATATCGTGACACTCACGACGTCAGTCGAACAGGATTAGGACTTCAAAAGATAACGTGAGTTCGCCAACGACCTAATAGCTTTAAAAACTCCTGAAAATAAAACGACTTTTCCATTACACTGCCATCCGCAGATGAAGCATTGAACATAACAACAGTGTACGCGTGATAATGCCCATAATGCAACTTTTTCCGAGAAATTTCCAAGCCCCTGTCCAATACAATTCATTCAGAAAAACTTTTTTCAAGATATTATTACAATAGTACTTTCAACTTCATCTTTCACTTTGCATAAAAAAAGGAGCTCCTAAAAAACGGAGTTCCTTTCTTAATCATCAATTCACTATTTCTTGTTGAATTAACGTACGCTATAACCTTCTCATAGAGCTTATTTGCTTTTCCGAAAAGATTCTTGTCCACTTGATTTGCACGATAAAGATTTTATCTTTAACTAAATCAGACACTTACATTTTAGAGTGCTCCTCGCAAGCCAGCGTGTCGCTAAATGCCTTTGTACCGTTAGCATTAAGGGCGATCAACTAATATTTTATATTTCTCCTTCACCAATCAGTGCAAGAACATTATTTTCGAGAATTTGTTTCTCGTCAAAATTAATTAGGCGCAAAAAGTATTCGGCACAGACGTTCAATGCTTTCTGCTTCAGAGAACCACAGACCTGCGTACCAATTATCGTCAACCCATAGCGGGCAGCTTCGTTCTGGATTACCTGAAAAGCTCGGTATATAGGTGTGTTGACAATGTCAAACATATTCATGGAGATAGCCACATTGTTGAATCCATCAGGCATGAAAGCCACACATCGAATCGTGCTGAAGCCACCTGATGGACCTCGCATCATCTTCGCGATCTTCTTGCCGATTTCCATATCAGTTGTGTTCAAAAGTACGTTAATGGCCGTTAGATTACTCTCAGCTGCCGAAACAATAGTTGCGCCAGCGCTCGGATGAAGCACGGCTGGACCAATGTCAGGGGCACGTTCGGGTAGATGAACAACTTTTTTTAACCCCTCATACTGTCCAGCACGAATGAAAGCTAATTCCTTGCGTTGTTCGTTACGGGCATTCACGCCACTGAAGTATACGGGTACTTTGTAGCGCTTATAAATTTCTTTGCCGATCTCTTCAGCCAACTCTTTGCACTCGTCAAGGGTAATATTAACCAAGGGGAAAAGTGGGATAGTATCTTGTGCACCAATGCGAGGATGCTTCCCCGACTGCTGTTCCATATCAATGAGCTCATAAGATTTGCCAGCCATGTTCAAAAGAGCCTCCTTTAAAGCCAGAGGCTCACCGATGCATTCAATCACAGTGCGGTTGAAATCTGCATCAGGATAAAATCCAATCAGCTTGACACCTTTCGCGTCGCGGATCTGACTGACAATCGCCTTAATCACATCAGGATGACGACCGTCACTGAAATTAGGAGCTGAGTGGATGTATTTCTTAACCATTAACGTTTTCCTCCTTAAATTTAGAGAACATACTAGACAACCTCAACAGTTTAAAACGCTTAATTGTTTGCCATAATTACAAAAAAAGAAATTAGCACACACATAAAATTCTAAGATTACAATCACTATAAATGATTCAATAAATGTCTCGTACAACAAACGAGTAGACTTAAGCACTAATTTTTTACATCGCACCTTCTAAGCAATAACAATACTTTCGATCAAAATTAGTACTACTTCTCAGCAATAGCTTCTGCTGCGGCAATTTCCTTGCGTAAAGTATTCAGTATTTGCCCAGCTAATTCAGGATTGCCAGAAACCTCTAGGAAAAGCTTATCGGTTTTCTTAGAAAGCTCTCGGAACTTCGCACGAACCACCGGGTCAAGCTTGAGAACTTTCTGATCATTCTTCATAGCGTTCGTAATCATCTTAAATCGTTTATCATTTAGATCTTCTTGTGTCTTGTAAGCAAAGGGACGAAGCTCAGCCACGCAATCAAGAACAATTTTTTGGATCTCCGCCGGTAATCCTTCGAAAAACTCCTTATTTGCCATCGTTTGCATAATATAAATTTTATGAGCTGACTGAATATAATACTTTTGGACCTCCATGAACTTCATTTCCTGAGTGATATAAGGAGCATTTTCTTGTCCATCAATCATGTTCAGCTGTAATCCGCTGTATACTTCCATGAACGGAACGGCAGTGGGGTTTGCACCGTAAACTTTATACGATTCTAAAATCATAGGTGAAGCCATGGTTCGCATTTTTAGCCCCTTAAAGTCTTCGGGCTTCAATAGCGGCTTGTTTGCAGTCCAATCCATAGCACCCTCACTCCAATAGGCAAGCATTTTGATGCCACGATCGGCGTAGGCCTTGGAAAGCATTTCATTGAGTGCTTTACTGGTAGCAAGAACCTTTTCGTTCACCTGCTGGTCGTCGCTGAACAGAAACTGCATGGAGAAAATTTGATTCTCTGGAACGAAGTTACCCACTTGACCAGCTCCGTCAAGTACAAATTCGATACTACCATTCTGACAAAGTTCAAAGATCTCTTCCGGCGTGCCCAAAGTTCCTAAAGGATAAATCTCTAAATTGATGTCGCCACTCGACTTTTCCTTCAGCAAACGCGCAAACTCCTTTGCGTAAACATCGCATACGCTGTCGGTTATTTCCTCTTCCGCCAGACGCCATTCATATTTAGCTGCGACAGCCGCCTGTGCAAAAAGCACCGCTATTGTCAACGCCAGTACAATCTTCCGTTTCACAGACCCTTCCTCCTTAAATAGAAATCAAATTGTATAAAAAAATTACTATGCACTCCGTCAAAGATTTTCTGACCCCCATATCTCCCTTCTTCTTTTTCTTGACAAAATTTTTTTGTCCCTTTTATCTTCAGTCTTTATCTTCAGTCAGCGAACTGCCATATCTCTGAGAAATAATGCAATTTGCGGAAATACAACAATCAAGATCGATACTGCAACCATCATAAAAATAAACGGTGGCACATCTCTTACGACATCCCAATATTTCTGTTTAAAAACCGGTATTGCAGTAAAAATATTGCAACCAAAAGGTGGCGTTGTCGAGCCAATCGCGGCCTGAAGCGTCACAATAATGCCAACAAGTACGTTATCGATACCAGATGAGGCAATCGGCGCACGGAAGATTGGTGTCAGAATCATGATCACCACCACAGGATCGACAAACATACAACCGATGAAGTACGCAATCGAAAGAACCGTCAAAATGCGAACTTTAGACGGCGCATCACCGAGCAAAGTTGGTAATATCAAGTTGGGAATACGGGCAAAAGAAATAGTCCAAGAAAACGCTTGTCCCACAGCAATCAAAATAAATACGACCGCTGTTACTACTCCTGTGTCCAGTGCAATGCGAGGAATATCTCTAAACTTTAGCGATTTATAAACAAACGCTTCCACAATCAATGCATACAGTACCGATACAGCTGCAGCTTCCGTCGGGCTAAAGATACCGGAGTAGATGCCACCAAAGATGATCACGGGGAACAGGAAACCCAACCCAGCCTCCTTCGCCGCTTTAAGTTTTTCTTTCCGCGTCGCACGAGTAATGACTTTTTGTGGATCTGAAACAAAATAACAGTACACGGAAAAAAAGGAAAAAATCAACAACCCTGGGCCTATGCCAGCGATAAACATTTCACCAACTGACGCTCCTCCAACAACGCCGTAGACAATCATATAGACGCTTGGTGGAATTAACAGCGCAATTACAGCAGCATTTATGATTAGTGCCGTCGAGAAGCACGGGGAAAAGCCAGCGTTCAACAACATCGGACGCATCGGCGTACCAATCGCAACAACAGTAGCTTGCGTTGAGCCTGAAACTGCGCCGAATAGTGTACACGCAGCGGCAGTAGCAATCGGCAGACCACCACGGCGATGCCCTGTAAAGGCAACCACAAAATTAAGCAGGCGATTGGCAATCTGACCAGAAGTCATAACGTCAGCAGCAAGAATAAACATGGGTACGGCAATTAACGACATAGATTGAACCCCGCCGATTGTTTGTTGAACCAAAGTCATTGGATCCAACTTAGGAAAATAAACCATTAGCGTAATTAGTGCACCACTGATTAATGGAACCATCATTGGGAAGCCAAAAAGCAGCAGCACAATCATGATGCTCATGAGAGTCGTCAACATAAGAGAACCTCTTTCTAAAGAGAATTTTCTAGGCTACCGTCTTCACCGTCTTTTACGTTTGGTGCAATCCATGTCTCTTTGGATGTAAGATTCTTAAAAGCAGTAGCCATGTACTGTATTCCTGTACTAGCAAAACCCAGAGGCACCCAGCTCATAATCATCCACATCGGAATGCGCAGTGCTGGAGAAACACGCCCTGAAAGGGCCATCTTGCCAACATAACGGCAGGCGTACCATGTTAATAAAAACATCAAAACCCCAGTTCCCAGCGTCATAATCACCATCATGACTTTGCGAAGATTTTTCGGCAAAAGATCATAAACCGCAGACATACGGATATGTAGACCGTGACGGGCAGCGTAACTTGTTCCTAAAAATGTTACCCAGACGATAGCAAACTGGCAAACTTCTTCACCAAAACTGAGACTGTAATTAAGCACGTTCCTGCAGACCACATTGACAATACAAACGCTTGCCATCAGCATCACGCTCAGTTCGATCGCGAGTCGTTCAAAACGCTCAAGCAGATCATCTAGTTTCTTTAGCAGAGCCATTTTATTCCTCCTTAAAAGGTAATGTTTTGAACAAATCCTAATAATATGCGTCTTAATATAATGAAACGATATTTGTTCGAACAACGAAGTGAAAGAAATTGAAAATCTATTATTCTCTCCAAATTTCAAAATTAAAATCACCAAAATAAAATGTTCTTCTACTGTTTATCAAGATTGCACAGCATTTAAATATTAAACATGCGATACACTGAAAATCTAAATTTTTCAAAAATTCAGCTCGTTGAAGATCAGTTGCCGAATCATTTAAATTGATATTGACAAAACTGTTTCTTCACTTATTTTGCCGTTTCGATATTCGATAACAGAATGCTCAATGCCACATTTTATTAATACATCAATCATACCGGTACATAACTACAGAACCGAATATAAGTGCTATACTTACTTAATGCGCGTTCTTTGTTTTTTCGATGTGATGACAAGAAGATTTTTCATGAACGTTCTTGTCAATCTACTATTGCATTTTCGTCTGAGCCCGTCTTTGTTCTAGAAAATCTCTTAAGTACAGTATATAATTAAAAATCCCATATAATTTTGTCCATAATAGACAAAATTATATGGGATTTTATATTAAATATTTACAATTGTGTTATTTATAAAAGGCCAATAGATAAGAATTTTTTCACAACAATTTCATTCTTTATCTGTCAGTATTATTAAACAAATCCACATACAGAAACGTGGGGTACATTCGTCATAATGTTCTCTCAACATCATTGTGCGAGTCAGAATTGCACATCCTATATAGATGCAGCGCCAGAGTAATGGAAAAACGCTGTTCGCTATCTTTTTCATCCAAATGAAGCAATTCTTTTATTTTTTTATAACGATACTTCAAGGTATTATAGTGCACATGCAACTTTTGGGCCGTCAAACTAAAGTTCCAGCCGCACCGTTCCAACATTTGCAATGTCTTCATCAATTCGCCACGATAATTTTTGTCTGCCTGCGTCAGAGGGGCGAGCATGTCGCTGACAAATTGCCGCGCATGTCCGTTCTGAACCATATCAGAAAGAAGTTTATATGCGCCCAGGTCTTCCCAGAAAATAAGAGAGTTTTTTTTCAGAAAACTTTTAGCGATCGACAGAGCTTGGCTGGCTTCCTTATAGGCTTCGCCAGTTTCAAGGAACGAACTGTGCTCTCCGCTGAGAGCCAGATAAACGTCCTCTCCCAACTCAGCCTTGAGGGTGGGAAGGACCAGTTGCAAATCTTTTTTAATCTGGCGCCCCGGGGACAGGGGAATCAAGAAGATGATTTTCGTCTTGCCGTCAGAAAAAATCATGTCGGGATAGAGCAATTTGATGCGCCCTTTCAAAAGGGGGAACAATTTGTCGTTTCTTTTGGTCAACTCATGAAATTCGGCAATAAGAACGACGACTCCGCCCGATAAGTTCCAGCCGTAAAGCGAAGAACGGTTGCGCAATTCTTCCTCATAATGGATTCTCGAAAACAATAAGTCCTGAACGAACTGCTCGCGGTATCGCTGTTCGATAAGCTGCTGACGCCGCTCTCCCATTCTCAACAAACGCAAGGCCAGACACAGGTGTTCTATTTCTTTTTCAATTGCCGGCATGACCGCGCGATCCGTCGTCAGGTCGAAGATAACTTCGCAGCCCTCTTCCAATTCTACGTGATGGAAAATACTCAAAAGTTCTTTGTACGGATAGGTGCGAACCTGTTCTTCAAACACTGACGATTGCGTCGAGATGACCACTCGTTTTTTGAAGCGTAGGCACACGCCCGTTTGAGTTTTGTCTTTAAACGCCGAAAGGAGTTCTTCAAAGCCTCCACCCTGAAGAATCACTGTCGCATAAGAAATGAAATCGAAAAATAACGAATCTCGTTTTGCCGAAGGCATCACGACAGCTCCTTCCATAAAACCTCATTAACGTTGGTCGGACAGTATCATCGACGGGTAGCCAGAAACGAGGTTCACTGGCGTCTCGATATGGGATACAAGGCCCGTGAAAATAGAAATATCATCATCGTCTCTAGAGGCAGAGTTGTTTTTTAGAAAAAGCAAGACAATTCATACTATAATAAAGCAGCGACTGCGACAAGGGGTACAAAGGAAAAGGTTCGAACTTCGTGCAATATGCTAAGACATATGTTACAGAAGCAGAGTAAAAAAAGAGCCTTTGGTACAATGGATTCGACCAAAAAACGACCGGACCGAGGAGGGCCTCATGAGCATTAGAATCGAGGAAATGCGATTTTCGGCAGTTTGTCTATCGCCAATTGAAGAAGTATGACGGAAGCGTCAGAAGTCTCGCCCTGAAGTCAAGAAAGCCGAAGAGCAGCCCCACCGCTCACACCGAAGAGGAGTTATCCTTGATCAAGCGCATGCTGAGAAGAAATGGAGCCTATGGCCTGGCAGAGGTTTATGTCAGTTGCCAAAAGCGAGGCTACCAAAGAAGCTTCGAGAGCATGTGCAGACAGATACGCAAAAGAGGCTATCGCAAGCCGGAAATCCGCCGAAAGAGTTACACGAAATATATCGGTATGGACGGGAAGTTTCCCGGAGATAAAGTACAAGTAGACATCAAATACATTCCTCAGGAATGCATAAAATTCCCCACCTATGGAGACAGATACTATCAAATTACGGCAATAGACGAATACAGCAGGAAACGAACCTTGAAAGTTGTCAAAGAAAAAAGCACTTATGAAACGTCAAGATATCTCAGGGAACTTGCAAAGAGATTGGGGTTTCGCATAAAAACAGTACAAGTAGATAATGGTCCTGAGTTTGTGAACGGCCATGAAGTAACAGACAAAGAAGGACCTTTTGAACAGACTGCCCAAGAACTGGTGATAGATCTCAAGAGGATCCGCCCTGTAGCATTACAATAGATGTGAGACCGAAAGGGTAGAAAAAAACGATTGAGTCCGTCGGAATGGTTTCACCAAAAATCATCTCGAAAGGACGTCAATCGCTATAGACAGTACAGCACATTCACAACCGTATTTGCCCCATACTCTTGAAACACGGCTTTACGCTGTTAAACTCTATCGCCGCGGCCATTCCGTGAGGTTCGTTTGTCGGAGATACCATATCTCGAAGGCCCCGCTGCGTTGGAACAGACGAGATGCACAGATCCATGAGGCGCTCAAACAGGATTCCCATGGCGGCTCTCGAATGGTTGTCACCTTGCGAGAAACGCGCTCAACAATGAAACGCGACGATCTCAGAAGAAAGCCAGAGACGAAAAGCTCCTCGTCAAATTATCACTTCGAACTTTTTGAAGCGTAGGAATTAAATTCGGAGCGAACGGCCTCGCGCAGCGCGCTGTCTGAACAATACTCCATCGCCGTGTAGACCATGCACTTCGCCGAAGTCACCATGGCCTCAAAGGCCATGGGCGATCTCGCACATTCCTTAAACTCCTCCGTGTGCCCCACGAGCGTGTCAGGGCCGATTTTGTGGTACGGAGCAATGACGGGGATGAAGAAGCCGACGCTCCCCATGTCCCAGCCATACCCTCTGGAGTCCGTCTCGATATAGCTGCACCCCAGAAGGTCCATACAGGCTTTGTAGGCACAGGCAAGAGCGTGGTTCGGACGCAAACATGCCGTAGGCGTAGGCGACGGAACAATCTCAAGGGAACAGCCTGTCATCAGGCTTGCACCTTTTGCGGCGTCATTCACCCATTGCGAAAGCATCGACGTCTCTTGGGGATCGGCGGCGCGCATATCCACTGAAAGCGAGCAGCGTTCGGGAATAACATTTGAGGACATTCCGCCGTCACTGAAAACGGCGTTGAATCGCATTCCGCTTGTGAAGTGCTGACGTCGGGCATTCATAGCGTTCATAAACAGGATTCCGGCGGACAGCGCGTTGATTCCCTTCTCGGGAGAGCCGCCGGCATGGGCGCCCTTGCCGATAAACGTGATACTTGTACGATCAGTGCTTACCAGGCGACGTTCGATGACGGACTGCCCGTCGGCATGGGCGATCATGGCGAAATCAAGGCCATTGAAAGCCCCGTCGCGCAGCAGGAAAACCTTGCCGGAACTGCCGGTTACGCCGCCTTCTTCCGATGGGCATCCAATGACTGTAACTACGGCATCGGGCGAGGTTTCGGCATAGGCGACGGCGGCACCAACGGCAGCCACGGAAAATAGATTGTGGCCGCATGAATGTCCATTGGGCAAGGCGTCATATTCCGAACAAAAACCGATATTGAACTGCCCTTGCCCTTTTCTCGCAATGAACGCCGTATCCAGTTTGCCGACTCCCCGCTGCACTGAAAAGCCGTGCTTTTCAAGGTAGGAAGCCAAGAGTCCGCTGGAAAAGTGCTCGGTATAGCCGATTTCCGGATGGTCCCAAATTTGTTGGGACATCTCCACAAGCTGAGGTTTCAATTCATCGAGCCGTGAAAAAATCTGCCGGACAACTTTCTGATCCATCCTGCGCCTCCTCTGTTCATCACATTCTGCGCTTTACAAAATCTCCTTTGTCGCTCCATAAAAGGCAGACTTGAACTGCGGTAAAAATCCGCATTGAAATTGATTGCATGCCGCTCGTCTTGAGACGGGCCACATTACATAAACATGGCAGCTCCCGGCCCCAACGGCAATTTCAGCAACGTCCAGACAACAGCAAGAGCCACCCAGAAAACAAGAAAGAGAGCCGCAAAGGGAAGCATGACAGAGACAAGCGTGCCGTATCCGGTTTTGCGGTCATATTTCTGGAAAAGAGTGATCATATAGGGCATAAAAGGCTCAAGGGGAGAGATGGAGTTGGTCACGGAGTCGGCAATTCTATAGATCGCCGTCGTGTAGTAAGGGGACCAGCCAATTCGCATAAACATAGGCACGCTGATGGGCGCCAAAATCGTCCACTTGGCCGAGGCGCTGCCGATCATGAAATTCACCAGCGAGCAGAAGACAACGAAAAGAATCATCAGATTCAGGCCGCTCAATCCCGTGGTCAGCAGCCAATCGGCGCCCTTGACGGCAATCCACAGTCCGATATTGGAATAATCGAAAAGATAGCAGAACTGTGCCGCAAAGAAGCACAACACAATAAAGCTCCCCATGCTGGACATGGCCTTTGACATCATTTTGGCGATATCGGCGGATTTTTTAATCGTTTTCGCGCCGATGCCGTAGGCAATCCCTTCCACAGTAAACCAAACCGTCAGAATTGGCAGAATTCCCGAAAGGAACGGCGAGGGCACAATGGTATGTTTGACGGGATCTCTGAGGATGCCATTTTCAGGAACAATACAGACAAGAAGCAGCGCGAGAAAGACGATGAGCGCCACTCCAGCATAGCGAAGGCCACGGTGCTGATCTTCAGTCACTGCAACGCTGAGTTCTCCTATGTCATCGGCGTCTGAGGCCATATCTGGCGACCACTTTCCGAGGCGAGGCTCAACGATTTTCTCGCAGGCGATAATGCCCGCGACGACCAGCACAAAGGTCGACGCAAACATAAAATACCAGTTTCCGGCGGGGTTAAGTAAAATGTCAGGGTTAATGATCTGTGCCGCCTTTTGAGAAATTCCGATCAGCATCACATCGGTGGGCGTGACTAAAAGGTTGGCATTAAGCCCTGCGGCAACGCCGGCAAATCCGCAAGCAGCTCCGGCCAAAGGATGCCGCCCTAAAGCGCGGAAGATCACGGCACCCAGAGGAGGAATAATGACAAAAATCGGAGACGAAGCGAGGTTGCCGCAGATCCCGCACAACAGAATAATCGCGGTCGCAAGCGTAGGAGATGAGCTGCCGATGGCTTTGGTCACGCCGGCTTTCATCAATCCCGATTCTTCGCACACGCCGATGCCGATCATGCAGCTCAGAACGGCGCCCAAAGGCGCAAACCTCGTCAAATTTTTGGACATATTGCTCAAGAACCATTTCAGGCCTTCTGTCGAAAGCATATTGACGATGACGATGTCTTTGCCGCTTCCCGGATGTTTAACCGTAGCTCCAGACATAAAGACCGTCGCCACAAGCGTTACTGCGATCAGGAACAAGAAAATAAAAATGGGATGGGGAATTTTGTTTCCTACCCTTTCGATGAAACCGAGAAAACCGCCCGAAGAAACTTTTCGTTCAGAATCGGCCATTGGTGCCCCTCCTTTTCAGAAATGGAAACGTGTCAACACATTGAATTTCAGGGATATTTCGCGCTCTCCATGATCATAAAAATCGGCGTTTTGCATGTCGATGATGATCACCGCGCAGTCCTCATTACGCAGGTTTATAACGTTGTTTATGGCCATATAAAACTCAATGTTAGGTTTTGAATTTTAATACGCCGCGATCCGGAGACTTTTCGAAGCGCTTATACAGCGCCCACAAGGAAACGGACCACAATGCCCGCGAGCATCCCCACAAAGGGATCCGATGAAGCCGTAAGCGTTGCCGTCACTCCCGCCAGAAGCGGATCGGCCTGAAAACCGAGCGAAATATTGGTCGGGAAAACGACGATGGTTCCCAAGACCAAAAGGAAACCGGCAATTGTCTCGCTGGCAACGAAACGGGCAAGGGTAGGTAAAAGTTTCACAAGCAAGATCACGGCCATAATGGCCATCATCAGGACTCCCGCCATGACAGGATGAGGCGCGACGGCAGTTCCCGAAATAATGGCTTCCACAGGGCCGCCGCCGAAGAAAGAGCTGACCGCATCGGCAAGTCCCGAGTACAGGGTAACGTAATCAACGTTGATGGCGCTTTTGGCAAGGCTTCCGGTAATGCTGGCGTAGGCGATGTTGCCGCCGACCTGAAGCGTGACCAGAGCCAGAACGCTGCGAAGAATGTTGTAATTGAATGTGGGCTTGAGAGGGATCAACTTCTCGAATTTCACTTCGGACTCCCCTGGCTCGTCTTGGGACTTATTCTTCTGCCGCAAAAACGAGGGAATGGCGCTTACGAAAACACTTGCCACGATGGTATAAACCAGGTCCTTCGTGAAGAAATAGACAACGACGGCGATTAGAACAGAGAGTCCTCCAACGAGAACATTCTTTTTTGTCATATCGACGCCCACTTTGGCGAGGGTAATCCCGACGCCGGCCATCATGCCATTTAAAATTGCGGGACCGATAAATTCAATGGTCGGCTGGAGAAGCCCCACTCCGCCGACAACAGCCATGACAATACCGGTGTAGAACACGATGTTGAGGCGCTCTTCCCTGGTTTTGCCCATGGTGCCGGCGAGAACAATGGATTCGGCCTGAAAAGAGATGGGAGCCACCTGAGAAAAGACAATTGCGCCCACCGCTCCTACGATAAAAGCGAGAGCCGTGGGGAACGCGGCAAATCCGAAGGCCAGAGCAAGCAACCCTTGGGGAAGCCCATTAACGACAACAGCCAGCGAAGCCAAAATATCTTGAAGCGTCATAATTTTTCCTCCTGAGTTCTTTGTATAATGATGCGGCTGAAAATTATTTTTTCGAACGCATGCGCAAAATACTCAATTACCGCTAAAGCAAAAGCCTATGGTGTCCAAGCAGATGGGCGCCAGCCAGTGCCGTCGAAATCCGCCTGCAGGCAAAAATCGATGGGACAAGCGCCGGAAACAAGGCGAACGTCATTTTAACAACGGCCTTCAGCCCTCAGCAACGCCACATCACGGCCTGCGCTGAAAATTCGGCACAGAAGGGATTACGTTTTGTCAGCCATCTGTTTTCCTCGGAATGTTTAAATTTCGCTCAAAACTCTATCCGACTAAAAAAACAAAAAAATTCTTGCCGTTCCGCTTCCACAGTGAATTCTCTTTTCACCCAACGCCGTGAACATTAAGATTTTTTGGAAAACTTTATGGGCGTTCACCTCCGCCTGAGCCATTATTCCACAATTTTATCGGGAAATTTTCTTGCCATCGGCGTACGCCTTTTATATGGCGAATTTCTTTTTCCGCATGATAGACGCTTCATTATACAAAAAATGAGCTCATCTGTATTGTCAAAATCTCACAAAAGAGACACTTCCATTTTATGCCCCCGCAACGTTCTTATTCTCGAATTCCGCCGCACCATAATATCCCATAAAACCCTATGATGTCAGCCGTACAGCATTGTCGACGTGCAGTCACAAAAGACTCGAGCTTCGTCGAAAACACCCTCAATTTGGAACGTTTCCGACGCGGGGACCAGAAAAACGTCAACATCCAGGAAAAGCGTACAGCCCGGAAGTCCCCGAAATTCTGCCGACAGGAAAACCATAAAGCCAAAGAGACGGCCTTGAAATTCAAGGCCGTCTCTCCGCTTTTATAAAAAAATCGAAATTTTAGAGGTCGATGCGCGCACCCAGCGAAACGATATTGGCATAGCAGCTTCTGGACCACGAGTCTTCTCTATATCCTTCTTCATTTTCTCCTGCTCCGGCTTTGTTGATGCGCTTGTCGCTGATGAGCATGTAGCCGTAGCCCAGCGAATACTCCACATTTTTCACGCGGTAGCTGGCGCCCAGGGTATAGGTGCGCCGCGTTCCCGTGGGAACCATGAAGTCGGCAGTGTCGGCGTTGTTGGAGCTGCACTGGTCGTAGACGAAGCCGGCGCGCAGCGTCCAGCGGTCGTCCAATCGATGTTCGATGCCGAACTGATAGCGCCAGCCGTCACGCCAGTTCTTGGCTTCAGCGCGCGTATACGTGTCCTTGCCCGAGAATATCGATCTGAACCTCAAAGGCACGGCAAAGTCGATGCGTAGCCTGTCGTAGGAGCTCCAGTAGGTCCGGATGGCGTCGAACTCCACGCGCGTGCGGTCGTCACATCGGTACCCCACGCCGAAAGTCCAGCTTGCAGGCAGATGGATGACTCCGCTGCCCCGAGTGGGCACATGGTTGTCGCCGGCGAAGAAGTTTACGTCTCCCTCAACGGTCTGCTTCACCTCGGAGCGGTACAGGAATGCCAGAGAAAGGCGATCGTTAACGTTCCAGTTAAGCCCCGCATTCCATCCCATGCCCCAGCTGCTGCCGTCGAGATCCATGTAGACGTCGCGAAGCGCCGGTTTGTACGCACTCAATTTGGTGTTGTCGACCATGTCGCTCATATTGACGCTTCTGTCCATGTAGAGGTTGGCGTACATCAGCTCAAAGCCCAGGGACATGGACAATGACGGAGAAATTTTCCACGCTGCCGTTGGAGCCACCGAGACGCCGAAGAACTCGGTGCTGCGGTTGCTGTAGCGCCCGTACCAGCCGGGATCGTAGGAAGATCTCAGGCCGAAGCGGGGATAAAGGCCCACTCCGAACCAGGCGTTGGGCTGAATTTGGCGCGCGTAAAACAGCGTGGGGGCATAGGCTGGATTGTTTCTGTTGTGCTGAGACACCACCACGTGCCCGCTGCCGTCGATGAAGTCGGCGTACCCTCGCGGCCCGATGTAGGTGACGGCGCCCGAGACGTTGCCCTTTTCGTCGAATTGCGTAATGGCCGCCGGATTATAGCCGATCAACGAGGCTTCGTCGCTGAACATCATGGCGCCTCCCATGCCCACGCCGCGGGCGCTCCACTCGTACACGGAGAAACCGTCGGCGTAAGCGGCAGACGCGCTCAGCATCAGCAGAGCGGCCACCGCCGCAGCTTCCTTCTTCCCTTTTCCCCTCATCTGTTCTCCCCCTGTTTTCCCGCGGGCAAGGAATCGGCTTTGACCACCGTCCCCCCCAGCGACACTCCGATGTGTATTGCCGGTTCAAGTTCATAATGACGAAGCAGATCGTCCAACGTGCGCTTTCGCAGATACTCCTGAACCGCCGAGGTCAGTTCGTCCACCAGGGAAGCGATAAGACATCTCTTCCCTTTGCAGCCTTCGAAGCCGCAGCCGTCCAGCTCGAAATTTCCGCCGAGATATTCCACCAAGGGCAGCATTTTGATCTCCTTGGGGTCTTTCACCAGGCGATACCCACCACCGGGGCCGCGCACAGGTTCCACATAACCGGCGCGCGCTAGACGTTGGAGAATCTTGGAAATGTGGTCTTTCGGGCCGCCCATCGCGTCGGCGATGGCTTTGGCGGAAAGGCAGCTTCCAGGCTTCCGCGCCAAGGCAACCAGCGCATGAAGTCCCAGAAGCAGCGGTTCGGAAATATTGACAATAGGGTTCACGACGGACCTCCGTTCTTCTGCGAAGTCAAACTCCTCCCGATCGCCGAGAGCAAAAACTGCGCCGTCAACGCCGCCTTCGGCCGAGGCCTTTCGGGCCTCTGCGCCGCAACGCTCCATAAAGGGCGAAAACGTTCACGGCGCGGAGAAAAGACGTGACTCTCGCGGCAAAAGACAAAAGTGGAATTTTATTTCCACTTTTACCCTCCATAAAAAGCGGAACTTTCAGTCCGCTTTACAACGGTGGCATTGTACTCTTTTTTTTAAATTTCCACAAGAGGGAAAAACGACAAAAGCGACAAAATATACGGCAACATCGGTCGACGATTGTGAAAATGAGCGGCCCATCATTTCCACAAAATTTTTGTATTTAAGATTTTCTTTTCTCAGCAGCGGCAACAAAGCTCCTGAAAATACCCATCGGCACAAAAAAATGCCTGCCTCGGAGGCAGGCAGAGACATGCACAAAAATCGTCAGTTCTTCTTTTCCGGCGCGTTTGAATCGGCGCGGGCGGCACGCTCAGCCTCAAGCTGTTTTTTCAACTCGCCGGCGGCGGACTGCGCCGATTTCAGCGTTTCAGCGGCTTTTTCCGCGTCGGCGGTCCGGGCGGCACGCTCAGCCTCAAGCTGAGTTTTCAGCTCGTCGGCGGCGGACTGGGCGAACTTCAGCGCTTCGGCGGCCTTCTTCGTGTCGGCAGTCCGGACAGCGCGCTCGGCCTCAAGTTGAGATTTCAGCTCGTCGGCAGCGGATTGGGCAGACTTCAGCGCTTCGGCGGCCTTTTCCGCGTCGGCGGTTCGGGCGGCGCGCTCGGCCTCAAGCTGTTTTTTCAACTTGTCGGCAGCGGACTGGGCGGACTTCAGCGCTTCGGCGGCCTTCTCCGCGTCGGCGGCACGGGCGGCGCGCTCGGCCTCAAGCTGTTTTTTCAACTCGTCGGCAGCGGACTGCGCGGACTTCAGTGCTTCGGCGGCCTTTTCCGCGTCGGCAGTCCGGGCGGCACGCTCGGCCTCAAGGCGTTTTTCACCCTCCGCCTTTGTGCTGTTGACGGCTTCGACGCTCGCCTTGAGTGATGTCAGATCGGCCTCCGAAATCCTCCCGTTTTTCACGGCGTAGTCGTAGGCCGACTTTCCCGACCGGTCAGCGCAGTCAAAGCGCGCTCCGGCGTCGAGAAGGGTTTTCAGCGCCGCGCCGCTGTTTCCGGCGGCATACATCAGGGCGGTGCGCCCTTCGGGGTCACGGGCGTCGATTTCCGCTCCCGCACGAAGCAACGCCTTCAGGAGATTGGCGTCTTTGTTGTCACGGGCCGCCCACATCAAAGGCGTCAGGCCGCCCACTGTAATTCCCGGATTGGTGCCGGCCTCAAGCAGCGATTTCAGGCGTTTGACCGTGCCGAAACGGCAGACCGCGGCAAATCGCGCGGGAGCCACGGGACGCACGCAGGGCGTTTCCTTCATGGCTCGGATCACGTCGGCGTCGTCTTTCAACGGGCTGCGCTTCAAGTAGTCTGCTGCGGTTCGACCGCTGCGGTCCTTCTGCACTGCGCTGGCGCCGGACTCCAACAGGGCCATGACGGTGTCTCGGCTCACTCCGCCGCGGAAGGCCAGCATCAACGGCGTCACGCCCTGTCGGTCAGCCGCGTTGACGTCCGAGCCGGCGTCGACGAGCTCCATGACCGCGCCGCTTTCATAGTTTTTCGCCGCCGCATGGCTCAATGCCGTCCACCCCTGACGGTCACGGGCGTCGACGCGGGACCCCGCATCGATAAGCGTCCTCAGAACTTCCGGTTTGTCGGTGTAGCGCGCCGCGTACATCAAGGCGGTCATGCCCGTCTTATCGACTGCGCCGATGTCAGCACCGGCGTCAACGAGCCGACGGATCTTTTCGACCGATGCCGCGTCGCCGCGGGCCGATGCCGCAGCCATCAACGGGGTGACGCCATTTGAAGGCCGCCTTGCGGAAATGTTTCCGCTCTGCAGGGCCAGACTCATTTCGGACAGCGATCCGTCACGGCACAGGCTCAGGAAATCGCTCTGCGGCATGGCACACGCCGCAGCGGCGCCAAAAGCGACACCGACCGCCGTTGCCAAAAAAACTCTGTATCTCATCTCAGCACCTCCAACTCTTTGTCATGACAGTCTTACTGAATTATACTCTATCGGCTTTCTTTTGCCCTCATTAAGACGAAATTTCTTATCGAATTTCAGTAAAATATAGGTTAAAATAACTTAATGGATTGACAGCTACAGGAGGAAAAAAGATGAAAGTTCTTATCGCCATGGATTCATTCAAAGGAAATCTCAGCAGTCTGGAGGCTTCCGAAGCTGTGGCCAGAGGCATCCGCCGCGGCTGCCCCCGAGTCGAAACCCGACTGCTCCCCATCGCCGACGGCGGCGACGGCACTGTCGACGCCTTCGTGGCGGCCCTTCACGGCGAGAGAAAATCCGGCACGGTGCGCGGTCCCCTGGGAAACCTCATCACTGCCAAGTGGGGGTTGATGCCCGATAAAAGCGCCGTCGTCGAACTGGCGGCGGCATCGGGTATTACCTTGGTACCGCGCCATCGGCGCGATCCTCTGAGCACGTCCACCTTCGGGACGGGGCAACAAATTCTCGCGGCACTCGACGAAGGCTGCCCCTCTATCGTTCTGGGGCTAGGCGGCAGCGCCACCAACGACGGCGGCATGGGAATTCTCGCCGCTCTCGGCGCGCGGTTTCTCGACGCGTCGGGGCGGGAACTGCCCCCCGTCGGCGCGTCGCTGGTCAAAGTGCAGGACATCGACGTCACAGGGCTGGATCGCCGCTTGAAAAACACGGAAATTGTGCTGGCTTGTGACGTGCGCAATCCCCTTTGCGGGAGCCAAGGCGCCGCAAAGGTCTACGGCCCGCAGAAAGGCGCGTCGACCAAAAGCATCGCTCTTCTTGACGCCGGACTTGAGCACTTTGCGCAGGTGATTCGCCGCGCTACAGGGAAGAACGTCATTGACATGCCGGGCGGAGGCGCTGCAGGCGGCGCGGCCGCCGGACTGGCGGGCATCATCGACGTCAAGCTGGTGAGCGGCATCGAGCTGATGGCGCAGGCTCTGGATATCGACAGGGCAATCCGGAGGGCCGACGCCGTTTTCACCGGCGAGGGACGCATCGACAGCCAGACCTCCCAGGGAAAGGTCATTCACGGCCTCGCCTCTCACGCGAAGGCTGCGGGCGTGCCTCTCATCGCCCTGGTGGGCTGTATCAGGGGTTCGGTGGCGCCGCTGATGTCCATGGGACTGACCGCCGTCTTCCCTACGGCGCCCGGCCCTTGCACGGTGTCGCAGTCCTTCCAGCGTTCCCGAGAAGATCTTGAGCGAACGGCCTCGCAGGTGATCCGCGTCATGTACGCTTCGCTGCGCCGTCGGCCGCGCCGACGCATAGGGAAAAGGTGACCTTCGCAACGCCCTTCGACGATGAAAAATCGCCCTGAAAAAAAATTGCAGTGAAAACAACGCCTCCGCTTCGCCGAGACCGGCGGAGCAGAGGCGTTTCAATAGTTTTTCAGTTCGCAGCGCCGCCGTCATGGGGCGCGCGAAAGGGGCAAACGCGAAGCGACGGCAGCCTCAAGAGGAACGTCGGATCGTTCCGAAATCAAGTCGGCCTGCGCTCACCGTTCAAGCGCCTTTCGCCCTTCGGGCGTTTTTTTCAGCTCTTCTGCCCGTCGCCGGCGAGGAAATCCACAGCAAAGCTCACCGTCACGTCGGCATCGTCGGCCAGACACTGTTCGTCGGCGTCGAACTGGTCGCTGTGCTGCGCAGCCCCGAAGCCCTTTTCGGGATTGGCGCAGCCGATGAACAGGAACACCGTCGGCGCCAAGCGGCTGTAGCGCTCGAAGGTCTCCGAAGCCATCCAGGGCTCGCCGGCAATGAGCTTGACGCCGACACGTTTCGCCGCACACCGCGCCATCTCCGCCAAGGCCCTGTCGTTGACCACGGGCTGCGTCCAGTCAAACCATTGGACTTCGGCGGTGCAGCCGCAGCTCTCGGCAGTGCCCCGAACGGTTTCCTCCAACAGCCGGCTGAGAAGGTGTCCCGTTTCAGCGTTGAAAAAGCGCATTCCGCCTTGCAGGACGCATTCGTCGGGGATGCGGTTCCACGTGGTGCCGCCGTGAATGCTGCAGAAGGAGAGCACGGCCGGCTCGCGGGCGCTAATCCTTCTGGCGACAATGGCATTGGAGGCGCACAGGATCTGAGCGGCGCAGTTCAGAGGGTCCAGCGACAGGTGGGGCAGCGCGCCGTGGGCGCTTCTGCCGTGCACTTTCAGGGCAAATCTCCGGCAGCCTGCCGTGCAAGCGCCGTCACAAACCACGACAGTGCCGACGGGATAGGCAGCCTGGATGTGAACGCCGTAAACGGCATCCACAGGGCCATGCTGCTCAAGCAGTTGACGGGCATCGTCGCCCAAACTCATCTCCTCGCCGGACTCGAAGCAGAACAGAACCCTCCCCTTCAGTTCGTCCTTTTTGGCGACAAGGCGCCGCGCCGCCGCCAGTAGACCCGCCGTATGAAAGTCGTGACCGCACATGTGCGCCGCCTCGTCGTTTTCCGAGACGCAGGCTTTCGGTCCCTTCAGGTTCACGGGGCTCTCGCGCATGGGAAGCGCGTCCATGTCCGCCCGAAGCGCCAGCGTCTTTCCTGGACGGGGACATTCCAGAATCCCGAGGACGCTTGCGCCGGGCGCAGGCGCGCGGAACACCTTCAGTCCCAGCCGCTGGAGTTCGGCGGCCACAATGCCGGCCGTCCTGTGTTCCTGTCCGCTGAGTTCGGGGTGGCGGTGCAGGTCGCGCCGAAGCTCGAGGATATGCTTTTCCATGGGGTGCCGCTGATTCATCGTTCGATCCCTCCTGTCTTTCTCATGCCATTATATCTCACGGCGCGCCGGAGAGGCCGACATTCCATGAAATTCCCGAACGCGCGGCAAAAACTTCAGAAAAAACAAAACATGGGATAATATAGAGTCCGGCAAGATACATCGACATTTTCCCCATGAAGGGAGAGACGTCATCATGTCGAAACAATCAAAGGCTGTGGCGCGCGCGGCTCTTCTCGCCGCCTGCGCCGTGGCGACTCTGGAATTTCTCGCGTTCCGCTTTTCGCCCCATGACTTTCAGCCGTCGGCGCCCTGGGTGCTGCGCAGCTTTCTGAAGGGCGCAGCCAACAGTTTTCATACAGCGGCCTTTGCGGGCTTCTGGGTGTTTTACTACGCGGCGGGCCGTGCCGCCCTGCCCAGGCCGAGGGGCATCGGAATTTTTCACGGCGTCCTTTCAGCGCTGTTCGCCGCCGCAGTCTGTCTGGGCAAAAGTTACGAACTGCTCAAAAGCTGGGATCTGCTCTTCGCCCACTGGAGTCTGACCGTTCTGGCGGGAATTTTTTTCGCCGCCGCGGCTGAGGCGGTGGAACCGGCGCTGGCGTTCTTCGACGCGCTGCTGGCTCCGCCGCCTCAGCCTGACGGGCAGAGCCTTGATGGTAAAAATCTGCCGCCTTCTCAGGCCTCGAAAGGCCGCCCCCTGCCGGAGCGCCCTTCGGCAAACTCAAATTCAGCCGACGGAAAGGGGCTGAGCGGCTCTGTGGAGGAAAGCGCTTCCGCGACAGATTCTGAAACTCCTTCCCCATCACCTCGCCCCACAGAGGAAAGACCAAGCGCCAGCGAGACACCCACTCGGCTTCCCGCCCCCCACAGCGGGCGATGGAGAGCGCGCTTCGCCGCTCTCGGCCGCCTTTCGGCGAAGATCTTCGGAAAGCCCTTTTGGCGCAGCGCCGCCGCGTTTTTCGCCTTTCATCTCTTTTGGCTGCTGGCCTTCTATCCGGGATCGGGCACGGCCGACACGCTTTACCAGTTCTCTCAATGGCTTGGCGTCATTCCCTTGAATACGCGGCACCCTCCGGCCGCCACGGCGCTCATGGGCAGTTTTCTCTCTCTGGGACAATTTCTCGGAAATCAGAACTTCGGGGTCTTTCTCTACAACTTCATGCAAACGGCCTTCCAGAGCTTCGTCTTCGCTCAGTGCGTCGAAACGGTTGACGCGCTGACGGGAAGCAAGGCTCTGCGGCGTTTCGCTTTTTTATGGTTTCTGATGAATCCGCTGTTTCCCACGTGGAGCGCCACCTGCGTCAAAGATTCTCTCTATTCCGCGAGCCTTCTGTGGTTTGTCGTCAGCCTCGTCAGAATCGAGTGCGGCCTGCACGTTCCGCGAAGCCGCATCTACGTTCAGCTGACAGCCTCGGCACTGCTTGCCGCATCGCTGCGGCTCAACGGCCCGCTGGTGGTCGCGGCGAGTCTGACGGTGTCCGCCCTCTTCGCATTTCTCAAGCACCGCGGCGGCACCTCCACCATGCTGGCCATCGCCGCGCTGGCCGTCGGAGTATCCGTCGCTCCCGTTCTCTGCCTGAAGGAGTCGGAGCGATACACGGCGCTGCGCGAGGCCTTCAGTCTGCCGCTCCAGCAGACGGCGCGCGTCCTCTGGAGTGAGCGCGAAATTTCCGCCGAAGACCGATCCGCGCTGAACCGTCTGTTTCACGGCCGCAACCTGCGGCGCATCTACGACCCCGAACTGGCGGCGCCCGTGAAATGGGCATGGGGCGATGACAATCGCCCGCCCGCGGAGTGGAAAAATTTTCTAAAAATCTGGCACAGCCTCCTGGTCCGCTATCCCGCCGATTTTATTCAGGCAGCCCTCAACAGCTGTTACGGCTACTTTTATCCCGCTTTTTCGGCGGCTGAAGACCAGAGCGACATGGCCGATTTCGTCCCCCACGAGCGGTTGCACGGCATCAGGCTCTTTCTGCGCCGTTCGGGCTGGGGCGCCGCGCAGAACGCCCTCCTTCTGTGGGTCGAGGCCGTGAAAAGCCTGCCTCTGACGGGGCTTGTCTACAGCTGCGCCTTTTATGTCTGGGCGACGTTGTTCCTCACGGGAACGGCGCTGTTCCGCAGAAAGCACGCCGTTCTCGTCGTCGCCGCGCCGCTGCTGCTGACGCTCGGCTCAAGCCTTTTCGGCTCCATTGACGGCTGTCTGCGCTATCTTCTGCCGCTGGCCGCCGCCCTGCCGCTGCTTCTGGCCTGCGTCGCTCGCGAGCTGAGTGCGGAAAACTAAAAGTCAGCCTGAAGTCAGCGCTCTCTTTCGGCGACGCCGTCCGTGTCCATCACCGAAAAACTCACGCGCCGGCCGCCATGCGCTTGACAAAAAGAGGACTCCCACGCTCTCCATACGATCAACTGGAGGCGCGGGAGTCCTTTTCGTTCGTTTAAAGTCCTTCGATCTCGAAGGTGAGGCGAAATGGCGCGGCGAAACCACCGGCGTCGTACAGGCGGTAGGCGACACGAAGCGTCAGTTTGCCGGGGGCCGAATCCATGCTGCAGCTTTCGGTGTGCACTTTAAAGGTGGTTTCGACGCCGCCGTTCTCGTAGAAAGCTTCAGTGTCCTCGCGGGGGTCGAAGCGCATCCGGCTGTTCACGGCGCCGCTTCGGCGCACGAAAAGCCGGTTTTCGAAGGCGCGCAGAGCAGTACGCGTCCTGCCGTCGCCCTCGGCATAAAAGACGCGGCAATCCGTGCCGCTGCAGGCGCAGCTGCCGCAAAACTCATTGACGAAGCTGTCGCCTTCGGTGCAGGTGGTCAGGCGGATTTTGACGTTTTTCTCCGTTTCGGCGGAACGTTCCACCATGCGAGGCACCTCCAGAAGTTGCCGAAACTGCGCTCTCGGCGTATCTTTCGGCGCACAAAAAAATTTCGGCGCAGGATCTCGAAAAATTCCTGCCGGACGGGCGTTACAGGCCGGAGATGAAGATTTCAACGCCGATGGAAATCAGAATCACTCCGCCGAGGACGGAAGCTCCGTCCGCCAAATACGTGCCCAGTCGGCGTCCGATCAGCAGCCCCGCCGCGCAGATCAGCCACGTTACCGCAGCGATGACGGCGGCGCACACAAGAGCTTGGAAACAGCCGTAATGGGAAATGGTGAACCCCACTGAAAGCGCGTCGATGGACGTGGCGACGCCCTGAATGAACAACGCCGCCGCCGTGACGGCCGCCGTGGTGTTTTTGCCGCTCTCGCGGCGGATGCCCTGCCACAGCATGGAACCTCCGATGTAAAGCAGAAGAACAAAGGCGATCCAGGGGATCCAGCTTCTGAAGGCGGCGAAACGCCGTGCTGCCATGCGCACGCACAGCCATCCGATCATGGGCATGAGTGCCTGAAAAAAGGCGAACACTCCCGACACCGCCGCCAGCTTTCCGCGGCTCATGGTCGGTTCGCTCAGCCCGTTAACCAGCGAAACCGAAAAGGCGTCCATGGCAAGGCCGACGCCCAGCGCCGCGCTGTTGAAGAAAAACAAAGCGTTCCACTGCATCGAAGCTCTCCCTTCGCGGCGGAGCCGCACAAAAATCAGGCATGGCAAGCGCCATACCTGAAAAAAATTCCGGCAGTCGAAGGGCTACGACAAAAAAATTCTTCGTCTCGCCCTTTTTCAAAGGGAGTCGCCACGCCGCCATTTTCACTGTTTCAAGCGCG
Source organism: uncultured Synergistaceae bacterium (assembly GCA_964622575.1). Classification (GTDB taxonomy): domain Bacteria; phylum Synergistota; class Synergistia; order Synergistales; family Dethiosulfovibrionaceae; genus Pyramidobacter. Next base: position 150,095 of record CAZUQW010000002.1, on the reverse strand, counting down.
CGGAGCCCGACAGCCTTCAAAGAGCTTTTATTCTGTCACGGGCCACGCGCGTTAGTCAAGCCTTATGGGCTGAGGAGCCCACAGCGCCTCGGCTTACTTGGCGAAGTGGGAGGAGACGATCAGCAGAAGGGCAACCTTCAAGCCGAAGGGAAGGCTGTCGATCTCGAGGTTTTCCTCGCGAGTGTGAGCCTTTTCACCGATATAGAGCCCCAACGTGGTGGCGGGAACGCCGAGGGACAGCGGGATGTTGGCGTCGGTGGACGAAGAATAGCGTTCCGGCTTTTTGCCGTAGGCCGCAATGATGGCGTCCTCGCAACGTTTGAGAAGGCGTTCCTCAGCCGCGGGATCCACGTCGGCCGCGCAGGGACGCTGCCCCACCAGCTCGAGGCTGAAATGCGCCTTTTCTCCGTCGCATTCCGCCAAGGCCTTCTTCATCTGGTCGTGCATCAGAGCAAGATGAGAAAACTCGTCGGAGCGATACTCGTAGAGCATTTCCACCGACTGGGCGATGGTGTTCACCGAAGTGCCGCCGGAAATGACGCCGAAATTGTAGGTCGTCTTGCGCCCTTCGGCCTTGGGAACGGGCTGGGCGTCCAGCATGGTGATCAGCTTGCCCATCCAGGCAATGGCGTTGGGATTGCCGAAAGCGCCGTAGGAATGGCCGCCGCAGGTTGCGACCTTGATGCGCCAACGCTCCGACCCCACGGCGCGGTTGACGATGCCGTCCATGGTGCCGTCGAAGGACACGAACTCCTTGATCTGTCCGGGACGATCGCCGAAGAGACGGCGTACGCCCTTGAGGTTGCCCAGACCTTCCTCGCCGCTGTTGAACACGAAAAGCACGGGTTCGGAAGGTTGGCACCCCTTCGAAAGGAGATACTTGGCAACGAGCATCAGCGCCACCACGTTGGCCGTATCGTCACCTACGCCGGGCGCCCAGAGGCGGCCGCCCTCCTCCTTCACCGGCAGCGGCGTCGTGTCGGGAAACACCACGTCGGTGTGGGCTGCGTAAACGCAGGCCGTTTTCTTCGAGCAGTCGCCGAAGGGCAGAAGGACGTTGAGGGCCTCGTCGATGGTAACGCCCGTGGCGCCATTGTTTTCAAGCCATTCTTTGATGAATTGAGCGCGTTTTTCCTCATGGTTGGAAGGCGCCGGAATGGCCGCCAACTCTTTCAGCAGAGCCAGCTGCTCCGCCGCGTGAGCATCGCACCATTTGAAGAGCTCTTCGCGATTCATTGAAAAATCGACCTCCTGTTTTTGTGAGTTTTTGCGTTTCTCTAAAAAAATTGTATCGCATTTTCCCTCTGCTGTATACCGACCGTCTCTCCGTCTCGAAAATCGCCGTGAAAAACTTTTTGCAAACCTCCGTCCGAAACGTCGGCGCTTGGGGCGTGGTAAAATCATCATCGGACATTTATCGATTTTATCCCCGAGGTGATGCGTATGCGTTTGATCTGTTGCCGCTGCGGGCACGTTGAAGACTCCTCCACGCTGAAAACCTGCTGCGACTGCGGCGGGCTGTGGAAGCTCGATTTCGAAGCCCCGCTCTTCGACCTGTCGAAAATCGACAAAAGCCAATGGTCCATGTTCCGCTATCGCGCCTTCATGGGCCTCGAGGACGAGAGCTGGCGAAACGTCACCCTCGGCGAAGGCATGACGCCGGTGGTGCAGCTGAACGGCGACGTTCTGCTGAAAATGGATTACCTCATGCCCACCCTCTCGTATAAAGACCGCGGCGCCGCGGCGCTGGTCGCCCACTGCAAAGCCATCGGCGTCACGTCGGTGGTTCAGGACAGCAGCGGCAACGCCGGAAATGCCGTGGCCGCCTACTGCGCACGCGCGGGCATCGCGTGCGAGATCTTCGTTCCCGAGGGAACGTCGCCGAAAAAAATCGCCATGATCCGCGCCCACGGCGCAGTCTGCACCGTCGTGCCGGGAACGCGCGACCACTGCGCCGAAGTCTGCCGAGCAAAGGTGCGCGACGAAGGCATTTATTACGCCAGCCACGTGTTCAGCCCCTTCTTCTACGAGGGGACGAAGACCTTCGTCTACGAGATCTTCGAGCAGCTGCGCCGCATTCCCGCCACTTTGGTCATTCCCGTGGGCAACGGCACGCTGTTCCTCGGCGTCATCAGCGCCCTGCAAGACCTGCTGCGCGCCGGTGCCATTGCCCACCTGCCTCAGATCCTCGCCGTGCAGAGCGAAAGGTGCGATCCGCTTTTGCGCGCCGCAGAATCGGGACTCAGCGAGCCGGCGGACGTGACGCCGCAGCCTACAGCCGCCGAGGGCATCGCTATCGGACGTCCCGCCCGCGGCGCCGAAATACTGGCGGCGGCGCGAAAATTCGGCGTGCGCTTCATCCACGCGCCCGAGGCGGCCATTCTGCCCGCCAGAGAGGAACTGGCACGGGCCGGGTTCTACGTGGAGCACACCACGGCGGCAAACTACGCGGCTTACAAGCGCTACTGCCAACTCTTCGGCCCGACGCCCGACACGCTGATCACTCTGTGCGGCGCAGGTCTCAAGTCCGATCACTGAATTCCGCGAAGCGGAGACGCGTATTCTCCCCTGCTCGGTTCACCCCGTTTCCCCGCGACCTTTTCTCGCCGAAGGCCAAACGCAGACCGGCGCGAAAAGACAGGCTTTCACCGGCGAAACAAGATGCGCCTTTGCGGCGGAAAGTTCCGATAAGAGAAGATCGACCCCCATTAAAAAGGCGGCGAAGCCCTTTCTCAGCAACGTGCCGAGAAGGAGCTTCGCCGTCTTTATTCTTTATTTTTGATCTTTTTTCTCCTCGTCCAACGCCAGATCGATGGCGCAGGCAAGCTGATCGGTGCAGGACGTTCCTTTCGTCCCGCATTGGTTGCCCCTGAGAAGCTCCGAGACGCGCTTGGCGTCCTTGCCTTCCAGCAGCTTGCCGATGGCCTTGAGGTTGCCGTCGCAGCCTCCGACAAAACTGACGCCGCGGATTTTTCCACCGTCGATTTCAAAGTCGATCTCGCGGGCACACACGCCGCGAGGCGTAAATCTGTAAATTCCCATGGCTCAATTCCTTTCCGCATTCCAAGGATGGCAGACGCGCCCGTGGCGCGCCGTTCCCGCGTCAGCCTCGCACCGAGCAAGCAGGCGGACCGCCGTCTCCGCGTAGCGCGCCTCCACGTCGTCGAAAGGCTCAAACCGGCAGACCGGCGGCGATTTCAAATTCCGCCATCGGTCACCGGCGTCTTCGGCCATCATGCAGTGAAACTCCCAGCTCATCATGTCGTCGTCGATGTCGGCCACGATGCGTCGCTCGTCATCGGACAGCGGAGCGCCCGCAAAGCGCCGCCAGATGACGCGCAGCAGCCGCTCCTCCGCAGCGCTGTACTGCGGCAGTCTGGCTTTGACGGGACGAGTCAAGTCGCTCATGTAGGCTTCCGCCGCGTCGTGGAGCAGACAGGCCAGTCTCACGCGCACTGTCTCGCCGCGAGCTTCGGCCTCGCCTTCGCAGGCCAGACAATGCTGTGCCACAGAATAAAAACCGCGAAGGTGGCCGTTGGCCCTGCAGAGCCTTGAAAGGGCATGGGCGATGTCTTCAAGGCGGATCAGAGAAATGTCTGGCTCCAGCGGATCGATGTGGAGCCCCGTAAAGGTGGTGATAAAGCTCATCGCTTGGCCTCCTTTGTCAATCTTGCCCAGTGATGCGCCATTCGGGCCTGACATGATAAAGTATACCATTTTGCCCTCCACAGAACCGCCATCGCCACGTATAAAATTTGAAAAAATTTTCGGCAGGTTTTTTTGAAAAAAGTTCTGTCTCTCAAGACAAAACAGCGGCAGCCAATGGCCGCGGCTCGAGCAGTCGGGAAATGGTCTTCCGTTTTCCGCGCTTTGACTGAATGCCGATCCTGAATTATTATAGAAGAGATTTTTTGAAAAATGCGGCTCTCTCCGCTGCTTCCGTTGAATGGCAGGCTCGTGTCAAGTGCCCTTGCATCAAAGAGAAGCAAAGTCATTTTTCACGAGGTCCCTTTCTCCAACGGGGGAGACGAGAAAATCAAATAATTATCTGTTATATTTACTATAAAATAAAAATTCAAGCCAACGCGCGTTCGCGCAGTGAAAGGCCGTGGAGCAATGGCATATGAACTGGCAATTTTGTTCGGCGATCTCATCAATCCCTACTGGCAGGAACAGGAGCTCTGGTACAGGAAATATCTGCCTGACTTTCCGTTCAACGCGCAAATCGTCCACCTTCGCGGCAGCCTTGACGCCGAAGAACAGGCCGATTTGTGCAGGCGGCTTATGCAGGACAACCTCGACGCGCTGATCGTCAACGCCTTGGACAAGGAGGCCCTCGGACGCGCCGCCGCCGGCGTGAAAAGCCGCACGGTTCTCGTGGACGCCGGACCGAAGATCGATCCCGACGTCGCCGGGGCCATCGCCCATTATCTCCCCCTGAAAGTCTGCGACTATCAGGAACAGGGCAAGCTGTGCGTTCAGGCTCTTCTGGAACAGAAAAAAAACATCAGGCGGCTGGGCTGCATCGGCGGGCCGCAGGAGGCGCTGCAGAGCCGCGCCCGCGTCATCGGAGCGATCTCGGCTCTGGGAGACTTTCCGAAAGCCGAAAAGCAAATTCTGTGGAGCGACTTCACGCGCCAGGGCGGCGAGGAGAGCATGGAACGGCTTATGGACTGGAAGCCCGACGCCCTGTTCTGCGCCAACGACCTCATGGCGCTGGGAGCCTGGGACGTGCTCCACGCCGCCGGCAGAAAAATTCCCGTGGGCGGCATCGACATGATTCCGTCGGCGGTGTTTTCGGTAAGAAACGGCGGCATGGCCGCAACGGTGGGCGTCAACGGATCGGACGTGGTTCGCGGGCTGCTGCGCGCCGTTGACGACTACCTCAGCTTCGGCATCATCGCGCGGGATTTTCTGGCGCACAACCAGGTGGTCACCTCATCGGGGCTTCACGCGCAAGGCTGTCGGAAAGGGCTTCTTTTTTAAAAATCGAAAAAACGGAAAACGAAAACCGCGACGTCTTTTGGGCGCCGCGGTTTTCGCGTCATTCCACAAAGGCCATGGCACGCACCGGCGCGCCGTCGGCCTCTTTCAGTTTCAGCGGAAGGGCACAGAACTTCACCGCGCCGCAGGGCAGCTCTCCGAGGTGGCAGAGGTTTTCGACGATCACTACTCCGCCGCCCAGAACGAGACGGTGAAGCGGCAGATCGACGCTGTCAATGGCATCGATGCTCATGACGTCGAGTCCCACTCCCTTTTTGCCGGCGGAAACGAGCCATTGCGCCGCCTGTTCGTCCAGCAGCGGGTAGCCGCGAAAGTACTCTTCGCTGCCCCAAAGCCGCTCCCATCCGGTGCTGATCAACAGAAAGTCGGCAGTTTCGGCGCCGGCACAGCGGGCAATGTGCTCCGGCATGATTCTCTCCGTGCCCGACGGAAGGCGCAGCACTGCCGCAGTGCCGCAGAAGCACTCGACGGAGAGCTGGCTCACGGTATTTCCGCCGGGAACCACGTGGGCCGGCGCGTCAACGTGGGTGCCCGTGTGGCTGCCTAGCGTCACTTCCGTCTCGCGGTAGCCCTCCGAAGGGTAATCGGCGACGCATCGGAAACGCGGCGATGGGTCGCCTGGAAAGACCGGTTGCGCCGGCTCTATGGTGTGAGTCAGGTCGATGATTTTCATGGCTTTTCCGCGGGGCACGCCGATGGCGTCAGGCTTCATAAAAATGGATCAGCGCCTGAGTTCCGCGTTCTCCCATGCCGCGGGCCGTCAGGCTGTCCAGAGCGTCGAGAGCGCATTGGGCGGAGGGCAAATTCAGTCCCGCTTCGCGGGCTTCGTCGACGGCAATGCGCAGGTCTTTGGCGAGATAGCGGACGAAAAAGCTGGGGCTGTCGTCGCCGGCCATGATTTTCGGCCCCAGTTTCTCCAGCTGGCGGCTGCCGCCCGAACCGGCGCACAGCAACGGAAACAGGTCCTCCAGGTCCAGCCCCGCGCGGCGGGCGTAGGCAAGAGACTCGCAGATGCCCGTCAGTGTTCCCGCCACCAGAAGCTGATTGGCCATTTTCGCGTGCTGACCGCAGCCTGCCGGTCCCATCAGGCGGGCCTGTTTTCCCATGGCTTCGAACAGGGGGCGACACGCCTCGAAATCCTCGCGCTCTCCGCCGACGTAAATCGACAGCGTCCTCTCTTCGGCGCCGCGTTTTCCTCCCGTCACCGGCGCGTCGAGGACGCGCAATCCGCGCCGACGCCCTTCTCGAGAGAGTTTTTGGGCCAAAGCGGGACTGGACGTGGTCATGTCGACGAGAAGGGTCTCCTCCGCCGCGGAAGCCAAAATTCCCCCATCGCCCCAATACAGCTGACGGACGTCGTCGGGAGCGCCCAGCATGGTGATCGCCGCGTCGGCGCCGCAAAGGGCTTCCGCCACGGAAGGGCACCGCACGGCATCGGCGGACATGTCGGCAATCTTTTCGGGACGTCGCGCCCAAACTCGAAGGCGGAACCCCGCTTCCATCAAATTCTGCGCCATGGCGCGCCCCATGATGCCTAGACCGATAAAGGCCACTGTCGAGAGACTCATCGTCTCAGTCCTCCTTTCATCTCAAATCCGTGCGTCCAGTCGCGAAGGTTTTCTCCGGCAATGCGGACAATGCGGTTCACCGTTTCGGCAAGGAAGAAATATCCTGCGACGTGGGGCGTGATGATGACTTTGTCCATGCGCCACAGCGGATTTTCCGGCGGCAGAGGCTCGGGGTCGGTCACGTCGAGAGCGGCGCCCGCCAGGCGGTCGTCGGCAAGAACCCGTCTCAGCGCTTCGAGGTCAACGGCCGTTCCCCTGCCCACGTTGATGAGATAGGCGCTTTTCTTCATCAATCTGAGACGACGCTCGTCCATCAGACGGAAGGTTTCCGGCGTTCCAGGCAGAGCCATGGCGACGATGTCGGCCCGCGGAAGCAGTTCGTCCAGTTCTTCAATGCTCCGCATTTCGTCAATAAAGTCAGGCTTTTCGCCCCCATGTCGCCGCACGCCGATGACGGTGGCGCCCAAAGCTTTCATCTTTCGAGCGTAGCTGCCGCCGATGTCGCCAAGTCCCAGCGCCAGCACGACCGATCCCTCCACGGAAGTCACGTGGCCGCAGGACTGCCACCGTCCCTCGTTCCGAAGGGCCATATACTGGTTCAACCGCCGCACCAGCGCAAAGGTCAGCGCCAGCATGTGTTCCGACACCGTCAGGCCGTAGGCTCCCGACGCGGTGGTCAGCGCACAGCCTTCGGGCAACGCTCCCGGACGGTCATAGGGATCGGCGCCGGCGGAATTGAGCTGGAGCCATTTCAATTTTTTCGCGCTGCGCAGCAGCGGCACCGGCACGTTGCCGATAATGGCGTCGACGTCGGCCACGTCGTCGACCGTCAGGCCATCTTGCTTGTAGGCCATTCGGCAGGAAAACTGCCCGCCGGACGCCCGCTCCTTCAGAAAATCAAGATGTCTGTCGTTCAGAGGAAGCACAGTGATCAGAACTTTTCGTGTGTCAGTCATTTTCCTTCTCCTCTCCTGCCGCGAAAGCCCCCCGTTTCGAAAAATTCACCGTCATTCACGGAGCACAGCAGCATTGCATGGCTCTATTGTACCGCAGAGAGGAATTTCTGCGAAAATTCCGATTTCACTGCGCCGTTTCGCCCGGCGTCAGCCGTCTCTGAGAAAGGTCAGCGCCTTTATTCGCCCCCGTAAGCCCTGCGTGAAACCGTGACGCCTTCTCCAAGGCTCGCCGCGCTGCCATCTGTTCCTTTCCGTTCAGAAGAGACACTGCGCTCAAAAGCTCAAAGCTTTTTCATATCGTATACAAGTATTGTCTGCGTCAAATCGCTCTCACCGATAGAGCCTCCATCGCTTCGGCAGCACAACTCTTAATGACTTTTTGAAAGACTTGTGTTACACTACGAAACACAACAATAAAAAAACAAAAACTTTGAAAACCAATTTTTAGACATTATCATAATTGTATTCCCAAAGGTCAGTCTCGTCGCCTTTGTGGAGATGCAAGCTCACAACTGAAGGAAAAGCGGCCGCCTGAATCGCTGGTCTTCCTTCACACGACAGGGGCTGCCGTGCGAAGTCTCCGCAAAGCAGAGACTTGTCTTAAAAAAAGAAATGTCCAGTGAGGAGGAGATATTTTCCGGCAGAGAAAACGGGCGTATACAGTTAAAAAACACATTTCAGTTTCAAGAAGGAAGGAACTCCATGCTTAAGTATACAATTCAAAGGCTTCTTTTACTTATTCCCGTGCTCGCCGGCGTCGCTCTGCTGGTTTTTACGCTGCTGTACATCACTCCCGGCGACCCCGCCCGCATGGCCCTGGGCGAGGACGCACCGCAGGAAGCGGTCGAGCAGTTCCGAAAGAACTACGGTTTGGACGATCCCTTCTTCGTCCAGTTCGGGCGTTACTGCTACAAGGCATTGGTCCACGGCGACATCGGCAACTCCTACGTCACCAAGTCCTCGGTTTCCGAAGAGCTGCTCACCCGTTTTCCCACGACGCTGAAACTGTCCTTCTGGGCGGTGATCCTCGGGGTTGTGCTGGGATTGCCCTTCGGCATCATCTGCGCTATCCGGCAGTACTCTTTTTTTGACTCGGTGTCCATGGTTCTGGCGCTTATCGGCGTCGCCATGCCCAATTTCTGGTTGGGCGTCCTGCTGATTCTGCTTTTCTCCGTCAAGCTGAACTGGCTCCCCCCTTCGGGCTTTACCACCTTCGCCGAAATGGTGATGCCCGTTTTCACCCTTTCCGGCGGCACATTGGCGGTGATCACGCGCATGACCCGTTCCAGCATGCTGGAAGTCATTAAATCCGATTACGTGCGCACTGCCCGCGCCAAAGGACAGCGCGAGTCGGTCATTATCTGGCGGCACGCCTTGCCCAACGCTCTTATTCCCATTCTGACCATTATCGGCATGCAGTTCGGCGGGCTGCTGAGCGGCGCCATCCTGACGGAAACCGTATTTTCGATCCCCGGCGTCGGCCGCCTGATGGTGGAGTCCATCAAGATGAGAGACTTCCCCGTCGTCCAAGGCGGAGTGCTGTACATCGCGCTGGTGTTCTGCTTTATCAACCTGATCGTGGATCTGCTCTACGCTTTCGTGGATCCCCGCATCAAAGCGAAGTACCGTTAGGGGGACGTTCCGATGCTTCTCAAGAAAAACAGCATGCTGCGCCTCACGCTGGTGCGGCTCAGAAGAAACCATCTGGCCATGATCGGCTTGGCCGTCATTCTCACGTTGATCTTCGTGGCGATTTTCGCCGATTCCATCGCCCCCTACAAGTATTCCCGCCAGCATCTCCGGGAAACCCTGCAGCCGCCCAGCGCCAAGTATCTGCTGGGAACCGACGAATTCGGGCGCGACGTCTTGAGCCGTCTGATTTACGGCGCCCGCATCTCGCTGCAGGTAGGACTGGTGGCCGTTTCCATTTCGCTGGTCGTAGGCGGCTCTCTGGGCGCCATTGCCGGATTTTACGGCGGCAGGCTCGACAATCTGATCATGCGCCTTATGGACGTGCAGCTCGCCGTGCCCAACACGCTGCTGGCCATCGCCATCGCCGCGGCGCTGGGGCCAGGACTGTTCAACCTCATGATTGCCGTGGGCATCTCTTCGGTGCCGAGGTTTGCCCGCCTGTTGCGGGCTTCGGTGCTTTCCGTCAAGGAAATGGAGTTCGTTGAAGCCGCGCGAGCCATGGGCGCCAGCGATTTCCGCATTATCGCCCTGCACATTCTGCCCAACTGTTGCGCGCCGCTGATCGTTCAGGCCACGCTCAGCGTTGCCAGCGCTATCCTGTCTTCGGCGGGACTGAGTTTTATCGGCCTCGGCATCCAGCCGCCCTATCCCGAATGGGGCGGGATGCTGTCGAGCGCCCGCGACTACCTTCGCAGCAGCCCCTATCTCAGCATGTTCCCCGGCATTGCCATCGTCGTGACCATCATCGCGCTGAACTTTATCGGCGACGGTCTTCGCGACGCGCTGGATCCCAAGCAGAAACGATGAACGGAGTGCAATCCATGGCAGACATTCAGAAAAAACTTCTTGATATCCGCGATCTGACCGTTCAGTTCGATACGGACTCCGGCATTGTCCATGCCGTCAATCACCTCAACCTGCAGCTGGAAGAAGGAAAAGCTCTGGGATTTGTCGGCGAAACAGGTGCCGGTAAGACGACGACGGCACTGGCCATTCTCCAGCTGATTCAGTCGCCTCCCGGCGAAATTACCAGCGGCGAGATCTGGTTCAAAGGCCAGAACGTGCTCGAAATGTCGGAAGCGGAACTGCGCAATATGCGCGGACGCGAGATCTCCATGATCTTCCAGGATCCCATGACGTCGCTGAACCCCATTATGACCGTGGAAGAGCAGATCATGGAAATGATTTCGCTCCACTCCGACCTGAAGGGCGGCGAAGTGCGCGATCGCGCGTTGGAGATGCTTCGCCTTGTGGGCATCCGCCCCGAGCGCGCCAAGGACTATCCCCATCAGTTTTCCGGCGGGATGCGTCAGCGCGTCGGCATCGCCATCGCCCTGGCCTGCAAGCCCAGCCTGCTCATTGCCGACGAGCCGACGACGGCCCTCGACGTGACCATTCAGGCGCAGGTGCTCGAGCTGATTAAAGGGCTCCAGAAGCAGGTAAAAACGTCCATGCTGCTCATTACCCATGACCTCGGCATCGTCGCCGAAACCTGCGACAGCGTCGCCATCATGTATGCCGGACGCGTGGTGGAGTACGCCGACATTCAAAGCCTTTACGGCAATCCGCTCCATCCCTACACTCAAGGCCTGTTCAACGCCATTCCCGATCTCGAAAGTCCCATAGAAGAGAAACTTGCCGTCATTCACGGACTTCCCCCGGACCCCACCAATTTGCCGCAAGGCTGCAGCTTCTCGCCTCGCTGTCCTTACGCACAGGCAAAATGCGCCGAAAAGCCCTGCGGGATGAGAGAAATCGAGCCGGGGCATTTTATCGACTGCTATTTCCCGCATCACTACGAAGGGGGGCCGCGCACGTAATGGACGCCATGGAGAAAAACAGTTCCATCGTTGAAGTCAAGAACCTCAAAAAGTACTTCAATGTGACAGAAGGGCGGCTTCACGCCGTTGACGACGTAACCCTTTCGATTGCCCGCGGAAAAACGCTGGGGCTGGTGGGCGAGTCGGGATGCGGCAAATCCACACTGGGGCGCGTCGTTATCGGACTGCTCAACGCCACAGGAGGCGAGGTCTTTTTCAACGGCAAAGACACCCTCAAATACAGCGCCTCGGAACGCTCGGAGTTCCGCAAACACGCGCAAATCGTCTTTCAGGATCCCTTCTCGTCGCTCAATCCCCGCATGACCGTTTCGCAGCTCATCGCCGAACCCATGGTGATCAACAAAGACTACGCCCACCGCTCGGAGCTGGACAAAAAAGTCAAAAAGCTCATGGACACCGTGGGCTTGGCCGAACGCCTGATCAACTCCTTCCCACACGAACTGGACGGCGGGCGTCGGCAACGGATCGGCATCGCGCGTGCCCTGGCACTCAATCCGGAATTCATCGTTCTGGACGAGCCCGTTTCGGCGCTGGACGTCTGCATTCAGGCACAGATCCTCAATTTGCTGGGCGAGCTTAAAAAGGAACGCGGCTACACCTACCTGTTCATCTCTCACAACCTCAGCGTCGTCCGTTACGTGTCCGACGAGATCGCCGTTATGTACCTCGGGAAAGTGGTGGAAAAGGCCGACAATCTCACCCTTTTCAAAAATCCCATTCATCCTTATACGCAGGCTCTGCTTTCCGCTATTCCCGTGGCACGGCTGAACCGCAAGAAAAACAGGATTCTCCTGGAAGGCGACGTTCCCAGCCCCGTCAACCCGCCGCAAGGCTGCCGCTTTGCCGGACGCTGTGCCTATCGACAGGAGATCTGCACCGTCCAGGAACCCGAACTTGAAGAACTTGAGCAGGGACATTTCGCCGCCTGCCACTTTGCATATCATTTAAAACATCATGATTGACGACACGAAAACCCGTCCGGCGCGAAGTTTCTCCGGCGCTGCGCTGCGCTGGTATACGGGCGTTCCGCTGGGAACCAATCCGCTCATCCTGCTGGATTTCTTCACCCTGCTGGCCATCGCCTGGGTCGTCTCCTGGGCGGCGCTGATCGCCACGCAGTTCGTCCTGGGCGGGTATGTCAACCTTACGCACTATAAGGGAGCCGCCGTCGTCGCCTCGTACCTGTCGCTGATTTTCATCGGTTTTTACGTTGTCGCCTGTTTTCTCATTACGCTGAACCGCTATGCGGCGTTATACCGCTGCGACGACAACGCCATATTCTGCGAAAATATGCGATGCAACCCCAAAGCGCTGGAACGGCGTCTGCTCCGCTTCGCCCCTTACCCCATAGAACCCGTTCGCACCCCCATTCGCAGCGTGTCGCGCCGCGTCTTATGGAAAGACGTCGGAAAAATGCAGAACATCGACGCGCTCCGAGCGATCGTCCTGAAAGGAAAGCGGGGCACACTGATGAGAGTCTACTGCCCCGACGAAAAAATTTACTCTCAGGCGCTTGAATTCATCGCCGGACGTACGGGCCTTACCCTTTAAATAAAGCCGCCTGAACCTTTCTGCAAGGAAAACGTCCAATCCCATCTCGTGCTCTACCCCGTCGGCATGGGCCGACGGGGAACTCTCTTGTGATGCACTCAATTGAAAGGAAGTGTGCTTATGAGGTTGAAGAAGTATTCTGTTTTAGGCGCTGTTCTTGCCGTCGGCGTGTTGTTCTGCGGAGTCGCCGCAGCCGTACCCAACGACGGCATCACCGTGGGCATGGCCGCTGATGCGAAGTCGCTGGACCCTCAGATGACCAACGACACCACATCGAGCACCTACATGATCCAGATGTACGAGCCGCTGATCGAAATCAACAGCGACAAACAGCTGGTGCCCTGCCTTGCCGAAAGCTGGAAACAGCTTGACGATCTGACCTACGAGATCACGCTGCGCAAAGGCGTCAAATTCCACAACGGCGACGAAATGACCGCCGAAGACGCCGTTTTCACGCTGAACCGCATGACCACTCCCGCCGCCGCGGCAGTCAAATCGTATGGCGCCAACATCGACCCCTCCGGACTGAAAGTCATCGACCGCTACACCTTCCAGGTGAAAGCTTCCTCTCCCATGACCGGCTTCCTGGCCTACCTGAGCCACACCTCGGCCTATATCCTCTGCAAGGCCGCCGTCGAAGCCGCCGGCGAGAACTACGGCAAACATCCCATCGGAACCGGCCCCTTCAAGTTCGTCGAAATGCTCAAGGGCGACCACGTCTCCTTTGAACGCTTTGATGACTATTGGGGAGATAAACCCGTCTACAAGACACTGCTGCTTCGCACCATTCCCGAAGCCACCAGCCGCGTCATCGAGCTTGAAACCGGCAACGTCGACATCGCCTACGGCATCCCGAACAACGACTTCAAACGCCTGCGCGACGAAGACAAAGTCGCCGTTTACAACAAACCCGGCCTCTCAATTACCTACATGGGCTTCAACACCCAGACGCCTCCCTTCGACAACCCCAAAGTCCGCAAGGCCATCACCATCGCCATCGACCGCGAAGGCGCGCTGGACGTGGTTTACAAAGGCCTCGGCCGTGTACCGACCAGCCCTCTGATTCCCATCAACAGCTACTTCCCCGACCCCGTGCCCGTAGAATACGATCCCGACAAAGCCGAAGCCATGCTCAAAGAAGCGGGCATCAAAGACCTTGAATTCACCCTTTACACCAACGAAAACAAGCAGCGCAAAGATTACGCCGAAGTCATTCAGGCCATGCTTGGAGACCTCGGCATCAAGGTCAAAATTCAAGTTCTCGAGTGGGGAACCTTCCTCGACCTCCTGAAAGCCGGCAAACTACCCGTCTTCATGATCGGCTGGGCTGCCGACAACGTCAATCCCGACCCCGACGCCTTCATCAAGGCCGCCATGCACTCCAAATTCGCCGGCCCCTCCAACCGCGTCTGGCTCAAGGACGACCTGGTTGACGAGCTGCTGGACAAGGGCACAGTCACGCCTGACGGCCCCGAGCGCGCCGAAATCTACACGAAGTTCTGCGACCGCGTCAACGAGCTCAATCCCTGGTGCTACCTTGCCATTGCCGACACACTGTACGGCGCCAACAAGAACTTGAAGGGCGTGGATAATTTCTACCGCGGCACCATCAACCGTCTGGACAAAATCCACTACTAAAACCTTCCACTTACACAAGACAGGTGCCCAACCCGAAAGGGTTGGGCACCTGTCTTTCTCCGCGCAAAAAGGGCTCCCTCGACTTTCGAGGGAGCCCTTTTGCCGACAATGCAAACTTTTTCGTAAATTTCTTCTGCCGCTGATCAGGAAGGGACACGAGCTCGACACAGCGCTGCCGGCGGCATTTTTTGCCGAAGGCGCCAAGAATTCTTCATAAAAGGCACGCCTGTGAAGCGTCGCGCTCTTTATGTATCGTTCTCCCACTCTTTGAAGCCCTCGCCCACCACTTCCGACACGTCGCCCATGATGACAAAGGCCCTGCGGTCGGTGTCGCGCACGTAACGTTTCAGCTCCAAGGCCTGACGACGCGTCAGGATCACCATGATGACGTCCATGGGCGTACGCCGGTAAGCGCCTTTTGCGGGAATCAGCGTGGCGGTCCGTTCGATTTTTTCCATAATGAAATTGATGATTTCTTCGGGCTTCGACGTGATGATGTTCATCTGAACTCGTCGGTCAAAGGATTTCAGAACCCAGTCGATGGTGACGGACTCCACGTAAAGGCTCAGTCCGCCGTACAGGACTTTTTCGAGGTTGACGGCGACCAGCGACGAGAGGAGAATGGCGGAGTTGACGTAAAACGAGGCCGAGCCCACGTCGATGCCCCAATGTTTTTTCACGATGGCCGCCAGGATGTCCATACCGCCCGACGAGCCTCCGCACCTGAACAAAATTCCTATGGCCAAACCACCGGTCACGCCGCCCAGCAGCGCGGCCAGGACGAGATCGTTGATCATGGGATAATGGAACATCTCGAAGACGGGGAGGAAAATGCTGGTAAGGACGGTATTGTAAAGCGTCCACAGGGCAAAGCGCGGCGACATGGCTGTCCAGCCCCAGATGAGCAGCAAGATGTTGACGATGGTCAGCACCCAGACGGGCGACATTCCCCACAGGTAATTGGTGATCAACGCTACGCCGGTGACGCCGGTGCTGGCAAATTTATAGGGTTCGATGAGCGCTGCGATGAGAAAACATAGGAGCAGCGACGCAAAAGTCATGCCGATGAAGGGGCCTGTCTCGCGTCGTATGAGGGCTTTCACTTTTCGCACGTCCAAATCCATGAATTTTGTCATGGCACCGCCTCCCTGCATCTTTGTTCATATCGACTTTGCTATCATATCACAGGCGGAGCCGACAAAAATAAACTTTTTACATTAAAAAGTTTCGTCATTCCGCTTTCTTTGCCTTCACTTCGGACGAAAGGACCACAATCAGCATATAAAATCTCTTTGTCGTTACCTAAGGGACAATGGCGCGACGAAAGCGGCGATGCCGCGTCGCAGAGAAAAAAGCACGGGTCTCTCGGCCGAGAAGCCCGTGCTTTTTCCAATTTCGGCTTATTTGACGGCGACGACTTCGATTTCCACTTTGCCGTCCTTGGGGAGCTTGCCCACCTGGATAGCACTGCGGGCGGGGAAAGGCTCCTTGAAGTATTTGGCGTAGATGCCGTTCATCACGGCAAAGTCATTCATGTCCTTGAGGAACACTGTGGTCTTGACCACTTTATCCATGGAGCTACCTGCGGCCTCGAGGATGGCTTTGACGTTTTTGAGCGAGTTTTCGGTCTGCTCCTCGATGGTCTCGGGCAGCGTTCCGTCGGGCGTCATTCCCAGCTGACCGGAAGTGTAAATCATGGTTTCTGTGGAAATGCCCTGAGAATAAGGGCCGATGGCGCCGGGGGCTTTTTTCGTTGCAATTGCTTCTTTCATCTTTATTACCTCCCAAATGTGATCGGTCGGGATAATCCCGCGCTCCACGCTGATTATACCATTCCAGCCGGCACACACAAGCGTTCTGAAGCCGTCGGGCCGTGTTACAATGAAACAACCGATTCAAATTTCCAAACGTATAAAGGAGGTTCCCACCTTGAAGAGAACACTTCGCCGGCTTTTCGCCGGCCTGCTGGCGGCGCTCTGTCTGGCGCTTCCCGCCGCCGCTCTGACCATCGGGACTTTTAACATCGAATATTTCAGCGTCTTCGGCAAAAAACGCTATGTGCCCTCGGACCTCGACGAACTGGCGGCATCGATCCGCGCCAGCGGCGCCGACGTGCTGGCGCTTCAGGAAATCGAAGGCGACGCCACCATGCGTTTCTTCGTGACGCGGTGGCTGCCCGGCTGGAAATACGTCGGAAACGACACCTCGGGAAGGCAAGATCTCTATTTTCTCTGGAACTCGGAAAAGGTCGCCCTGCAGAGCAGGCCGCAGGTCTATTTCGCCAATCTGAGCGGCACTTTCGCGGGAAGAAAATACCGTTTATTCGACCGTCCGCCGCTGTCGGCGGTTTTTCGCGACGAGAGCACGGGCAAGACGTACACCCTTGTGGCTGTGCACCTGAAAAGCAACGCCACGGGCAGCGGAAAGGACCGAGAACAGGCGCGGCGCTACAACTACGCCAAGCGATCGGCCCAAATTCAGAAGCTCAACGCTCTGGCGGCGCGGGCCGAAGGCCCCACGTTCATTCTCGGCGACTACAACGACGTCCATCCCGAGAGAGAGGTCAACTATCCTCTGCTGGGGCTGAAAAAAGGCTTCAGCTATGACAACATGAAAAGCAACCTGGACTACATCGGTTTCGTCAATATCGACGAAAGCCGTCTTGGCCCCGCCCGTGAGCAGGAAACGCGCATCAAGAGGCGTTCCACCCGCAGAAAGGATCACCCCGACCACGACATCGTAACCGTGGAGATTCTGGACTGACGTGGCCATGTTTTTTCGCGTGATCAGAGGATTCGCTGCGGCTGTCGCTCTTTTTCTAGCGGCGGCTCCGGCTTCGGCCCTGCCTGCTGAATGTATTTTGTCCTTCAACGCCGATGCCGAGATCGGTCGTGACGCCTCGATGACGGTAACTGAAACGCTGCGCTTCACCGCCGCCGGCGTCGACATCGTCCACGGCTTGATCCGCAGCATTCCCGTACGTTACAGGAACGCCGCCGGGCAAGGCGTCACCGTAGGGCTTCGCGTGCTTTCAGCGGAACTGGACGGCGCAGCGGCTCCATGGAAGGAGAGTCGCGAAGGCCGCAACACGGCCATCCGCATCGGCAGCGGCGCAAAGGCGCTTTCCGTAGGCAAGCACACGCTGAAACTCACCTACAAAACCGACAAGCAGATCGGCTTTTTCGACGACCACGACGAACTGTACTGGAATGTCAACGGCACAGAGTGGGATTTCCCCATTCTGAAAACCACGTTCCGATTGAAGCTTCCCGGCAAAAGCTGGGGCGAGGGCTTTGAAAGGATCGCGTGGTATGCCGGACCTCTGGGTTCCACCGACCGTTCGCGGGCCGTAAAAAATCCCGACAACTCCATTACGGCGTCACGGCTTTCTCCCGGCGAGAACCTGACGGTGGTCTATGGGTGGAGCAAAGGCATCGTCACGCCTCCGGTGCCGAGCTTTTCGGAAAAACTTCTGGCTGTCGTCGGCGCACACGCCGAGGCCCTCTCCGCGCTGCTGATCTGGCTGGGAACCGCCGCCGGTGCGGCGCTGTTGATGAAAAGACTTCGCCGCGCCGCCCGGGAAAACGCCTTTGCCGTCGTTCCCCTCTTTCACGAGCCGGCGGGACTTTCTCCGTCGCTGGCGCGCTGGATCGCGCGGGGAGAAGGAGACGCCAAAAGCCTGACGTCCGAACTCATCGCCATGGCCATCCAGGGACTTTTCACGATCGATGGCAACGCCAAGGAGGGTTACAGCCTTGAGCGCGGCGACGGAGACAAATCGGCCGATAGGCCGTTGAGAGAGAAAATTTACCGCGCCCTTTTCCCCGCGGGATCACCCCGGACGTTGCGCCTGGAGAAATCGCAGCGCTCGGCCTTCTCCAAGGCTTTGAGCTGCGTCACGTCCGACGTGAAGCGCCGCTCCAAGGCCTTGAGGTCGAAGGAACGTCCGCTGCGTCCCGTTTTCGCCGCGCCCATGGTCGCGGCGGTGGCCTCGGCGGCGCTGGCGTCGTTGAGCGACGCCGACCCCGATATTGTCAGCGCGTCCATGCTGTGCCTGATGCTGAACCTCGTCTCCCTTTTCGCCTCGGGAAAACGTTCGCCGCGAAAGAAAAACATCCTTCTCCACAGCCTTTCGTCTTGCGCTCCGCTGCTGCCCGTACTGGCCGTCATGGCCGCGTCGGGAAGTTTCGGCCACAACCCCGAGCTGACGCTGCCCTGCGTGGCTCTGTCCATAACAGGATTGCTGCTTCAAGAGCGACTGATCCCGTGGACCGACGAAGGGCGCAAGGCCGTCGCGCAGACGCGCGGGCTGGAGATGTTCATCACCGCCGCCGGAAAGGATCGCCTCGAGACGTTGAACGCTCCCGACGACAGTCCCGCGCTTTTCGAGGAGCTTCTGCCCTACGCCGTTGCCCTGGATTGCGCGAAAACGTGGGCCGACCGTTTCGAGAGAGTTCTGTCCGACGCCGCCTACACCCCTCAATGGTGCGCGGAGCCTCAAAGCGCGACCTTCGCCGACGGCCGCTTCGCCCGACGGCTGTCGGCCGTCTCGCGTCCGCCGTCCTCCGGCAGCCCGCGAGCTTCGGCGCCTGGCTCGTCATCGGGTTTCGACGGAGGATTTTCCGGCGGCGGAGGCGGAGGCGGCGGAGGGCGCGGATGGTAAAGGTACGCTGCTCACGTCCTTCGCGCCGCACTTTCGCGGAAAAGCCATTGATCCGCCATTTGCCTGAACTTCATCGGCCGAAAATCGCGCGCTAAACGCGCGGCGCAGTGAATTGACAGGGAGGATTTTTCGTGAATATCGAGATTTTGGAGCTTCTGGACGGGGCGCGCCGCGCCCGTGGCCTGACGGTGATTATCGACGTCTTTCGGGCTTTCTCGCTGGAAGCCTACCTGTTTGCCCGCGGCGCCTCGCGGATTTACGCCGTGGACAGCGAGACAACGGCGCGCCGTTTGAAGGCCGAAAACCCCGAGGCGCTGCTCGTCGGCGAGCGAGGCGGAAAAATCCTGCCGGGTTTCGACTACGGCAACTCGCCGTGGCAGACCGAAGGCGCGGCGCTGCAGGGAAAAACCGTCATTCACACCACCAGCTCGGGAACGCAGGGCCTGGCCGCGGCATCGGGAGCCACGGAGCTTCTCGCCGCTTCTCTGGTCACGGCATCGGCAACGGCACGGCACATCGCCTCGCGCAGCCCCGCGCAAGTCTCTCTGGTCGCCATGGGCTGGGCTGGACGGAGGAACACGCCCGAAGATCTGCTGTGCGCCAGCGCCATCAAGGCGTCGCTCGAAGGAACTTCGCTGAATATGGCCCAAGAGCTCGACGCGCTGAGGCGCACGGCCGAGGGCGCAAAATTCTTCAACCCGCGGACCCAGGACGTTTTTCCTCGCGAGGACTTTGCCCTGTGCACCGCCGTGGACCGCTTCGACTTCTGCATTGCCGCGAAGAAAATTTCCGAAGGCACCTTTGCCATGACGCCTCTTCGTCGCTAACTCCGCATACAAGCGGGCCGGCTGTCGCACTGCGCGGCAGCCGGCCCGGCTCTTCAAAGATTTTATTCTTTTTTTGCTCCCCCATCGACGTACAGACGATAGAGGGCCTGAGTCCCGTCGTTCTCGCCGCCGGCCTCGGCCAGCTTTCTGTACAGCCTGTCGGCCAGTTCCAGCCCCGGCAGGTCAAGCTTCATCGCGCGGGCGCATTCAATGGCGATGCCCATGTCCTTGATGAAGTGCTTCACATAAAATCCCGGCTTGAAGTCGCCCTTCAGCATGCGGGGCGCCAGGTTGCTCATGGAAAAACTGCCCGCCGCGCCGCCGGAAATGGTGCCCAGCACCGCTTCCTGGTTCAGCCCAGCGCGCCGCGCGTAGGCCAGAGCCTCACACACGCCCATCATGTTGGACGCGATGGCGATCTGGTTGGCCATCTTTGTGTGCTGTCCGGCGCCCCAGCCGCCCTGAAGCTTCCATTCCTTTCCCATGGCCGCGAAAAGGGGTTCCGCCTCTTTGAAAGCCTCTTCGGGGCCGCCGACCATAATGGTGAGCTTGGCGTTTTTCGCGCCCACGTCGCCGCCCGAAACGGGAGCGTCAAGGGCGCATCCGCCCAGCTCTTTGGCCTTCGCGCCGATTTTTTCGGCAAGAAGAGGCGATGACGTGGTCATGTCGATGACCAGTTTTCCGGCGGAAAATCCCTGGAAAAGGCCCTTTTCGCCGAAGTAGACCTGCTCGACGTCGCGCGGATAGCCCACGATGGTGATGACAGCGTCGCTGCCGCGCATCACGTCGGCAGGGCAGTCCGCCCATTGAGCTCCCGCTGCCGTCAGGACCTGCGCCGAAGCCTTCGTGCGGTTGTACACCGTCAGCGAAAATCCCGCCTTCAGCAGGTTGAAAGCCATGGAGCGCCCCATGACACCTAATCCGATAAATCCGATTTTTTTCAGCATTCTGTCTTCACTCCTTCGATGTATTCATCATATTGCTTCTGCCGCACTCACCGCGCCGTGCAGGACGTGTCCCGGCGCGGAGAGCTTCCGCCGTTTCGCAGGCCCTTTTCGCCTTCGCGCGGCGCAATTTTTTCGCGCTTTCGCGAAAAACTAAGCTGCGCAACCGGCTCGCCCGGCAGCGTGAAAAACTTTCCACTTCCCTGCCAGTGTACCACAACGACAAGACCCATGCGACAGGCGGATCGGCACATTGGTGCGACCCTTTTATCGGTGCGCTTTGAAAGTGATATAATGTACGCAATTTGAAACGCATTTACGGAGGTAACGGCCATGAAACTTGCCATCAGCCGGCGCGCGGCCCATTTGCGCCACAGCGCCATGGACGAATTCTTTTCTCCCGGAGTGGAAAAGATCATTCCCTTCAACGCAGGACAGCCTGCGGCAGACCAGTATCCTCTCGACCTTCTGCGCCCCATCTTTCATGAGCTTCTCGAAAACGAGCGCGACGTGATGGCCTACCCGCACGTTGCCGGCGATCCCGAGCTTCTCTCGGCGTTGGCCGACCGCATGAACCGTCTGGGCATCGGCCGCGGAGTGTCTCCAGAGAACATCGTGACCACCGTGGGAGCCACGGGAGGCGCCGACATCGCCTCACAGCTGTTCATCGATCCCGACGATCTCGTTCTGTGCGAGACGCCCACCTTCACGGAGACGCTGGACTGCATGTACAAAAGCTTCGCGCGCCTTCGGGGCGTGCCCATGGACAACGAGGGGCCGCTGCCCGACGCGCTGGAAGCCCTGGCCAAAACGAACAAAGTCAAGATGTTTTACGTCATTCCCAACTTCCAGAACCCGACGGGACGCTGCACTTCGCTGGAGCGACGCAAGAGCGTCGTCGAGATCGCCCGCCGTTACGGCTTCATGATCCTCGAGGACGATCCCTATCACGAGCTGAGCTTCGGCGAAGAGCCGCCGGCGTCCTACTACTCTTTGGCGCCGGACTGCACAGTCTACATGGGTTCGCTGTCAAAAACCATCGCCCCGGGCGTGCGGCTCGGATGGCTGGTTCTGCCGCAGGAACTTCGCGAACGCGCCGCCATGCTGATCAAGTCCACCATTCTGGCTTACCCCGCGCTGCTTGAGCGCGGCTGCGCGCGGCTGCTTCGCCACCCGCAGTTCGACGCCCACGTGGATCGCCTGCGCTTCGACCTGAAGCGGCGTTATAAACGCCTCACGTCGCTGATGCGCGAGAAAATTTCTCCGGAGCTGCTGAACTGGGAAACGCCGCTGGGCGGCATGTTCCTGTGGTGCCACGTGCCCGACAGCTGCGACGCGCGGCAGCTGGCGCTTTTGGCGCGCGACACCTACGGCGTGGCCTTCTTCCCGGGCATGTGCTTCACGCCCGATTTCACGGGCGAAGAACATTCGCTGCGCCTCACCTACGCCCGGCCCTCCGACGAGGAAATGGCCGAAGGCGTGGCCCGCATCGCCCTGGTTTTAAAAGACGTTATGGCATAAAAAAGGTCTTCCCTTCGCGAAGGGAAGACCTTTTTTCAATAGCACTCCGTCAGAATGTCGAAGATTTCGCCGACCGACAGCTGGCGGCAGCAGCCCGGCATAATCCGGCAGGAACGGGCGACGTCGCCGTAAAAGCTTCGGTCTTTGATGCCCATTTTCCTGAAGCTGTCGGGCAAGCCGACCTGGACGACAAAATCCCGAAGGGCGTCGACGCCGGCCGAGGCCGTTTCCAAATCGCCGCCACGGGGTTCCACGTTCCAAACCCTTTGCGCCCAACGGGCAAAGCGCTGCGGCGCGCCTCGATAGAGGTGGCGGTACAGCACGGGCTGGATCACGGCCAAACCCTGGCCGTGGTTGCAATCGGTATAGGCGCCCACCTGATGCTCGATCTGGTGCGCCTGAAAATCGGTGACCTTGCCCGCCTTGAGAAGGCCGTTTTCCGCCAACGCGGCGGCCCACATCAACTCGCCGCGAAGCTCCACGTCCTTTGGACGGCTGGCCAGGTCGCGGGCGCAGCCGATGACGTGGCGCATGACGGCCTCGGCGATCTCGTCGGTCAGATTTTCGTCGCGCGGCGTGCCGAAATAGCTTTCCATGCAGTGACTCAGCGTGTCGAAGGCGCCCGAAAGGACCTGAGCGAAGGGAACGGACAGCGTGGAGGAGGGATCGAGGGCCGCAAAGGCCGGCGTCGCTCCCGTCATGCCCGCTTTGATCTTTTTCTCTTCGTTGGTGATCACGGCGATGTTGTTCTGCTCCGAGCCGGTGCCCGACGCGGTGACGACGACGCCCAACGGCAGAAACTGCGCCGGCAGGGCGCCGAAGTCGAACTTCATGGTCCAGAGGTCCTCGTCGGTGACGGCCTGTGCACAGATCATCTTGCAGCAGTCGCTTACCGATCCGCCGCCCACGGCCAGGACCAGATCGACCTTTTCGCGCCGCGCCAGCTGCGCGCCTTCGCAGACCTTCTTCCACGTGGGGTTGGGCATAATGCCCGAGAATTCCACGACGCGCTTTCCGCATTCACGAAGGATGTCCATGATTTCATCATAGATGCCGTTTTTCCTGACGGAGCCGCCGCCCATGCAGAGCATGACGTTTCTGCCGAAGCCCGGAAGGGACGCTCGAAGCGCTTTCTGCGCCGCGCCCGCACCGAACCACGTTTTTACGGGACTGGAAAAGACAAAATCCTGCATACCTCTCATCCTCTCTGGCGCCCTGCGCCCCGGTTGATCGGCGGGAGTCGAGCTTCCGCCTCCGAGACTATCATACCCCATTTCCTCGCGAAAATCTCCGGCGGCTCCACGGCGCGGCACGGCTTTTTCGGTCCGGAGGATGATTTACTGGGGATTGACGTGCACCATCACGTGCTTGACCCGCGCAAACTGCTTTTCCACGGCATGGTGAACCTCTTCGGCGATGGCGTGGGCGTCATGCAGCGACAGGTTGCCGTCGGCGCGGATTTCGATATCGGCGTAGAGCCGGTTGGCGAACTCGCGGGTGTTGAGCAGGTCGATGCCCTTGACGCCTCTCTGGGCGAGAATGCACTGGCTCAACGCCTCAACGGTTTTATCGTCGGCGGCGTGGTCCACCAGCTGATTCACCGTGTCGTTGAAGATGTCGTACCCCACCTTCAGTATGAAAAGGCAGATCACGAAGCTGGCAGCGGGCTCCATCACGGGCCAGCCCAAACGCGCTCCGCCGATGCCCATGAGCGCGCCCACCGACGACAGGGCGTCTGAGCGATGGTGCCACGCCTCGGCTTTCAAGGCGCTGGAGTCGAAGCGAGTCGCCGTGAGCCAGGTATACCAGAACATGGCCTCTTTTGAGACGATGGAGAGCAAGGCCGCCGCAAGAGCGACAACTCCCGGCCGGACCGCACGACGGTAGGCGCCGGTGATAACGCTTTTCAGCGCTTCGCCGCCCAAGGCCAGCCCCACGGCGAAGAGGATGCCGCCGAGAATAAGCGCGGCAATGCACTCAATGCGCTCGTGTCCGTAGGGATGGGACTTGTCCGACGGCCGGGTGGCCAGCTTCACGCCGATGACCACAATCAGGCCGCCCAAAAGGTCCGACGACGAGTGGACGGCGTCGCTGATCATGGCGCCCGAATGGCCCAGAATGCCCGCGGCAAACTTTGCGGCGGCCAACACGAAGTTGCCCGCCATGCAGACGGCGGAGACTCGCGTTGCCGACCGCTCGAATTCGATTTTTTTCGTTCTGTCGGGTTCCATGGAGCACACCTCCGTTTTCTGCCCTGCCGGCTTAAAGGTTCAAAAAAATCCACAGGGCAGTTTTTATGCTGTCCTGTGGAATTAAACCCACTGCCGACGCGGCCCAGCCGCATCTAATGCCGACGGCTTGACTGTGAAGTTGAACTTCTCTGATCTTTTGCGATCATAACAGTCGCGCTCTTGATTAGTCAAGACTGACGGCGCGCTATTCTTCCTCTTCCTTCGGCGGCTCCAGGGTGAAAAGCTCGTAAGCCGTGGTTCCCAAGCCGATTTTTTCTCCGTGTTCGAACTGCGCGTGGGGCTCGCATTCGGGATAGAGCTTGGCGAACTTGTCGTCGCCACTGTGGAAATGATGTTCCTCGCCGGGCATGCCTTCCGCGGCAGTGACCAGGTCGTAGCAGGCCTTGTCCAACGCCACGGGATCGGTGGAGAAGGCAAAGCCGATGTTGGGAACGATGGGCGTGTCGCTCCAGCCGCAACAGTCGCACAGCGGCGTGATGTCCATCATGGCGTTGATGTAGACGACGCGCTTCCTGCCCTTCACCGCGCCCCAAGCGTACTCCGCCATGCGGCAGTTGAAGCTGCGGCGGTCGTCGCTGCCGGTCCACAGCATGTGGATGGCTTTGGTGGGACAGACAGTCATGCACTCGCAGCAGCCGATGCACTGCGTCGGGTCAATGCGAGAGACGTTTTTTCCGCCGGACTGAACCATGGCGATGGCATGGGCGGGACAATTCCGGTAACAGCGCCCGCAGCCGATGCAGGTCTCCTCGTCGGCTTCCAAACGGACGGCGTGCTGCGCCTTTTTGCCCCGCGCCGGCGCGCACCCCATGGCAAGATTTTTGATGGCTCCGCCGTAGCCCGCCGAGACGTGGCCCTTGAAGTGGGACATGACCACCAGCGCATCGGCTTCGGCAATGGCCGACGACACGTCAACGCTCTTGAAAAAATCGCCGTTCACGGGCACTTCGCGGAAGTCGTTGCTCTTCAGCCCGTCGGCGATCACCAGCGGCGCGCCCGTCACCTCGTAGCCGAAACCGTTTTCGATGGCGGTGACCAGGTGATCCACGGCGTTTTTCCGGCTGCCCATGTACAACGTGTTGCTGTCCACCAAAAAGGGCTTGCCGCCGCACCGTTTGATCTCGTCCACCACGGCGCGAACGAAAATCGGCCGCATGTAGGTGTCGTTGCCCTTCTCGCCGAAGTGCAGCTTCACCGCCGTCAGCGCCCCTTTGGCCACGGTTTTCCTGAATTCCGCCGCTTCGATCAGTTTCTTCAGCACGTCCACTTTGCTGACGTGAGGCCCGAAAGGCGCGAAATAGACTTTTGATTTTCCACTCATAAAATTCTGCCTCCCCCGAGAGAACTTTGCGTGCATACATTATAGTACCATCCCGCCAGGACGCCGAAAAGTCATTCTCGTTTTTCTTCAAAAAACAACGGCAGATGGCTCTATAATGGGGGGCGCGCCTTTTGCGGAACGCGCCGCCTTGGAATTCGACGGAAAGTGATTTATAATTGAAAAATAATACCATTAAATTTATCCGATTACTGAAGAGGGGTCTTACATGAAAAAACATTTATTGGCCGCCGCGCTGATCTTGGGACTCGCCGGGCCGGTCTGCGCGTTCGACGCCGTCTCCATTGTCACCGACGGCCTGAAGGCAGGCCTTGAAAAGACGCTTCCCGCCGACGACACGACGCCTCAACCCTTTGCGCCGTCGTCCTCCGACATTGAGGTCAACTCCAAGAGGCTCGATGAGATCGACGCTCGGCTCGCCCTATGGAACAATCTGCCGCCCGAAGAAGCGGCCGCCCGCTTCGGCGTGACCGCCGAGGCCGTGACGCAGCGCGTCGACGTCCTTGCCTCACTGAAAAACGCCTATGCGCGCATTGAAATCGCCGCGACCCGCAAAAAGCAGGACGACGCCGAGCTGGAAAAGCGAAAATCTTCGGCCGTTGCACCCGAACTCCAGCTCAACGAGAAGCCGCCTTTCAAACTGGAATACTACGAGAAGTTCAACGAAGGCATTGAAGCCCTCAGCAAAGAGCTTGACGCCGCTCACGACAATCTGGACCTTTCGACGGCCTATGCGTCAAAATCGCAGATGCAGCTCAATTCCGACGAAGCGGCATGGCGCCTTGCCCGCGACAACGTGCAGAGAGAGGCAAGCAAAGAAAATCAGTGGAACCTCCAGAGCGCTGCGCTGACCGTCGAAGCCGATCGCACCCAACTCATTCTCGACCAGTTCAGCAAAGAGCGCGCGGCGGCGGCGGCCGAGCTTTACCGTCATCAGCTCGACCAACGCAGCAAGCTCTACGAGTACATCTGGAACAATCTGAGCCTCGACGAGGAAGCCTTCAACGCCCAAACCGCAGCGCTGAACGAAAAAATCAAAGCTCTTGAAGCCAAGCAGAACTCGCTGTCGCGCCAGATGCGCCAGGCCGACAACGCCCTGGTTGCCGCCGAAGAGAAATTTCGCGCCGTCGGAGGAGGCGCCGAAAAAGACGCCGCCCAAGCCGAGCTGAATTACCGCAGCGCCGACCGCGACCGCTGCCGTCTGGCGCTGGAACACCTTCAGGAAACCCTTGTGCTCATGGCGACGCGCCGCCGTATGTGGGGCCTCATTCAGGACATTCACACCGACAACTTGGACAAAAGCGGCGTGCCCGAAACGCTGAAGAAAATCTCCGCAGACATCGCCGCCATTCAGGCAAAAGTCGCCGGCGAGCAGAAAAGCCTTCTTTCCTTTCAGACACGGCTCTCCGAAGTGGAACGGCAGCTCGGCGACGAAGCCGTCGGCAAATCGCTGGCCGTCACGCTGCAAAGACATCGTGCCGCCGCGCAGGGCGCCATTCAGGACAGCCTTGACTTCATCACCACCCTCTCCTCGGTGGAAACGCTGGAAAAGCAGGTCGCGCTCATGCTCGAGCAGACCTACAAGACCGTCGGCATCGCTCAGAAAACCGCCGACTCCTGGAAGAAAAAGCTGGCGAGCACGCTCAACACCGAGCTTTGGGAGAGCAGCGGCTATGCCGTGCGCCTCAAGGAATTCCTCATCGCCTTAGCCATCATCCTTTTCGGCACATGGGGCGCGCGCCGTCTGGTTTACATGCTCTCCTGGGCCGTGGCCAAGTACTTCCACTTCGACGAGACGAGCCGCAGGACCTTCCAGCGATTCATCTATTACACCGCCGCCATCGCCATCTTTCTGACGGCGCTGCACATCGTGGGCATTCCGCTGACGGCCTTCGCCTTCCTGGGCGGCGCCGTGGCCATCGCCATCGGTTTCGGCGCTCAGAACATCTTCAAGAACATCATCGGCGGCATCCTGCTGACCGTCAACCATCCCTTCAGAATCGGCGACGTCATCGAAGTGGGAAGCCTCTGCGGCACCGTGGCCGACGTGGGAGTGCGCTCCACGCTGATCCGCACCTTCGACGAAAAAGAAGTGGTCGTCCCCAACAGCCAACTTCTGGACAACCAGCTCATCAACTGGAGCCTGTCGGACGCTCTGCTCCGCCTCACCATCGACTTCGGCACGGCCTACGGCACGCCGGCGAAAAAAGTACGCGAGACGGTGCTGAAGATCGTTGACGCCAACCCCAGAATTCTCAAGACTCCGGAGCCGTGGGTGTATTTCGCCGACTTCGGCGACAGCAACTTGGAGTTTACGCTGTACTTCTGGATCAACCAGAAACTCGCCAGCTCGCTGCGCGTCAGCAGTGAACTTCGCGAGGCCATTCAGGAAAAATTCCGGCAGGAAGGCATCGCCATGGCCTATCCCCACATGGACGTCACGCTGATCGATCAGGACGCGCCGGCTCGGCTTCTAGGCCCCGAAGGCCCGACGCAGAACAAACTGCCATAGTCCGCGCCCCATGCCGCCAAAACACGGCGCAAACGCGCAGCCCGAGAAATTCCCGTGCGGGAAATTTCTCGGGCTGCGTTTTTATCTCTCGGACCTTTCCGTCACTTGCGTTCGAGCAGTTCCTTCAGAGCTTCAATGTGGCTGCGGCGAGATGCCGTCGCCGAACCCAACAGGCAGACGCTCTGGTACTTCCCATATTCGGCGCGAAAGAGATGGACGGCGCCCATCTTCTCCATGGCTTCCAAGTATCCCTTGCGATAGCCTTGCCAGTCGATGCGGTGGTCGAGATAGGCCTTCAACAGAGTCGGAGGCGGCGCCAGACGCAAGTCGTGAACGTAACGGGCATCCGTCAATTTTTCCACAAACCACGCCAAATCCTTCGCTTTGGTAAAGCCGCAGAGCTGGTTGGAATTTTTGAGGCGAATATCCAGCAGGCAGTCGGCCTTCACGTCCAGCATCTTTTCAAAGAACTCCTGCGCGCTGGTGCCGCAGGCGCTGAGAAGCGAGATTTTCATGAACGATCGCCGAGCATCTTTTTCAAGTCCGCTTCGGGCGTGGTCACGGCGCTGATGCCGTAGTTTTTGACCAGCAGGTCCAAAACGTTCTTCGACAGGAAGGACGGAAGGGTGGGGCCAAGCCAGATGTTTTTAATGCCGAGGCTCAGCAGCGTCAGCAGAATGCACACCGCCTTCTGTTCGTACCAGGAGAGCACCAGCGTCAGCGGCAGGTCGTTGACGCCGCACTTGAAGGCCGCCGCCAGTGCCAGCGCCACCTGCACGGCGCCGTAGGCGTCGTTGCACTGCCCCATGTCCATGAGCCGCGGCAGTCCCGCCACCGTGCCCAGATCCAGATCGTTGAAGCGATATTTGCCGCAGGCCAGAGTCAGAATAACGGTGTCCGCCGGCGCCTGCTTCACAAAATCGGTGTAATAGCTGCGTGTGGAGCGAACGCCGTCGCAGCCGCCCACCAGGAAGAAATGGCGGATCTGGCCTTTTTTCACCGCCGCCACTATTTTGTCCGCCGCGGAGAGCACGGCGCCGTGGCCGTAGCCCGTGGTCACATGGTTGCCGCCGTTAATGCCCGTGAAGACTCGATCTTCGGCATACCCGCCCAGCTCCAGCGCCTTCTTGATGACGGGGCTGAAATCCTTGTCCGCGCCGATGTGGACGGCGCCGGGGAAGCCCACCATTTCCGTGGTGAAGACGCGGTCGGCATAGCTTTTCCGCGGCGGCATCAGGCAATTGCTGGTGTAGAGGATGGGCGCCGGCAGAGCGTCGAACTCCTTCTGCTGATTCTGCCACGCCGTGCCGAAATTGCCCTTCAGATGGGCGTATTGGCGAAGCTGGGGATAGCCGTGGGCCGGCAGCATTTCTCCGTGGGTGTAGACGTTGATTCCCGTGCCCTTGGTCTGCTCGAGAAGGCACTGCAGATCCTTCAAGTCGTGTCCCGTCACCACGATGAAGGGGCCCTTCTCCACTTTCATGGTCACCTCGGCGGGAGTGGGCGTTCCGTAGACCGACGTGTTGGCGCGGTCCAGCAGCGCCATGCACTTCAGGTTGATTTGCCCCGTCTTCATGACCACCGACAGCAGGCTGTCGGCGTCCATGGACGATCCCACGGCCACCAGCCCTTCGGCGAAAAAGCGGCTCACGTCGTCGTCGCTGTATCCCAGCATCAGGGCGTGCCAGCCGTAGGCCGCCATGCCGCGCAGCCCGAAGAGAATCAGCGACTTGAGCGAACGGATGTCCTCGTCGGCGCTCCACAGACGGGCCATGTCATAACTTTCGGCCGAAGGATCGAGGCGATTTTTTTCTTCGCGGGTTTTCTCGATCTGTTTCGTCACGTCGTCGTCGTCGAAGTTCACGTTGGTCACCGTCATGAACAGGCCCCTCATCAGAGTTTTCCACGTGGCGGCGTCACCCTTGCCGCTGGAACGGGCCGCGCGGGAAAGCCCGATCATCTCGCCCGTCAAACGGTCCTGAAGCGCCGCCGTCGACGCCTTCTTGCCGCAGACTCCGGCACAACCCGTGCAGGCATTGCAGCCCGCCCTCTGCTCACATTGAAAGCAAAACATCCTATTTTCGGACATCTTTCATTCCCCCTCAGTCGCGTCAGTGTGTTTTTCATTGTGGTTTCATTGTAAAGCTCATGGTGCAAAAAAAACGTAGTTTAAACCACGAAAAATACATCCATGCGATTTTCGTTTTTTTTATAAAAAACTTGCGTGCTCCAGATTAAAATGCTTTAATAAGAGAAGTCGATAAAATAAACTGTCACTCAGGAGGTGAACCAATGGGCGAAATCACAGGATTACTGCAAAACGGCGAAAAGGCGTTACCCACGGTGATCCGCTGGAACGACCGCGGAATCATCACTGCCGTGGAGCGGAGCAGCGCGACGGCTCGGAACGCACCGACCCTCCGGGCCGGAAAGTTCAACGCGCACTCCCATCCCGAACAGTCCATCTACACCGATCTGGTCGATAAGAGTTGGGACTTGGGCACATGGTGCCGCAACACCATCTATAAATATTCCACGGCCATGACGCCGCGCCGGGTGCGCTTGGCCTGTCGCCGGGCTTTTTCGCGGATGCTGCTCAACGGCACCACAGCCGTCATGGTCAGCTATTATCTTCACGGACGGTCGGGCAACAACCTCGACCGCGAGGTCATCGCCGCGGCGCGAGACGTGGGCGTCCGCCTGATTTTCGGGCGCATGAACTACGACATGGTGGACAAGAGCGCCTATGAGGCCAAACAGCTCTCCCAGAAGTTCTACTTTGAAACCCCCGACGAGGCGGAGGCCAATCTGCGCCGACTGATGGACGAAGAGGACGACGGCGTGATGGTGTGTCCGGCGCTGCACAGCTTCCACGCTTCCACGCCCGAAGCCATGATTCGCGCCATCACCTTGGGAGCCGAGCTGGATCGTCCGGTTCAGCTTCACCTTTCGGAGGACCGCGGCGACGTGGAACTCTCGATGAAACAGCACGGCTGCCGCCCGGTGGAATATCTCGACGCGCTGCGACGCGACGGCAAAATCCCTTCGCTTTCGGGCGTCATCCTCTCCGACTGCTGCTGGCTTGACGACAACGAACGCCGGCTTATCGCCGAAAACGCCATGCGCGTCGTGATCAACCCGCGGATGAACGACCGCGTGAAAACGGGATTTCCCGACGTGGCCGCCCTGCTCGACGCCAAGATCGAGCTGTGGTGCGGCACCGACGGCGAGGCCAGCAACGATAGCCTCGACGTTGACGACGAGCGGACGTTCCTGAAAAAGCGTCTCGCCGGAACCGTGCCGCCTTCGGCCATCGACGGCATCGGGCGGCAGAGCTTCGACTTCGGCGGACACGCCATGGGTCCCCTCGAACCCGGAGCCTGGGCCGACTTCAGCGTCGTCGAAGACGGGAAGCTCGTCGATCTCTACGTAGGAGGCCGTCCTGTAGTTTCCGGCGGCGCGCTGACCAAGCTGGACGTGGAACGCGACATCGAACTTCCGCTCAAGGCCGAAATCGCCGCCATGACCTCAAAGTAAGAAAGCTTCAGCTCCCATACAGGCCAAATTGCGTTGCACTTCTATCAAAAATATGGAAGGAGATTCACCTATGCCCGCATTGATTGAGTGTGTACCGAATTTCAGCGAAGGACGCCGCCAGGACGTCATTGAAGCCATTGTGGCCCCCTTCAAAAACCGCAAGGGTTGCTACCTTTTCGATTACCGCGCGGACCCCGACCACAACCGCCTCGTGGTGTCGCTCTGCGGCGACCCCACAGTGATCTGCGACGCTCTGATCGAGGCCGGCCGCGTCGCCATCGAGAAGATCGACCTGAACCATCATCGGGGCGCCCATCCCCGCATGGGTGCCATCGACGTCATTCCCTTCACTCCCATCAGCGGCATCACCATGGAAGAGTGCGTCGAGCTGTCCCACCAGTTTGCCCATCGCTTCTACGACGAACTGAAAGTTCCCGTCTTCTACTACGAGGCGTCTTCTGTGCGCCCCGACCGCGTGCGCCTCGAGCAGGTGCGCAAAGGACAGTACGAGGAACTGAAAGAAGTGGTCGCCACCGATCCTTCCCGCGCTCCCGACGTGGGCGAGCCTCGCCTTCACCCCACGGCCGGCGGAACGGCCATCGGCGCCCGCAAGTTCCTTGTGGCCTACAACGTCAACCTCAACACCACCAACGTGCAGATCGCCAAGATCATCGCCAAGCGCGTGCGCGCTTCCAACGGCGGATTCACCTGCGTCAAGGGCATGGGCGTCGACCTGCCCGAAAAGCACTTGGTGCAGGTTTCCATGAACCTGGTGGACTACGAGAAGACTGCCATGTACCGCGTCCTGGAGTTCATCCGCATGGAAGCGGCGCGCTGGGGCGTCACCATCAACGGAACGGAAGTTTACGGCATGATTCCCGCGGGAGCACTGCTGGACAGCGCCGCCTACTACATGCAGATCGACGACTTCCACAACGATCAGGTGCTCGAACTGAAGCTCCTCGATCTGATGATGCACCAGGATTCATAAGGAGACGATAGAATGAAACTTCGCGAGATGACGCTTCCCGATTTTACCCACGAATTGGCTTCCAAATCCCCCGCTCCCGGCGGCGGCAGCGTTGCCGCCTTGGGCGGTGCCCTTGCGGCCGGCCTGGTCTCCATGGTGGGCGAGCTGACCTACGGACGCGAGAAATACGCCGCCGTGCAGGACGACATGAAGGCGCTGTGCGATCAGGGCAAAAAGCTGGCCGACGATCTGCTCCTGCTCATCGACAAGGACACCGATTCCTTCGCCGCCTTTATGGACGCCATGAAGCTCCCCAAGGACACCGACGAACAGAAGGCGGCCCGCCGCGAAAGCATGCAGAAAGCGGCCAAGGTGACCGTGGAAGTTCCCCTCGAGACGCTGAAACTGTGCGCCGAAATCGCAGAGCTGGTCATCACGGCCATCAAAGAGGGCAACGTCAACGCTTCCACCGATGCCGCCTCGGCCGGCGAGTTCGCCCATGCCGCGGCTCTGAGCGCTTCATACAACGTCAGAACCAACCTGCCGGGCATCAAGGACGCCGCCTTCGTCGAAGAAAAGCGCGCCGCAGCCGCCGCTCTGGCCGACCGCGCCGAAAAGGCTTACAAAGAGCTGCGCGACTGCATCGAAGCGCGGCTAGGCTAAGTCTCTCTCCAATCATAGGCAAGGCTCTCCCCCGAAAAGTTCAGGGAGAGCCTTCTTTATTTTGTGCAGGAAACTCCTCTATAACGTATAATTTATTTGTTCTGCCTTTGCAGCGGCCTCAAAATCTGCTAGAGTAAATCGTACACAATCAAGAAAGGCGGAGAGGCGCCATGGTTGAAAAATGGGGAAAGACGCTGACTCGTGTAATTCGTCTAGCGCTGCCCGCAATTTTTGAAAATCTCATGCTCACGCTGGTCAACATCGTCGACGTGGCCATGGTCGGTAGCCTCGGCGCCGAAGCCACGGCCGCGGCGGCGCTCAACGCCCAGCCTCTGTGGTTCGCCAACGCCACGATGATGTTGGTGGCCGGCGGTGCCATGGTCCTCACGGCCCGGTGCGTCGGTTCGCACGACAGCGGCCGCGCCGGACTTTACGTCCGTCACGGCGTCGTTCTGTCCTGCTTTGTGGGCGCCCTGCTGACGGCCGCGGCCTGGCTGTCCGCCGACGGTTACGCCGCGCTGATGCACGCGGCTCCCGACGTGGCGCCCGACGCCGCCGCCTATATGCGCATTGTGGGCTCATCCATGGTCTTCATGGCTCTGGGACGCACGCTGGCCTGCGTCATTCAGGGCGCAGGAGACACCATGACGCCCATGAAGATTTCGCTGTTCGCCAATTTCTGCAACGTGGCGGGCAACTACGTTCTGATCTACCGCCCGCACGCCCTCTCCCTTTTCGGGCGGACGTTTTTCGTGTGGGGAGCCGGCTGGGGCGTCCGCGGCGCAGCGGTTTCCACGGCGGCGTCCATGGTCCTTTCGTCGCTGCTTCTCATAGCGGCTCTGGCGCGGCGGAACGACGGGCTGAAACTGCACCTGCGGGACCTGACGAACTTTCACATGGCGCGCGCACGCGACCTGCTGGTCATCGGCGGGCCTATCGCGGCGGAACGCATCGTCCTCTCCACGGGACAGATGTTCTACATGGGCATTATTTCCACCCTCGGCACGCTGTCGATTTCCGCCCATTACCTGGCAGTCACCGTGGAAGGCGTGTGCTACAATCCCGCCTTCGGCGTCTCCGTCGCCGCCACGGCGCTGGTCGGCCAATCTCTCGGCGCTGGCGACGAGGCGAGCGCAACGCGCAACGGCAGGATTTCCATTGTCTTCTGTTTCGCCGTCATGGCCGTCGTCAGCGCCCTTATGTACTGCTTCGCCGCTCCGCTGGTGGGCATGTTCTCGGCGGACGAGAGAATCGTCGCCCAGGGAGCCATGGCGTTGCGCATCGTGGCCTGGGCCGAACCTTTTCTGGGCGTGGCGCTCACGGCGGCCGGGGCGCTCCGAGGCGCAGGAGACACTGTTTTTCCGCTGTGGCTGGGGATCTTCACCATGTACGTCGTTCGCCTTGTGAGCGCCAGAATTTTCGTGCTGCGCATGGGGCTCGGACTGGCCGGCGCGTGGTATGCCATGGTGCTCGACATGGCGCTGCGCGGCCTCACGCTTTGGCTCTATTTTCTCTCGGGACGCTGGAAGGCGCGAAGCCGGCGTCTTTCGGCCCGCACGGGCCTGTAAAACATAAAGACGGCGGACATTTCGCGTCGTCCGCCGTCAACTGCAAGGAAGGAAAAATTTCTCAAGGGGTGATTTTCTGTGATTTACGATTTTGACCGGAAAATTGAACGTCGCGGCACTGGAAACGTGAAGTGGGACGGACTGAAAGGACGCTTCGGCACCGAAGACGTTCTTCCGTTGTGGATCGCCGACATGGACTTTCCCGCGCCGGAGCCTGTGGTCAAAGCCATCAAGGAGCGCGCCGCCCATCCGGTGTACGGCTATCCCAGGCGCGACGAAAACTATTACGACAGCTTTATCGATTGGGAAAAGCGCCACAACGGCTGGGACGTTCGCCGCGAATGGTGCGCCGCCACGCCCGGCGTGGTGAACGGCATCGCGGCGACTTTGATGGGTTTCACGGCGCCCGGCGACGGCGTGCTGATCATGCCGCCGTGCTACCATCCCTTCCGCAACACAGTCCATGCCCAGGGACGCCGTGTCGTCAACAGCCCCATGATACTCCGCAACGGCCGTTTCGAAGTGGACTTCGACGATCTGGCGGAAAAGGCAAAACAATGCCGCCTTCTGCTGCTGTGCAGTCCCCACAACCCCACGGGACGGTGCTTTACCCGCGACGAGCTGCTGAAAATCGAGGCCATTTGCCGCGCCAACGAACTTCTGGTGGTCAGCGACGAAATTCACAGCGACCTGATTTTCTCCGGGCACCGACACATTCCCTTCGCGTCGCTTTCCGACTGGGCGAGAGAACATTCAATTACCTTGATGGCGCCCAGCAAGACCTTCAACGTTGCCGGATTGACCACGTCCATCAGCGTTGTGCCCAACGCCAAACTGCGCGGGCAGATGGACCACATCGTGGGCGGATGGATGCACGTCGACGGCGGCAACGTCTTCGGCATCGTGGCGGCCCGCGCGGCCTACGCCGAAGGCGAGGAATGGTACCTCCAGATGATGAAGTACCTGGAGGGCAACCGCGATTATCTCGACGAGCAGCTGAAAAAACGCGTGCCCCGCGTGAAGCTCATCGTCCCCGAGGCCACCTATATTCCGCTCATCGACTGCCGCGAGTTGAAATTCTCTCCCGAGGAGCTTCAGCAGTTCATGCTTTTCAAGGTGAAAGCCGCCATGAACGAGGGCACGCTTTTCGGCGAGGGCGGCGCGGGATTTTGCCGCATCAACATCGGCACGCAGCGTGCGTATCTCGAGGAGTTCGTCTCCCGTCTCGAACGCGCTGTGGGCGAGCTGAAACTGGACTGAAATTTTCCGTTTACGCCGGACGCTTTCCGTTTTTTGCGGAAAGCGTCCGGCTTTTTTCTTGGCGTGCCGGCAAAGCGCTCTTCAGCGTGAAGGCGAACTCGGCGGCCAAAGCCTTCGCCTTCGCGCCGTAAGTTTTTCGCTCAAAGCAAAGTTTTCACCGCCATGGCATGTGCACCTCGCTCAGTGGTCTGCAAGCCTCGCATGAGGCTTTTTGCATTCCGGCAGTTGCGCCGCGGGCCTGCTGCAGATGCAAAATTTTTTCGTTTCATGGGGCTTTCTGGGGTATTATAATGACACTGTGCTCCGGAAGGGACTTTATCGGCGTGCACTCTTCTATTTTTCTCGAGACAACGGGACGTTCATC
The DNA here is from genome assembly GCA_964622575.1 of uncultured Synergistaceae bacterium. Taxonomy (GTDB): domain Bacteria; phylum Synergistota; class Synergistia; order Synergistales; family Dethiosulfovibrionaceae; genus Pyramidobacter. The sequence continues at coordinate 113,425 of CAZUQW010000002.1, read as the reverse complement.
CTCTGCCGGTCGGCCCGCAGTCACGAACAGAAGCGGCGTTTCGGATCTCTGCGCAGGAGCTTTTCGGCCGGAGCATCGCTGCCAAGCCGACGCACAGGGACTGCCTCTCAAAGCCTCAAAGGACCAGACAACGCTGCGCGGAAGCAACGCCGACTTCGAAGCGCTTCAGCTGTCTCCCCTCTCCACCTCGTTTCACTTTATGTTCTGTCATAACGCAGGAGGCATAAACTTTGTAAAAGGACAAAGGAGTTTTTGTTCATGGAAAAATATTTCTTCCCCAAAAGGAAATTGACGTCTTTCCAAATCATCAGTTGCGGCTTTTTGGGCGTTATTCTCCTGGGAACATTTCTGCTGATGCTGCCCTTTTCCAGCCTTCAGAACCGCGTGACGCCCTTTCTCGACGCGCTGTTCACGTCCACGTCGGCGGTGTGCGTCACCGGACTGGTCGTCTACGACACCGTCACCTACTGGTCGACCTTCGGACAGCTGGTGATCATGCTGCTGATCCAGATCGGCGGCATGGGCGTCATCACCGTGGCCGCCGCTTTCGTTACCATTTCGGGGCAGAAAATTTCGCTGATGCAGCGCAGCACCATGCAGGAAGCCATCGCCGCGCCCACTGTGGGAGGCATTGTCCGTCTGACGAGCTTTATCATCAAGACGACCTTGGTCATTGAAGTGTTGGGCGCTGTAGCCATGGCACCCGTCTTTTGCCGCGATTTCGGCGAGAAGGGCCTCTGGATGGCGATCTTCCACTCGGTTTCGGCGTTCTGCAACGCGGGGTTCGACCTGCTGGGTTCGCGCGGAGCGTTCTCGTCGCTCATCAGTTATGTCGGCGATCCTCTGATCAACATCACCGTCATGGTCCTGATCGTCGTCGGCGGCATCGGCTTTCTCACCTGGGACGACATTCGGCACAACCGCCTGCACTTTCGCCGTTACAGGATGCAGAGCAAAATCATTCTGTGCACCACCGCGCTGCTGCTGATCGTTCCAGCGCTCTATTTCTTCTTTTTCGAGCTGACGGGACTCCCCATGAAAGAGAGAATTCTGGCCTCGCTGTTTCAATCGGTGACGCCGAGGACGGCAGGCTTTTGCACCGTCGACTTGGCGTCATTCACCGAAGCGGGCGCCGTTGTTGTCATTGCGCTTATGCTGATCGGAGGAAGTCCCGGTTCCACCGCCGGCGGCATGAAGACGACGACGCTGGCCGTGCTCGCCGCCACGGCAGTATCCACCTTCAGGCGCCAGAAATCGCCTCATTTCTTCGGCCGCCGTATCGAAGACAACGTGGCTAAAAGCGCCGCCACCATTCTGATGCTCTATTTGACGCTGTTTTTCTTCGGCGGGCTGCTCATCAGCATCGCCGAAGGTCTTCCCATTCTGCCCTGTCTCTTCGAAGCGGCTTCCGCCCTGGGAACGGTGGGATTGTCGCTGGGTTGCACGACAAAATTGGGAACGCTGTCGAAAGCCGTTCTCATCGCGCTGATGTTCTGCGGGCGCGTCGGCGGACTGACGCTGATTTTCGCCATGCTCTCGGGCGTGCAGAAGAACATGTCGCGCTATCCGCGGGCAAAAGTTATCGTCGGATGAAAGGAGAAAAAATGAAATCCATACTTTTAATCGGCTTGGGCCGTTTCGGAAGGCACATCGCCATGCATCTCAATTCCCTGGGGCATCAAGTAATGGCCGTCGACCGCTCCGAGGAATGCGTCGAGGCCGTTCTGCCCTACGTGACCAACGCGCAGATCGGCGACAGCACCAATGAACCTTTTTTGAAGTCACTGGGAATAGGAAACTTCGACGTCTGCATTGTGGCCATCGGCAACGATTTCCAAAGCTCGCTGGAGACCACTTCGTTGCTGAAAGAGCTTGGTGCCAAACTGGTGGTGTCCAGAGCGTGCAGAGACGTGCAGGAGAAATTTCTGCTGCGCAACGGTGCCGACGAGGTGGTTTATCCCGAAAAGCAGCTGGCCAAATGGACGGCCATCCGTTACAGTTCCGACCACGTTCTCGATTACATCGAACTGGACAGCGACCATGCCATGCTCGAGATCACCGTGCCCGACGATTGGGCTGGCCATTCCGTCGGGGAGCTCGACGTTCGCAAGAAGTACAACATCAACATCATCGGCATCAACAGAAACGGCAAACTCCACCTGTCAATTTCGCCGGCCACGCTTCTGAATCAGGGCGAGACCATGTTGGTTCTCGGAAAATACGAGGACTTGCAAAAATACTTTCACATTTGACGATTCCGCGCCTCCGGAAATTTTTTCCGGAGGCGCGGAATATGCTTGACGACATTCTCAATCGTTGGCTTTTATAGAAAATATTACGTTAGATTGCGACGGTTCAAAAAAAATGATATATTTTACACAGTTTCATCGTTTTCACCGGCGGGACGTCAATTCGCGCGGGGAAAGGCGCCGTTGACGCCTCGTTGCCGAAGGAAGGCGATCTTCCCTTCGGAACAGCTTTATCATTTTTGCCACTGGGGAGGCTTCACTATGTCACTTTGGATCAGAAACGCCGTCATTGCCACCATGGATCGCACCAATCCCGCGGCGGAGTCCGCCGTCGTCATCGGCGATTTCTTCGCTTACGTGGGAACGGAACAGGGGGCGAAAGACTTCCTGAAAGAGCACCCACAAAAGGAACTGGAAGAGCTGGACTGCCACGGCGCCTTTCTCATGCCCGGCTTCAACGACAGCCATATGCACTTCCTCCACTACGCCAAGTCGAAAATGGGCGCCGTCGATCTGAGAGGGACCACGTCGGTGGGCGACGTCGTCGAACGCATGAGACAGGGGTTGAAAAAGTACGATCCCGCTTCGGGCCTGTGGCTCGTGGGCGAGGGCTGGAACCACGACTATTTCACCGACGAAAAGCGCTATCCCACTGCCGCCGATCTCGACAAGGTGACCACTCAATATCCCGTGATGGTCATGCGCACCTGCTTCCACATCGGCGTGCTCAACAGCAAAGCCATGGAGCTGCTGAAAATCGATGCCGCGGCCGCCGAGAAAATGGGCGATTTCGCAGGGAAAAACCCCGACGGCACGCCCAACGGCGTCTTCAAAGAACACATCATCGACGGCATCAAGGCCAATCTGCCGGCGCCCGACCTGAAGACGCTTCTGGAGATGGTTCTGACCTGCCAGAACGATCTGTTCGCCCAGGGCCTTACCAGCATTCAGTCCGACGATTTCAAATACACGCCCGACGGCTACGCCTACGACATGATGCGGCTTCTGCGCGGCGCTTCAGAGGACGGACGGCTGAAAGTGCGCTGGGGCGAGCAGGCGCTGCTGCCCACGAAAGCCGAACTCGACGAGTTCTTCGACGAAAAGGGCTGGGACGACAGCTTCGGCAACCGCAGCTTCAAGATCTCAACGATCAAGCTGCTGACCGACGGGTCGCTGGGGGCGCGCACGGCCTATATGCGCAAGCCCTACGCCGACGATCCTTCAACGCGCGGTCTGCCCACCTACACGCAGGAAGAGCTGGACGCGCTGGTCCTGAAGGCTCACGAAAACAACATGGCCGTGGCCATGCACGCCATCGGCGACGGCGCCATGGAAATGGCGCTGAATGCCATCGAGCACGCCCGCAAGGCCATGCCCTACCTTCACCCGCGCCACGGCGTCGTCCACTGCCAGATCACTGACCGTCGCCAGGTGGAACGCTTCAAGGAACTGGACGTCATTGCCTTTATCCAGCCGATTTTCATCGACTACGACATGCACATCGTTTTCGACCGCGTGGGACGCGAGCTGGGCAGCACTTCCTACGCGTGGAAGGATTATATCGAGTCGGGCGTTCACGCCCCCTTCGGGACCGACGCGCCGGTGGAAAACTTCAACCCTATGCGCGGACTGTACTGCGCGGTCACCAGTCGCGATCTCAACGGCGAAGGCCCATTCCTGCCGCAGCAGATTCTCAGCCGCGAGCAGGCGCTGTACGGCTACACGGCGGCAGGCGCCTGGGCGACCCACGACGAAGACGTCAAGGGCATGATCAAAGCGGGCATGTACGCCGACTTCATCACCGTCGACCGCAATTTGCTGACCTGCCCTGAGCGCGACATCATCACCGCCAAAGTGACGTCCACCTACATCGGCGGGCGCAAGGTCTTTTAGAGCTTCTGCCAACGGACGCAGAACGATCATTTCATCCCGAAGGGAAACTATAAAATGTCTGAAAATCAAAATCTCGAATCTCAGCTCGGTTCCGAAAAGACCGAGTTCAAACGCGAAATCACGCTGTTCGGCGGCGTCAGCATCCTTGGCGGCATTATGATCGGCGGCGGCATCTTCTATCTCGGCTCTTACGTTTTGCAGCGTTCGGGCTTCAGCCTGGGACTGTCGCTGCTGTGCTGGTTTTTGGGCGGCCTCATCTCGCTGCTGGGCGGCCTGTGCTTCGCCGAGCTGGGCGCCATGATTCCCAAAGCCGGCGGCGTCACTGTCTATCTGAACACAGCCTACCATCCTCTCGTAGGCTTCATCAGCGGATTCAACAGCTGGCTGCTCACAGGGCCTGCGTCTCTGGCCGCCGGAGCCGTGGCGCTGACCGCCATGTTCAAGCTGACGGGCGTGGCGGGGCAGGCGGCGGCCACGGCCATTCTCGTGGCGTTCACGGTTTACAACTGCTTCGGCATCAAACGCGGCTCCATCTTTCAAAACATCACCATGGTCGCCAAGCTCATTCCCATTTTCATCATCATGGGTTCGGCGCTGGTCATGGGAAAAGTCTCGCCCGACCTCTCCTTTACGCCGATGGACGGCCCCGTGCCGTTCTCCAAGGTGATGAACATGGTGGGCTTCGCCACTCTGGCGACGCTGTGGGCCTATGAGGGCTGGACCAACCTCAACGCCGTCACCGAGGAAATCAAAGACCCCAAGCGCAACCTGCCTCTTTCGCTGATCATCTCCATTTCGGGCATTGCCGTGCTCTATATGCTGTTCAACTACGCCATCTACCGTGTGCTGCCTCTGGCGGAAATGCGCGCCATGATCGAACAGAAAAACCTCTACCTCGGCACCGAAGTGGCCATTCGCCTTTTGGGCGGCGCCGGCGGCATTCTGGTCACCGTGGGCATGATGATCTCCATGCTGGGCTCGGTCAACGGCATGGTGATCGCCTTCCCGCGAAACTACTACGCCATGGCCAAGGAGGGCCATTTCTTCCGCTCCTTCGCCAAGCTTCATCCCGTCTATAAAGTTCCCACGGCGCCCATTGTCTGCCAGTGCTTCATCTCCGTCGCCTACATCTGGGTGCGCAGCCTCGATCAGCTCACCAACCTGGTGGTCTTCGGCTCCATGCTGATCAACGTGCTGATCATCGCCGCCGTGTTGGTTCTGCGCAAAAAGCTGCCCAACCTGGAGCGGCCTTACAAGGTGTGGGGCGGCGTCTTCACCATCGGCGTCACGCTGCTGATCAACTTCGCCATGATGCTCAACACGCTGATCAACGACCCCGTCACGTGCATCACGGGGCTTTCGGTGCCCTGCGTGGCGGCGTGTGTCTACTTCTACTTCGATTACAGAAACAAAAAGGAAGCTCGGCAGTAAATCTCGATTTTTTCTGAATCGATTTCGCCGCGAAAGGGGAAGTTCTTCCCTCTCTCGCCTTTTTCAAGGGACGGGATGTCGATTTTTCGCGCGTCGGCAGTCCCGCCCCATGGAGGTCGGAACATGAAAAAATTCGCAGTGCTCAACGGTAAAATCTACGTTGAACGCCAACGTTTCGCCCAGGCGCTCTGCGTTGAAAACGGCCGCATCGCCGCCGTAGGGACCAACGACGAGGTGCGCGACGCCGCCGGCTCGGACGCCGAGTTTTTCGACTGCGGCGGACACACAGTGATTCCCGGCCTGAACGACAGCCACATGCACCTGCTGGCTATCGGACAGTATCGCGCGCAGATCGACCTGCACGACGTCCGTTCCATCGACGAGCTTGTGGAACGGGGAAAACGCTTCATGGCCCAGCGTCCGAACGCCTGCCGCAACGGCATCTTCGGCGTCGGGTGGAACCAGGATCTCTTCACCGGCGAGAAGCGCCTGCCCAACCGGCACGACCTGGACCGGATCTCATCGGAAATTCCCATCGTGCTGAAACGGGTCTGCGGCCACATTGCCGCCGCCAACACCAAGGCCATCGAAATGTGCGGCCTGCATCGCGGTTCACCTCAATTTCCAGGCGGAAAGTTCGAGCTCGAGGCCGACGGGTACCCCAGCGGCGTTTTCGCCGAGAAGGCCTGCCCGCCGCTTGTCGCCATTTTTCCCAAGCCCAATGACGAGGAGTATGGGGATATGTTCGCCGACGCCTCGAACTACGCCGCTTCGGTGGGGCTAACCGCTGTGCAGTCCAACGACGTGGGTCAATTCGGCGACGACTACGGCCGGCTGATCGCGCTGATCAGCCGCTTCTACGAGGACGGTCGGGGGAAGGTGCGCTATCACCCTCAGATGTCCTTCCACACCGTCGAGGACTTTCGCAGTTTCCTCGCGGGGGATTATGGCACTTTCGCCACGCATGAGCTGCTGGCCCCCAGGGGATCGCTCAAGCTGTTCAAAGACGGCTCTCTGGGCGCGCGGACGGCGCTGATGCGCCATCAGTACCTCGACGACCCCGGCAACTTCGGCGTAGAGTCACTCCCGTCGGAAACCATGGATCGGTTTTGCGCTTTGGCCGATCAGGCGGGCATGCAGGTGGTCACCCACGCCATCGGCGACGGCGCCGTGGAGCGCACTGTTCAAAGCTATGAAAAGGTGCTGCGCGGCACCAACCCGCTGCGCCACGGGCTGATTCACTGCCAGATCACCGACCGGCCGCTGCTCGAGCGCATCGCCAAAGACCACATTCCCGTGTTCTACCAGCCGATTTTCCTCGACTACGACATGCACGCCGTGATCAGCCGGTGCGGCACTCAACTTTCCTCCACGTCCTATGCCTTCAAAACCGTGGAAGCGCTCGGAGGCCGCACGGCCTACGGCACCGACTCGCCGGTGGAAGACTGCAATCCTTTCCCCAATATCTACTCTGCCGTGACCCGGAAGGATAAAAAGGGTCAGCCCGAAGGCGGATTTTTCCCTCGGGAATGCGTCGACGTCTTCAGCGCCATCGACGCCTACACCGTGGGCAGCGCCTACGTCCAGTTCTGCGAGAACCGCAGAGGGCGTCTCAAAATCGGCTATGACGCCGACCTGACGGTGCTCGACAGGGACATTTTCAGCTGCGATCCCATGGAAATTCCGCACATCAAACCGCTGATGACCATGGTCGCGGGACACATCACCTGGAGCGCGTAACCGCGCCTTTAAGTCCTACAAAAATTCAAAGGCGCCGCCGAAAGCATGGCTTTCGGCGGCGCCTCTCATTGTCCTGCCGTATTACTTTTTTTCAAGAGTTTCGTTCATGCTGCCGCTTCGAAATCCCTTCAAGTCAAGGGTCACATAGGAAAAACCGATTTTCGCCAACTCCGTCACAATGGCTTCACGGAACTTCACCGCCAGAGGAATCTGCTCGGGCAGCACTTCGATGCGGGCCAAATTGCCGTGAAGGCGGACGCGCTGCTGACGAAACCCCAGGGCCACGAGAAAGCTCTCGGCGCTGTCGATCATGTGCAGCTTTTCCTCGGTGATGGGCTCGCCGTAGACGAACCGCGACGCCAGGCAGGCGCAGGACGGTTTGTTCCACGTGGGCAAATTCAGTTCCTTCGAGAGCGCCCGAATGTCCGCCTTGGTCAATCCGGCTTCGCGCAGGGGGCTTCTGATGCCCAGTTCGGCGATGGCCTGAAGCCCGGGACGGTAATCGCCCAAGTCGTCCACGTTGCTGCCGTCGGCGACGCAGTTCAATCCCAGTCGGGCGGCGCACTGAAGGATGGCGCCGAAAAGGCGCCGCTTGCAGAGGTAACAGCGATTGGAAGGGTTCTCGCTGAAATTCTCCGTTTCAAGCGCGTCAAAGCGGAAAACTTCCTGGCGAATTTTGCGCGAGGCGCAGAACTCCGCGGCTTCCGCCGCCTCGCGGGCGGGGAAAATAGGCGCACTTGCGGTGACGGCAACGCAGCGGTCGCCCAGGACGTCGTGGGCGTTTTGCAGCAGGAAGGCGGAGTCCACGCCGCCTGAAAAGGCCACGGCCGCCGAACCGCAGCGGTGCAGAATCTCCTTCAACTTTTCATTCTTGCGATGCAGTTCGTCCACGGTTCGCTCCTCCTCCCTGCCGTGGCGCCATGTGGTTGATCATATTGGCGAAGTAGCCGGCGCCGAAGCCATTGTCGATATTGACCACCGTCACGCCGCTGGCGCAGGAGTTGAGCATGGAAAGCAGCGCCGAAAGCCCGCCGAAGGAGGCGCCGTAGCCCACGCTGGTGGGCACGGCCACCACAGGGCAATCGGCCAACCCGCCGATAACGCTGGCCAGAGCGCCCTCCATGCCGGCCACGGTGACGATCACCGAAGCGCTCATGATCTCGTCGAGATGGGACAAGGTGCGGTGCAGTCCCGCCACGCCCACGTCGTAGAGGCGAAGCACCTCGCTGCCCAGCATCTGCGCCGTCAGCGCCGCCTCTTCCGCCACGGGGATGTCGCTGGTGCCGCCTGTGGCGACAACGATTTTTCCGATGCCGTCGGGCTCGGGAAAACTTCCGGCCAACGCTAGGCGGGCGTCGGCATGGTATTCGATGGGAAAAGATCGGTTCACCTCGGCGGCCGCACGGGCGTCAAGCCGCGTGATGATCACGTTTTTCTGGCCGTGGTCGGCCATGACGCGCAAAATGCCCGCAATCTGCTCGGGCGTCTTTCCCGCGCCGTAGATGACCTCGGAAGTGCCCTTGCGGAGCCGGCGGTGCAGATCGATTTTTGCGAAGCCGATGTCCTCGTAGGGAGCTTCCTTCAGCGACAGCAGCGCCTCGTCGACGCTGACTTTCCCGTCGCGCACGCCCTCAAGAAGTCGTTTTACCGATGTATTCATTCAGTTCACCTGCTCAGTTCGTTTTCGTCGTCTTTCGACTTTTTCAAGAAAAAGTTGCGCGAAAAAAAACGGCGCCCGCGGAAACTCTCTAGCGTATGGCCTCTTTTTCAGCTCCGCCGTCACTGTTCAAAGCGTCGCCGTCGCCCATCACCATCAGGTCGGCAACGGTATGGCTGTCCAGATAATCGAGGATCAGAGCGTCGAGCTTTTTCCACATGGGAAGCGTGCGGCAGTGCGCGGCGTTGGGACATTTTTCGCTTCCCTCGGCAAGGCAGCTGACGGTTCCCAACGACGGCTCGGTGAGGCGTAGCACGCGCCCCAGCGTCAGCTCTCCGGCGGGCACGGCCAGCATGTAGCCGCCGCCCTTGCCGCGGATGCCCTTGATGATCTGCGAACGCACCAGCGCCCGAAGCACGGCTTCGAGATATTTTTCGGAGATGTTCTGCCTATCGGCAATGACCTTCAGCGGCACGTACCCGCCGTCGGCATGCTCCGCCAGATCCACGAGAACCCGCAAAGCGTAGCGGCCTTTTGTCGAAACAAGCATGGTTTTCCCTCCTTCGATTCTTCCATATTATACCGCCTGAGTAGGATTGCGAAAACCGCCATCTCGCGGCGACCGCCGATTTCTCGAAAAGCGCTCTTGCATTTTCGGCCAAATGTGATTTAATGACGGTGTAATTGAACAACTCATCAAACCGTTGAGGCGGAAATAAAACCACCGTGCGCGCTCACAGAGAGCCGGAGACGCTGAGATTCCGGCAGAAATGCGGCGGGGACAAATGGGCCGCTGAGGGCGAATCCGAAAAAATTTCATCCAGTAGGGTTCGACGGGTGCTCCCGTTACAGGGCGGGGATGTGTTGGCATCCCGCAAAGGGGCTTCCTTCGCCGGAAGCAATCAAGGTGGCACCGCAGGCCGTTGAAGACCTGTCCTTGAACGTACTCGTTCATGGGCAGGTCTTTTTTATATGCCTTCAGCAGGAAAGGAGACTCTGGATGAAAAACTTTTTCACCTCGGCCAATTCGGCGACAGGGCGATGGCGTGGAACGGCCGCCCTTTTGCCGCTTTCGTTTTTCTTTTCCGCGCGACTTTCGGACTCCCTCGGCACGATAGTGGCGTGCTCGCGGGAACACTCATTTAAATCAAAAAAATCTATCTTAAAAAAAGAGGTCATTTTCATGAAAAAATTTTCTTGCAGCCTTTTCGCCGCTCTGTGCGTTCTGTTCTCGATGAACGCTTCCCTTTTCGCCGCGCCCAAACACGTCGTCGGCATCATCCAGCTGGTGGAGCATCCGTCGCTTGACGAAATCAGGACGGCCATTGTCGACGAGCTGAACCGATCGGGCTACGGTCCTGACGTGCTGGAGGTGGACTACCAGAACGGGCAGAATTCACCTCAGATGATCAGCACCATTTGCCAGAAGTTCGTTTCCCGCGGCGTGGACGTCATCGTGCCCATCGCCACGCCGGCCGCTCAGGGAGCCGCCGCAGCTTCGGAAACCATTCCCGTGGTCTTTTCGGCCGTCTCCGACCCCGTGGCCGCCGGCCTCGTCAAAGACGCCGCCCATCCCGAGCACAACGTCACCGGAGTTTCCGACGCCATGCAGCCCTCGAAGGTGTTCGACTTGGCTGAAGAGCTGACGCCTGGCCTGAAAACGTTCGGCGTGATCTACAACACCGCCGAGGCCAACTCCGTCAACACGGTGCGCAAAGCCGAAGCGGAACTGGAGAAGCGGGGCATGGCGTACCGCGAAGCCGTCGTCTCCTCCAGCGCCGAAGTGGTTCCCGCCGTCAACTCGCTGATGGACAAGGTGGACGCGCTCTTCATCCCCGACGACAACACCGTGGCCGTGGCCATGCCTCTCCTCTCCGAAACGGCCAAAGAGCGAAACGTTCCCGTCTACGCCGCCGTGGACTCGCTGGTTCACGACGGCGGGCTGGCCACCTGCGGCATCAACTACACGCAGCTGGGACGCCAGACGGCGCAGATGGTCATTCGCGTCCTCAACGGCTCGAAAATTGCCGATACGCCCGTGGAAGTGATGAAAGGCGCCAATGTGGTGGTCAACGCCGAAACCGCGAAAGCCTTGGGCATTGACGTCTCCAAATACCTCCAGGAGGAGGCTCGATGAGCCTTTTACTGATCCGCGGCGCCGTTGAGCAGGGTTTGCTGTTCAGCCTGACGGCGTTAGGGCTGTTCCTTTCCTTCAGAACGCTGAACATCGCCGACATGACGGTGGACGGAAGCTTTACGTTGGGCGCCGCCGTCTCGGCCACGCTGGTCACCCTGGGGCACCCTTTCCTCGCGCTGTTCTGCGCCGTGCTGGCGGGATCGCTGGCCGGCCTGGTTTCGGCGCTACTTCAGACGAGGCTTCGGATTCAGTCCATTCTGGCAGGCATTATCACCATGACGGGACTGTACTCCGTCAACCTGCGCGTCATGGGCGGCCGCTCCAACGTGACGCTGCTGCGCCTGCCCACGGTTTTCACCTGCGTCAAGTCGGCCCTGCCCGCGGCGCTGCAGCCCTGGAGCCGCCTGGCCGTCGCCGTCGCCGTCTCGGCGCTCTGCGGAATTCTGCTGGTGCTGTTTCTGCGCACGCGGCTGGGGCTTTCCATACGGGCCACCGGCGACAACCCCGCCATGGTCAGCGCGTCGTCCATCAACCCGCAGCGCACCATCACCGTGGGGCTTTGCGTCGCCAACGCGCTGCCGGCTCTCTCCGGCGCCCTCGTCGCCCAATATCAGCAGTTCTGCGACATCACCATGGGAACGGGCATGGTGGTCATCGGCCTGGCGTCTCTGATCATCGGCGAGGTCATCGCTGGCGTCGCGCGCCGTCCTTCGGTGCCGCGCGGCGTGGCGGCCGCCCTTCTGGGCGGCGCCGTCTACTGGATCATCATCGCCGCGGCCATCAGCTCATCCATCTCCGCCAACGACCTGAAACTGCTCTCGGCGCTCATCGTGGCCGTGGCCATCTCATGGCCAGTCATCATCGCGCGCGTCAAATTTCAGATGAAAAAGAAGGCAAACCGCTCATGCTGACGCTCGATAAAATCTGCAAGACTTTCGATCCCGGCACGGTCAGCGAAAAGGAAGTTCTCAAGGACTTCAGCCTTCATCTCGACCGTGGCGAGTTCGTCACGCTGATCGGCTCCAACGGTGCGGGAAAATCCACGGTGTTCAACGCCATCAGCGGAAATTTTTACGTCGACTCGGGGCACATCCTTCTCGACGGCCAGGACATCACCTTCCAGAAGGACTACCGCCGCGCCCACAGCATTGGGCGGCTTTTTCAGGATCCCATGCAGGGCACGGCGCCGTCCATGTCGGTGGAGGAAAACCTCGCGCTGTCCTACCTTCGCAACACCGGAAAGGTTTCGCCCTTCGGCCTTCGTTCCTCGGAAAGGAAATACTTGCGCGACCGCGTCGCCGAGCTTGGGCTGGGCCTTGAAGACCGCATGAAAAGCCGCGTGGGCACCCTTTCGGGGGGGCAGCGCCAAGCGCTGACCCTGTTGATGGCCACGCTGGTGACACCCAAGCTGCTGCTTCTTGACGAGCACACCGCCGCCCTGGACCCCGCCACGGCTGAAATCGTCCTGGAGCTCACGAAAAACATCGTGGCGAAAAACCGTCTCACCTGCATGATGATCACTCACAACATCAGCTCGGCGCTGACTTTGGGATCGAGAACCATTATGATGGACAGAGGTCGCATCGTCTTCGACTTGAAGGGAACGGAGCGCCGGAACATGACGGTGGAAGACCTGTTGTCGCGGTTTAAAAACGCCCTCCACAAGAACCTGGACAACGACCGCATGCTGCTCAGCTAATCACGCATGTCGGAAGTTCCGCTTCCGGCACGCCTCGCGGCCCCCGAAGCGGCGGATCGTCGTCCGGACGCCGCTGAAAAAAACATGCCGGATCTTCCGGCGCGCAGCTCTACGGAGTTCTTCAACGACGAAAAAGCGGAAAGACTTTGAAAAAAGTCTTTCCGCTTTGCTTTTCGATCCCTTTTCGCCGTTCACTCTCCGTCCGCAGGAGCGACGAAATCCACGTGCAGCTTCATTCCCAATCCCCTGGCGATGCTGCACAGCGTGCGCAGCGAGGGATTGGCACGGCCATTCTCAAGGCGGCTGATGTCGGGCTGCGTAATGCCCGTCAGCTCGGCCAGATCTCTCTGCGTCAGCTTTTTATCTCGGCGAAGCTGCACGAGAGTTTGCGTGATCCGCATCACCGATTCTTCGTACCCTTCAAATCTGCCCGCCACAGCCGAAAGCTTTCCGGCGGTTTCAGGCAGGCAGCTCTGCTGCATCTTACACTTCTCCATCGGAATTCATCCCCATTTCTCATGGCCCCGCAAAGACGCATCCTCCGCGGCGCTTTCGCGCGCAGACTGCCGTCTTCCTTCTGCCGGGCCTTTTATTTTTATGCATTGATGACACATTTTTCAACTGAACCTGTCGAAGAATTATATATTCCCCATTTTATATTGTCAATTTAATGTTCTCCGCCGAAGGAAATGTTCCGTGAAAAGACTTTCGAAAGCGCTTTCCGTGTACCTTGCGCCTTCGGCGAAGCGCCATTTCCCATAAAGGGGCATGACGGAAAAGCTCGCGTCGGATTCAAGGCGTGTCCCCGCATGTGAGGCAATGACGCTCCGTATCAAAGGGGTGCGCAGGCAAGAAAAAAGCGGGGATCCCCACGGGAAGCCCGCCTCCATTTTTTTGTTTCCGTCCTTTGTCTTCAGGCCGGTTTCCGGCTGAAAATGGGCAGCACCACTCTCTGTACCGTTTTGAGCAGCAGGTACATGATGATCACGTCCACGGGCAGACGAATCAAATTGGTGGTCAGCCGCGCGGGGAAAATAACCCAGATGGCTTTGCGGTAAAGGATGGCCAGCCACAGCGTGTTCAACCCCAGATTGACGACGACCTTGACGATCACCTCGGCTACAATGACTCTCCAGAGGGTCAGCGGACGGCGGTACAGCATGGAGCCGAAGATAATTCCTCCGAGCACGGCGCTGATGGTAAATCCCACAAAGTAGGGGCCGTCGGGATGGAGCATATACTTCAGCACTTCAAGGACGCCGGAAAAAAGCGCGCCCACGGCAGGACCGAACAGAAATTCCACGATGTGATTGGGCAGTCCCGAAAAGCCCACTTTCACGTACGGACCGATTTTGATGGTGGCCACCGAGCTGATGATGACGGCCAGAGCGCACATGACGCCGCAAAACGTCACGGTGCGCAGCGATTTGAACTCCTTCAGAGACTGGAGCCACCTGTTTTCACGAACTTCACCTTTCGACGAAACCATACAATAAGACCTCCTTATGCAGTAGCGATCTCTTACCGCATAGGGAGGTCGGTTCCTCGATATGCAGCAGCGGGATGCAAAATCCGACACCGCAAACCCCACGGGCTTTTCGTCCAGCTGTCAACTCCCTGTACAGCCGGCACTTGACGCATCGGTTTTTACTCTGCTTCCGTTATTGATTTTGTCCTAATTATAGCAAATGTCGAGAACTATGCAAGTTCTCTCAAAAAGGTCCGTTGATGACTCGGGGCACTGGCGTCTCAAGCTTTTCAAAGGCCGTTCGGCGCCTCTTGTCGCAAGATGGCTTCAAAGCTCTTCAGCCGCTTGGCTTTTCCGGCATGTGCAGCCGAGAGGACAGTTATTTGCCAATGCAGAAGGTGCCGAAGATCTCGTTGAGTAGATCTTCGTCGCGCTCGCCGCCCAAAATGCGGGTCAGCGCCTTTCGCGCGTCGCTGACGCAGCTGGAAACCAAAGCCTGATCAAGGCCGTCGTCAAGCGCTTTCAAGCCTGTGGCGATAGAGTTTATGGCGCTTCGAAGCTCTTCCACCTGACGGCTGCTGGCGTTGAGTCCCGTGTCAAGCGATCCGGCGCCGCTGGCAAGCCCCACGATGGATTCTTTTAGCTCTTCGAGATGGGTGCCGTGGGACGCCGAAACGGAGATCACCGTGCTGACGGGCAGAAGCGCCGTCAAAGAGGCCTCGCTGGTTTTCTGGGGCAGGTCGGCCTTGTTGAGCACCACGATGTGAGGCGTGTCCTCGATGTCGTGAACCCGGTCGACGTCCTCCTGATGGAGCGGCTCGCTGCCGTCGATGACCCACAGGCGGACATCGGCGTCTTTCATGACCGCGCGGGCCTTCTCGACACCAAGGGCTTCCACTTCGTCGTGGGAGTACTCCGTGATGCCCGCCGTGTCCACCAGGCGCAGCGGCACTCCGCGGAAGGTCAGCACCGCTTCGATGACATCGCGCGTGGTGCCGGGAATGGCCGTGACGATGGCTCGGGACTCTTTCAGGAGAGCGTTGAGCAGCGACGACTTTCCGGCGTTGGGACGTCCCACCAAGGCCACTCTGATGCCTTCGCGCAAGATCACGCCTGAAGAACAGCGTTCCAGCAGCTCGGAAAGGGACTGACGCACCACTTCAAGGCGGTCGGCAAGCGTCTCGTCGGACACGTAGGGCACGTCCTCCTCGGGAAAATCGAGGCCCACTTCGACTTCGGCGCCCAGAGACGTCAACTCGTCATAAATTTCTGTCACCGCCCGCGTCAGCTCGCCGTCCAACGTTCGATTGGCGGCGCGAAGCGCCTCGTTGCTGCGCGCCTGAATCAACGCGCCCACGGCTTCGGCCTGGGAGAGGTCAAGCCGCCCGTTCTCGAAAGCGCGGCGGGTATACTCTCCCGGGAGGGCCATGCGCGCTCCTTTGGAAATGCACAGTTCAAGGCAGCGCTGGGCGACGAGGCTGCCGCCGTGGCAGTGAAGTTCCACCTGGTCCTCGCCGGTGTAGCTGTGAGGGCCGCGGAAGGGAAGCACGAGAATGTGGTCGATCACCTCTCCCGCTTCGTCCAGCAGCAGGGCATTGCGAACAAAACGGGATTTCAGAGGGACGTCGGAAGAGAAGCGCACCAGCTTCTCAGCGATATTCCATGAATCCGGTCCGGACATTCTCACGATGGCAATGCCGCTGTTTCCCCAAGCCGTTGAAATTGCTGCAATGGTATCGCCGAACATCTCTGTTCCTCCCTTCAGCGGAGCTTCGGCTCCGGACTGCTTTGCCCTCATTATACCAGAGCCTGCCGTTTTTAAACCGCTCGTCCGCCGCAAATTGCCCCATATTAAGGAAGGGCGCTTACCAGCAGTCGCCCTTGAGAAACGAACAAACCGCCGAAGGGCAAGCTTCGGCGGTTTGTTGACGTCTTTTAAGTAAGCTCGATAAAAAGCTTGGCTTAGTACAGTCCGGGATAGAGGGGCTTGGCCTCGCAAAGCTCGGTGATCTCGGAACGGACCTTGGCGATCTCGCTGTCGTCTTCGATGTGGCTCACCACGCGGTCGATCCAGTCGGCGATCTTGGCCATCTCGTCGTGGCCGAAGCCGCGGGTCGTCACGGCTGCGGTGCCGATGCGCACGCCGCTGGTCACCATGGGGCTGAGTTTCTCGAAGGGGATGGTGTTGCGGTTCACGGTGATGCCCGCGCGGTCAAGAGCCAGCTGGGCCTGTTTGCCTGTCACGCCTTTGTTGGTCAGGTCCACGAGGATCAGGTGGTTGTCGGTACCGCCGGAAACAAGACGGAAGCCTTTCTCGAGCATTTTTTGGGCAAGGAATTTGCAGTTGTCGACGATGTTGTGCTGGTAGGTCTTGAACTCGGGCTTCATGGCTTCGGCAAGGGCCACGGCTTTGGCGGCAATGATGTGCATCAGCGGGCCGCCCTGCATGCCGGGGAAGGTGGCGCTGTCCAGTTTCTTGGCGTACTGCTCTTTGCACATCACCATGCCGCCGCGGGGGCCGCGAAGGGTCTTGTGGGTGGTGGTGGTGACGAAATCGCAGTAAGGCACGGGATTGGGATGCTCGCCGGCGGCCACGAGGCCTGCGATGTGGGCGATGTCGAACATCACCATGGCGCCCACTTCGTCGGCGATCTCGCGGAACTTGCTGGCGTCGATGATGCGGGGATAGGCGCTGGCGCCGCAGACGATCAGTTTGGGATGATGTTTCTTGGCAAGCTCGCGGACCTGGTCGAAATCGATGGTCTCGGTGTCCTTGCGTACGCCGTAGGGCACGATGTTATACAGTTTTCCGGAGAAGTTGACGGGGGAGCCGTGGGTCAGGTGTCCGCCATCGGTGAGGTTCATGGCGAGGATGGTGTCGCCGGGCTGAAGCTGGGAGAAATACACCGACATGTTGGCCTGGCTGCCGGAATGGGGCTGCACGTTAACGTGGTCGCAGCCGTAAATCTTCTTGGCGCGTTCGCGGGCAAGGTTCTCCGCCTTGTCGACCACTTCGCAGCCGCCGTAATAGCGCTTTCCGGGGTAGCCTTCGGCGTACTTGTTGGTCAGCACTGAACCCATTGCGGCCATCACGGCACGTGAGGTGAAGTTTTCAGAGGCGATCAGTTCAATCTGGTGGTTCTGGCGACGGTATTCTTCCACGATAATATCGGCAATTTCGGGATCAACCTGACGAATGTAAACATCTGCATTCTTATCCATGTCTATGCGCACCTGACCTTTCCATGTCATGAGTTATATAAATGTAAAACAATTACTATACCTAAGAAAGATTACAGCATTTAAGCCCGCCTGTCAAAACCATATACAAAGACCGTTTTAATTATATCTTGGAAATACAATTTCGTGAGAACTGTCAAAAAAGAAGTTTATAAAAGTTTAGAGTACACTCGACTTTTAAATTATTTTGTTTCGCAATGGCACCCTCCCGTTTTTGGCTCTTCTTTTCTGTTAGAATATATAGAGTATTTTCGACGCCAAAAGCTCAAAGCGTGCGCCCCAGCGAAGGGAAGCGTATCCGCCTTCACCCCCCAAAGCAAAAGTTCGTGCAGACAGCAACCGTTCGCCCCCCCTGAAGAGTTGGAACGGCGCACGGTGTGACGCGCTCTCCATAAAGCAAAGGTTCTGGCGCGTTTTCTCGCGGCCGTCCGACGAAAGGAGTCCTGCTCTCATGAAAAACCCATCTCCGCGGCTCACCACCGGCCCTATCGGGCGCACAGTGATCCTCTTCGCGCTGCCGCTCATTCTGGGAAACTTCTTTCAGCAGATGTACAACACCGTGGACTCTCTGGTGGTGGGCAATTTCATCGGCAGCGACGCCTTGGCCGCCGTCGCCTCGTCGGGACATACCACCTTTCTCGTGATCGGCTTTCTCCAAGGGGTGTTCGTCGGCGCCGGCGTGATTATCGCGCGCTGGTACGGAGCGCAAAACCGCGAGCAGGTCCTGTGTTCCATCCACACCACCGTCTGTCTGGCGCTGCTGGCGGGATTGAGTTTGTCCATCCTCGGAGTGCTGTTCTCGCCGTGGGTGCTGAGGATCATGGGAACGCCTCCATCGGTGATGCCCAGCGCTCTGGTGTATTTCAGAATTTACTTCGCCGGGCTGCTCTCGGCGGTGCTTTACAACTGCGCCAACGGAATTCTCCAGGCTTTGGGCGACAGCCGTCATCCTCTGTACTATCTGATTTTCTCGTCGGTGGCCAATGTGCTTCTCGATCTGCTCTTCGTCATCGCCTTCGGCTGGGGCGTGGCGGGCGTTGCCTGGGCTACGGTGCTGTCGCAGGCCGCCAGCGCCGCCTTGGGCTTCCGCCATCTCATGAGAGCCGACGCCGAGTATGCGCTTTCGCTTAAGCTTCTACGCCTGGATCTGCCGATGCTGAAGTCCATCCTCCACATGGGAATTCCGTCGGGGCTGCAAAATTCCATCATCGCCTTCGCCAACATGGTCGTTCAGGCGCACATCAACTCCTTCGGAGCCATGGCCGTCGCCGGAAGCGGCACTTTTTTGAAGCTCGAAGGTTTCGCTTTCATTCCCATTTCAAGTTTCGCGCTGTCCATCACCACTTTTATCAGTCAGAACATGGGAGCAGGCCAAGCCGACCGCGCACGCCGCGGAGCCCGCTTCGCGCTGCTCACCGGCGCCGTCCTTTCGGAGTCGCTGGCTATGGCGCTGCGATTTGCAGCGCCAAGTCTCATCGGCGCTTTTAACGGCACTCCCGAAGTGGTTCGCTTCGGCGTCATGCAGGCCATGATTTCCACGCCGTTTTATTTTCTGCCTGCCCTGTCGCACTGCATGGCAGGCATTCTCCGCGGCCTCGGGAAAGCCATCGTCCCTATGGTGGTCATGCTGCTGTGCTGGTGCGTCATCCGCGTGACTTACCTTGAAATTCTTATGCCCATGCACCACGACATCCGCATTTTGTACGCCGTCTATCCTTTCACGTGGACTCTCAGCACGACGGCACTGCTGTGGTGCTTTCGCAGAATTCGCTGGGACAACAATTCCCGCTGAAACGGCAACAGGGCGCAGCGCCCTTGCCAGCATCCTTTTGCCTTCAAGAGAAACGCCGGTTCCATAAGCCTTTTTAAAAGAGGTCTATGGAGCCGGCGCTTTTATTTTGGTTTAATTTATAAGACAAAACACATGAAAAAGTCGCATTGCCCACGGCGTTCTTCACGACTCTTCGTATACATTTTTATCTTCATATTTTTAACGATTGAAAAGTAACTAAAAGGGATTTATAATTGCTGATAGTTCTTCTACAGCATGAACATCCCGAAAGGAGCGTATCAAGACAATGAGAAAGTTAATTGCATCGGCACTGGCTCTCGGACTTCTGGCTTCATCGGCTTTTGCAGCTGACAAGGTCGTTCGCATCGGAATTTTCCAGCCGGCTTCCGGCGACAGTGGCGCCGGCGGAAAGCAGGAGACTCTGGGCTCGCAGTTCGGTTTCCACGAGACGCCCACGGTGGTCATCAACGGCGAGAAGTACAACGTAGAACTGGTCTACGCCGACAACGGCTCGTCGCCCGACAAGGCTCCCTCGGCGGCTCAGAAGCTGGTCAGCGCCGGCGTGTCGGTGGTGCTCGGCTCCTACGGTTCGGCGGTGTCCATCGCCGGCTCGCGCTACTTCGCCGACGCGGGCATTCCCGCCATTGGCGTTTCCTGTACCAATCCCCAGGTCACGGCGGGCAACACGCACTACTTCCGCGTGTGCTTCCTCGATCCTTTCCAGGGCACTGTCCTCGCCGACTATGCTTACAATAGCTTGAACGCGCGCACGGCCTACTGCCTCGGCGAGCTGGGCAACGACTACGACATCGGCCTTTGCCACTACTTCAAGGAAGCCTTCGAGAAGCTGGGCGGCAAGGTCATCGACGACACCTTCCCCACGGGCAACTCAGACTTCACGTCCTATCTGACCAACGCCAAGATGTACGGCGCCGAAGTGTTCTTCTGCCCCACCTCGCTGGCCTACTCCACTCAGATTATCGCCCAGGCCGGCGCTCAGGGCGCGACATTCCCCATTCTCGGCAGCGACACGCTCGACAGCAATAAGACGGCCGAAGCGGCAAAGAACGCCCACGTGCGCCTCATCGTTTCCACCTTCTATCAGGAGGGCGGCTCTCCCAAGTTCGACAAGGACTTCAAACAGTGGCTGCACGACGATCCCGAAGCCATGACCAACAACGGCGGCAACGATATGATTTCGGCCATTTCCGTCATGGGCTATGACGCTTACTATGTGGCTCTCGAAGCTCTGAAAGCTTCGCCTTCCCCCGATTCCCGCGACGTCAACAAGGCTCTGTGGGACGTGAAATACAAGGGCGTCAGCGGCATGATCACCTTCGACAAGAACGGCGACGCTATCCGCGACTCGGCCTTCCTCAAGACCGTCAACTTCGAGACCGGCCAGTGGGACTTCCTGGCTGAGCACCACGTGAGCGACGTCAAGGCTCTGATGTAAGGCAAGTCGGAACGAAGAAGCTGAACGTGGCTTCCTGATTGCCACTGAGGGCGCGGCAGGGATTTGCGCATCCCTTCCGCGCCTCTGCTCAAAAAAACTGCGTTCCTCGCGCAGTACGATTTTGAACGGCTCTCGACGCAGAGGCTTTTCAACGTGAAAAGCCGTGAGGGCCATGCGCTTTTCAAGATTTGAGCGTTTTTTCTCTTGCAGTTTGGGAACTGAAAGGAGCTTTTTGGCCATGAAGAAGTTTTCAGCAGTTTTCCTGAGCTGTCTTGCCCTGGCCTCAACGGCCTTTGCCGCAACGAACGCGGCGGATGAGGTCCGTATCGGTCTTTTCGAGCCTTTTACCGGTAACAGCGGCCTCAGCGGACGTCAGGAAGCTCTAGGCGTGCAGTTCGGACATGACGAAGCCCCCGCCATCGCCATCGGCGGCAAGACGCGGCAAATTCGTCTGGTCAAAGCCGACACGGCTTCCTCGCCCGACGGAGCCGTGAAGGCGGCTCAGGAACTGATCAGCGCCGGCGTTTCGCTGGTTCTGGGGTCCAACAGTTCGGAGGATTCCATGGCGGCGTCGCGCCTTTTTGCCGACGCTGGAATTCCCGCTCTCGGCATCGGCTGCACCAACCCTCAGGTTACCGAAGGCAATGCGCATTACTTCCGCCTGTGCTTCATCGATCCGCTTCAGGGCGCCGTCCTCGCCGACTATGCCTTCAATGAGATGAAAGCCCGCACGGCCTACTGCATCGGCGAGCAGGGCAACGCCTACGACGCCGGCCTGTGCCACTACTTTAAGGATGCCTTCGAGAAGCTGGGCGGCAAGGTCTTCGCCGAGATGTTTCCCACCGGCACCTCCAATTTTTCCACCTATATCACCAACGCGAAAAACTACGGCGCCGACGTGCTTTTCTGCCCTACTTCGCTGGCCTATTCCGTTCCCATCATCACTGAGGCCGGCACCGGCGGAGCCCAGTTTCCCATTCTCGGCGGCGACTCGCTTGACAACACCATGACGGCCGAGGCGGCTTGCAAAGCGGGCGTGCATCTGACGGTTTCTTCCTTCTACCATGAGGGAGAAACGCCCAGTTTCGACGAGCACTTCAGAGAGTGGCTCGGCACCAATCCGAAAAACTTGAAGGACAACGGCGGTCTCTCCACCATCGCGGCTATTTCCGCCATGGGCTGCGACGCCTATCACGTGGCCCTCGAAGCGCTGCGTGACGCAGGGACGACCGATTCGCGCAAGGTCATGGAAGCGTTAGGAAACGTCAAGTATATGGGCGTCACGGGCATGGTCTCCTTCGACAAAAACGGCGACGCCATCCGCGAAACCGTTTTCGTCAAGACACTCGACTTCGAGACGAGACGGTGGAGCAAAGTAGCAGAACGCCATCTCGGCGACGTGAAGGTCGAAATGTAGCGCGTCGACGGAAGCCGGCACGACTTCACGTAACAAAACCGAAAAACGCGAACACAAAATTTTTGCACGTTGATTCAAGCGCATTGAGCGCATCACATATCGGAAAGGATGAATCGGCAATGAAAAAATTGATCGCGACGGTAGTGGCTTTTGGCATGATCGCCTCTGCGGCTCTGGCGGCGGACAAAGTGGTCCGCATCGGAATTTTCGAGCCGGCTTCCGGCGACAGCGGCGCCGGCGGAAAGCAGGAGACTCTGGGAGCGCAGTTCGGTTTCCACGAGACGCCCACGGTGGTCATCAACGGCGAGAAGTACAACGTAGAACTGGTCTACGCCGACAACGGCTCGTCGCCCGACAAGGCTCCCTCGGCGGCTCAGAAGCTGGTCAGCGCCGGCGTGTCGGTGGTGCTCGGCTCCTACGGTTCGGCGGTGTCCATCGCCGGCTCGCGCTACTTCGCCGACGCGGGCATTCCCGCCATTGGCGTTTCCTGTACCAATCCCCAGGTCACGGCGGGCAACACGCACTACTTCCGCGTGTGCTTCCTCGATCCTTTCCAGGGCACTGTCCTCGCCGACTATGCTTACAATAGCTTGAACGCGCGCACGGCCTACTGCCTCGGCGAGCTGGGCAACGACTACGACATCGGCCTTTGCCACTACTTCAAGGAAGCCTTCGAGAAGCTGGGCGGCAAGGTCATCGACGACACCTTCCCCACGGGCAACTCAGACTTCACGTCCTATCTGACCAACGCCAAGATGTACGGCGCCGAAGTGTTCTTCTGCCCCACCTCGCTGGCCTACTCCACTCAGATTATCGCCCAGGCCGGCGCTCAGGGCGCGACATTCCCCATTCTCGGCAGCGACACGCTCGACAGCAATAAGACGGCCGAAGCGGCAAAGAACGCCCACGTGCGCCTCATCGTTTCCACCTTCTATCAGGAGGGCGGCTCTCCCAAGTTCGACAAGGACTTCAAACAGTGGCTGCACGACGATCCCGAAGCCATGACCAACAACGGCGGCAACGATATGATTTCGGCCATTTCCGTCATGGGCTATGACGCTTACTATGTGGCTCTCGAAGCTCTGAAAGCTTCGCCTTCCCCCGATTCCCGCGACGTCAACAAGGCTCTGTGGGACGTGAAATACAAGGGCGTCAGCGGCATGATCTCTTTCGACAAGAACGGCGATGCCATCCGCGACTCGGCCTTCCTCAAGACCGTCAACCTCGACACCGGCGAGTGGGACTTCCTGGCGGAGCACCACCTCAGCACCGCCAAGAGCGCGCAGTAATTACCGCAAAAATTGGGCGTTCATTTTCCTGACGATTTCCATGTCAGTTCATGAGGGCGCGGCGAGGACGTCAGTTTCCTTTGCTGCGCCCTGCGCGTTCATATCTTAAGAAAGGGAGTTGTTCCCCTCATGTGGAAAACGGTTTTTCCCTACCTGCTGTCGGGCATCTCCGTGGGAGGCCAGTACGCGCTGATCGCCATCGGCTATACCATGGTGTACGGCATTCTGCGCTTGATCAACTTTGCCCACGGCGACGTGTTCATGGTAGCGGGCATTCTCATGGTCTATATGTCGGCGGTGATGCCGCTGTACGTCTCCGTGCCTCTGGTGCTGGTGCTGACGGCGCTCATCGGTTTCTTCATCGAGCGCATGGCCTACAAGCCGCTGCGCTCCGCTCCGAGAATGAGCGTCATGATCTCGGCCATCGGCGTCAGCTACACGCTTCAAAATTTGGTGCTCTACATTACCGGCGGCCTGAACCAATTCTATCCGAAAATCCCCTTCATCTCGAAGTCCATCACCTTCG
Organism: uncultured Synergistaceae bacterium; assembly: GCA_964622575.1. Lineage (GTDB taxonomy): Bacteria > Synergistota > Synergistia > Synergistales > Dethiosulfovibrionaceae > Pyramidobacter. The sequence continues at coordinate 89,431 of CAZUQW010000002.1, read as the reverse complement.
CCGGCGCAACGACCACCATGGTCACCATCATCACGCCTTTTTTGACGATCTTCCTGACCTTTATCCTCGTCGAGCTGATCAACAAGACCAAAATCGGCATGGCCATGCGCGCCGTCAGCAAGGACTTCGAAACCAGTCTGCTCATGGGCATCAAAATCGACAGCGTGATTTCGGCCACCTTCGTCATCGGTTCGTTCCTGGCCGCCATCGGCTCGGTGCTGTACTTCACCAACTACTCGACGGTCATTCAGACTTCGGGCGCCATGCCCGGACTGAAGGCTTTCGTCGCCGCCGTGTTCGGCGGCATCGGCTCCGTTCCCGGCGCCGTTATCGGAGCGTTCATTATCGGCATCTGCGAGAACATCATCAAGGGACTTGACGTCATTCTGTTCAAGCTGGGGCTGATCGCGCATCCTCTGGGGCTTGCCACGTTCTCCGACGCCTTTACGTTTGCGCTGCTCATTGTCATTCTTCTCGTCAAGCCCACGGGGCTTTTCGGCGAAGAACATGCTGATAAAGTGTAGGTGACGGCCATGATCGACAGAGAAGAACAACGCAGAGCTCGCATCATCAGCGCCATTCTCATCGTCGCGCTTTACGTCGCCGCTTTCGTGGCCGAACAGTGTCTGCCTCCGCGGTCAATGCTCTTCACGGTGCTGAAAAAAGGCGCCGTCTATGCGCTTGTGGCCGTGTCAATGAACTTGCTCAACGGCTTTACGGGCATCTTCTCCCTCGGGCAGGCGGGATTTATGCTCATCGGCGCCTATGTTTACTGCATTTTCACCATCCCCGTGGTCTCGCGTCCCATTGTGTACCAGTATTTCGGCGGCGGCATCGTTCAGTTCACTCTGCCGTGGTTCATCGCCATGTTCCTGGGAGGCATCGTCGCCGCGCTGTTCGCATGGCTCATCGGCCTGCCGGTGCTGAGGCTTAAAAGCGATTATCTGGCCATCGCCACTTTGGGCTTTGCCGAGATCATCCGCGCCATTTTCCAGTGGAACGGTCTGGGCCCCATCACCAACGGCTCCAACATGCTGAGGCTCTTCACCACCTTCAACGACTTCAACATCCTTGCCCCCGACGGCACGGTTTCCATCTATATGTCAACCACGGTGCCCATGGTGATCGCCGGTCTGTGCATCGCCCTCATGGTCATGCTCATCAACTCCACCTACGGCCGCGCGATCCGCGCCATCAAGGACGACGAGATCGCCGCGGAAGCCATGGGAATCAATCTGGCCAGCCACAAGGAGCTGGCGTTCTGCATCTCGTCGTTCTTTACGGGCATCGCCGGCGCCATGCTGGCCATGTACCAGACGTCGGTGCAGGCCAAGAGCTTCACCTCCGCCATGACCTACGAGATTCTCCTTGTGGTGGTCATCGGCGGCCTCGGCTCCATTACGGGTTCTTGCCTCAGCTCGTTCCTGTTCGTCGCGTGCTCCGAGTGGTGGCTCCGCTTCCTCGACGAAAAACACGTCATCAACGGATTTGAGGTGCCTCTGCTGCGCAACGGATTCCGACTCGTGGTGTTCTCCATTATCATCATGATCGTCGTGTTGTTCTTCCGCCGCGGCATTATGGGCACCAAGGAGCTTCCCGACTTTTTCATGGGGCGAAGGAAAAAACTGAAGGTCCAAGCGGCAGGAACATCGGCAACGATCGACGCGCAGGAGAAAAAGGGGGCCGAAAAACATGAGTGAGCCTCAGAACGTGCTTCACATTGACCACCTGACCATGCAGTTCGGCGGCGTCGTGGCCGTCAACGATCTGTCCATGGACATCAACAAGGGCGAAATCGTCGCGCTCATCGGCCCCAACGGCGCAGGCAAGACGACGGCCTTCAACGCCATCACCGGCGTCTATCCGCCCACCAACGGCGAGATCTGCTTCAACGGAGAGCCCATCGTCCGCAACCATCCGTCGAGAAAGATGAGAAATACTTACGCTGGCAAGAATGCCGACCTGTTTACGGGAAAAATCCTGCGCCCGACGCCCGACCTGATCACTAAACTCGGCATCGCGCGCACCTTCCAGAACATTCGTCTGTTCTCCGGCATGACGGTGCTTGAAAACGTGCTGACGGCACGCCATCTCCGCCGCACCAGCAACTTTGTCACGGCAACGTTGCACATGAACGGCATCGAAGAGGCGGCCGCTCATAAAATGGCCCTTGACCTTCTGGACGTGGCCGGCCTCAGCGACGTGCGCGACGAAATGGCCGTCAGCCTCCCCTACGGTCGTCAGCGCCTTCTGGAAATCATCAGGGCCCTGGCGACGAAACCTTCGCTGCTGTTGCTCGACGAGCCGGCTGCGGGCATGGATCCTCAGGAGACTTACGAGCTGGGCAACTTCATCAAAGAGATCAAAGAGCACTTCGACCTCACCGTGTTCATCATCGAACACCACATGGACCTGGTGATGCGCATCTCCGATCGGATCTACGTCATTGAGTTCGGCAAGCAAATCGCCGAGGGGACGCCGGCGGAAGTCCAGAATGACCCGAAGGTCATCGAAGCCTACCTGGGAGGAAGCGAGGACGACTCATGAGCGAACCCCTACTGAAAGTTACAGATTTGAAAGTCAGCTACGGCGGCATCGAAGCGCTGAAGGGCATCTCCTTTTCAGTGGAGAAGGGGCAGGTCGTCACGCTGATCGGCGCCAACGGTGCAGGAAAATCCACTACGCTGCGCGCTATCAGCGGCATTGTGCCCATCAAGAGCGGCACCATCACCTACGAAGGCAAGGTTATCAGCGGACAGGATCCCCAGAAAATCGTGTCTCAGGGCATCTGCATGGTTCCCGAAGGCCGGCACGTGTTTCCCAACCTGTCGGTGCTGGAAAACCTTCACATCGGCGCCTATCTTCGCAACGACGACGTGACGGCCGACATCGAACACGTCTACAAGCTTTTCCCGCGCCTCGAAGAGCGTTCGTGGCAGATGGCGGGAACTCTATCGGGCGGAGAGCAGCAGATGCTCGCCGTGGGACGCGCCCTCATGATGCGCCCCAAAGTCCTTATGATGGACGAGCCGTCGTTGGGTCTGGCGCCCATCGTCATTCGGGATATCTTCAGGATCATCGAAACTCTGCACCAGGAGGGCATTACCATTCTTCTGGTGGAACAGAACGCCAACGCCGCCCTGAAAATCGCCGATTACGCCTTCGTGCTCGAAACGGGCTCTCTGGGCATTCAGGGCAAAGGCAAAGAACTGCTCGACAACCCCGACATCAAGGCTGCCTACCTCGGCAAATCCAACTGAGAGAGGGAACACTTCATTTGGCGGACACCGTCTTTTCCACGATGCGCGTCTGCCGCAAAACCACACGCAGGCCTTCCGTTCACGCGTCGGAAGGCCTGCGTTTATTTTATAGGTCGAAAGGCGCCGGCAGTGCCGGGGGTTTTCGGTTGACAAAAAATCGCGAAACCTGTAATTTACAGGCTTCGCGATACGTTTTAAGTTCTTGATTTTACAATTATGGCGGAGGGGAAGAGATTCGAACTCCCGGAGCTTGCGCTCAACAGTTTTCAAGACTGCCGCCTTAGACCACTCGGCCACCCCTCCGCTTAAAGACAGGGGTTATTATAACACGGCGGCGGGGAAATTACATCTGCCGCGCCCGACATTTCTCCATCACCAAGGCGCCGGCACGCGCTTTTTTACATGACGGACAGGCGGAACCTACAGCCACTCCTCGTGCTCGAGAATTTCCGCGCACAGCGTGCAGGCCGGGCAGATGCACCATTTCGCCCCTTCCGCCTTGGCTTTGCGCGCCGCCGCCGCAAGGCTTTCAGCCTTCTCTTTTCCTCCAAGGTGTTCGGCCGCCGAAGGCGATTCGGCAAAGGCAATCAGCCCGTCGATGGTGCAGATGTCCTCTTTGATCTCTGCCAGCAATTTGGCCGAAAGCTCCTTTTCCGCAGGTTTTCCCTGGGCTTTCAACCAGGCGCCACAAACCTCTTTCAGCTCGGGACACGCCGTGGGCGAGTTCATCAATTCCTTGACTTTTTCAGGCAGTTCATTGCGATTTTTCATCTTTTTTCCTCCTTCTGCGCGTGTGGGCTACGCTGTCCACTCAAACTGTAATTTTTTCTCTTATATTTTTCATTCTTGCACAAAGCTCCGCCGATGTAAAGCCTGAGCGGGCTTTGGGAGCGCAATTTCCTCGTTCAACACTTTTCACAAACGTTTTTTCAGGAAGAAAACAAAAGCCGCCCCGTCCTTGACGAAAAGGCGACGAGTCTCGTCACACCGCCCTCGCTCCATCGGCAGAACATGATCCGATTGAAAGCTGAGCGACTTCAGATCGAGATTTCACATTTTTTAACAAGACGAGACGAAAATTTTTCAATAAAAAATTTCTTTTCTTCTTCTCTTTATGGTAAAATACGGAGATACTGATAATTTCTATGTTTGCGCTCATGACAGCAGAGCGACAATGATAGAGCATTTTGTCAGCTGTGCGGGCCTTTAAATCCGACGATATTCAAGTAAAGAAGGTTTTTGCGGTGAAAAGACGTTTGACTTTCGGTGAATCTCTGGCAATGACGAGTATGCTTTTCGGGCTGTTCTTCGGCGCGGGCAATTTGATTTTTCCCGTGTCGCTGGGACAGGCGGCAGGTCATTCGGTGTGGATGGCGCTTTTCGGATTTTTGATTTCGGCGGCGGGCATGCCGCTTCTGGCGGTTACCGCTCTGGGCATTACGCAAAGCGGCGGCGTGCTGGAACTGAGCTCCCACGCGGGGAAATTCTACAGTTACGCCTTTTCCTGCGCGCTCTATCTGTGCATCGGGCCGCTTTTCGCCATTCCCCGTTGCATCACTGTGCCCCATGAGGTGGGCATTGTTCCCATGCTGTCCGCCGGCGTGGATCCCAGAGTCACTCTGGCGCTGTTCTCCTTCTGCATGTTTGCCGCCATTCTGTGGTTCTCTCTGCGGCCGACGAAAATCCTCGTGTGGGTCGGAAAGATTTTCAATCCCTTGCTGCTGGTCATGCTGCTGTGGCTCACTGTCCGGGCGCTGCTCAACCCCATGGGCGGCTTTTCGCAGTTCGAACCGCAGGCCGAATACGCCTCAAGCGCTTTCCTCAAGGGAATCCTCGAAGGCTACAACACCATGGACGCCTTGGCGGGACTGGCCTTCGGCATTGTGATTATCAACGTCCTCAGGGGACTCAAGGTGGAGGATCCTGAGGAAATCGCCATGTACACCGTCGAGACGGGATTTTTCAGCTGTCTGCTCATGAGCGTCATCTATGCCGCCCTCGCGCTGATCGGCGCGCAAAGCCGCGGGCTTTTCGGCGTCAGCCCCAACGGCGGCGTCGCGCTGGGACTGATCTCGAAGCACTATTTCACGGGCTTCGGCAACATTTTCCTGGCGCTGACGGTGCTTCTGGCCTGTCTGAAAACCGCCATCGGCCTGGTGGTCAGCTGTTCGGAAACCTTTTGCAGGATGTTCCCGAACATCATGTCCTACAAGAAGTGGGCGGTGCTGTTCAGTGTCATCTCCTTCGTGCTGGCCAACACGGGGCTGACGATGATCATCAAGCTTGCCGTGCCGGTGCTGGTCACGCTCTATCCTTTGGCCATCGCGCTCATCGCCGTGTCCTTGGCGACGCGGGGACGGCTTTACGACAAACGAGCCATGGCGACAATTCTGCTCTTCACTCTGGTGGGCGCTCTGACGGACAGCTTCTGTACGTCATCGGCTTCGACGCTGGCCGGCGTTGCGCGGCGTTGGATTCCCTTCGTGTCCTACGGCTTCGGCTGGGTGATCTTTATGGCCGTGGGCTGGATCCTGGCCTTGCTGGCGGGAGCCAGATCGAGAAGATAGTCAGTCTTTTGGCATCGCTCTCCGCAAGGAGGGCGTTTTCTCGTCGGAAACCTCTCCGAGGCAAAAAATTCCGTCGACTGAAGTTCGAAGAAGATTGAAGTTTTCTCTAATGACTTTTTGTTTTTAAGCCCTATACTTATTTTAATTGATGCTTAAAATGCGCGGGAAACATGGAATCTTTGTCGAACTTTCAACGGGTTCCTCATCAACCCACGGGGGCAGGCCTTTCTTGGCTTACTGAGCAAGGCTGCGAAACATCGGACTTTCTCTTGAAACTTCGAGCTTTCCCCAAACAGCTATCACAGCTTACGGAGGTGTTTCTCTTGAGACGCAGTGTTTTCGCTTTTACAGTTCTCTGTCTGTGCGCCCTTCTCTCGGCTTTTCCGGCGGAAGCCTCTCCGCTCAGCAAAAAGAAGGCTACGGCCATCGTGCTCTACGATCAGGAAAGCATGAACATCAAGTCGCTTTCCACGTGGAGCTACTTCAGCGGTGTCTCCTACACGCACGTCAAGGGCCCCGCCAACGGTGCGGCTCTGGCGTCCGAAATCATCCGCGGCGAACTGGCCCGCGGCGGATACAAAGTGCTGGGCAATACCGTCAGTCTCCAAATCCTTCGTGCGCGGGCGAAATCCAAGAATCTGCCCAATCCTGCGGAAATCACCAAGCTCAGCAAAAAGTACAAAATCGGACAGTACATTGACGGCACAGTGACCGCCCTCGATTCGACGAAAAACGATTTCGGCATGTACACGGGAACGGCAGCGGTGGCCGTCAACGCCTACGACAACTCCGGACGCACGCTTTATTCCGATTCCGTCATCGCCAAGGGTGTGGGCATCACTGAAAGCGAAGCGGAGATGAAAGCCGTCAGAGAGGCGGCGCTCCAGATCGCCGAAAAGCTTGTCGACAAAAGCGCCGACAACGAAAGCGGCTTCAACGGCATGTACGTTTCCGTCAGCGGAGCCGGAAACTTCAGAACTGTGCAGAGCGTTGAACGGGCGTGCGGCACCGTTTACGGCGTCACGGCCGTCAAAAACATGCAGTACAAAAACGGCACCGCGCTGCTTGCGGTCTACGGAAAATTCGACGTACAGGAGCTGCAGGACGCCATCACGTCGAAAGTGGAATACTCCACGATCCGCCAGGTCAGAGACGGCACTGTCTACGTCGACCTGTACTGAGGGAGGCCATCGAGATGAAAAAGTCATTCGCTCTCGCCGTCGCCGCGGCCATCGCCATTTTTGCGGCTTCGGCAGCCTCGGCGGCCTATACCATTTCAGTTGAAACCTTTCGCAACGCTTCGGGACACAACGTTCCCGTCGATGCCGTCATGGAAATGATGACCACCGAGCTGGTCAATTCAGGGCTCTTCCAGGTGGTTGAACGCGGACGGCTTGACGTCATTTCCCGCGAACAGAGGCTGGGACAGCAGGGACTGATGGACCAAAAATCGGCGCCTCAGACCGGCAGACTGGCCGGCGCACAGTACATTATGACCGGCGCCGTCACCAAATACGCCGTCACCGACTCTCTGGGAGGCGGCATCTTGGGCGGCGGCAGCGGTCTGACGGGCGGCCTGCTCAATACCAACACGGCGTGGGTCACTCTTGACGTGCGCGTCATCAACAGCGAGACCGGGGCCATCGTTTATGCCGGCCGCGCTGAAGGCGCCGGAACCAACGTTCTCGGCGGAATTCTCAACAAGCATGCGGGATTCGGTTCGGGACGCTCTGGCGGACAGCTGGCCACGGCGACATACAAAGCCATCACCAAGATCATCGACAACCTCAGAATGGCCGTCGGCGCCGGTGCCGCTCCGGGTTCCAGCGAAGGATTCCACGTGCTGAAAGTCGGGTCTGACGTGGTCATCGACGCCGGGACCACCGTCGGCAACGCTGCCAAGGGACAACTTTACGCCATCTATCGCGAAGGCGAAATCCTTCGTGATCTGCACGGCAACGTTTTGGACGCCGAGAAAGATTATATCGCCATCGTCAAAGTCGTCGACGCCCGTCCCAAGTACTCGCGGTGCGCCATCGTGCGCGGCGGAGGGATCACCCGCGGCGACGGCGCCGAACGCATCCGCAAGGTAACGGACGTTCAGCTTGTCCATTAGTTGCGAGAGAAGTTCATGATCGCTCCTGCAAGAACACAAAAGCATCTCCGGCGTCTGCTTGAAGCGCTGTGCGCCGCAACAGCGCTGTGCCTTGCGGCAGCCCCCGCACGGGCCGCAGTGCGGGTCGGCGTCGACACCTTCCGTTGCACCGCTCCCAACGTCCCCGCCAGCGTGGCCGACGGGATGACGGAACTGTTCATCACCGAGCTGGTCAACAGCGGCACCTTTCAAGTTTTCGAAAGGACGCAGCTCGAAAAAGTGGCCAAAGAACAGCGCCTGTCCATGTCCGGCCTCGTCTCCGAAGCGACTCTGGCAAAGGTGGGGCGCCTCACGGGCGTGGAGTGGATCATCACCGGCAGCGTCACCCAGTATTCCCAGCAGAGCACCGGCGGCGTCATGCCTCTCAACGGTTTCGGCATCGCGCTGGTCAACGGCGTGGGAACGGCCACTCTGGACATCCGCGCTATCGACACCACCACGGGCGCCGTAAAATACGCCATACGCGAGAGCGGAAAGGCTGCGAACAACGCGGTAGGGGCCGTCATCGACGACAGCGTCATCGGCACCGGAGATTTCAGCGGCCTGCCCGCCAAGGCCGCACTGAAAGCCGTCAAGCGCGTTGTCCGTGAGCTGGAACGTCGCATCGGCGGCGTGGAATATCACGTCATCAAGGTGGAACCCAAGCAAGTCTACATCGACATCGGCACGGCCAAAGGCGCCGCCAAGGGCGATCTGTTCGGCGTCTACGAAGAGGGCGAGTCCATACTGGCTCCCGATGGCGCCGTGCTGGGCACGGATCAGGTCTACCACGCCCTCATCAAAGTCGTGAAAGCCGAGCCCAAGTACAGCATCTGCCGCTATGTTCCAAAAAAAGGAACTGCCGCGTCCATTCGCGTTGGCGACCTGCTGGAGCGCGTTGAGCCGGGCAAAGAGGCACGCGCCCTTGTGGTCACCGACGAGCGCGTCGTCAAAGACCTTCCCGTGCTCTCAGGGGACGAGGAAGCTTCAGATCCCATGTCGCAGCCGACGCCTCAAAAGCCTTCGGGCAACACTAAAGAGCCTGTCGCAAAAGGCGCAAAGATGACAACACAGAAATAAGCGGAGCGGATTACAACTCCACATCGGATTAAAGAATGATCTCAAATTGGAGGGATGGCCATGGCGGCCGTTCCTCCATTTTTTTGCGCTAAAAACGCCCCAAAGCTTGTGCCAGAGCGCCCTTGGCACACCAAGTCATTTTTTTCGGAAATTCTGTAAGGTCACATCAAAAAAAACGCCGCCCTTTCACGTGCCACTTGAGGCCAATGCCCTCGAATTTGTACAGCATCAAAGCCAAGGCCCTCTCCATCCGGTCGCTTCCACCGTCGAAAATTGGCAAAGACCTCAGCGCGCGGCTTTGAACGCACGCCCTTGTTTCTTGGTGAAGAAAAGCGCGTCTCATAAAATTTGAAGCAAAGTACGGGCTAAAACTTAACCATCTGCCGCATAAAGTCAACTCGTTATGGTTCTTACAAAAACTATACCAACTTTCCTTCAAAACGTTATCCCCTTAAAATGGCTTCTATTTACTGATTCCTAAACTCTACTAAAGCTATTCGATATATTCCAACAATTTTATCGGTAAGCATTTATTATGAACAAAACTTGACGGTTTTTAACGTAACCTTTACGCCGTGTTAAACATGGTGCTATACTGTTTATAGTATAAAAATTCTTTTTCCTTCTCCATATTTCGCTATTCTTTTCATAAAAGACGAAAAAGCGGTCTTCAAACGTGCAAATCCCAACGGTATCTCCCCAAGAGCTTCCGCCGCTTTTCAGCTTCTCTTTCAAGGGTTTTACCCGTCCGAAAAAAAAACGGACGGCTGCGCTTATATGGTATCAGCCGAAATTCGGCACATTTTCGAAGGAGGCACACGAGCAATGAGTGTAAAGCACTTTTCAGCAACTGCCTTTGCCGGCGCTGCGCTGCTTCTGAGCGCTGCCGCTTCCATGGCCTGCACCCCCATGGGCGTCGGTTCAAAGGCATCGGTTGACGGTTCAGTGATGGTGAGCCATACCTGCGACGGGTGGTACGACAACCGCATCAAGATCATTCCCGGCGGCGACCACAAAGACGGCGAGACCGTCGACATCTACAACGTCATGTGCGCTGCCACGCGGCCCAACAAGCCGCTGCGCAAGGTGGGAGAAATCCCTCAGGCCGCCCACACCTACACCTACTTCCAGATCGGCTACCCCTTCATGAACGACCAGCAGGTCATGATGGGCGAGTTCACCTGGAGCGGCCGCGACGAACTGGCCTCCACCGAAGGCCTTTTCTACATCGAGAACCTCGAGGCCCTCGGCCTTGCCCGCGCAAAATCCGCGCGCGAAGCCATCCAGGTTATGGGCAGCCTGGCCGAGAAATACGGCTATGCCGACGGCGGCGAAACTCTGATCGTCGGCGACCCGCATGAAGTCTGGGTCTTCGAGGTCTGCGGCGGCGGCCTCTGGAACAAAGAATCGGGCAACCCCGGCGCTCACTGGGCGGCCAAACGCATTCCCGACGACGAAGTGTTCGTAGGCGCCAACCGCTCCCGTCTGGGCGTCATCGACCTGAAGGACACGGAGAACACCATGCACTCCACCGACATCACCAAGCTTCCCGAGGCCATGGGCTGGTGGAAACAGGGCGAACCCTTCGACTTCTCATCCATCTTCAACCCCGAGCCCTACGGCTACCCGTACTATGCGGCACGCCGCGAGTGGAGAGCGCTCAATCTCGTCGCGCCCTCGCAGAAGTTCCCCGTGCTGGCGAAATGGGAAATGTATCCCTTCTCCGTCAAGCCTGACAAGAAACTGGGCGTCAAGGACATTATGAACGTTTACAGCGACCACCTCGAAGGCACGGACTACGACCTGACCAAAGGCCTGGCCGCCGGTCCCTTCGGTTGCCCGAGCCGCTGGCAGACGCCTTCCGCCGTCCGCCCCGACGACCGCAAGGGCGACGATTGGGAGCGTCCCATCGCTCTGTTCCGCTGCTCCTACAGCTTTGTGTCTCAGAGCCGCGCCGACATGCCCAACCCCGTAGGCGGCGTGCTGTGGTTCGGCGAGGATTCCCCCGACACCACCGTTTACGTGCCCATTTACTGCGGCATCACCTCCGTCCCCAAGGCATGGAGCGAGACGAAGCGCCACGTTTTCGATCGCGACAGCGCCTGGTGGGCTTTCAACCTGGTCAACAATTGGGCGACTCTGCGCTGGGACGCCATGTATCCCGAGATCCGCGCCAAAAAGGCCACTTACGAGGACAAGTTCTTCGCCGACCAGAAGACCATCGAGGACCACGCCCTTGAGCTGTACGCCAAGGATCCTCAGAAGGCCGTGGAGTATCTGACGGCCTACACCAACAAGGCCATGAACGACGTCTGCGAGGGCTGGTGGAACTTTGCCTTCGAGCTGATCGGCAAATACTGCGACGGCGGCATCATGCAGCCTGACGGATCGCAGAAGACTCCGGGCTATCCCACGGAGTGGCTCAAGGCCGTCGGCTTCGGCGACATGACTGAGCGCGATTTGAAGGCCACAAATAGCAAGTAGTTTCTCCGCGCATTTCTCCACTGAAAAAAACGGCGGAGCCTCCGTCCGCTGCGGAACGAGAGTTTTCCGCCGTTTTTTTGATGCACCATCATTTGCAACGCCAAAAATTCAAAGGAGGCCATGAACCATGAACGCGAAGAACACCCTGATTTCCGGAGTACTGGGCGCACTGCTCATTGCCGGCGCCGCCTCGGCCTGCACCGACGTCGTCGTCGGCGCGAAAGCCTCGGCAGACGGTTCCGTCATCACTTCCCACACCGCCGACGGCGCCTTTTACGACGCACAGGTGCGCTTCATCCCCGGAGGAAAACACGCCAAGGGCGAAATGATGCCCGTTTTCTGGAACATCACCAACGACGAATCTCCCGACGTCACCAAGATCGGCGAGATTCCCCAGGCAGAAGAAACCTACGGCTACTTCCACGTGGGTTATCCCTTCATGAACGAGTACGGCCTGGCCATCGGCGAAAGCACCTTCGCCCAGAAGATGGAGATGAAGACCTTCCGTCCCGACGCCCGCGCCATTCTGACGGTGGAGCAGCTGGAGATTCTGGCGCTGCAGCGCACAAAAACAGCCCGTGAGGCCATCGCCCTCATCGGCGCTCTGGCCGAGAAGTACGGCTTCATCGGTTCCTGCGATTTCGAAGGCGAAAGCCTGACCATTGCCGACGGCAAAGAAGCCTGGCTCATGGAGCTGCGTTCCGCCGGCATGATGTGGACGCCCGACAGCGGCAAACCCGGCGCCTACTGGGTGGCTCAGCGCGTTCCCGACGACATGGTGCTGATCACCTGCAACGTGGCGCGCATTCAGGAAGTCCATCCCGAAGACACCGACAATTTCATGGCGTCCAAGGATTACCAGCAGTACGCCATCGACATGGGCTGGTGGGACCCAAAGAGCGGCAAGCCCTTTAACTGGGCCAAGGCCTACGCTCCCTACACCGGCGGCTGGGCGCTGTCGTCGGACTGGGTCCGCAACCGTCTCTATTCGCTGTACCGTCGCCTCGACCCCGACCGCGAGTGGGATCCTCTGGCGGAAGCCACGTCCTATCCGTTCGCCATCAAGCCCAGCAAAAAGCTTTCGGTGCAGGATGTGCAGGCCATGCTTCGCAGCCATCATGACGGCACGGAGTATGATATGTACGAAGCCGACGAGTGGTACGTCCGCAAGGACGGCAAGATGGTGAAGAGTCCTCTGGCTTCGCCCTTCCCCACCCGCGACATGCGCGCGCTGCTGAAGATGAAGTACAGCCGTCCCGTGTCGGTCATCAACTGCGCTTACAGCTTTGTCGCCCAGACCCGCGACGGCATGCCCAAGCCGCTGAGCACCATTTTGTGGTTCGGCTTCGACGCGCCCCACACCACCTGCTACGTTCCCATCTACTGCGGCGCCACCGACACGAAGGCCAGCTGGCGCCAGTTCGACCGCGACAGCTACACCCCCGAATCGGCTCAGTGGACCTTTATGCTGGCCGACGACCTCGTTTTGAAACGCTATGCCGAGTCCATGGCCGACCTCGAAGCCGTCCGCGCTCCCTTGGAGAAGAGCTTCTTCGAGGAGACCGCCCGCATCGACAAGGAAGGCGCAGAACTTTACGCCAAAGATCCCGAAGCCGTGGGCAAGATGGTCACCGAGTTCACCATCGACTGCATGGACAAAGCCGAAAAAGCCTGGCACCAGCTGAACAAAACGCTGATCACCAAGTACATCAACAACAAAAAGAGTTAAACGTCTGAAAAAGCCTGAACGATCGAGCCCCGACTCCTCGGGGGACGCGGCTTGATCGTTCAGTTTCTTCGCCAATTTTTTACTTTCAGGAGGTCTTCACACCATGAAAAAGTTCACCGCCCTTTTCGTCGCGCTGCTGACCCTCGGCATCTTCTCGAGTTTCGCCTTTGCCGTCGAGGTTCCCACGCTGAACGCTCCCTTCATTGTCACCACCTGCGGCCAGAGTCCCGGTGCCGTCATGATTCACATGTCGGCCATGCAGGCTAAGGTCGCGGCCAACCACGACAACAAACTGACCGCCGCCAAGTTGGCCGACACGGGCGCCAAGACGCTGATCGTCACGTCGGGCACCAGCATGAAAGGCATGGGCGCCGCCGGCACCAACGTTGAAAGCGAAATCGCCCGCTGCACCGAGCTCATCGCCGAGGCCAAAAAGCTCGGCATGGCCGTGGTGGGCGCACACATCGAAGGCATGGCCCGTCGCACCGACAACTCCGACGCCGCTTCCATCGAGGCCGTCATGAAGGACGCCGACGTGATCCTTGTGGTCAACGACAGCGACAGCGACGGCTTCTTCACCAAGTACGCCGCCGATCACAACAAACCGCTCATCGTCGTGAAGGACGCCCTTGCAGTCGGGCAGGCTCTGAAATCCGCAACTGAAAAATAACCCCCTGAAAATTCCCGCAGCCTGAGCTACGGGAATTTTCACTGAGTGTCTGTCACCGATTCTATTCATTCTTCGAAAGGACGTATTCTGATGACTATGTTTCTTCATTCTTCGCTGGTGCTCGCGGCAGTGGTCGTCGCTTTTGCCATCAGCAAGAAGTACAGGATGAGCACCGAACTCTCCATGTTCATCTCCGCGCTCATCGGCTTGGCGGCCCACGTTCTGCTTCCCAAGGGCGTCGATCCCCGCTCTGCGCTGCCCTTCACCGAAATGGTCCGCCACGTCGTCGAGGGCTCCTTTACCTACTTCGACGTCTGCCTCACCTTCCTGACGGCCACGTTCTTCATGATGCTCTACAAGGCATCGGGCGGAGTGGCCTACATCGTGCGCTGCATTGTGCGCAGCTTCCACTCCCGCCGTCTGATCTGCCTGCTGTTTTTGACGCTGCTCATGCTCGTTCCCGGCGCCATTACCGGCTCGGGCGCCACGACAGTGCTGACGGTGGGTTCGCTTGTCGGCTCGGTTCTGATGGCCATGGGCGTTGACGAGGACCGGCGCGTGGCGCTGATCTTCCTTCTGGCGGCCATGAGCGCCGCCTGCCCGCCCATCAACCTGTGGGCCATGATGGCCGCCGCCGGCGCCAATATGCCCTACGTGGGATTTGCGGCGCCTCTCGCCCTGATGTCCATTGCCGGCGCGCTGTTTTCCACCTTCTGGCTGGCAGGACGAGGAAAGCCCATTGACCTCGACCAGGCCATGGCCGAACTGCCCGAAGCCCCCGAAGGCTGGAGCTGGGTCAAGGCCGTGCTTCCCTTTGCGGTGCTCGTCGGACTGATTCTCGCGGGACGTCTTTTCCCCTTCAACTTCCCGATTCTCGGCCTGCCGCTGGTGTTCATGATCGCCGCTCTCACAGTCATCCTCCTGAGCCCCGTCAAGCTCCGCGTGGTCGACGTGGCGTGCCAGACCGTCGAAAACCTCTTGGGCCTCGTGGGCGCCATGGTGGTCGTCGGCATCCTGATCCAGATTCTCGCTCTCAGCGGTGCCCGCGGCCTGCTGTCGCTCATGGTGGTCACTCTGCCTCTCACAGTGCTTTACGCCACGCTGTGGCTCATTCTGCCTCTGTCCGAGGGAGTTCTTCAGTACGCCGTGGCACCGCTCTTCGGCGTGCCGCTCATCATGCTGTTCAACATGCTGGGACTTGATCCCGTGGTCTCTCTGGCCACGTGGTCGGTGATGTGGCCTGTGGGCGACTTCCTGCCCCCCACAGCCGTGGTGGGACGCGCCGCGGTGATGGAGCTGGATTACAAGGGCGATTACTGGCGCGGATTTGTGAAGGCCGCCGTCGTTCCCATGGTCTTCATTCTCGCCCTCTGCACGCTCTGCATGGTCTACAGCAAAGAACTCGCCGCTGTGATTGGAGGTTAAAGCCCGATGATTATGCTCAATACTGCCGTAATGTGGCTGTACTATGCGATCGCAGCGTTTTTCCTGATTGCGGTCGTCTTGAATTTCGTCAGGACGAAGGATGCCCAAAAAGCCGTGCTCTACGGCATCATTATGATGCCCTTCGTCCTGAGACTTCTGCGCCTCAAGTAAAAAGGAGGAGCGCATGATGAATCTGAAAAGTGTCAAATTCCTGACTCTCGTCATTGCCGGAGCGGCGGCGGCTACGGCCGGAATGCTGTTCAAAGAGCACCGCGAATACAAAGAAGCCGTAGTTCCCAGCCCGGCGCTGACGCAGGTGAAGAAACTCAGCGACTACTTCCCCGAAGGCCAACTCGAAGGAACCATCAATGACGCCAACGTCTATTTCTTCGACAGCGGCGTTCCCGGCGGCACGGCGCTCATCATCGGCGGCACTCACCCGGAAGAGCCGGTAGCCGTCATGGCTGCTCTGGCCTTCACCGAAAACGTGAAGGTCACCCAGGGCCGTCTCATCATCATCGATCGAATCAACGCCAGCGGCTCCACCGTCACCCGCCTCGGCGAGGCCTACCCGCGGTTCTTCCACGTGAAAACCGACTGGGGCGTCAAAAAATGGCGCTACGGCGACCGCTCGGGCAACCCTCTTGACTCCTGGCCCGATCCCGAAGTGTACATCCACTATCCCAGCGGACAGAATCTGGCCTACATGGACATCCGCAACGCCAACCGCAACTGGCCCGGACGCCCCAACGGCCTGCTGACGGAGCGCACGGCCTACGCGGCCATGGAACTGATCCGCAAGGAAAAGGTCAATCTCACCATGGACTTCCACGAGGCAGAACTGGAGTACCCCGTGGAGAACACCATGGTGGTGCACGAGAAGGGACAGGACGTGGGCGCCATGACGTCCATGACCTTAACGTCCACCATGTTCGACGTGCCCATCGGCATGGAGTTCTCGCCCAAGGCGCTGCACGGCCTGTCCCACCGCGAGATCGGCGACTTTTCCGACGCCACGTCCTACCTGTGCGAGGTGGCCGAGCCCATGCTTGACCGCATCCGCGGCATCACCGACGAGGAGCTGCTCATGTCCGGCAAGGACCGTTTCGTCATGAAGGCCGGCGAACACCATCTCCTCTACTCCCCCATCGACGAAAACGGCTGGCCCGCCAAAAAGCGCGTGGGACGCCACGTTCAGACCCTGCTGACGCTGCTCGAGGTCAACAACATGGTCCATCCCGAACAGACCATTCTGCTGGAGGGCGTGCCGGGCTACCAGGAAATTATGGAGAAGGGCCTGGGCTTCCTGTACCACGACCCGTCGAAAGCCCCTCAGGACAAAGTCTATTACGATTAGCGTTTTCTCCCGCGGCTGCATGCGTCTCGAAAATGGGCGCGTGCAGCCGCCTTTAGGCGCAGCTGCGCCATTGAAACGAAGGAGGAAAAAAATCAGCATGAAAAAAGTTTCGGCAGTCTTTGCGGCAGCCGCGCTGTTGACCGGCGCCACGGCAGCAATTTCCTGCACCCCCTTGGGGGTCGGACCGAAAGCGACCACCGACGGCTCGATTCTGGTGGCCCACACTTGCGACAACTGGTACGACGCCCGCGTCAAAGTCGTTCCCGGCGGCGACCACAAACCCGGCGAGATGGTGGACGTGAAAATCGTCTCCTGCATGGACTCGCGCCCCGGGCGCGCGCTCACCGTCGCCGGCCAGATCCCCCAGGCGGAGCACACCTCCACCTATTTCCACATCGGCTATCCCTTCATGAACGAGCATCAGGTCGTCATGGGCGAGCAGACCTGGACGGGGCGCGACGAAGTTCAGAGCTCCGCGGGACTGTTCTACATCGAAAACCTTGAAGCTCTGGGACTTCAGCGCGCAAAGACGGCCCGCGAAGCCATCGAAGTCATGGGCAGCCTCGCCGAGAAATACGGCTACGGCGACGGCGGAGAAGAGCTGGTCATCGGCGACGGCAAAGAGCTGTGGGTCTTCGAGATCTGCGGCGCCGGACTGCTCTGGACCAAGGACAGCGGCAAGCCCGGCGCCATCTGGGCGGCCCGCCGCGTTCCCGACGATCACTTCTTCGTGGGCGCCAACCGCTCCCGCCTGGGCGTCATCGATTTCGACGACAAAGAGAACTTCATGTACTCCTCCAACATCACCGAACTTGCCGAGCAGATGGGCTGGTGGAAGAAGGGCGAGCCCTTCAACTTCTCCTACATTTTCGACAACGGCAACTACGGCGAAAACGCCGAGTACGATTTCGGCAGCTCGCGTCGCGAGTGGAGAGCCATGAGCCTCGTCGCGCCTTCGCTGAAGCTGACGCCCGGTTCTGGACTTCAGGACTATCCGTTCTCCGTCAAGCCCGAGAAGAAGCTGAGCGTCCAGGATCTGGAGCTCATTTACAGCGACCATCTGGAGGGCACGCCCTACGACATGACCAAGGGATTGGCGGCAGGCCCCTTCGGATCGCCGGCCCGCTACCGTCCGCAGAGGCCCAAGCATGACATGGAAGAGCGCAAGGCATGGGCCTCCTGGGAACGCGCCATCGCTGTTCCGCAGTGCTCCTACAGCTTTATCGCCCAGACCCGCGCAAACTTGCCCGCGGCCATCGGCGGCGTACTCTGGTTCGGCCTCGCCGCTCCCGACACCACAGTGTACACGCCCATTTACGCCGGCGTGACCGAACTTCCCCGCAACTGGGGCGACAACGACCGCGTCCACTTCAACACCGAAAACCCCTGGTGGGCTTTCAACTTCGTGCAGCAATGGGCTCAGCACCGCTGGGACATGATGTATCCCGAAATCCGCGCCAGAAAGGCCGAAATCGAGAAAAACTCCTTCGCCGCCCAGCCCGGCATCGAAAAGGCCGCGCTGGACCTCTACGCCAAAGACCCCGCCGCCGCCAAAGCCTTCCTGACCAATTACGTGTGCAATTCCATGAAGGGCCTGGAGAAGGACTGGTGGAGCTTCGCCGGCCAGCTGGTATCCAAGTACGGCCAGCTTCCCTACTACATCGACAACGACAAAATCGCCAGCCCCGGCTATGATCCCCATTGGCTGAAGGCCGTCGACTTCGGCGGCACCATGGCCGACGACGTCAAAAACGGCCGCTGAGTTCCCGAAAAAAATCTCAAAAAAATCAAGAATCGCGAAAAGAGAGAGGCGGAAATCCCAATGGGATTTCCGCCTCTCTCTTGCATTTTTTCGATGAACGCCCAGAGCCACATCTTTCAATGGGCGTTTCGGCGCATCGGAGGTGACCGGTCCGGTTCGGGTTCTATTCTTTCTCGCCGGGACAGGGCACGCGGAAGGCCATGGCCGTCGCCACGGGGACGACCAACAGCGTCAAAATGGTGCTGACCGTAAGCCCCGCCATGATGGTCACCGCCATGGGCTTGAACAGAATGTCCCAAAGCAGGGGAATCATGCCCAGCACCGTCGTCAGCGCCGACATGGACACGGGGCGCAGGCGGCTGACGCCGTTTTCCACAATGGCTTCGTAGGGGTCACGACCGGCGGCAAAGTCCACGCTGACCTGATCGAGCAGAACGATGGAGTTTTTCGCCAACATTCCCACCAGGCTAAGCAGTCCGACGATGGCAAGGAAACTGACGGACATGCGGGCGATCGACAGGCCAACCACCATGCCGATGAGCACCAGCGGCAGCGAACAGAAGATGATCAGAGGCTGGCGGAAGTCGTTGAACAGGAACACCATAATGGTGAACACCAGCAGGAGCGCGGGGACAAAGGCCACCTTCATGGCGTCGAGGGCGTCATCGGAAAGCTCTTTTTCGCCGCCCCATTCCAGAGAATATCCTTGGGGAAGTTCCAGAGCCTCGATCGCCGGCTTGACCCGCTTCCACAGGGCGTCGGCGTTTTTCCCCAGGCGCACCTCGCTGGCGACCGACAAAACGCGGCTGCGGTTGCGGTGCATAATGATATTGTCCTCCAGAACGGTATCCAACGACGAAACCACGGTGCTGAGGGGCACGGAAGCCCGCGCCGTAGGCGCCCAGATGGGGAATGAACGAAGGCGGTCCATCTGATGCCGTTCTCCCGGCACCAGCGATGCCAAAATGGGCAAGGAACGGTCGCCGTCGCGATAGGCGCCGACGGGAAGCCCCGTGGTGGCCAGCAGAATGTCACGGTTGATCATGGGGCGCGTCAGCCCCAGATTGCGCATCTGGTCTTTCATGACCTGCGGACGGATGACCTCCACGGGCTCCCTCCAGTCAGTGCGCACGAAGCAGCTTTCGGGATCTCTCCTGATGATTTCAACGGCCTGCGCGGCAAGACTCCTCAGCGTAGCCGAGTCGTCGCCGTAGAAACGGGCCTCCAGTTTGGGCGCCATGCCGCTGCCCTTGGAAAAGGTTTTCACGACGCCCTGAACGCCGGGAAGTTCTTCGTCGATATACTTCTGCGCTTTCAGCAGCGTGGGGCGAGTCTCCTTTTCGTCGTGCATCTCCACGAGGAGGAACGAGTAGGCCGTATTGGGCACCGAAGGCGAATAGGTCAGCATAAACCTCAGGCTGCTGCCGCCGATGATGGACGTGACGTTCCTCACCTCGGGGAGGCTGCGCAGGTATTTTTCAAGATCCATGGCGGATCGGCGCGTAGCTTGAAGCGACGAGCCCTCTTCGCGCCACAGGTCGATGGTCATGTATTCCGTGTTGGCATCGGGGAAAAAGGAATGGGGCAGCTTGGCATATCCGTAAAGAGACGCCGCAAAGAGGGCGATCGTGGCGCCGATGGTGAGGACGCGATGATGCAGACAGCCGTTGAGCAGCGAACGGTAGGCGCAGAACAGCGGGCGATGGTAGGGATCGTCGTCGCTCTTGCCGGGGCGCAGCAACATTTTGCCGAACACCGGCGTCGCCGAGAGGGCCATCGCCCAGCTGATCATCATGGAGATGCCCACCACCTGAAGCAGCGACCGGCAGTATTCTCCCGTGGAGTCGGTGGACAGTCCGATGGGGGCAAAGGCAACGACGGCGATAAAGGTGCCGCCCAGCATGGCCCACTTGGAGGCCTGGACGGTTTGGGAAGCCGCGTCTTCCGCGTCAAGCCCCCGCTCGACGCCCACCAGCATCCCTTCGGAGATCACGATGGCGTTGTCCACCAGAGAGCCCAGCGCGAGGATCAGCGCCCCCAAAGAGACGATCTGCAGGAAAATCCCGCAGTATTCCATCACCATGAATGTGGCCGCGATGGTCAAAATCAGCACGACGCCGATGGTGAGGCCCGACCGCATTCCCATGAAGACGAGAAGCACGCCCACGACGATGGCCACCGATTCCATCAGATTGACGATGAAATCGTAAATCGACGCCGTCACCTTTTTGGACTGCATATAAATTTCGTTCAGCTCCATGCCGATGGGGCGATGGGCTTCCAGCTGGCGAAGCCGCTTGGCCACCCGCTGTCCCATGGAGACCACGTTGCCGCCCGTCACCGTGGAGATTCCCAGTCCCAGAGCGGGACGGCCGTTGAAGCGCATCATCAGCGTCTGCGGGTCGATGAAATCGCGCCGTACCGTAGCCACTTCCCGCAGGCGAATCAGTCGTCCGCCGACGCCGCCGATCACCAGGTCGGCCACGTCGTCAACCGACGAAATGCCGCTGGTGGGCGATATTCTCACGTAGCGGTCGCCCTGGATGGTGGACCCCACGGCGGAAAGTTCGTTCTGCTGGTTCAGCACCTGGAAGATGGCGCCGGGCTGAAGTCCCAGCGAAGAAAGGCGGTTCATGGAGAACTCCACGTAAATGCCTTCCTTCTGCTCACCGATCACTTTGACGCTGGACACTTCGGGCACGAGAACCAGCTGTTTCTTCAGGAAATCGGCATAATCCCACAGCTGTTTCATGTTGTAGCCGTCGCCCACCAACGCATAATACTGGCCGTACACGTCGCCGAAGTCGTTGTCGACCAAGATGGAACTTCCCGGCGGCATGGAAATTTGAACGTCGTAGAGCTTCTGCCGCAGGACGTCCCAGATCTGGGGAAGGTCCGACGTCTGGTATTTGTCCTTGATGTCGACGTAAATGATGGCGACGCCGGGCATGGAGTAGGAACGAAGGGTCTTGATCTCGCCCATGGTCTGGATGGCTTCTTCCACGCGGTCGGTGACCTGACGCTCCACTTCGGCCGCCGTCGAGCCGGGATAAATCACGGTGACCACGGCGGTCTTGATGGTAAAGGAGGGGTCTTCCAGCTTGCCGATCTTGAAGTAGGCCAGAACTCCGCCAATGGCGACGAGCGCGCAGAGGAAGAGCACAACGGTCTTTCTTTTCAGGCTTGCCGCGGCGATATTCATTTACATATCCCCCGCTTTCATGAGGCGCACGGCCTGCCCCTCACTGAGGAAAGATACGCCTGCCGTCACAATGATGTCCCCCGGACGAAGCTCCGGAGACTGAATTTTCAGCGCGCCTCCATGCCAGCCCAGAACCGTCACCGCCACACGGCTGACGCGGCCGTCGCCGTAACGCCAGGCCCACTTTCCGCCATCTTCGTCGCTGAGCACGGCAGACTCGGGAACTTCCCAGCTGTTGTCGGAAACGCCGCCGGAATAATCGACGCAAACGGTGACGGCCATGCCGGGCAGCACTCGGAAGTTGTCGGGTTGAGGCATGACGGCCGTCACGGGATAGGTGCGGGTGCTGGGATCGGCCTGCACACCGAATTCCTTGAGTTTGAGGGCGAACTCATGCCCCGGGATGGCGTCGAAGACCGCAGTGATCTTGAAGTTTTTCCCGGCGCGGTCGAGAATGTCGCGAACGCTCTCTCCGTCAGGAACGGGAACCAGAAGCACGTCTTTGTCGGGCATATTGAACACAATTTCCAGCGTGTCGATATTCTGAAAGTTGACAATGGGCTGCTTGGGCAGCACGTTCTGATAATTTTCCACCATGCGGTCAACGACGATGCCGTCGAAGGGCGCAAGAAGCGCCGTATCGCGCAGGGCGTCGGCGGCGGCCGTCACCTGGGTCTGGGCCTGCTGCACCGCCGAGCGCGTCACTTCAAGCTGGGTCTTGTAGGCGTCATAGGCCGCCTCGGCGATAACTTTCTGACGGTACAGCTCTTCGTAACGTTTGAAGTTGCCGACGGCGTCGCTGTAGGCGGCGCGGGCCTGCGCCAGAACGCCTTTGGCCTGTTCAAGCTTCGTTCTGAAGTCGCGGGGGTCGATGCGGGCCAGCAGGTCGCCCTGTTTGACAGCAAAGCCCTTTTCGGCGGGCAGCTCAAGCAGCGGACCCGAAACGCGAAAACTCAGATTGGCTCGCTGCGATCCCTGCACGGCGCCGAAGTACCGTCGGATCCGGTCATAAGAGCCGTCTTTCAGCACGACGGTCCGTACGGGACGGATGACTTCCTTCTCCGCCTGCGGCGTCCTGTACTTTCTGAACTCTTCAAGTCCACGAACAGCGGCGGCAATGAGCAGCATTTCCAAGCACAGCCTCAGTATGAAATGCATGTTTTTTCTTTTCATGGCCATTCCTCCGTTTTTTTCTGCGTTTATCTCACGACGAAAAGCGTGCGTCACTGTTTTCATCTCTGTCTCCACGATTTTATCACAGCGCCCGACGGGAGACCAGACACAGGGGGCAGGCCTTTTTCCGCGCAAAACCGACGTCATAAGAAGCGGTGTCGCTTTTACAGATTGCCGCAAAAGCGTTACAATGTTATTGCATACAAAAATTCGTCTCAAGGAGAATCAGTCCCATGGAACTCTCGGTCATTCTCTGGATGCTGGTCACCACCGTGGCCGGCGGCGTGCTTTCCAGCGTGTGCGGCTTCGGTTTCGGCGCCGTGGCCATGGCGGCATGGCCCTACTTTCTGCCCTACGCCCAGTCAACGGCCGTCGCGGCATTGTGCGGCGCGAGCACGGCGGTTTTCATTGCCCTGCCCCACTGGCGAAGCATCGACTTCAAGATCCTGCTGCCCTGCGCGCTGTCGGGCTTTGCGGCATCGGCGCTGTCGGTGCAGATCTCCGTGGGGGCCGCTGAAGGGATCATGGTTCACGCGCTGGGGGTCATGCTCATGGCCGCCGCCTTCTATTCCATTTTTCTCGGAGGGCGCATCCGCATTCGCGGCACGCCTTCAAACGGCATCATCGCCGGTCTCATCGGCGGCACCTGTGCCGGGCTTTTCGCCGTGGGCGGCCCGCCCGTGGCCATTTACCTTCTGTCTTCCACAAAATCCAATCAGGAATACCGCGCGACGCTCAACGCCCACTTCTGCTTTACGTCGGGAGTCGCCACGCTGGTGCGCTGGAAAAACGGCATCATCACCCCCACCACCGTCCGTCTGTGGCTCATGGTTCTGGCGGCTCTGGTCGCGGGAATTTTCCTGGGCAATAAGATCTTCAACCGTCTTGACGCCAAAAAACTGCGGCTTTGCGTTTACGCCTACATGGCCATCTCCGGAGCGACGATGCTGTTCAAATGACCTTCCAGGCCGCCGCATCGGGCGAAGGCAAAAAAATGAGACTCGACGGAGCGTCCGCCGAGCCTCTCTTTTGTCTCTTCGTTCGTAAAAGTTCCGCGCGCCGCCTTCTCTATCGGGAAGCCCCGCCGTCCAGCAGCGAGCGGTGGATTTTCACCACCGCTTTTTTGATGCGCCCCACGTCGGAAGCCGGGGCAGTGCAGGGACGGTGGCCGTCTTCGGGGAAAAACAGGGCGAACATGCCGCCGCTGCAGTCCAACTCGATGCCGTCGCCGCTGAAATACTGGATGTCCTCGGCCTCGTCGTAATGGCCCTTGGGCCGCAGGCAGCCGATAGGTGCAAAGCCGATCCGCTCGATGCCCTTCAAAGTCGTCTGGACGTCCACGAACTCGCGATGGGCCTCAAAGGAAACTTCGCCGACTTCGTGAGTCTCGGTCTCCTCGATGGAAAGCCACAGCTTGCCCGGAATGACCTCTGTTCTGCCTGCCGGCAGCTCCACCAGGTCGGGGCGCACCAACAGCGACATGGCCCGCTGAAAGGCGTCACCAAGGGCGCTGTAGTTTTTCCAATGGCTGACGTGCGCGTAAATCATCGTTTCGTCTCCCTCCGCGTTCTACTTGAAGCAATCGAAGAGGCTCTTGGCCTCGTAACCGGCCACCACCCGTCCGGCAAAGGAATCGGCAAGCCGCATGGCCGCTTCTTCGAGCTGAACGGGACAGATGCCGAGGCGGATGGACTCCTTCGCCTCGATGTAAGCCGACAGTTTGTCGCACACTTCGATGATCCGGCCGTCGACGGGATCCATGTCGTCGCGCCCCTCTTCGGCGGAGAGATCGCGGTCGATGATTTTCACTGCGCCGTCGACGCGCAGGCGGTTGTCGAATTCGTCCATCACCATGTACATCATGTCGCTTCGCCACTGCGGCGGCAGCAGAGGAAAGAAGCTCTCCTCCATGACCTGCCGTTCGAGGTTTTTGATCAGCTCTTCCAAGCCTTTGACAGAGCGCTTGACGGGCGAGATGATGTCCCGCGTCAGCACTTCGGGCACGTCGTGGAACAGACCCCCGTAAAAATCGTTGCGGCGCCGGCGCTCGCCTGCGCCGATCTCTATGGAAATAAACCAGCTCAGCACGGCCACCATCAGAAGGTGTCCCAAAACCGACGTGGGCGGAAGGCGCTGGACCTGCGCCCAGCGTTTCTGGAAGCGCAGCTGCCCCAGGAGGCTGAACAGGGCGTTGAAACCGCGCTCCGGCGGCTGCGACAGAATGTGCTCCACGACGGCGAGGTCGCGGTATTTTTCCATCTCGCCCATGATCTCGGCGCGGGTTCTCTCGATGCCGTAGACCGGCTTGCTCCAGTAGTAGATGAAGCTGAATTCCCACCGCGTGGCGATGTAATGGGCCGCGCCGATGATCCGATCCTCGAAGCTGTCCTGCGCCGAAGAGAGATACTCTCGACATTGGGCGCACAGGTCGCCCTTCAAGGGCGTCAGCAGCGGCTCCAGCTGATCGTACACCCAGCCGTTCAGCTGCTTCTGCTGTACGGGATCGGCCATGAGGCGGTGAAAGATGGGTGGCTTGATGTCCGTGACCAGCACGCGGTGAAGAAAGCTGAAGATGCCGTTGCGAATCAGCTTCTGCCAGTCCACCGGCCGGCCGCGGTCCTCTTCGGCTCTGGCAATAAAATAGGCGATCATCGCTTTGTGTGCCTGCTTGTCCATTTCGCTGAACTGCGCCGTGCGCGGATGGTCGTTCCAGCGCTCGATGCTGAAAGCCGAAAATATCAGTTCCATAAGCCCTTTTGAGATCATCGTTCCCATCTCCTTCTGCTGCTTCGTATTATATACGATTTCCCATGGCTGTGTCCCGCTGCGCGCCCTTCACAGCGCTCCGTCCGACAGGTTATAATAGTGAACAGCACGTTCGATGCCGAAAGCGCCGACGCGCAATTTCTTCGCATGGGAGGTCTTTTATGTACCGCACTTTGAAATGTGTCTTTGCCGTTCTTGCACTTGAAATGTTCTCGCTCTCGGCCGCCGCGGTTCCGGCCGAAAGCCTTGCGGATAAATGTTTTGCCCGACGCGACTGGAAGAGCCTCAACGCTCTGGCCGACTCGGAGAAAGAGCTTTCGCCCCGCACCCTGTCGCTGATCGCCAACGGATACTGGTACCAGTCGCGGTGGGGCGACGCGCTGAAGCTGATGAAAAAAATCGAGAAATCCTATCCCGCCGGCGTCGTTCCCTACGCGCAGCTGTTCATGGCTCTGGCGCTGGAGCGCACCGGAAAAACGCAGGAGGCCTACCGGGCGGGGCTGGAGCTTTACGGTTCGTCGGAAAAATTCCCGAAGGTCCGCTATTTCGCCATGGCTCTCCTCGAACGTCTGTCCTCCAACGTCGACGAGAAAGAGAAATGGCTGCGCCGAATGATGGCGGCCGGGGGCTTCTCTTCGAGGAAGGCGGCGGCCATCAACGAGCTGAGCCGCATCGGAAGGATGACGCCCGCCGACGCTCTGGAGCTGCTGCGCTACGAGCCTCTCAATTCCACGGCGCAAAAGATGGCAGAGCAGGCGCCGCCATCGCCGCAAAAAAACTTTCGCCTCGGCTACGCGGCCTACCTGCACGGAAAACACCAGACCGCAGTGAACTGGCTGAGCCGCCTGGGCGACAACGGGCCTCACGGCGAGAGCGGCACCTACTATCTGGGCGTCGCGCTTCAAAAGCTGAAACGCAGCGTCGAAGCCGAACCGCTGATGAAGAAACTGGCCTGGCGAAAGGACGGCCGATACGTTCAGCGCGCCATAGGCCGACTCTGCCTCATGATCGGCGGAAAGGCCTCGGCGGCCGCCCAGGCCGATCTGCTCAACATGACGAAAAGCCAAGACCCCGCCCTGGCCTCATCGGCGCTCTACGCTCTGTCACAAAGCCGCAGCGACCATGCCGAAGCCGCAGGCGAGGATTTTTTGAAACGCTTTCCCGAAGATTCGCGCGTCGACACTCTGCGCTGGCAGCGTGGCTGGAAAAACTATCTTGAAGGCCACTTCGACGAGGCGCTGAAAAACTGGGAGATCATGGGCAAGAGCACCGCAGAACTGCTCTATTGGAGAGCCAAAGCCCTTGAAGCCGAAGGGAAAAGCGCCGAAGCGGCGGAAAACGTGGAAAAGCTGCTGGAAAATTATCCTCTGACGCTTTACAGCTTCATGGCAAAAGAGGGCGGATCCCTTGAGATCACCGACGATCCGCTGCCGGCGGAACTGACCTCCGTTCCACCGTCGGAACTTGAACGCTGGGGCTTTATGACCCACGCCCGCATGGAGCTTGAGGGGAAAAGGGACCTGCCGTCGCTGGTCAGCCGCGCCCGTCTGTCGCGCTGGCTCGGCCAGGAATGGGAGGCTTATCGAGACCTTCGCGTACTGCTTGAAAGACGGTTCGCTGGACCGAAAGTGCCGCGTAAAGTCCTTGAAATCCTCTACCCTCAGCCCTACCGCCGAGAAGTGGAGGCCAGCGCAAAAAAATGCGGCGTCGATCCGCTTTTCGTCTGGTCGGTGATGATGCAGGAGAGCAGCTTCAACCCCACAGCCTTGAGTCATGTGGGAGCCACAGGGTTGATGCAGCTCATGCCCGCCACGGCCGCCGAAGAGGCGCGACGCATCGGGCTGAAAAATCCCAACATCTACAGCGTTAAAAACAACATCCTCCTGGGCACTTCCTATCTCGCCCGACTGCATTCCCGCTACGAGCGCCCCGAATGGGCAGCGGCAGCTTACAATGCCGGCGGCGGAAACGTCAACAAATGGAACCGCCTGAGAGCAGACTGGCAAACCGACGTCTGGATCGAAGCCATCCCCTTCGGCGAAACCGAAATCTATGTGAAAAACGTGTTGAGCAACTACGCCGTCTATCAAAAGCTCTACGGCAAAAAGGACGACACAAAAACGCTGACGCCTCGGCAGGAAAGCGGCAGCGCGACCATCGACGGTGACGAGGCGCCGACGGAAAAAGGCGCCGAGGCCGCGTCATGACTGACCAGCCCACCTGCTGGATCGTCGGCGCCGGCGATTTCTACGCCCCAGCCTTTCACCCGACAGCCCGCGACTTCGTCATCGCCGCCGACGGCGGCTATGGCACCCTCAAGGATCTCGGCGCTCCCATTGACCTGGTCATGGGAGATTTCGACTCGCTGGGCTATCGGCCCGACCATCCCCACGTCCGCCAGTTTCCCTCGATGAAAGACGACACCGACATGATGCTGGCCGTCAAAGAGGGCCTTTCGCGAAATTTCCGCCGCTTCGAGCTGCTGGGCGGACTGGGTGGACGTCTGGCGCACACTCTGGCCAACCTTCAGGCGCTGATGTACCTCTCGCAGCACGGCGCGCGGGGCGTCCTACGGGGAGCGCATGAAAACGCCAGCGCCATCACCGACGGAAGCGTGACTTTTCCCGCGGAGTGCCGCGGCTACGTGTCGCTGTTCTGCCTCAGCGGCCGAGCCGAAGGCGTCACCCTGAAAGGCCTGAAATACGCCATGGACGACGGCGTCCTCGAAAGCTCCGTCGCCCTGGGCGTCAGCAACGAATTCATCGGCAGCCCCGCATCGGTCACCGTCAAGCGCGGCACGCTGATTCTGTTGTGGCAAACCCAGCGCACGCCGTAGAAAAAGTTTTCCGCTTCTCGGGGGGCCGTAAAAGCCTTTAAGCGCAGCGCTTTTGAAGGCGTTGCGCTTCATAAAAAAAATACCGTGAAGGAAGTGTTGATATGCCGCCTCTCATTTTTGCCGGCATGTTCGCGTTGAGCCTGGTGGGCTCCATGCTCCAAGCCGTCTGCGGTTTCGGCTACGGGCCGGTGAACATGTCCGTTCTTCCCTATCTTCTGCCCTACTCTCAAGCCGTGGCCCTCTCGGGACTCAGCGGCTCCACGACGGCGCTCTTCGTGGCGCTCGCCAGCTGGCGGCACATCAACTGGAAAATGCTGCTGCCCTGCGAGATCGGCGGGCTGATTGCGGGCGTCGCCGCCGTTCAGCTTTCGGCGGGCGCACAGGACGTCTTCATGGTCCACTGCCTGGGCGTCGCCCTCATAGCGCTGGGCATTTATTCGCTGTTCTTCAGCGGCAAAATCCACATCAAAGCCACATTCGTCAACGGGCTCATCGCCGGAACGGCAGCGGGACTTCTGTCGGGCTTTTTTGCCGTCGGCGGCCCGCCCATGGCCATCTACCTGCTCGAAGCCGCGTCAAACAACGAAGAATACCGCGCCACGCTGGACACCCACTTCTGCATCACCGCCATCGCCACCACCTACATGCGCTGGACCCACGGCGTCTTTACGCCTCCCGTGCTCAAGGCCTACGCGCTCATTTTAGGCGCACTGGCGGCGGGCACGTGGCTCGGAGGGAAAATTTTCCGCAGGCTCGACGCCCGCAAGCTGCGCCTGACCGTCTACGGCTACCTTGTGGTCTCCGGTGCGCTCATGCTCCTTCGATAGATCCGAAACGACAACGGTTCTCCAGCATTTTTCATGCTGGAGAACCGTTGTCGTTTCACCGTAAAATATCAATGGCTGTGGCGCGCCAGCCACATCAGAGCACTACCGGCAGCCATGGCAGTACCGCGCCAGAGAAGGCTGTCGTCGATCTCGAATCGTGGGCTGTGTTGCGGAGTGGGGCCGTGGAACGAAGGTGTGTACATGAGCAGGAAAGTACCGGGACCTTTGAGCAGATAGCCGGCGAAATCCTCGCCGCCCGTAGTAGGTAGCGGTACGCGCAGGAAGGCCTCGTCGCCGAAGAGCTCGCGCCCGATGGCGACGACTTCTGCTGTAGCTTCGGGGTCGTTGACCAGGTTGGCGGCACCACTTGTCCAGACCAATTCGGCCCTGGCGCCCGACGCCTCGGCAATCAGTTCGGCCATTGTTCTCATGCGCTCTTCGATATGACAACGTTCCTCTTCAGAAAGCGCGCGAGACGTGCCGTTCATCACGCAGGTCTCGGGGATAATGTTGAAAGCGGCGCCGGGCGTGCGCACTTTGCAGACCGACAAGACCATCGGTTTCGTGGCGCTCTGTTCACGGCTAACGAGGCTCTGCCAAGCGTCGATGACGCGTGCGGCAATCAGCACAGGATCGACAGCCATCGAGGGAAAAGCTCCGTGTCCGCCCCTGCCGGTGATCGTGCACTGCCAACTGTCGAGGAAGGACATGAATGCGCCGGGATAATAACCGAACGTACCTGCCGGCCAGTCGTACGGCGTAATAGAACCAGCGTGAAGGCCAACAATGAAATCGGTGTGTGGATTTTCAAGACAACCATCGGCAATCATGGCGTTGGCACCATTGCCGGTCTCCTCTCCAGGTTGAAAAAGGATCTTCACTGTGCCGCACAATTCACCTTTGTGCTTCATGAGTAGCGCTGCTGCGCCCAACGCCATAGCGGTATGCGTATCGTGACCGCAGGCATGCATACAACCGTTTTTCGAGGCGTAGTCCACCGGCGTCTGCTCAACGATCGGCAGCCCGTCGCAGTCAGCACGCCACGTAAAGCACTTTCCGGGACGCCCTTCGATCAGGGCGACAACGCCGTGCCCTCCCACACCTTTGCGGTAAGGCACGCCGAGCGAATCGAGCGTCTTGCAGATGTACGCCTCAGTCTTTGGCGTTTCCAGCCCCAGTTCGGGAAATTGGTGTAGCTCGCGCCGCCAAGCGACGATCTGAGCGCTGATGGCTTTTGCTTCATCGAGAATCGTTTTCATGTTATTCGTTCTCCTTAGAGGAACGACCGAGCGCCAGCGCTGCAAAAAGCGCCGTGCCGCGCCACAGCCAGCTGTCGTCAATGCGGAAATGGCAGTTGTGCATATTGTAGACATGTCCGTCGGCCGGCGGCACAATAAAAAACGCCATCGCACCGGGAATATGTTCCGTATAAAAGGCAAAGTCGTCGCCGGCCATCATCGGTTCATTCACAAACAGTGCTTCTTCGGCACCAAACAGATCCGCGGCCGTCTTCTGCGCTGCGCTGATCAACTGTTCGTCGTTTATCAGCGGTGGCGCACCGCGCACATACTTCACGTCGGCCTTTACGCCCATGCTTTCCGCCGTCAAGCGGGCGATCTCATCCAAACGCCTCTCAATCAAATCACGCGTTTGGGGCCACAATGTGCGCGCCGTTCCCACCAAGCGAGCCGTCTCGGGAATGACGTTGGAGGTCTCACCAGCCTCGAACTGGCACACCGACACTACGGAAGGACACATCGGGCAAGCATTGCGGCTGACAATAGTCTGGAGTCCGGTGATAATCCGTTCCGCAGCCACAACGGGATCGCGTGACATCTCGGGGACCGCGCCATGGCTACCCTTACCGGTCAATTCGATCTCAAATCGATCCATGCTGGCCAGCGCAGCGCCCTTGATGAAATGAAAGACTCCGGCCTTTTTGTTTTTGTCTGGTCCCATCGACACGTGAAGCGCGAACGCGGCGTCGGGAACGGGGTCTTCCATACAACCGTCAGTTATCATCGCCTGCGCTCCCGCACCGATCTCCTCGGCAGGCTGGAACAATATCTTGACCGAGCCGCTCAGATCTTTTTGATGAGCCAGCAACAGCTTCACCACGCCTAACCCTATGGCACTGTGAGCATCATGCCCGCAGGCATGCATATTTTCGTTCTTTGATGAAAACGATTCACCCGATTCCTCGCGGATCGGCAGACCATCGCAGTCGCAGCGGAACATCAGGCATCCACCCGGGCGCGCGCCTCTGACGACGGCAACGACGCCATGGCCGCCTATCCCACGACGATATTCGGCCCCCATGGCGTCAAGTTGGCGGCATAAAAACTCTTCCGTCAACGGCGTTTTCAACCCTACCTCCGGGAAGGTATGGAGCTCGCGTCGCCAGTTACGAATCTGCTCCTGAAGGGCCTGGGCTTCATTTACGACAAAGCTCATTGCACACATCCTTTCTTCTTTCCATATAATTCCGCCTGTCAGCTTCAGAACAGGCGGAACGCGAAATTACTTCTTAATGACACCAGCTTTGTAAAGCACTCGTGCGGTAACGATCGTGCCGAACACAGCGCCAAGGATTAGCGTGGCCGGATGCTGGAGCATTGGCTTGCCGCTGGCAAAGAGCAGCCCGGGAATGCCGATGCCGGGAACAACCAGTAACGGTTCCTTGATGGCGCAGGAAACGAACATGGCGCCGAAAACGGCCGGCACGGCGCAGCTCTTGAAGGACGCGACGATGCCAGAGGGCAGCGCTGAAAGCACCGAAGCGCCAGCCAGAGCCGCAAGCGTGACGAAGAGCAGGTTGACGACCACCGATCCTGTCAGCCCGACTGTGGAAACGATCAGCGCCTCGGGCGAACCGCTCTCGGTGCCAACGGCCTCTTGAGCCGCTGCCGAGCAGGGCACTCGCAGATTGCCGATGTTGCCCGTCAGGAAGGCGATGTAAATGCCCACCTCGCCAAGCACGGGGAAGTAAGAGATCGGTTCGATGAAGTATACAGGTCCGCAGATGGAAACGATCATCAGCCAAGCTTGGAACGCCGCGCCCCAACCAGGCCACGCTCCGTGAACGAGATACAGATAGAGGTTCGGAAGGAAGCAGGCCACGATCACGACCCACAATGTGGTTGCGCCAATGCCGCGAGCCGGGCGATTCCACACTCCGCCGAAAGCCGAAAGTTTGTCAGACATAAGCTTTTCCTTCTCTCTTTATTAAAAGAACGCGGCCACGGCCATGCCTGCCAGCATAGCCAGACCGAGATTGTACTCGCGCAACCTGGAACGCCTCTTCGACACGCAGATCAAGACCGCCATGGCGACGCCTGCAGCAATTGTAGCGATCATCGGCTGCAGGAGGAACATGTTCGAGCCACCTGCAACGAGCGTTCTATGGTAATTGCGTAGTGCCTTGCCGATCGTGTCGACACTGAGGTAGCCGTAGCAACCGGTCGTTGCTGCCACAGCGATCAGAACCAGCCAGCGGCCGTCGCCTCCACCGAACTTGGCGCGTACCTTTTCCAAGTGAGGCGTCAGCACTGCAGCCACAACCAGCCAGCCGATACCGTTGATCGCCATTGTCCACCATGAGGCAGCCAGTGCGTTCAAGTCGTACTGAGCCGAGTTGAGTTCGACACCATACGCCTGAGCGCCGAGCATTGCGCCCGTCATCTCGATCGGCGCCGAGCCGATGATCGCACAACGCAGCCACGCGATCGGTGCGCCCACAGCGCTGATCAGGCCGACCATGACGAGGAACACCG
Organism: uncultured Synergistaceae bacterium; assembly: GCA_964622575.1. Lineage (GTDB taxonomy): Bacteria > Synergistota > Synergistia > Synergistales > Dethiosulfovibrionaceae > Pyramidobacter. Next base: position 56,386 of record CAZUQW010000002.1, on the reverse strand, counting down.
CAAACGACGGTCCCACCGAAGAAACCGCTCCCGTCCATAATCCTTTGTACACGTTGCTCCGTTCGAAACCGATCGCGTCGGCCGCCTTCAACGACAGACGAATGTAGAGCAACGACTGAACCAGAGCCACGGCTACAACAACAAAGCAGAGAAACCACACTACCGCGTTGTTCGCAACTTGAAAAACTTCATGCGGCATCATAAAACCTCCCCAAACCGTAAAATAAAAAAGCCCTGTAAGACGAAAATCCTTCCGTCCACAGGGATGATCTTACGTTTTTAATTTACGGGTTTCATCGTAATCCTGAGACGAATTTCGATAACATATTTCTCAGATTCACGATATGGGGATAAAAAAATCGCAATGCGAATCTAATCAGACAATCCTTTATTGTTAATATTGTCCATTTGTTTCAATCTTAATGCCAGTTCGATGCAGAAACGACTTTCACTGCAGGAAAAATCCTCGCTCAGCAATGAACAGATCTTTTCCCAGCGATATTTCAGCGTGTTGTAGTGGATCCCCAGCGCCGCAGCGCTCCTCTTCATGCTCCAGTTGCAGGCAACCATCGTTTCGAGCGTACGGAGCAGAGTATCATTCTTTTTCGCCCCGTCAAAACGGATCAGTGAGCCTAACTGTGCCTCGACAAACTCCTGTGCCGTCGGATCCCGCATCGCCACGCTGAGCGCACGCGTCGCTCCCATGCGGTTCCACCAAACCACACGACCGCCGCCCCAAGCGTGACGCACCATCTCCAGCGCCGTGCGCGCCTGGTCATAGCCTTTCCAGCAGAGAAACACGTCGCCACAACGGCCGCTGACCCCCACCGTGACGGAGAAGCCCGTCTGCGCAGTGATCTGTTCCATCATCGGAGTTAAAACGCGTTCTAATTGGCGCTGTTCTTCCTCGAAAATGCCCTGCGAGGAAAGGATAAATGTGGCCAAATCGCTCATTTCTGCGTAAGGCACGTGCTTTTCCACACGGCCGATGAATTCACGGCAGATGGCAAAGATACGCCCCTTCGCCCCTTCGAGAACGCCCGGTCCCTGTCCGGCAGCCATGGCACAGGTGAGGCGGTTCTTGTAGTCATCAATGTCGCAGACCACAACTCTCTTGGCACCAGCCAGATCCCAGCCGAAAGCATGAGCACGGTTCCATACTTCGTCCTTGAGACGTAAATTGTTCATAAGGATGTCCATGACGAACTCATTGCGGTAACGACGCTCTACCTGCGCGCCCGAGCTCCAACGTTGGAAGAACAGCAGCAGCGCGCCCTTGGCCTGGGTGATGGGGATCTCGTTCCAAGGCTCGTGGAGCTGTGATGGCTTAGCGTCGAAAATAAGCCATGCAGAAATGGACTCGCCACAGAGGACGATTTTTTCCCACGGATAGCGCCTAAGCACTTCCGGCAGCGGCAGCGACGCCAGAGCTTCCCGGAAAGGCCCCTCATTGGCACAGAGACGGTCGAAAGAACTTTCCGTACAGCGCAACGCCAAGTTGAGGTGAGTAAAATTGCGCAGCGTCTCCAGAAGATCCTCGAGGTTCGCGCAGTGCACGTTGAGGTCGAAAAAGACCTTCTGCACCGTACTTGAGTAGCGGAGCAGATGTGCCTGATCGCTGATGACTCGCGACTGCACTGGATGAAGGATCTCGGCGAAAGGCATTTCCAGCGGAATGGAGATCAGCGGGAAATCAATTTTATCGGCCAATGCCAGCGTTTGCGGCGCCAGACTCTCGATGTAGCGCCCTAGTTTGATGCCCAAGGCTGCTGTGCCGCACTCGCGGCAACCACGGATCAGTTGTTCCACGTTTTCCAGATCGCGGAACGGATACCCCGAGGTGATCACGAACTCACCACCCTGCGACCATTTATAGCAGTCCGGCGCATCGCCAACCGTTGTACGCAGGACTTCGCGCCCAAGACCTCCGCTCCCAGCCAGCAGGCGCAAGCCCTTGAACTCGGGCATGTTAAGAATGTCCCGTACAGTTACAGTCATTTCTGGCTCACTTTTCTATGGCTGTTGAAAATTGGAGAATTCGCGCCGGCAGTGCTGACCAGCACTCCGGCGACGATGACGGCTCCGCCGAGAAGCTGGGAGGCCGTGACGCGCTCGTGAAGGGCCACCCAGGCGCAGATCAGCCCCACGATGGGCATCAGATTGAGCAGCGACGCCGCCGTTGTGACGGAAAGTCCTTTAAGCGCGAAGTTATAGCACAGAAAGGCCAGCAGCGAACAGCACACGGCAAGGAAGAAAATCGACAGCCCCGACGCCAGCGACGGCATAACCCATGGGTGGCCTTCGAAGAGCACGAAGGGAATGAAAAACAGGGCACCGAAGAGCATCTGCCATGCCGTCAGCGTCGCCGTGGCATAGCGGCGGGAGATCTTCTGCGTGGTCAAGCCGTAAAATCCCCAGACAATTCCCGAGCCTACAAGCATGGCGTTTCCGACGACGGGATTGGAGCCCGCACCGGCGGAAGGTCCCGTCAAAATCTTGATGCCCGCAATGGCCGCCAGGATGCCGATAAACTGAAACAATGAAGGCTTGGTGCGACGTACCGCCGACTCCATGGCCATGATGACCACAGGATAGGAGGCCACGATGAGCACGGCGTTGGTAGACGACGTGAGCGCAAGTCCCACGTTTTGAAGCGCGAAGTAAAGCGTCACGCCGAAAAAACCGCTGAGGGCGCACAGAGGCATGTCGCGGCGCTGCATCTTTTCACCGACGCCGCAAGCGGCCCTGTAAAGGAAAAACAGCAGCGCCGCCAGCACCGCACGAACAAATCCCAATTGAAGGGGACCCATGGTCTCATAGGCCAGAGCCGTCGCCATATAGGAAGCGCCCCAGAAGACAATTGCCGTCAGAACAGCCGCATAGTGCTTCATCACGTTTCTCATCCGTTCTTTTTCGTAAAATTTCGCCGTTCAAGCGTGTTTTTTATCTTATCATAGTTCGCAATTCCTCTGCTGTATTTTCTCTGAACTCTCGAAAGTGGAAATTCTGCGCCCTCTTCGGGCGTTTTCTGTCCGGAAAAAGCAGGAGGCTCCCAAGCCGAGATGCGAGGGACACGTCTCCGGCCAAGAAGCTATGAAAAGTTACTGTTTGCGGCCGGAGCGCGACGTCGTTTTTTCGAATAAATGAGTCTCAAGCCGTTGACCAATCATCACTTTCCCCATAGGGATAAAAAATTTTTGACGAGAACTCCACCTCCGTACAGTTTTCCATTCAGGGTAGGCCCACGCAAGGTCGCCTTGCAAACCGCACATCCTTGAGCCTGCAGCCCATGCGGCATGCGCTCCGGCGCGCCTCGAAAAAAAACAGATCGGAGCTTGAGTTATTTGCTCGTGACGGTCGCATCACAACAGCGCGCTCAGGGCCACGTCCGTCATTTTATGTTAAAATACTGTGCACAAGCTTCGAATTCTCAGAAAAAATCAAGGAGTCGTTGATAGAATGTCGGTTTATGACGGAAAAAACGCGGCCAAAGGCGAGCCGCCGTTGCAATGGTACGTCGGCGTGCCCATCGGCTCCAACCCGCTGATTTTGGTGGACTTCGCCACGGCGCTTGTGGTCACGTTCCTGCTCTGTTTTCTGGTGATCCTGGCGGCTCAATTTTACTTTGACGGATACGTCGGTGGAGCCCACCTTCGCGGCGCCGCCATCATCTCCGCCGACCTCTGCCTGCTGCTCTGCGTTTTTTACGCCGTGGTCTGTTTCATCGCCCTGCGAAACCGCTACGCCGCGCAGTACCGATTTGACGTCAACGGCGCCCGGTGTAACAACCTGAAGGCTTATCCCAAGCCCAAGGTCAAGAAAGCGCTTCACTTCCGTTGCTACCCCATCGAGGATCAGCGGGAGTTCTCGAAAAACGTCGAGCGTCACGTCCACTGGGAGGACGTCACTCGCGTCGCCGAACTTCCCGAGCTGGGAGTGCTCACGCTGAAAGGCCGGCGCGGCATGCTGCTGCGCGTCTATTGTCCCGACGAAAAAACCTACCGCAGCGCCCGCGAGTACCTGAAATCGAAAACCGGCGTTTAACGCCAAGTCATAGCTTTCATTTCCGAAAGGGGGATTTTCTCTCCATGGTTCTCTGCAAAGAGCTGGAAGAACGCGCACGAAACCTTCACAAGGCCTGTTTTGTGGCCGATGCCCATTACGACCTGTTGAACCTCATCGCCTCGAAGCACATCGAGGGCGGACGCAAGGACGTCATCGCCACGGATTACCTCAAGCGCCTGCGCGACGGCGGCGTCAATCTGCTGATCAGCTCCATCTTCGTGGACACGCAGCACGTTCCCGAAATGGCGCTTCGCCGCGCGCTGGACCAAATTGCCTGCCTGCACGACGAGCTTGACGGCTGCCCCGACGTGGCGCTGTGCCGCACTGTGAGCGAGATCAGAAGCGCCGCTGCCGACGGTCGCATCGCGCTGCTGCTCTCCTTCGAGGGCATCGACCCCATCGGCACCGATCTTCGGCTGCTGAGAGTCTTTTACGAGCTGGGCGTCCGCGGCGTCGGCCTCGTCTGGTCACGGCGCAACGCCGCCGGCGACGGGGCGTTCTTCTCTCCCCGCCCCGAGGGACAGAAGGGCGGCCTGACGGATTTCGGCGTGCGCGTCGTCGAAGAGGCCGAACGGCTGGGCATGTACATCGACGTCGCCCATCTCAACGACGAGGGCTTCAACGACGTGCTGAAGTTCAGCCGAAAACCCTTTATGGCCTCTCATTCCAACTGCCGGGCGCTGACGCCCGTTCCGCGCAATTTGACCGACGACATGATCCGCCGCCTGGCCGAGCGCGGTGGCATTATGGGCATGAACTGCTGCGGCGGTTTCGTGCGCCTCGAGAAAGACGGTCCGGCCACGGCAGCGGAGCTGAGCGCCCATGGCGCTCACGTCAAGGACCTTGTGGGAGCGGAACATCTGTGCACCGGCTTCGACTTCTGCGACGAGATCCGCCGCGCCGAAGGACGAAGCCCCAGCGACGCTGTGGAATACTACGACACGTCGTGGCAGCTTACGGCCAATTTGCTGATGCGCGGCTTCAGCGACGAAGAAATCCAAGGCGTCCTGGGCGAAAACCTGCTTCGCTTCCTCGAAGGCACCATCGGTTAAAACAGTCGTCGGCGCCTCAGGCGCCCGCCACGATTTTCCATAAAGAAAGGAAGTCATCGCCAATGAAACCCGTACAATTCGAAGATCTGCTCCGCTTCAAGTTCGTGTCCTGTCCGGCCTTTTCGCCCGACGGATCGAAAATCGCCTACGTCCTCTCGTCGCCCAACATCGACAAAAACGGCTACGACAGCGACATCTGGGTTTACGACTTGAAGCGGGGCGAAGACCGCCAGCTGACCTGCGGACATTCAGAGAAATTTTTCGCGTGGAACGCCGACGGCAGCGAGATCCTCTACGCGTCGTCCCGCTCGGCGCCCGCCAAGGGACACACCCGTTTTTACTCCCAAAACCCCGACGGCTCGGGGGTGAAAGACCTCTTTGAAATCGACAAGCCGGCGTCGGCCATCTTCGATCTGGGCAACGGGAAATATCTGGTCACCGCCGTCTACGAGCCCCAGTACCCCAATCCCGAAGGCGCCGACTATCTGGTCATCGAACAGCTGCCCTTTTTGGCCAACGGCAAGGGATTTATCTGCCAGCGCCGCACCGCCCTCGCGCTGTACGACAGCGCCGACGGCAGCCTCACTCGCCTGACGCCCGAGCACATGGACGTCATGCGCTGCAAGCTGGACAACAGCCGAAAAACCGCCCTGTTCACCGCCGTGGAGTACGTCGACGTCAAGCCCACAGAAAACAGCCTGTACGAAATCGATCTCGAAACGGGCGCCATAAAATGCCTGACCAAGGGCCTTTCATTCGGCTTCGACAACTTCGTCCGCGCCGGCAACCGCATCGTGGTCTCCGGCAGCGACCACAAAGCCGTGGGCGTCAACCAGAACATCAACGTCTACGAGTTGGCCGACGGAAAACTGAGCTGCCTCGCCCCCGATCTGGACAGCAGCCTCCGCAACGCCGTGGGTGCCGACTGCCGCTATAACACCGCCGACCAGGAAGGCGACATCGCCTGCGACGGCGACCGCCTGATTTACTGCGCCACCGACCGCTACAGAAGCCATCTGTACGCGCTGAACGCCGACGGCACGTCGACGCGGCTGACTCACGGGCTTGACACTGTGGACAACTGGGACTGGAAAGACGGCGCCGCGGCGGTCACGGGATTTCGCGGCCTGAACCTTCAGGAGCTTTACCTCTGCAAGGACGGAACGGAACGGCAGCTGACGCGCCACAACGCCGACGTTTTCGACGGCGTCGCCCTCTCGGAACCTCAGCACATCACCGTGGAAAACGACGGATGGGACATCGACGGATGGGTGATGAAGCCTCTGGGATTCCAAGAGGGGAAAAAATATCCTGCCATTCTCAACATTCACGGCGGCCCCAAAAGCGCCTTCGGCAGCGTCTACTTCCACGAGATGCAGTGCTGGGCGGCCAAAGGCTACGTGGTGCTCTACTGCAATCCCCGCGGCGGCGACGGACGTCCGGGAGGCTTTGACGACATCCGCGGATACTACGGCATCAAAGACTACAGCGACATCATGAAATTCACCCGCGAGTGCGTCGCCCGCATGCCCTTCATCGACGAGAAGCGCATGGGCGTCACCGGCGGTTCCTACGGCGGCTACATGACCAACTGGATCATCACTCAGACCGACTTCTTCAAGGCGGCCTGCGCCCAGCGCCCCATCAGCAACTGGGTGTCCAAGTTCGGAAGCTGCGACATCGGCTATTATTACGTTGAAGACCAGCACGGCGGACGCCCGTGGGACAAGCCGGAGCAGGCATGGCAGGAATCTCCGCTGAAACACGCGGGCAACGTCAAGACGTCGCTGCTGCTCATCCAGTCGCAGGAAGATTTCCGCTGCGAGCGCGACCAGTCCTTCCAGATGTTTGCCGCGCTGAAAGTGCTGGGCGTCGAATGCCGCATGTGCCTGTTCAACGGCGAAAACCACGAGTTGAGCCGCTCCGGCCGCCCGCGCAACCGGCTGGCGCGCCTCCGCGAGATCACTTCGTGGTTCGACGGCCACCTGTAAAACTTTTTTTCGCTCCGACGTTCGTGGGGGCCGGCAGAATATGCCGGCCCTTTTTCTTTGACTTTTTCAAGAGAACGCGATGTCGGCTTCATATCGTCAATAAAGGTCAACGCCTTCAAACTCAATAAACCTTCTTCTTTCGCAAAGGAACGTCCCTTCGGCGAAGTTTATGGGAACTTTCGCCGGCAAAACTGACGCATAGGATGAGAGCACAACAAGCGCGGCCGCTGAAAGCCCCGCAACGCGTGAATATAAAACGTCGCGGCCCATGAGTCATGGGCCGCGACGTTTGTCGTATTGATTCGAAGGTTCTCTTTCCGAACATCTCGGGCTTTTTTCAAAGTTTATCGATCGCAGTTGTCTTTGTCTTAGCCGTCCCGGCGTCGGCGTTCTCCGCGCCCAGTTGCTCCACGGCGTCCAGCCTGCGGCGCAGCGCCCGCGTTCTCCGCCCTGTCTCCTCGATGGACGTGGCCGCCGCCGAAAGCTGGCGGTGGGCTTTTTCGAGGGTCTCGCCGAATTTCAAGAACTCGTTTCGCACCGAAGCCAAAAGCTCCCACACCTCGCCGGTGCGCTGTTGAATCGCCAAGGTGCGAAAGCCCATTCTGAGGCTGTTGAGCAAGGCTCCCAACGTGGCGGGACCTGCCACGACGACGCGGTACTTCCGCTGAAGCCTCTCGGCGCAGTCGGGGTCGCGCAGCACCTCGGCGTACAGCCCTTCGACGGGCAGAAAGATCAGGGCAAAGTCGGTGCTGTACGGCGGCACGATGTATTTGTCGTGAACGTCCCTGGCCTCGCTTTCAAGCACGCGAAAAAGCACCGCGCGCGCCGCGGACATGGCCTTTTCGTCGCCCGCCTCCGAGGCCGCGCAAAGGCGATGGTAGTCCTCCAGGGGAAACTTGCTGTCAATGGGCAGCCAGACGGGGCGCTCGTCGCCGGGAAGTTTGACGGCGAACTCCACGCGCTCCTGCGATCCCGGGCGAACCGCCACGTTGGCGGCGTACTGCTCGGGCGTCAAAATCTGTTCAAGAATGGCGCGAAGCTGCACTTCGCCCCAGGTGCCGCGAACTTTGATGTTGGCCATGACGCGCCGCAGGTCGCCGACGCTGCCCGCCAAAGTGCGCATCTCGCCAAGCCCCTTTTGGACGGCCTCGAGTTGCTGCTGGACCAGTGAAAACGAGCTGCCGAGACGTTTGTTCAGCGTTTCCTGAAGGCGCTCCTCAACGCCCTCGCGTATTTTTTCGAGCTGAAGGGCGTTCTCGCGGCGCAGTTCGGACAGATCGGCGCGCACCGACTCAAGGCGTTTGTCTACGGCGGCGTTCAGATCGCCGCTTCGCTTTTCCAGACGCTCGATGCGGTCGGCTTGAAGGTCGCCGATGACGCGCACCGACTCCGTCAAATTCATCGAGCTGGCGCGCAGCGTCTCGTTGAGCTCGCGGCGCATTTCGGAATTGCGCCGAAGCGCCTCCTCGCTTTGGTCGGAAAGTTCCTGCTGAAGCAGCTCCAGCAGCAGGTCCTCCGTGGCGATTCGTCCCCGCTTCTGGAAAAAAATAAAGAGGACACAGGCCATTAAGGCCGCAACGGAGCAGCCGGCCGTTATCCATGGCAAATAGTTTTCCATAAGTCATTCTCCTGACAAAGTGCAGTCTTTTTGAAACCTTATTTTATCATAATTTCGACGCAAAAGGCCGCTCCATCATGGATCGCAGCGAAAATCTCCGCTCTCGTTTTCAACGCTTTCCACGCGTTGACACGGCCTTCACCGGGCCGAACGGAAACTGCCTCCTGGCGCGGAACTTCGGCACAACGGATTTTATCAGCCATAGGCGCTCTGCCGTCTCCGCTTTTGCCTTCCATTGAAAATGACAACCCCGTGGGCTCCGAAGTTTCGGAATCCACGGGGAAGTTCGTTTCATTTTCAGTTCCGTTCGAACTGCCGTCGGATGCTTCTAAATGCCGCTCAGCTTCAGCAGTGCCTTGGGCGCCTGCACGCGGAAGGTGTACAGCTCGTTGACGACCTGGCTGATCTGAATGTGGCAGACGGCACTGAGCAGCATATAGGCCTCCTGAAAACCGATCCCCATCTTTCTCGCGAGATAAGCGGTCATGTCTTCGGCGGCCATGCGCACGCCTTCTTCAAAGTCTTGAGATGAAGCGATCGTGTAAATGCTCTCTTTCGTCTCCACCATGGGACGCCGAAGCTTGACGCCTTTGAGAACTGTGGTTTTCATCAGTATGCTCCCCGCAGTTTCGATGCCGGTGCCGCTGAGTTCGCCGTCACCCATGCAGGCATGGAGATCGCCGGCAGCCAGCAAGGCGCCTTTGACCGCCACGGGCAAATAAACCTTCGAGCCCACCGTGATCACTCGCGTGTCCATATTGCTTCCGTGGTCGCCGGGCACGGCACAATGGATGTCACCGCTGCGGGGCGCCACGCCGAGAACGCCCACCATGGGAGTCAACGGCAGTACAAGAGTATCGCTGAAGCGGGCATAGCCATCGACAATGGGAATCACCTTTGTACGCGGTTTGTCGATCTTTTCGCCAAGCACGCCCAGCCCCGGCGAAAGCACCATGACTCCCTGAGGCGCGAAATCGATGCCGAGAATTTCGACGCACAGCACATCGTCCGGCTCGGCGCCATTCACCCAGATCGGTCCAACCGAGCAGTCCATAATCGAAATGTCGATGTCGGGGCGCAGGACGCTCTCGTCTCGAATCTGCCCATGGTAGCAGTCGTCGGTTTCCACTCTGAAAATTTCGCCGTCGTCTACAAAATATGCCGGTTCGTTCTTCTGGTTAAATGAATAAATGACCTTGTCTTTTCCCAAAACTTGCACCCTTATCGCCCTCCTACCAGGCACTTGGAAGAACGCCCATCAAGTTGAAGATTGCATAGACCGCCGCGCCGCAGAACAGCACAATCAACAATGTCTGCACCCATCGGGCACTGTACCAGCCGCACTTCCACCGAGGTTCGATATCGCCGTTCCGGCGCGCGCCTTTCAGCATCAGCACGGGCAGAATCGCCATGATGACGCCGCCGAAAGTTCCCGCCAGATAAATTGCATCGACAAAGCTGACCATTCCGCTGTAAGCCAGGAAAAAGGGCGGCGCGCAGACGCAAACGACGGAAACCAGGCGAGTCGCAAAATCGGATTCGGACTTCAGATGGAACATATCGACGATGTTGGTCAAAAAGCTCCCGCCGACGGCCCAGTAGGAAGTCATCATGGCGCACAGCGCGAAAATATTGGCAACGAAAAACGCCCACTGCCCCAGCGCCTCGCCCCACGCAATCGTCGCCACCTCGGTCACGTTCTCGGCGCCGGTCAGCGACAGGACAGCCAGCGGGACAAGGGCCAGGAGCGCCGCCGTAAGGAACATCCCCGTCATGATGGCCGGAGCCAGTTTTTTGGGATCGTGACGCAGGCCTCGCGCCATCTCGGGAACCGTGTACTGAGCGATATAGCAGAAAATCGCTACGTTGAAAACCGGCACGGCATAAGTCCAATTGGTGTAAATGGCGCTGCTCACATCGGCCTTGTCGGACAGGAAGGAAGCAGCGATAATCACGCCCACCATGGCCATCATGCCGAAGCTGATGATCTTTTCGGCGACTCCCGTCGCCTTGAGGCCAAGCCACACGACGACAACGGCAGGAACGGCGAACAACAGACTGCCCAGCTTGTTCGGAACGTTCAGTATTCGGGCGAGAATATTGCCGCTGCCCGTCATATAGGCAATCAGACATCCTACGGAATTCGCCGCTACGGAAATAAAAACAAGAACGGCCCCCATCTTTCCGACATAGCGTTCAGCCAGCCCCGGCAGCTGAAGAGGCTTTTCGGTACGAAGGGCGGTTTCCGCCACATAGAGCATGGAAAACGTCGTAAAAACTCCGGCAACCACCAACCACATCAGCAGAATGGGCCAGCCGGCTTTGCGGCTGGAATAGGCCAGGCCGAGAATGCCGGAACCGATGTTGGCGCCGACGACAATCATAGTTGCCTCCCAAAAAGTCAGCTTGTGAACTTTCAACGCTGAAGTCTGTGCAACCTCGCTCATCTTTACGCCTCCTTGCGTCATCGGATCTCCTCCAAGAAACGTGCCAAGAACATGAATATACATCATTTAAATATATTATATCATAAGGTTTTTAAGATAAAATTCGATAGTCCCGCACGATCGTTCTGTCCGACGAGAAACGTTCTTCGCACATTGCCTCCGCAGTTGCCGAAAAAGCAGCCTGAACGGCGCGCACGCGCTGGATCAGTTGCGGCGCTCCGCAAAAATCGAGGCTGAAAAATTAAAAATCAAAAGCTTCCGCCGCGCCTTTAGTGTATACTATAAGACAGATTAAACGAGAGAGAAGGCACTTCATGAATGACAAAATCCTCGATTTCGGCCACTGCCTCAATCCTTTGGGAATGCCTGCGGCCGTAAAAGACGCTCTGACTTCGGTTCTTGCGAACCCACCCGCCGAGCCCGTCGATCCTCAATTCACCGAGCTTCGGGATATTATCGCCCAGCGCCACGGCACCGACGAGAGCTGCATTGCGGTGTCTTCCAGCGAGGACGAGCTGATCGCCCTTCTGGCGCGCACGGCGGACGTCCGCCGCGCGCTGCTGCCCGTCCCCTGTCCCCCTTCTTACGAGTGGGCGCTGCGCAGGGCGGGCATTGAAATCAAAAAGTTTCAGCTTCACTACAAACAGAAGTTCAGAATTCCCCGCGGCGGTCTCGCCGATTCGCTGAAGGACTGCGACATGCTGCTCATGGGAAATCCCGCGTGGCCGTCGTCGGCGCTCATGGCGCCCGCCGAGCTTCTGGCGGAGCTGGACCGTTGGATTGAAAAGGGCGGCTGGCTGATTCTCGACGAGCGCGCCATCGATTTCACCTACGGCAGCGTCACCAACTCGCTATGGTCGGCGTTGCGCAGCGAACCGCGCATGGCCCTGATCCGATCCTTCAGCAACTCGCTGGCGCTGACGCTCTGCCCCCTCAGCTACGCCGTGGGCGGCGAATCATGGATCGGCGCGGCGCGCAGCCGGCAGTTCGCTCCCGCCGTCAGCCCTTTGGCCCATTTTCTGATTCCCGCTTTGAAGGAGCTGGCCAACTTCCGCGGCCAGACAGTGGAGTGCGTCACGCGGCTCATGCCACGCCTTGTGGGGCGCCTCCGCCGCATTTCCGGGCTGAAACCGCTGCCTCACGACGCCAACTGGGTTCTCTGCTGTCTTGAACGCGACGATTGGGACGCGGGTGCTCTGGCGGCACAGCTGAAAAAGCGCGGCATCGTCATCCACCCCTGCATCGACGGCCGCTGTTTTCCTCTGGGGCTGCGAGTACCCATCGAAACCGATCGCTTTATCAAGGCCACACGCGAATTTCTCATGCCGAAAAACAGAACTCCATAAAACAGGCCGCCTTCCGGTGCAGGAAGGCGGCCTGTGCCGTACTGAAGAGATTGTGCCGGAATCGGCGCAGTTCGACAAAACAAAAGATTTTGCGCCGCGGCGCACTGCCCCTGCCATTTCGACAAAAGGCGCAGCGCCTTCGGCGTCCCTCGGATCGTCAGTTCTGCGAGTCGAAGGCCTGGGAGACCTCCTTCATCAGCTCGGGGATGGCAAGGTGCTGGGGGCACAGGCGCGCGCACGCGCCGCAGGCGATGCAGTCCTTTGCGGGAGTGCAGCCTCTGTTGATTTCATTGCGGTAATACAGGCCGGAGTTCGACTTTTTGTCGAAGCGTTTCAGGGCGTTATACAGCGAAAAATACTTTGGAATGGGAATGTGTTTGGGACAGCCGTCGGTGCAGTAGGCGCAGCCCGTGCAGGCAATGGCCGTTTCGGCCGTCAAAATCTCGGCGGCGCTCTCGAGGGCCTTCATGTCGCCTTCGTCCAGCGGCACGAAATCGCTCATAAAGGCCGTGTTTTCTTCGACCTGATCCAGCGAGCTCATGCCCGACAGCACCATGGCCACGTCGGGCAGCGACGCCGCAAAGCGAATGGCCCACGACGGCGCGCTGGCTTTGGGCGCCCGCGCCCGGAGAAGTTCCATGGCCTCGGGCGGCAGACTCGCGAGAAGCCCGCCTTTGACAGGCTCCATGACCACGACGGGCTTGCCGTGCTTCACGCACACGCTGTAATTGGCGCGCGACTGGATGGTATCGCTCCGCCAATCCACATAGTTGAGTTGAAGCTGCACAAACTCCGTCTCGGGATGATCCGTCAGAAGCCGATCCAGCAGCTCCGGCGAATCATGGAAGGAAAAACCGAATTTTTTGATGCGCCCCTCGGCCTTGAGCTTCATGGCGAAGCCGAAGGGGTCTCCCTCCTCGACGAGCTTCAGTGTTCCCCCGTTGATATTGTGGAGAAGATAATAATCGAAGTATTCAACGCCGGTTTTCTCCAGCTGTTCCTCGAATTTCGGCAAAAATTCCTCGGAACTTTCGATCATCGAAAGCGGCAGTTTCGTGGCCAGCGTGTAGCTGTCACGAGCGTGGCGCTTGACCAGCGCCTCCTTCACCGCCCGCTCGCTCTCCGATTTATGGTACATATAGGCCGTGTCGAAATAGGTAAATCCCCGGCTCAAAAACAGATCGGTCATCTCGCAGAAACGCGCCATGTCGATGGACGCAGGATCCTCGGCATCCTTCAACGGCAGGCGCATACAGCCAAATCCGAGTTTCTTCGTCATGCGATTTCCCCCTCTTTACGGTATTCAACACCGTCCTGCGCTTCCCGTCCTCCTTCGGGAAGGCGAGCGCAGCGCCTTTTCGGCGCTTCAGAACGCGCGGCGCTCCGCTCCGTGCAGTCCGCCGACGGCGAAGGCACGAAGAACCCAAACGTCCCTCCGTCGGCCTTTGCGGCGGGGCTTCGAATTTCGGCAGCTCCCCGGGCTGCCCGATGGAATTCGCCGCAGGCGAAGCCGCCGCAAGGCCTTTCTCCCCGTTGGGCTTCGCAGGACAGTTTTTTCACTATACCATGGATCGCCGCCGCGCTCAACCGCGCTCCCGCAGCAGAAAGGTCGCATTTGCCCAGACGTTCGCCAAGCGGTTGAAACCGTACTGCCGAAAAAAGGGCAGAGCCGTTTTGTTCCCACTGCGGGAATAAAACGGCTCTGCTTTCTGCATTTTTTTATTTTTCAGAGACTGCTCAAGGCCATCTCTTGTTTTTTAAAAAGACACCCCCTTAGGGGCGCAGTTCGGGAGCACAGGCGACCACCCGGCAGGGAGCGGTTGCGTTGCGGACAAGGATCACCACGTCCATGGCTCCGTTGGGGACAACGCGATATTCCGCATTGCTCTCACAGTAGACCACCGCTTTGTTCAGTCGTTCTGCAAATGACATGATTTTTTCTCACCTCCTTGAAATTTTTCTCGTTTCTTCAACTGACTCGTATTATGAACGACAATGATGAAAATCCCATATTCGTTACGTAAACTTTCCATAAAAAAAGCTCCGGCCTTTGGCCGGAGCTGAAAAGTCGTAAAAGGTTCCCGCAGAGGGAATCACTTGCCGAGCTGCGCAGTTTTCACGTAGCCTGTGCTATTCAGCACGAGAAGGGGCTTTCGCTCCCCACTCACCCAAACTACGCTGTAACCGGCGTTGCTCTCACAGTACTTTGACGCTTTTCTCATTCTTTCTTGCATTGACATGTTTCTGTTTCTACCTCCATGTTTCTGTACCGCAGAAGCGCTCCGCCGCAAACCCTCCCGTGAGCAAAGGGCCTCGTGGCGCGTTCCTTGAAACCTTTGTTTCTGGTACTTCAATCGTGTTATTATACCACATAATTTTATTTCTGCAAGACGTGAATTCAAAAGCGACGCAAATTCAAAAATTTTTTCAGTTCAGCGTTTTGCCGCGAAGCTGCCCGCAGGCCGCGTCGATATCGGTGCCGTGCTCTTTTCGGACTTCACATTCGATCCCCAGCTTCTTCAGCACGTTCATGAAGGGCGTGATCCGGCTGGCCGACGGGCGGCTGTAACGGCTGCCCGCCACGGGGTTGTAGGGGATGAGGTTGACGTAGACTTGAAGCCCTTGAAAAAGCGTCACCAGCTCGTAGGCGCACTCGGGCATGTCGTTCTGGTTCTTCAGCAAGACATACTCGATGGTCAGGCGCACGCCCGTCTTTTTCTGCCAATAGCGCAGGGCGTCCAGCACCTGCGGCAGGGGAAATTTCTCGTTGACGGGCATCAGGCGCGAGCGGAGTTCGTTGTTGGGCGCGTGCAGCGACAGACACAGATAAATGCCCAAATTTTCGTCGGCAAGGCGGCGGATGCCCTCGGGAATTCCCGACGTCGATATGGTCACGTGGCGCACGCTGAGGCCTCGCATTTTCGGCTCGAGCAACATTTTCACGGCGCGGATGACGTTATCGTAGTTGAGCAGCGGCTCGCCCATGCCCATAAAGACGACGTTGTTGATGTCCGCACCGAGATCAGCCTCCATGGCGGTAAAGTGCGAGACGATTTCGCCGGCCGTCAGGTTGCGGGTAAATCCCTGCTGTCCTGTGGCGCAGAAGGTGCAGCGAAGCGGACAGCCCACCTGCGACGAAATGCAGGCCGTATAGCGGTTGCCGTGGTCCATGAGCACCGATTCGATGTACTGGCCGTCGGCCAGTTTCCACAGATATTTTCGCGTGCCGTCCTGGGAAACCTGACGCTCGGCCAGCTTGGGCAGCGAAATGTCCACCAGCTCGGGAAGCCTCTCTCTCAGCGCCTTTGACAGGTTCGTCATGGCGCGGAAATCAAAGACTTTCTTCTGGTAAATCCACTGGCAGATCTGATCGGCCACATAGCGAGGAAGCTTCAGTTCGTCCTGCACAAAACTCCGCCACTCTGCGAGATCCATGTCAAAGGCGCAGCGCTTTTCAGCGGGAGATGTCACGTTCATTTCATTGTTTTCCATTTTTCTTTCCTTTCGGGAGTACAGGAGCTTGCGGCGCTCCGGCAGTCTTTGTCCGTTCTTTCTGTGAAGCATACCAGTTTTGGCCGCGAGGCGCAAGGCAACCTCATAAAGTTCTTGCAGTTGCGCCATTTTCGTGCGCTTGCCGAACTGTTGGCTTTCTAAAAATCGGCAGATAATACTGTACTCTTTTTTACAAAAATAAAATTTATTGACCTTTTATTCTCTATGGATTTATAATGAGTTCGACTTTTCATATTAAGGAGATTTTCTCGATGAAAACTTTTGAAGTCAAAGTGGGAGATGGCGTCCAACGGTGGGACAGCCCTTATGATTTTGTCGTCCCCACTCCAAAAGAGGCAGCGTTGGACGGTGCCTTCGCCTCTGTTGACGAAGCCCTGGACCACCCGATCGGTTCGCTGCGCCTTGAAGAGCTGGCACGCGAGGCTCGAAAAATCGTTATCATTGTCCCCGACGCTACTCGCGGCTGGTGCCGCGCGCCGGAGATGAACGCCGCTTTGCGCCGGCGCATCTCGTCGGTTACCGACGTTCCCGTGGTGTGGATTGCTGCAACAGGGCAGCACCGCGCCGTCACGGAAGATGAGATTCCTCTGGTTTACGGCAGCGCCCCCATGGAGGGCGACAGAGTGCAGAGCCATAACTGCGACGACGCAGTGGACATGGAACTGAAAACTTCTGGAGGCACTCCGCTGTGGCTCAATGCAGAGTTCTGCGAGGCCGATTTAATTGTCCTGGTTGGCGGTATCACCTACCACGACATGGCGGGATTCAGCGGCGGGCGCAAGGCCATTATCCCCGGTGTTTCCGGCAGGCGTTCCATTGTGACCAATCACAACCACTGTCTGATCGACGGCGGACTCAATCCGGCCACCGACAGCGGCCTCGTTGCAAACAATCCCATGGCGCAGGATCAGAAGGAATTTGCCGATCTGGCCCTACGGGGCAAAAAATGTTTCATTCTCAACGCCGTCGCCGACTCGATGGGGCAACCCGCCGTTTGGGTCGCCGGAGACCTCTGGCACGCCTGGGAACGGGGCTGCGAAATCTGCCGCTCGCTGGATTCGCTGTACATTCCCCGAAAGGCGGCGCGCTGCATCGCATCCTGCGGCGGGTCGCCCTTCGACATGGACCTCTACCAGGCGACAAAAGCTTTCTTCTCGCCGCTTGCAGCGCTCCTGCCCGGCGCGCCCGTGGTGCTTGCCGCCGGCGTTGAGGACAGTCTGGGGCCGGGAGACTTCGCCGACGACCTTCCTGCCGCCATGGCGGACCCGTCAGCTTTCGCCAAGCGCATGGAACGAGCCTTTACCGTTCCGGGATACATTGCGCTGCGCATGGTGCTTGAAGCGCGACGCCATCCCTGCGCTCTGGTCACGCCCCGAACGGACGTGCCCTTCCCTGGCGCGGTCTTTCGGACTATGAACGAGGCGGATCGCTGGCTTCAAGAGGTTTCGGGCACGGAAGGCCTGTCCATGTTGGTTCCCTGCGGCAACGCCATTCACGTGATTTCGGAAAGCTGAAAAGACGGAAACGTCTTCAAACCGTAAGGAAAGCGCATCAGGTTCCTCCGAACTGCGAGGGCAAAG
The DNA here is from genome assembly GCA_964622575.1 of uncultured Synergistaceae bacterium. Classification (GTDB taxonomy): domain Bacteria; phylum Synergistota; class Synergistia; order Synergistales; family Dethiosulfovibrionaceae; genus Pyramidobacter. Next base: position 38,774 of record CAZUQW010000002.1, on the reverse strand, counting down.
CGCTCCACTCGCCTCAGATCACGGCGGCCAACGCCTCGTTCCAGACGTCTCGCGCCGACGGCCGACTCTGTTGACAAATCGCCGCAGGGGCCGTAATCTGTTCTCCGACAGATCTTTTCAAAAAGAAGGGCGCTCTCCGCTCGGCAGTCACGGACTTTCCGCCGCTCCTTCGGGAAAAACCGGAGTTCAGCGGCATTTTCTTCATACAGCGCTCGAAAAGCGCCGCAGGAGCGCTTTAGCGCACCTTCTACGTTTTTTCGCTTCGCGCGTCTTTGAGCGGCAGAAAGGAAAACCGAACAATGAAAAAAAAGTTTTTCCTCTGCGCGATTCTTGTGGCCGTTGCCGCTCTCGTGTGGACTTCATGGCGCAGAGCACAAAACCGCCGATGCAGCCTGTCTTTTTACGCCATGGACACCGCCATGACGCTGACAGCTTACGGGCCTCGCGCCGAGGAGGGGCTGAAAGCCGCGCAAAAGCGCATTAAAGAGCTGGAGAGCGAGCTTTCGGTCACCGATCCTCACAGTGACGTGGGACGGCTGAACGCCTCGGGCGGAGCGCCGACGGAAATCGGATGCGACGCGGCACATCTGCTGAGCTTTTCTCTGAAGCTCTGCGCGGACACCGGCGGCGCCCTGGATCTCACGCTGTACCCGCTGCTGCGCCGATGGGGCTTTACGACGGGAACGTACCGCGTGCTGCCCCGCGACGAAATCGAAGAGCTGCTGAAGCTGACGGGGCCTGAAAAGATCCGCCTTTCAGGCGCCACGGCGCAGCTCGCCTCCGGCGCCATGATCGACTTCGGCGCCATCGCCAAGGGACTGGCAGGTTCGGAAGCGGCTGCAACGCTGCGGCGCTGCGGCGTAACGGCCGCCGTGGCCAATTTGGGCGGAAACGTTCAGACTTTGGGACTTCTCCCCGGCGGCGGCTCATGGCGCATCGGCATCCGCGCGCCCGAGGGCGGACTCCTCGGCGTGCTTCAAGTCGAAGAAGCCGCCGTCGTCACTTCGGGCGGCTACGAAAGATTTTTCGTCGGCCCCGACGGCAAAAAATACTGGCACATTCTCGATCCGACCACGGGCGAACCGGCGCGCAGCGGCGTGGTTTCCGCCACGGTGACGGGTCCGTCGGGCGAGCTGTGCGATGGATTATCCACGGCGTTTTTCGTGATGGGGGCCGAAAAAGCTGCTCAATACTGGAAAGACCACCCGGGAACGGACTTCATACTCCTCACCGACTCGGGCGAGATCTGGCTGACGGAAGGCGTCGAAAAGCGCTTTGTCCTCGACTCGGCTTACGCCGATGCCCCTGTGCGAAAGGTCCTTCGATGAAAAAAATCGCCTTCTTCACTGCGGCGCTCCTGCTGGCCGCAACGCTGTGGTCGCTGTGGGCGTTGCGCGCTCCCGCAGGGAACGTAGTTGAAATCCTTCAGGACGGCAAGCTCATTCAAAAAATCGACCTGAAGCGCGAAAAAGGACGCCGCGAAATCGTCATCACCGCAAAAGACGGCGGCGTCAACAGACTTCTCGTCGAGAACGGCCGCATCCGCGTGAAAAGCGCCGACTGCCCCGGCAAAGACTGCGTCAGAATGGGCTGGCTGCGATCGGCCTCCCTGCCGCTGGTGTGCCTTCCCCACCGGCTGACGGTGCGTTTTGCCGAGGGAAGCGGAGATTCTCTCGACAGCATATCCCAATAGGAGATCGTCATGAAAACACTCAACGTCCTCACCCGACTGGCGCTGCTCACCGCGCTGTCGCTCATTCTCTTTGTGGTCGAAATGGCGCTGCCGGCGGCTCTGCCCGTTCCCGGCGCCAAGCTCGGACTGGCCAACGTGGTCACCGTCTGGGCCGTTTATTTCTGCACGCCCGTCCAGGCTTTTCTGGTGCTCACGGCGCGCATCCTTTTGAGCGCACTGATCACCGGCAACGCCGCGGCGCTGCTTTTCAGCTTTTGCGGAGGAATGCTCTCTCTGGCCGGCGGGCTGCTGCTGAAAAAAGCCATCCCGCCGGCGCGGCTGTGGCTCACCAGCGCCCTGTGCGGCGTGCTGCACAATTGCGGCCAGATTGCCGCCGCCGCTTTTGCCACGTCGACGCCGGCACTTTTTTCCTATTTGCCCTTTTTGGTGGTGTCGGGCATCGTGTGCGGCGCGCTGACGGGACAGATTGCCCTGCAGACTCAGGAGCGTCTTGAACACGGATTTTTCAACCGGGAGGACTCCTGACGCCTCTCGTCCCACCGCCAAACCCTTCGAGCGCCGCGAAGCCGCAGCGCTTTTTTCAGAGGCGGTCATCCGCCTGAAGCGAGGTGAAAGCCATTGCCCTTCAATTCCTTTGACGACTACCCCATGACCTGGCGCCCCACGCTCGACCGCTCTCGGCACGCGCTGTACCGCGAACTGGCGGAGCAGCTGGAACGGGACATCGCCGCAGGAACGCTGAAACCGGGGACGAAACTGCCGCCTCAGCGGGAACTGGCCGATTTTCTCGACATCAACGTGAGCACCGTCTCCAAGGCATTCAAAGCCTGCGAGTTGAAAGGCCTTCTGACGGCCGCAGTGGGCAGCGGCACCTTCGTGGCCTACAGCGCCCTTACCGACCGCCGATTTCTGACACCTTCCCCCGAACGGGAGATCATCGACATGGCGACGGCGCTGCCCGACGACTCCGCCAACGACGTGCTGGCCGAGACGGCGCGTCATCTTTTCAAAAACGGCGGCGGAAAAACGCTGTTCAGCTTCAACTCCCGCGGCGAAGAAGAATGGCGCCGCGACGTGGCCGTGCAGTTTATGGAACGCTGCGGTCACAAAACCCACCGCGACCAAATCCTTTTTGCCAACGGCGGGCAGAACGCCATCGCCGCAGTTTTGGCATCGCTGTTCCGCCAAGGCGACAAAATCGCCGTCGACGACCACACCTATCCGGGGATCAAAGCCGCTGCCGCCATGTTCGGCATCAAACTGGTGCCCGTGAGAACCGGCGCGAAGGGCATGGATCCCGCCGACCTCGATCGGCTGTGTCGGAGCGAGGGCATTCACGGCGTCTACATCATCTCGGCCTGCCACAACCCCACCACCGCCACGCTGCCGCACGACGCCCGCAAGGCAATCGCCGCCGTCGTGCGCCGCCAGAACCTTCTTCTCATCGAGGACGGGTCCTTTCAGCTTCTGGAAAACGGCGGACGCGCCGTCAGCGATTTCGCACCCGAACGCAGCGTCTACATCGCGTCGCTGTCTCAAGTCATCGCGCCGGGGCTGCGTTCCGCCTATCTTTCCGTTCCGCAAAGACTTTACGGCAAAACCGCCGACGCTCTGGAAACGCTGAACATCGGAACGGCGCCGCTGATGGCCGAGCTGGCGGCGCGCACCATCGCCTCGGGCCAGTTCGAGCGGATCGTCGCCGTCCACAAAGAACACACCGCCCGGCGCAGTGAACTGGTAAGCCGTCTGCTGCCGCAGGCCAAAGGATGCAGCCACCACATGTACCGCTGGCTGCCTCTGCCTCGAGGAACCGACAGCGCTGCCTTCGAACGCGAAGCGTTGGCGCGGGGCGTCCAGCTGTACGCCGCCGAGCGTTTCGCCGTGGGAAAAACGGCGCCGGCTTGCGCCGTGCGCTTTGCCGTCACCACGCCGCCCACGGCAGCACAGCTTGAAAAGGGGCTCGAAATCATCGTCGAATTGCTCGACGAACTTTGGCGCCGCTGAAAAACGGCTTGCGTTTCAGCGCCTCTACTGAAAAATTGCGCAATGGCCAACACAAAAGAGTTCGCCATACAATTTTACTATTGAATGACCTCATGAACCCATCTATAATCCATAAACTGAAATCGGCACAAAAGCTCCGAAAGCTCACAGCGCCGGAGTTTTTTTCAGGAGGTCCTTCGAAATGAAGAAACTGTGCGCTCTTTTCGCCCCTCTCGTTCTGGTCACGCTTCTTTCAGTCACTGCGTCGGCCGAGATCCGCGTCGCCACCGCCAGCACCTATCCGCCCTACGAGTTTATCAACGAAAAAGGCCAGTTCGACGGCTTCGACCACGACCTGATGGAGGAGATCGGACGCCGCATCGGCGAAAAGATCGTCTGGATCGACACCGGACATTACGACATGGTGATCCCCACGCTGGTCACCCGACGCGCCGACGTCATCGCCGCCGGCATGAGCGCCACGCCCATCCGCGCCCGCCGCGTGCTGTTCTCCACGCCCTACGTCCCCACTCTGGCCTGCTTCGTCACCCGCCCCTCCGTAACCGTAGAGAAATTGGAAGACTTGAGGGGACTACGTGGCGCCGTTCCCATCGGCACCACTCAGGACGTTTTCCTCGCCCCCAAGGCCGAAAAATACGGCTTCACCCTCAAGAACTTCGCGAAAATCGAAGAGTGCATGTGGGACATCGTCACGGGACGCACCGACTTCACGCTGATGGACGTGCCCGTCGCCGAAAAGCTCCTGGAACACCCCAACTTCAAGAACAAAACCGCCCGCGGACTGACCTTTCAGCTCACCGGCGCCGGAAAAGCGCTGGCCGTCAGGCTGGACGACGCACCTTTGAAGACGAAGCTCGACGGCGCCCTCGCCGACATGGAAGCCGACGGCACGCTGGACGCCATGCGCAGCAAATGGGGATTGGGAAAGAAATAACGGAACGTTGACGCTTCGTTCCACAACGAACAAGCCGCCTGAAAGCCTATGTTTTCAGGCGGCTTTGTTCATCTTTATGAAACACTATCGCACCTCGGAAGGCGCAAAGTTTTCGCGGGAACTCAAAAAGACTCCATCCCTGACGGCAAAACGCCGACGCGCCGTACCGATCGGCGCACGCCGTCCAAAAAAAATCGCAGTTTTCAACTTCGACGAAACCGACACCGGCGAAAGGGGACCGGAGGGAAGTTCCGCATCAGCGGCGCTTGCGCCTTTGGGCGTTGTTTTCGCAACGGATGTAGATGATCTTCATGGTCGGCTCGACTTTCGTCGCGGCGGGCGGATTGATCTCGTGGCGCCACACTTGGCGCGAGTCACCGTCGACACGGCGCATGATCCCCAGCGGCAGGTCGCCCTGCGCGCGAATGTCGGCAAAGGCTTCGCCCACCGTTTTGCCCTTCCATTGGGGCTTCAGCTCCATGGTGTTCAGGCTGGAACGCTTGTCGGAGCGGCTGAAAAGGTCGTTGGCAAAATCCGATATGCCGCGCTGCGAGGCACAGAGCGCCAGGTAGTTGGCGATCGTCCGATTGCAATAGATCACGTTGTCCACGTTGGCGTTTTTGGCGTGGCGCTCGTTCTCGGGATTGAGGATCTCCAGCACGGAGTAGATCTCCGGGTGCAGAGACTTCACGGCAAGGGCCGTGAGCGTCGACCTCGCGTCAACGATGTCGGGCGGCAAGCCCTCCGCATTTTCGGCGAGAATAATGGCGGCGGAAGCCATTTCCACCCCGGCGCACTTCAGCGTGGCATCATCGGAGATGTCCCCTTCAATCACCGGCACATGGCCGTTTTTCAGCTCTTCCGGACAATGACGGGCGACCACCACCACCGAATGTCCCGCGGCCTCAAGTTCCTCCAGCACTCTTCCGGCGTGGCTGTTCCATCCGCAAAGCAGCGTATGTCCTCGGGGAATATCGACGAAACTCTCGCTCATTGCAGATCTCTCCCTTCTATTTGCCGGTGTTCTTCGAGATGAACACCACGCGCATCGGCAGCTTGACCGGCGTGGAAGCCGGCGGATTCATTTCGTGACTCCAATGTTCCGTCCCGCAAGAAACCTCCGGCGTCATGATGCCAAGGGGCAGCTCGCCGTCGGACTGCATGGCCGCAAACAGATCCCCCACCCTTTTACCTTCCCACTGCGGGTCGATGTCGGCCGCGCGAAGCGCCGATCCGCTGTCGGAGTACGTGAGGATGTCGCTGATAAAAGAGCTGATGCCCGGCTGTGAGGTGCAGGTGGCAACGATGTCGGCAAGAGTGCTCTCGCAGTACACGATGTCGTCCACATGGGCGCGGCGCGCGTGGCGCGCGTTGGCGGGATTGAGCAGCTCCACCACGGTATAGACCTCGGGGCACAGGGATTCAACGGCCAGCGCGGTCAGCACCGTTTGCGCATCAACGTCGTCGCTGGTCAGTCCGGGACGCGGTTCGGCGAAAACAATGGCCGACTCCGCCCGCTCGATGCCGGCCTGGATCAAGCGCACATCGCTCGTCGGCTCGCCGGCCACGAAAAACGCTTCGTAATGCGACAGCTGTGCGGGTTTCGTTGGATACAGCACGGCAACCTGCTGCCCCGAAGCCAGCAGTTCCTTCAGGACCAGCTCGGCGCGGGCGTTCCAGCCGCACAGAACCGTGTGCCCCTTGTAGTGGCACATATTCAGGCCGAGCATACTTTTGAGATTGTACTTCATCACCCGGGTGAGCACTTCCGACAAGACGACGCCAAGCACCGATATGCCGATGACCGAAAGGACGAAGACGATGACGCGCCCTGCTACGGTGTGGGGGTTATTGGCAAACTCTCCCTGGCCGATCAGCGTGAACAGAATGGTCCATAGCGCTTCGAAAACGCTGCCTTCGCCGCCGCGCTCGAGTTTCCAGTACAGATACGCCGAGCCGAAAACCAGCGCCAGAAAACCCGCCAGAATCCAGAAAAAATATTTATGCAGTCTGCTTGCCAAGTTGGCGCCGCGTTTCAACCTTTTCACCTTTTTTGAATAATTGGAAGCCACGGGCCTCCCTCCTCCCCCATGGAACAACGGCAAAAAAACAATCGAAAAAGGACATCATGTTTTCTATTCTATCAGGAATTTCACAGGACAGACACATGAAAAACGTTTCGGCCAACCTACAGAGATCATTGTTCGCCCTTTGAAACCTTCTCTTGACCTTACCTCTGGAGGAAGGTTCACAATGGAACCAACACTTGGAGGAGGTGCGATGATGACACGAGGAGCTTTCGTTCATCCCTATATGCCAAACAGCGTGCCCGCCGTCAGGGAGGCCATGCTGAAAGAGCTGGGCGTCTCTTCGGTGGAGGAGATTTACAAGAGCGTTATTCCCGACAGGCTTCTGTTCAAAGGACGTCTTGATTTGCCCGAAAGGATCGAAAGCGAAGCCGAGCTGGTCGATCACGTCATGGGGCTGCTGCGCAAAAACGTCAGCTGCGACGACGTCATCAACTTTCTCGGCGCGGGATGCTATCGCCATTACGTGCCGGCGCTGTGCGACGAAATCGCCGGCCGCGCGGAATTTCTCACGGCCTACTGCGGCGACACCTATTCCGATCACGGCAAGATGCAAGCCATCTTCGAATACGCCAGCATGATGGGCGAGCTGCTTGACGCCGACGTGGTCAGTTACACCACCTACGACGGCGGCCAGGCCGTATGCTCTTCGCTGCGCATGATGATGCGCATGACGGGACGCAGACAGGTGCTGGTGCCGGAAACCATGAACCCCGAAATCCTCTCGCAGGCGCGCACCTATTGCTGCAGCGCGGGAGAGGTCGTCACGGTGAAGGCCGACGGCAACACGGGCCGCATGGACTTGGACGACCTGAAATCCAAGCTCGGTGGGCAGGCTGCCGGAGTCTTTTTCGAAAATCCTTCCTATTTGGGATTTCTCGAGGAGGAGCCTCGGCACATCGTTTCTTTGGCTCACGACGTTGGAGCCCTGTGCGTCGTCATGCCCGAGGTGGCTTCTCTGGGGGTGCTTGAATCGCCCGTAAACTACGGGGCCGATTTTGTCTGCGGCGAAATTCAGCCGCTGGGAATGCACTTGCAGCTGGGCGGCGGCTGCGGCGGTTTCATCGCCGGACCGCAGGAGAGCCGTTTCATCGAGGAGCTGCCGACTTACCTCTACGGTCTGGCGCCCACCGACGACCCGCACAGCTTCGGATGGGGACGCGCGTTGCTTTCGCGCTGCTCTCACGGCAGCCGCGAAAAGGCGCGCGAGTACTTCGGCACGGAGTCAGGGCTTTGGGCCATTGTGGCGGGCGTCTACCTCGCCTCCATGGGGCCGCAGGGCATGAGGGAACTGGGCGAAACGATTATGCAGCGCACGGCCTACGCCATCCAGAAACTGTCCGCTCTGCCGCGGCTGCGCGTTCACCCCTTCGGAGGCGCGGTTTTCCAGGAGTTCGTCGTCAACTTCGACGCCGCAGGACTCACGGTGGCGCAGGTCAACAAAGAACTGCTGAAGCGCAAAATTTTCGGCGGCAAGGACCTGAGCCGCGATTTCCCGCAGTACGGACAGAGCGCGCTCTACGCCGTCACCGAAAGGGTAACGGCAGATCAAATCGACGTTCTCGCCGCGGCGCTGAAAGAAATTCTGGGAGGGGTGCGGTCATGAAAAAAGCGACGTTTCATCAAGCCCGTTGGAACGAACCCATTCTCATGGAGCAGGGAACTCCGGGAGAGCGCGGCGTGCTTGTGCCGCGCAGCGAGCCGCGCGCGGCTGCCGCCGCCGGCCCGTTGTCATCGCTGGTTCCTCCGTCGCTGAAGCGCCGTCGCGCGCCCCGTTTGCCCGAGATCTCCCAGATGCAGCTGCTGCGCCATTACCTTCGTCTGTCGCAGGAAACCATCGGCGCCGATTTGAATGTCGACATCGGCCTGGGCACCTGCACCATGAAGTACAATCCCAAGGTGCACGAAAGTTTTGTGCGCGCGCCTCAATTCGCCGAACTCCATCCCTGTCAGGACGAGGACACCTTGCAGGGCATTCTGCAGATTCTCTACGACACGGCGGAATATTTGAAAGCCATCTCCGGCATGGATGCCGTCTGTCTCACGCCTGCCGGCGGCACTCAGGCCATCTATTCCAACGCAGCGGTCATCCGCGCCTGGCACCGGTCGCGGGGAGAAGGCCGGCAGCGCAACGAGATCATCACCACCATTCTCTCCCACCCCGGCAATCCCGCCGCGGCAGCCACGCTGGGGTACAAAGTCATCACCCTCATGCCGGGAGACGACGGCACACCCGACCTCGACGCCCTCAAAGCCGCCCTTTCGCCGCACACCGCCGGCCTGCTGATCACCAATCCCGAGGATACGGGCATCTACAACGAACGGATCACGGAATTTGTCGACCTCGTCCACGACGCCGGAGGGCTGTGCGCCTATGACCAGGCCAACGCCAACGGCGTCTTCGGAATCGCCCGCGCCCGCGAAGCCGGATTCGACCTGTGCCATTTCAACCTGCACAAGTCCTTTTCTTCGCCCCACGGCTGCCAGGGACCTGCCGCCGGCGCCCAGTGCGTCACCAAAGAGCTGGAGCCTTTCCTTCCGCTACCCCGCCTCACCTTCGACGGCAAAAAATACCACCTCACCAGCGACGCTCCCGCCAGCATCGGCTACCTTCGGAAATTTCTCGGCGTTCCCGCCGTCGTTCTGCGCGCCTACGCCTACATTCGCTCTCTGGGGCCCGACGGACTGAAACAGGTCAGCGAGCTGTCCATTCTCAACAACAACTATCTGATCAAAAAGCTGTTGGAAATCGACGGTCTCAGTCTCCCGTGGGCGCCCGGCAAAAGGCGCATGGAACAGGCCCGTCTGAGCTGGGAAAAGCTGACTGAAGAGACGGGCGTCACCACCGACGACATCGACCGCCGCGTGGTCGATTACGGTTTTCAGAGCTATTTCGCCAGCCACCACCCTCGGATCATCGCCGAACCCTTTACGCCCGAACCCGTCGAGACCTATTCGAAGGCCGACATCGACGACTACGCCGAAGCTCTGGCGTCCATCGCCCAAGAGTCGCGCCGCGACCCTCAAATCGTGAAAACGGCGCCCCACAACGCGGCGCTGGCCTCGCGCATCGACGAAGGCGCTTTGAATGACGAGAGCCGCCTCGTCACCACCTGGCGCGCGTGGAAAAAGCTTCAATCCCGGCACCAATCACGCCCTTAGGCGCGCAAAAATTGATCCGCAAAAGGCCTTCGGACCGTTCTCGATCCGAGGGCCTTTTTGCCGGGGTGCGTTCTTCGTATTTACGGTTTCTTCAATTCCTGTTAAGCTGTAAACAGCGCGCTGCAGGATTGCAATGCGGCAGTGCCGGGAGGGAAGCCCATGAAAGACGGCGAAAAGCTCTACTCTGTCAGCAAGATGGCCGAACTGTGTGACGTGACCGCCAAGCAGCTCCGCTATTACGACCACAACGGGATTCTGCGTCCCCACTTCCGCGACCCCGAAAGCGGCTATCGCTTTTACGCCGAAAGCCAGATCGAGGAAATTATGTTGATCCGGGAGATGCACGCTCTGGGTCTGTCGCTGAAAAGCATCGGCAGCTTGTTGAACGACCGCGACCTCTCGTCGCTGCGAGCGGAACTGGAACGGCGGCTCTCCGCCGCGCACGGCGAGCTGGAACAGGCGCAGCGTCGATACGACCGCACCGTGGAAGTGCTCCTGCGCGTCATGCGGGCCACGGAACAGCGCGCCGCCAGAGCCGATTCGGAACAGGAAATCCACCTCGCCGAAGTGCCGTCCTGCACTGTGGCCTTCACGCGGTACGTCAGCTCGTGGAACGCCAAGAAGCTCTTCATTAGGCGACGCGCCGAGCTTTACAAGATCGCGGCGCACTATGGCCTGCAGGTCAGCGGCGCCAACATGGCCATCTTCCACTCGGGCTATCTGAAACAGTTCAGCGACGCTCCCGGCGACGCCGAGGGCGATCTGGAAATCTGCATCCGCGTCGTCGCCCTTGCGGGCAACTGCCCGGCCGTGCGAACGATTCCCGCCTTCCGTGCCGTCACGGCGCTTTACCGCGGCGACTACCGCGCCATGAAGCCGCGCTACCTGGAAATGGAACGCTGGGCCGATGCACACGGCATAACTCTGGCGGGTAGCTCCCTTGAAGAGTACCTCGTCGGCGCGTCAATGACCCGCCATCGCGAGGACTATCTTACCCGTCTCTATCTGCCCGTGGCGGGCTGCGCGCTGTAACGCTGCGCGCCGCCTGCGCCAGTGCGAGGACTTGGGGCGTCGAAACTCGGGACGAAAAGACGACATCGAGCCTGCCCCACGACACAAAGAGCAGGAAAGGGAAAGCGCTTTCCCTTTCCTGCTCTTTTTTCACGCAGAGAAAACTGCGTTCCGATCGCGCAAAAACGCCGTTATTGAGCGGCCTTGCGCCCGTGATTCTTGGCGATCAGGTCGATAAAGACCAGATCCTGGTCGTTGTCGTTGCGCAGCGCGTGGCTTTCGCCGGGGCCAGCAATAGTCACCGACTTGGGGCCGACTTCGATTTCCTTGCCGTCGCTGCCCGTGAAGACGCCTTTGCCCGCGATGACGATGTAGGTGTCGTCGTTGTCGGCGTGGGCATGCAGGCCGATGGAAGCGCCCTTTTTAAGGGTCATCAGGCCGATTTCCTTGATGGCCTGGTCGTCGGTGGCCTGCTCGCGGCGGAAGGCGAACTTGCCGTACAGCACGCCCGTGCCTTTGCCGGCGCCGGCTTTCTCCACGTCTTTGTCGAAAAGGTCTTTGAGCTGGAAGCACTGCCCCGTGGAATTTTTCGCCAGCGCCTCAAGGTCGGCGGCGTCGTTCTGGGCGATGATGTCGAGGAACACCAGATCTTCCTTGTACAGATTGGCCAGGCCGTGGGACTGTCCCGGACGAGCCAGCGTCATGTCGCCGGGGCCGACGACCCACGCGTTGCCCTCGCCGTCGGTGAAGATGCCCTTGCCCGAGACGATTAAATAGGCGTCTTCGTTGTTCTTGTGAGAGTGAAGGCCGATGAAGTCGCCGGTCTTCAACGTCATCCAGCCGATTTCCCTGATGGCGTCGCCGGGAAGAGCCTGTTCGCGGCGGAAGGCGAACTGGCCGTGAAGCGTGCCCATACCGCCGCCGGCGCCCTCCTTGTCGAGGACGAAGAGCTGCTCTTCGGTCCAGCACTGCCCGTGTTTCTGCGGCTCCAGCCGCGGGGCGGCAAAAGCGGCGGCGCACAGAGCCACGACGGCAAGCGAAGCGACAACTGCAATTTTCTTCATGAAAAGAACCTCCTTTTGTGATAGCGATCAAACGGCGCATAAGAAAAGTATAATTTATCTTCTAAATAATCTCAATACGGAAAAACACACGACCGGCACTTCGGTCTCGTCGACTTGAATTTCAACGCGCGAAGCCATTCTCTGCGGGCGACGCTCGTGTTTTTGTTGCCGATTCCTCATTTTTGTCCAGTCGAAACGCTTGTGTCCGGCAGGCGTGCGATCAAGTCACGACTGACGGGCAGGTCCTCAATCTCTTCCAGCGCAGAGGCCGGCACTTCCGACAAGCCCAATCGATAAAACGTGGGCATTCGTGCGCCGCCCGCGTTTGCCCACCCCCGTAAAGAGGAACGCACGCCTTGTACACGTCGCCACTCAGACCGGCACCGACCGACCCGTGTTCCATCTCATTGGCTCTCTCACAATTTCAGGAGTTATGGTAGAATTTTTGTGCTTGTGAGGGAGAGAACAATTTCATATAATACACGGCAAATGGGAATGAAGTTCTCCCGCGGAACACGCCGAAACTGCTATGACTCATAGCTGATGACTTCTGACAAAGAAGGCATCAGCTTTTTATATGCCTCAAAAAAGGAGAGAGAAAGCATGCTCATAAAATGTATGGCCGTTGGCGCAGGCGGATTCATAGGATCAATAGCGCGATATGTGTTGTCGAAGGCAAAACTGCAAAGCAGTGGGCAGTATCCGATCAACACTCTTTTGACCAATGTCATTGGCGCCATAGTAATCGGCATTGTCATCGCCGAGGCGCAAAAAAATGGAATGAGCGAAGAAAAATTGCTTTTCCTGAAATTCGGCTTTTGCGGAGGCCTAACCACATTTTCGACTTTTTCCGCAGAACTTTATGGCTGCATTGAATCAGGAAACACCATGCTGGCCATCGGCTATGCGCTCGCTTCCGTAACGTTAAGCCTCATTGGGGTCATAGCGGGAATAAAACTCGTCTCATGCTGGCCGTGAAAACACAGAGCTTGTCGAAAGAGCAAAACAACGAAAGCACTGCCGCGGCGGCGCTTTTGTTGTGCCAATATCCAAGTGGCGTCTGTGGCACGGGATATCTTGAAAGCCCCATATCGTCTTGACATCTCCAAGGGAAGGGGGGCAAAAAAGGATATGCACGGAGCCTTGCTCGAACGCCGGACAATATTCAATCTGAGGATCCTCGTCTTTTTTCAGAGGCTCGAAGGCAACTTCATCTTGCGCTCCGCTTTGCAAGCCCTAGTTTCCAACGTCTGAAGAAAACACGGTTTGAAACCACAGCGATTGAACTCCGCTTCCGTTGCCGAACATGATGAAGCATAATTTATCCCGATGAACGATCTCGGTGAAACCTTCAAAATACTGCCACTGAAATTTACGGCTTTTAGGCACGGCGATTTGAAGTTATCTTCCTCCATGGCTTCACGCGCATTACTTTTTCGACAGCTTCATGAATTTTACTTTTCAGCAAAAACAAATCGAAAGCGTTGATCCCAGTCACCAAGCCCTCTTTTCTGCTGCTTTAGCCTCTTATTGTCGCGTATACAGTGGACATTATATTTTGCACCTTTTTTCACGTTGATTTTAAAGTAATATTTTTATATATACGTTTTTTCCTTCTGAACTGCTTTTACGTCCTAAAAAAAATGCTATTATTAGAACAGATGTCAAGGTTTATGAGGTCTCCGAAGAGACGGCGGATTTCTTGACGGAGATGCTTAAAGGAGGAAAAGCCATGAGTTTTCCTACATTCCGGGGAGGCGTGCATCCGGTAGGAAATAAGGATTTGACCCGCGGCAAGGCCATCGAGTCCTATCTTCCCCGAGGTGAAATGATCTTTCCAATGTCGCAGCACATCGGCGCGCCCAACAAACCGGTCGTTGCCAAAGGCGACAGGGTTCGTGTGGGGACGGTTCTGGGCAGCGCCGAGGCCTTTGTGTCCGCTCCCGTTCTGTCGAGCGTGTCGGGAACGGTGAAGGACGTAGGGCCGCGGCGCACGGTGCCGGGGAATTTCGACACCTGCGTGGTCGTCGAAAACGACGGCCTCTATGAAAAGGATCCTCGCTGGTCGCCTCTTCCCGATTACGAGAACTGCGATCCCAAGCTGTACCTTCAGCGGATCCGCGAGGCGGGCATCGTCGGCTTCGGCGGCGCCACGTTTCCCGCGGCGGTGAAGTTCGCGCCGCCGCCCAAGGACACCATTCGCTGGTTCATCGCCAACGGCGCGGAATGCGAGCCCTACTTGAACTGCGACTTTCGTCTGATGGTCGAAGCGACCGACGAAATCGTCAAGGGCATGACGCTGCTCCTTCGCCTGTTCCCCGAGGCCAAGGGCATTATCGCCGTCGAGAACAACAAGCCCGAAGCCGTTGAGGCTCTCAACCGGTCCATCGCATCGCTTGGGGCGAAAAATTTGACGGTGGTGACTCTGACGGTGAAATATCCCCAGGGCGCGGAAAAGATGCTCATCGAAGCTCTGACGGGGCAGGAATACGTCGTCACGGCGCTGCCGGCCGACGTGGGCTGCATCATCTCCAACGTGCGCACCGTTCAGCAGTGCTGGCGCGCCATCGCATTGGGCGAGCCTTCGGTGACCCGCGTGGTCACCGTGTCGGGCGACGCCGTCAAAGAACCCAAAAACGTTATGCTCCCGCTGGGCACACCGGTGCGAGAACTGGTGGACTTCTGCGGAGGATTCAGCCAGCCCCCCGTCAAGGTACTCGCCGGCGGCCCCATGATGGGCATGTCCATGCACACTCTCGACGTTCCGGTGATGAAGGGAACTTCGGGCATACTGGCACTCACTGAAAAATCGACGATGCTGCGCCGCGCTTCGGCTTGTCTCCAGTGCGGACGTTGCGTCAAAGCCTGCCCCATGGGACTTGTGCCAAGAACTCTGGACGCTCTGGTGCTGGCCAAGCGCTATGACCGTTTCGAGGAAGAGGGCGGCATGAACTGCATTGAGTGCGGGTGCTGCACCTTTATGTGCCCCGCCTGCCGGCCTCTGACGCAGACCTGCCGCGACGGCAAAACCTATATCGCCGCGCAGCGCAGGAAACAGAAAGCACAGCAGCAGAAAGCGAAGGAGGCGGCAAAATAATGGAATATCGACTGATTGTCTCCAGTTCGCCTCACGCCCATAATGGCCTGACGACGCAGGCCATTATGGCATGGGTGCTTGCCGCCCTCGTTCCCGCCGGAATTATGGGCGCTTACCACTACGGGCTGCGTGCCATTGCCGTCATGGCGGTGTGTGTCGCCGTCTGCGTCATGACGGAATACCTGTGGCAGAAAAGCACGGGGCGCGAGGTGACGGTGAGCGACCTTTCCGCGGCGGTGACGGGCCTGCTTCTGGCCTTCAACTTGCCGCCCACCATTCCTTATTGGATGGCTGCCGTAGGATCGGTCTTCGCCATTCTGGTGGTGAAGCAGTTTTTCGGCGGTCTGGGCTGCAACGTGGTCAATCCCGCCCTCGCGGGACGCGCCATGATGCTTGCCAGCTGGCCGGTGGCCATGACGACATGGACGCTGCACGGCGTCTCGACGGCCACACCGCTGGCGGCCATTAAATCAGGACTTTCCGCCGGACTTTCCGAGGCAACGGTGTCGGCGACCCGTCTGCCTTCCGTCACGGACATGCTGACGGGAGCCATGGGCGGCTGCATCGGCGAATCCTGCAAAATCGCGCTTTTGCTGGGCTTCGGAATCCTTTTGTGGAAGAAGATCATCACGTGGCACGTGCCGGTGATCTATGCCGCCGGCACGGTTGTGCTCTGCACTCTTTTCGGCCGAGGCGCTCCCGTGGCCGATTTGCTCAGCGGCGGACTGATTCTCGGCGCCGTCTTCATGGCCACCGATTACACCACGTCGCCCATTACCGTCAAAGGCCAGGTGATTTTCGCTTTGGGCTGTGCGCTTCTCACGGCGGTGATCCGCCGCTGGGGCGGTTACCCCGAGGGCGTGTCCTACTCGATTCTGATCATGAACCTCATGGTTCCTCTTATTGACCGCGCCACAAAACCGCGCATTTTCGGCGAGGTGAAACGCCATGTCAAATAAAATTCTCCGACTCAGCGCCGTTCTGTTCGGGATTACCGCCGTCACGGGCCTTCTGCTGGGCATCGTGCAGCACGTCACCAGCGCCCCCATTGCGGAACAGCGTCAAAAACAGCGGGCGCGCGCCCTTGAAGCCACGCTGCCGCAGGCTGAATCCTTCGCGCTCGTTCCCGTCGAAGGAAGCGGCATCATCAGCGAAATCGCCAAGGGCACCAGCGGCGGCGAAACTGCGGGCTACTGTTTCACGTTGAAGCCCAAGGGCTTCGGCGGCATCCTGACGCTGGTCTGCGGCATTGCCGACGACGGACAGGTGATGGACATCTCCATTCTGGAATCCAACGAGACGCCGGGGCTGGGCGCCCAAGCTTCAAAGCCGGCCTTTGCGGGACAGTTCCATCAGCGTCGCACCAGCGGGCTGCTGACCGTCGTCAAGACGCCCGTCGAAAACGACGATCAAATTCAGGCCATCTCGGGCGCCACCATCACGTCGCGCGCCATCACCGACGCCGTCAACGAGGCGCTTCGCTACTGGAGCGCCCACTTCAAGGCGCAAAGCGGCGAGACTCGGACCGATTCCATCGCGAAAGTCCAATCGAGCACCGTCACCGAAGAAATCGGCGACAGCAATGAATCTTCTCAGACTGAGGGGGCGAAGTAAATGGCGAATCCTCTCAAAACCATTGCCAACGGAATTTTCAAGGAAAATCCCATTTTCGGCCTCGTGCTGGGCATGTGCCCCACGCTGGCCGTCACCACCAGCGCCGAGAACGGCCTGAGCATGGGACTGGCCGCTGCCGCAGTGTTGATGGGTTCCAACGTGGCGATTTCGGCGCTGCGGAAGATCATCCCCGACGAGATCAGAATTCCCTCCTTCATCGTGGTCATCGCCGGCTTTGTCACCATTCTCCAGCTGCTCATCGCGGGCTTCGTTCCGGCTCTTGACGCCAAGCTGGGCATTTTCATCCCGCTGATTGTGGTGAACTGCATTATTTTGGCGCGCGCCGAAGCTTTCGCCTCCAAAAACGGACTTCTCGCATCGATCTGCGACGGTTTCGGCATGGGCGTAGGCTTTACGCTGTCGCTGACGCTCATCGGCGCCATCAGAGAGCTTATCGGCGCCGGCACCGTCTTCGGCGTCGAAGTTTTCGCGCCCGGACTGTACCAGCCCATGCTTCTGGCCATTCTGGCGCCCGGCGGATTCATCACCCTCGGCATCCTCATGGCTCTCATGCACCAGCACAAAATCCGCAAGGAAATGAAAAACCGCGCCCCCGTCGCGCAGAGCTCTTACGACGGCTGGGCGGAATTGGATTCGTGCAGCGGCTGCGCCTTGGCGTCGTCGTGTCGCAAAACGCAGTGCGCCGTAGGCGCGAAGAAGGAGGCCTGATTCCATGAACCTTCTCGCTCTGCTCATCAGTTCAATTTTCGTCAACAACATCGTGTTCATGCGCTTCTTGGGCTGCTGTCCCTTTTTGGGCGTCTCCAGCAAGCTTGAAACCGCCAAGGGCATGGGGCTTGCCGTCATTTTCGTCACCACCTTCGCGGCAGTGATGACGTGGCTGGCCTATCACCTTCTACTGGTCCCGCTGGGACTGGAATATCTCTACACTCTGGCCTTCATCCTGATCATCGCCGCTCTGGTGCAGTTCGTGGAGATCGTCATGAAGAAGATGATGCCCGGCCTCTACAAGGCGCTGGGAATTTTCCTGCCGCTCATCACCACCAACTGTGCCGTGCTCGGCGTGGCCGTGATCAACATGAACGAGCACTATGACCTGCTTACGGCGACGGTCAACGCCTTCGGCACCGCCGTGGGCTATCTGTTGGCCATCGTGCTGATGGCGGGCATCCGCGAGAAAATCGAAATGAACGAGGCTATGCCCCGCTGCATGCGCGGGCTGCCCATCGCTCTTATCACTGCCGGCCTGATGTCCATCGCCTTTATGGGCTTCAGCGGCCTGATCAGGTAGGTGACTCTCGATGAACGGAATTCTCTTTGCCGTAATCGTCCTGGGAGGTCTTGGTATTCTCTTCGGATGCCTTCTGGGGTTCGCCTCCAAAAAATTCGCTACGGCCGTCGACCCGCGACAGACGCAGATCCGCGCCGTTCTTCCCGGCGCCAACTGCGGCGGATGCGGCTATCCCGGCTGCGACAACTACGCCGAAGCCTGCGCTGCCGGAAAATGCGCCCTCAATCTGTGCGTCGTGGGCGGCGCTGAGGTCACGAAAAAAATCGCCTCCATCATGGGCGTCGATGCCGGTGAGACAGCTGCGGAAGTCGCCTTCGTGCGCTGCCAGGGTTCCTTCGACAAGACGTCGAAGGACTGCGTTTACCTGGGAATCAACGATTGCCAGAGCGCTTCCGTCGTCCCCGGACGCGGCCCCGAGGCCTGTTCCTTCGGATGCATGGGCTTCGGTACCTGCGTCAAGGCCTGTAAATTCGATGCCATCCACGTAATCGACGGCGTCGCCAAGGTGGACCGTGACCGCTGCGTCGGCTGCAAGGCATGCGTAGAAGCCTGCCCCCGCAACATCATCACCATGGTTCCCAAGGACAAAAAGGTGCACGTGGGCTGTTCCAATCCCCTGACCGGCGCCCTGGTGCGCAAGGTGTGCTCCGTGGGGTGCATCGGTTGCCAGCTGTGCGTCAAAGTCTGTCCCAAACAGACCATCTCCATGAAGGGCGCTTTGGCCGTCATCGACCCGAGCAACTGCATCAACTGCGGACTCTGCGCCTCCAAATGCCCCGTCCACGCCATCGACAACGCCGGGACCAAGCCCAAGGTGACGCCGCCCGCAGCGGCCGCCGCACAGGCTTAACCTCACCGATAGGTGCGGAGAGAGCTCTCGGCCCTCGCGTTGCTCTCTCGCTTCAGGCAGATTTTCGGATTCGAAGGGTAAACTGAGAAAGCACGACTCCAAATTTCCACATCGATTTTTCACTGAAAACCCACACACAGCAAAAGATCACGACAAGAGGCCGGCGGAAATTTTCCGCCGGCCTCTTGTCGTACAAACGCTTTGTGCTTCACGAAGCAGTTCTGCCTCGTATAACGGCAGACGGAGGCACCATCTCAAAAAGGGCGGCGGAAAACCACAACTTATCGCTTGATTTTTCCGTAGAGGCTGCTATTATATGTGGCGAAATAACCACGTGGCGTTTACGCCACATCAGAAAGGAAATACCATGAAAAAAGATGAACTTCGACGCTGCGTCGACGTCTTCAAAGCCATCGCCCATCCCGTAAGGCTTCAGATCGTCGATCTGCTTGCCGACGGCGAGCGATGTGCCTGCGAAATTTCAGCCCAATTTCCCGATCTCGACCGAACGACGGTGAGCAAACACCTCGCCCTGATGGTTCAAAAGGGCGTTCTGACGGCGGAAAAGCGAGGCGTCAACGTGATCTACGCTCTGCGCCTCACCTGTCTATCATCGGCGCTGCGCTGCGTGCTTCGCTCCGAAGTCTGCGCCGACACGGCAGGCTGCTGCTGCAAAAAATAAAACTCTTCAAGGAGGATTTCAATGAAAACCATTCAGGTTCTCGGCACGGGATGTTCCCGCTGCCACCAGACGGAAACGGCCGTCAAGGAAGCCGTGGCGAAAATGGGTCTTCAGGTCGCCGTGGAATTTGTCAGCGACTTGAAGCAGATCATGGCCATGGGCGTTATGGGGCTTCCCGCTGTGGCCGTCGACGGCAAAGTGGTTCTCGCGGGACAGGTGCCCACGGCCGACCAGATGGTGAGGCTGCTGTCACGCTTCGCCTCGTCAACGCCCGCCGTCCCGACCGATCGTTAACGCTGTTTGACAGGGAACAAACGATGTGGAATTTCATTCAAAATCAAGTTTTGGCCATGAAGTGGCTTCACGATCTGGCAGGCAAAGCGCTGACCGCCGTCGGCGTCGACACGTCGGCGCGGCTGGGCGGCAGTCTCCAGTTCTTTCTTTTCGATACTGTAAAAATCGTCATCCTGCTGGCCACGCTGATTTTCGTCATTTCCTACATTCAGAGCTATTTTCCTCCCGAGCGCACGAAAAAGATCCTCGGACGCATCGGCGGCTTCACCGCCAATCTGGCAAGCGCGTTGCTGGGCACGGTGACGCCTTTCTGCAGCTGCTCGTCCATTCCGCTGTTCATCGGTTTCACCGGCGCGGGACTGCCCTTGGGCGTCACCTTCTCCTTCCTCATCTCGTCGCCGCTGGTGGACTTGGGATCTCTGGTGCTTCTCATGAGCATTTTCGGCGCGAAAATCGCCATCGCCTATGTGGTCATCGGCCTCGTCCTGGCCGTTGCCGGCGGGACGGTCATCGATGCGCTTCACATGGAGAGCCAGATCGAGCCTTTTATCCGAACCATGCGCCCACCGGAACTGGATTCGCCCGAATTGACAGCCGCCGACCGCCTGATCTACGCCAAGGGGCAGATGCTGTTCACGCTGAAAAAAGTTTTCCCCTACATTCTGGCCGGAGTGGCTATCGGAGCCGTGATTCACAATTGGCTGCCCGCTGAATTCGTGCAACGCGCCCTGGGAGGACACAACCCTTTGGCTGTCGTTGCCGCCGTGGTCATCGGCGTTCCCATGTACGCCGACATTTTCGGCACCATTCCCATTGCCGAAGCGCTCTACGCTAAGGGCGCCGGACTAGGTACCGTCATGGCGTTCATGATGTCCGTCACGGCGCTGTCGCTGCCGTCGATCATTATGTTGCGGCAGGCTGTCAAACCTAAACTGCTGGCGCTCTTTGTGGCGCTGGTCATGGTGGGCATTATGCTCATCGGTTTCGCCTTCAACGCCTTCGGATACTTGTTCATCTAGAACAAAATCTGCCTAAAAGCCCGAGGGATGCAGGAAAAGTCCTTTTCCTGCATCCCTCGGGCTTCTTTTGTCAGCGCATCTTTTCACTGGCGTTGAAATCCCGGAAAGTATCTTTTTACGGGCAGCGAAGGCTCTCCTCCGTCTGAAAATCCCCCGGCAAAAGAGCAGTCTCTGTGCGCGACGACGCCATCAGTTCGCAAAAGAAGAAAAAACGCAAGTGGCATTTCATGGCGAAAACGCGAGATTTTAAGAGCTTTACCTATTACATACAATATCAAATTTTAGCCACAATGCCTTTGTATCACTGACCTCAGGTCCACTAGAACTCCTATGCATAACCTCGCAAATGTTCAACTCACCGGCAATTTTAGCATCTAATCAGCCCTATCCATCGCTATCCTGCCCTATTCTGCGCTATTGCTTTTGAATTATCTTGTTTTTCACATATAATGAATTTGTGCGCATTAGGAATTTCATGAGAAATTCCCAGTCTCTTTCAAGAAGGAAAAAAGTGATGTAAAAAAATCTGTCTGATCTTTTATGGTTCGACGCTGAAATGAGGTTGATTTTTCATGACTCAGACTTCTTCCATGTCCAGCATGAGTCAGGGCTCCGTAACTCGTCTGCTCTTGAAGTATTCTGTTCCCGCGGCCCTCGGTCTTGTGGCAAACGCTCTTTACAACATTGTGGACCGCCTTTTCATCGGCCAATACATCGGCTCCGACGCCCTGGGCGCCGTGAGTTTGACCTATCCTCTGACGTTGTTTATGATCGCCGTGGGGTCGCTGGTTGGCGTAGGCGGCGCTTCGCAGATTTCGCGATTTTTAGGCGAAGGCCATCACCGCAAGGCCGAGCACGTTGTCGGCAGCGCCGTGACGGTGATCACGCTTCTTTCTGCCCTTTTCACGGCCGGCGGCCTGCTGTGCCTCGATGGGCTCATCGGCGCTCTGGGGGCTTCTGTCCATTTGGCACCGCCCACTCGCGTCTACACGTCCATCATCCTGTGGGGACTTCCCTTCAATCTTCTGGGCTTCTCGCTCAACTATCTCATCCGCGCCGAAGGCGCTCCCCGCTGGGCCATGGGAACCATGATGATCGGCGCGGGCATGAATGTCTTTTTGGACTGGCTGTTCATCGTCCGCCTCTCCATGGGCGTGGCCGGCGCCGCTCTGGGCACTGCAGTGGCGCAGATCGCGGCTTTTCTGTGGGTGGCGCTGTTCTACCTGGGGCGTCGCGGACGCTTGAGAATTTCCGCTCTGACTCTCAATCCCGACGTGGAAATCGTCAAGGAGATGCTGCTGATCGGAGCGTCTCCCTTCTTAATGGAACTCTTTTACAGCGTCAGCATGATGCTCTACAACAACGTTGTCTGGCGGCACGGCGGCGATCTGGCTATTTCTGCCATGGGAATTTTCTTCTGCCTGGACAACCTGATCTACATTCCCGTCTTCGGCATCGGCGAAGGCCTGCAGCCCATTGTGGGCTACAATTACGGAGCTCAAAATTCCGACCGCGTCAAAAAAACGGTGATCTGTGCCACGGTCCTGAGCACGGCCTATTTTATCCTGTCGTTTGTGTGCACCGAGATCTGGACCCGGTCGATGGTCGTCCTCTTCGCCGGCGGCAAGGAGTCGCTGGTGCAGCTGGCGGTGCGCGCCATGCGCATCGGTTACCTGGGAATGCCCTTTGCGGCCGCCGGAATTATCGCCTCCAACGCCTTTCTGGCCATCGGAAAGCCGGGCATCAGCTTGTTCCTCAACTTCTGCCGCCAAGAGCTGCTCTTTCTTCCGGCGCTGTTGTTTATGCCTCAGATCATGGGGCTTGACGGCGCTTGGGGCAGCTTTATTGTGGTTGACGCCGGCGGCGGACTGCTGGGCGCTGCGCTTCTGGCATGGTACTGGTCGCTGTTCGACGGCGAGGGGCACGATACGCTGGATATGAGCGCGGAAAGCGCTTTCGACAAATAGAACGCAAAGAATGGCGTGGAGCTGCGTCTGAGCTGAGACTACAAGGACTCGAAAAATTCTCTTTGACAAAAGGGTTCTTTTTTGATATATTACCTTGTGCGTTCTCAGAGGGGTTGTAGCTCAGTTGGTTAGAGCGTCGGCCTGTCACGCCGAAGGTCGAGAGTTCGAGTCTCTTCAGCCCCGCCATTTTCCGCGGAAGTAGCTCAGGGGTAGAGCACAACCTTGCCAAGGTTGGGGTCGCGGGTTCAAATCCCGTCTTCCGCTCCATAGAACTTTTGCAGTCCTGTCGTTTTTGCGGCAGGATTTTTATTTTGCCCGAGCGCTTTAAATTGTTATCATTTAACAGAAATTTTTATGCAATTTTAAGTTTCTCTTTCACGTTTCGACAGCGCGCGCCAACTGAAAGGGACGGCGGCAAAAAGGCCGATGCACGCTGTTCTTGACAAAGAAAGGGAGGACGCGCGTATCTTTTTTGACGGGTTTCGGCTATGATAGCCTTATAAAATCTCTGCGTACACAGGAGGAGATTCTTATGCCTGAGAAATCGGTCGGTTCGTGGCGCATGCCGCCGGAACGCCTGAAAGAGGAGCTCCGCACTTTGTTGATCGTCACCTTCGGGTCGGCGCTTTACTGTGTGGGCACGGTGTTTTTCATCAAGCCGGCCATGCTCCCCAACGCGGGACTGATGGGGGTCTGCCTGTTTTTGAACTACGTCTTCGGCATTCCTCTGGGCGTAAGCAATTCGGTGCTCAATTTGGCGCTGTTCATTTTCGCCTACAAGTTCCTGCCCAAACGGTTTTTCTGGTGGACGCTCTATTCCGTGGTGCTCGTCTCGTTTTTCATGGAATTTTTCGAGACTCTACCCAAGCCCGCCTTCCAGGACAAGATGCTGTTGGTCATCGTGTCGGCCATTCTCCAGGGCGTTGCGCTGGGAACGGTGTTCGCCACCGGCGGCTCCACGGGCGGAACGGACATCATCTCCGTGGCCTGCCGGCGCAAGTTCGGCATCGAACTGGGCAACACCACGATGTACATGAACTTTGCCGTCATCCTTCTGTTTCTCCGCGTCGTGCCGCTGGAGAACCTGGTCTTCGGCTTTCTTCAGTCCTATCTCACGTCGCTGGTGCTCAACGGCGGGCTGAGGGCTTCGGCTCAGCGCCGCGAGGCTCTGATCATCACCGGCAAGCCCGAACTGGTGCGCAACTACATTGTCTACACGCTGCACCGCGGCGTGACGATTTTCGACGCTCACGGCGGCTGGGACAATCAGCATCGCTGCGTGATCGTGTCTCTGCTGGCGCCCCGTCAGGAAAACCAGCTGAAACGCTTCATGCAGGCCAACGATCCTACGGCATTTATGCGCCTTTCCATCGCTTCGGAGGTGCACGGTCAGGGGTTTCAGAACTGGGAAGATTAACGATGCCGAAACGCCGGAGAGCATGGCTCTTCGGCGTTTTCCCTTTTATATTGGCGCTCGTAAAGAGGGAGTTCCGCTGTCCGCACATCAGACTTCGCAGGCGGAGACGGACGCCGCGTTTTTTCCGCTGCGCACTTCGTGGGGCCGTCGCAGACAACTTGGCCGCGGCATGGTTTGTGCTTTAATATTTAAAATCTTCAGCTTGAAAAACTTTATTTATCTGCGTTTCGTCCGGCTTGAGCTGTTTCATCGTTCCATTTTCCGTATTTTCAGGTATGATTTATACGATATCGTTGATTCAAGGAGGGATCTTCATGTCCGACAAAAAAGCCGTCGCTTCCCGCACAACAGCTGCGGAGCGGAAAGAATGGCTTCGCACTCTTGCCTGTATCACCTTCGGTGCCACGCTGTACTGCGTCGGCACGGTGTTCTTCATCAAGCCCGCCATGCTTCCCAACTCCGGCGTCACGGGCATCGCTCTTTTTTTGAATTATTTGGTCAACATCCCTTTGGGTGTCACCAACGCTGCGGTTAACGGCGTGCTGTTCATTTTCGCCTATAAGTTCCTGCCCAAACGGTTCTTCTGGTGGACGCTTTACACGGTCATTCTCATGTCGGTCCTGATGGACGCTTTCGACCTTCTGCCCAAACCCGTCGTGCAGGACCGGATGCTGCAAGTGGTGGTCGCTTCAGTGCTTCACGGCGTTGGCATGGCCATGACGTTCTCGGCGGGAGGTTCTACCGGCGGCACCGACATTATCGCCGTCGCCCTTCGTCGTCGCTACGGCATTGAAATCGGCAGCGTCGGAATGTACATCAACTTCGCCATCATCCTGTCATTCCTTTTCATCATTCCCGTAGAAAACGCCATTTACGGCTTGTTGATCGCCTACCTGACGGCGCTGGTGCTCAACGGCGACCTCCGTGCCTTCGCCGAGCGCAGGGAAGCCATGGTGATCACCGACTCGCCCGAATTGGTGCGCAACTACATTGTCTACACGCTGCACCGCGGCGTGACCATGTTCAAGGCGCAAGGCGGCTGGGACACGCAGAACCGCGACGTGCTGGTTTCGCTGCTTTCGCCGCGCCAGGCCTTTCAGCTCAAACTGTTTCTCCGCCAAAACGACCCTCACGCCTTCATGCGTCTGGCCGTGATCAGCGAAGTGCACGGACGGGGCTTTCAGGACTGGGAAGAATAGACGCAGCCGGAGAATCCTCTTGGAGGACGCTCCGGCTGTTTTTTATGGAACGGTGAACACGTTTCCTTCGCCCATAACTTGACGCTCGAAATTCAACAGGTGCACTTTCCTTTCGATGCCCGCGCCGTATCCCACCAAGGCGCCATCGGCGCCGATGACACGATGGCAGGGAACGATGATGATCACGGGATTTCTGTTGTTGGCCATGCCGACGGCTCTCGCCGCCCGGGGTTTGCCCACGGCGGCGGCGATTTGGCCATAGCTTCGGGTCTGTCCGAAGGGAATCTCCGTCAATTTCTGCCAGACGGCTCGCTGAAACTCTGTGCCGCGCAAATCCAGCGGCAGATCGAAGCGCGTCCGTTTTCCCGCGAAATACTCTTCAAGCTGACTGACGGCATCGCCGAGATAACGCGCGCCTTCACTATGGGGCTTTTCCGCTGCGGTCACAAAGCCGGCCGACAGAATTCCGTCGTCGCTTTCTTCGATGCGCAGACAGCCCAACGGGGTGTCCATAAAAAGTTGGCGCCGCGCGCTCTGTCGCCCCATGGCAAAATCTTCGGGCGAAAGGCCGACGTTTCCTTTGAAGAAGGCACGAAAGGCCGACGCGGAGCCAAAGCCCAAAAATTCGGCCGTCCGCGCGGCACTTTCCCCCGCGAGGAGCTGTGCCTTCGCCTTCTCAAGGCGCAGGTGCTCGAAATACTCCAAAGGCGACCTGCCGAAGACCGACTGGAAATTTTGGATCAAACTTTTTCGGTCACCGCCGAGGTCTTGGAGAGCACGATTCAGCGCGGGGCGATCGGCGAAATAACGCTGGACAATCTGTTTGACGCGCTCGGCCCCTTTCCGCTGAGACGCGTCGAACTTCAGTTCGGGGAAGCGAACCTCACTTTTTTTCAAATGGACGCTCTCTTGCGACGCCGCAAAGGAACCGAGCAGCAATTTTCGACGGGCGGGCAAAGCGGAAGCACCGGCATCCTCGGGCTTGCGTTTCGTTCTTTTTTCTTCACTCATGGACGCACCCCTCCTTCCGGCTTCGATTATACTCCGCGCACGCAAAAGCTTTTCGCCTGTACACCCTTTCTGCACGGAAGAGAGACTCTCACCCTCCATAAAAATTGCCCTCAAAAGGCTGCACGCGCGACAGCTCACCCTTGTCGGCTTTGCAGATCAGCACTCTCTGAAAGGGCTGGATTTTTTGGTAATTTCTACGGGTTTCGCCGCGCCGAAAAGGATGTTAGAATGTAAAAATATTGTATATTCTCATTCGTCCACCGGCGACTTTCACGATTTCTTATGCCCGCGAAACGTTGAGCAGCCAGGCAAAATTTACGGCGCAGCGAAAGTTTTTTTCAGGCAATGTCGGCATAACGGAGGGATGCTGACCTTCGCTGCCGTCATCGATCGTCTTTTGCAAAAGCGTTTTTGACGCTGCGCATCTTTTAAAATAAAACTCTCAGGAGGTTCATCATGAAATACAGAGAACTCGGCACTTCCGGTCTGAAAGCTTCAGTGATCGCCTTCGGTTCGTGGGGCGTGGGCGGCGGCAGCGTCTGGTCCGACAGAACGCTCAATGCCGCCAACCTGTCGAACCTTCTCGACGCCGCCGAGGACAAGGGCATCAACTATATCGACACGGCGCCCGTCTACGGCACCGGCGTCAGCGAACAGCTTCTCGGCGAAGCGCTGAAAGGCCGTCGCGACCGCTTTATCCTTCAGACTAAGTGCTCGCTGAACTGGCGCGGCGAGGGCGGCAACTTCCACTACGAGCGCGACGGGTACACCGTCAACAACGACACCAGCGCCCGCGCCGTCAAAAAGGACGTGGAAGATTCCCTGCGGCGCATGAAAACCGACTTCATCGACGTGATCGTCGTTCACTACGTGTGCCCTTCATGGCCCGTCGCCGAGACCATGGGGGCGCTGATGGATCTGGTGAAGGAAGGCAAAATCCGCGCCGTCGGCCTGTCCAACTCGCAGCCCGCCGACCTCGAGGAATACGCGAAGTACGGGCCAGTGGCGCTGGTGCAGGAACAGTACAGCCTGCTCGCCCCCTGCCACGGCATGGACTACTTCCCCACGGCAAAAAAATGCGGCGTCACCTTTCAAGTGTACGGCGCCCTTGAAGAAGGATTTCTCACGTCGCCCGACTTCGTCGAACGGACGTTTCCTAAAGGAGACATCCGCGGCAGGCTGCCCTGGAACTCCGATCCCATCAAGGGCAAAGTGGGCGAGATGTTCCGCCGCATCGCGCCCCTCACGGAAAAGTACGGCTGTTCTTTCGCCAATCTGGTTCAGGCGTGGACATTGAAGCAGTATCCAAACCTCAGCCTGCTGACGGGCTTCCGCCGTGTCGAAACCATCGCCGACACCGTCAAATGCCTCGACGTCCGCCTCACCGACGAAGACGCAGCGCTGATGTGGGAAGCCGCTTTGCCGGCACAGGTCAAAGAAATCAGCAAATAAACGCTTTCCCCGTTTTCGGCCTTGGGCCGGGGGAGCGCCGCACGCCGTCGTTTTTCGACGAGGCGTGCGGCATTTATCTATAAGAGGAGGGATTTCATGAAAAAAAATATCGACATCCTTCACGGCTCTCTGCCTCGTGGAATCGTCAGATTCGTCTTGCCTCTGGCGGCCACAGGGATTTTGCAGCAACTTTTCAATGCCGCCGACATCGCCGTGGTCGGCCGGTTCGTCGGCAAAGAGGCCATGGCCGCCGTCGGCAGCAACGGCGCCCTGATCAACCTTCTGATCAACCTCATGATGGGCATCGCCATGGGAACCAATATTGTGGTCGCCACAGCCATCGGAAGAGGTGACGAAAAGACGGTCCACAAGGCCGTACACACGTCCATCATCATCTCCGTGCTGGGAGGCGTTTTCTTTGCCATCGTCAACGAAATCTTCGCCATCCCCATTCTCGATCTCATCGCCGTGCCCCCCGAAGTCATCGGCATGGCTTCGGTCTATCTGCGCATCTATTTCGCCGGGCTTCCGCTGATCGTGCTGTACAACTTCGAGGCCGCCGTGTTCAGAAGCTGCGGCGACACGCGAACGCCCCTCGTCGCCCTTACGGCCTCGGGAGTTCTCAACGTGGTCCTCAACGTATTTTTCGTCGTGAAATTGAACATGGGCGTATCGGGCGTCGCCATCGCCACCGTGATCGCCAACGGATTCAGCGCCGCGGCTCTTTTCATCGCTCTCGTCAGAACCGACAAAGTGATCCGATTCAGGAAAAGCGACCTGCGCATCGATCCCGCCATCCTGCAGCAGATCCTCAGGATCGGCGTCCCCACGGGAATTCAGGGCATGGTCTTTTCCATCTCGAACATCATCCTCCAAGCCGCCATCAACAGCCTCGGAACCGTCTGCATCGCCGCTTCCGCCGCAGCTCTGAACATCGAAATCCTCAACTTTTTCATGTTCAACGCCTTCGGACAGGCCTGTTCCACCTTCGTCAGCCAGAACAACGGCGCCGGAAACATCGCCCGCTGCCACAGAACGCTGGGCTGGAGCTTCATTCTGGGCTTCTTGTTTACCGGGACACTGGCCGGACTGGGATTTGTCTTCGGAAAAGACCTGCTGGCCCTTTTCAACAAAGACCCTCAAGTCATCGCCACAGGCTACATCAGAGTGCAGATCCTGTGCGCCACCTTCCCTCTCAGCCTGATGAACGAACTGTCCTCGGGCTACCTCAGAGGCTACGGCGTCACCCACCTGCCCGCCCTCTGCTCCGTCTTCGGCATCTGCGGCCTACGCATCCTGTGGGTCAGCACCGTCTTCCGCCACTGGCGAACCTTCACATCGCTCATTCTCGTCTATCCCGTCACCATCGGTTTGACCGGCGCATCCATCGCCGTCGCCGCGTACATCTACGAAAGGCGAAGAGGATCAATCGGTCCTTCTCGCGAACAGTGACGTTTTCTGACAGTTTCCATTTTGTCTTTCAGAAAGGGGCAAAGCCATGGAACAGACCGAACTGGACAAAATTTGGGGAAAATTCGACCAAAAAACAGGAGCAAAGCAACCTCTCATCGCTCATTTAACCGATGTCGCCGCAGTTTTCGAGCATCTCGTGAAGGCGCCCCTTTTTCAGCGCCACTTTCAGCGCATCTTGGGATCGCCCATGTCGGAGACGTTACACCAGCGCCTCTGCGTTCTGGCGCTTTGGCACGACTTCGGAAAAATCTCTCCGAAGTTTCAGATAAAATATCGCGAAATTCGTGAAAAAACCGATAAAAAAATTTCCGTCAACCACATCAAGGCCGCGTTCAACCTGATGCAGCAGTACAAGACTTCCCTGTGGAAGGATCTGCTTGAATCCATGCACTTCTGGGAAAACTCAGAACAGAAAAGTACCCTCAAAGAATACTTGATCTTCGTGATTCTGAGCCACCACGGCGTGATCCCCGAAAAGAGCGAAATCAGAACAGCCGACAGCCTGTTCTGCTGGAAAAAAGGTAACGACATCGACCCGGCGCAAGCGCTCAAAGAGCTGATGGAACTTTCGCGCCACTGGTATCCCCAAGCATTTTCAGGACACTCGCCGTTGCCTGACAACGCCTGCTTTCAGCATCTTTTTGCCGGAACGCTTATGCTGGCCGATTGGATTGCCTCCGATCGCCGTCTCTTTCCCTATTGTGGAGAAAATGACGTCACCGGCTGCCAGCGCCCATTTCCCAACCAAGAAGATTCGCTCGCCTGTTCGCGCCAGCTTGCGTCAAAAGCCCTCGCGACGCTTCGATGGGAACCCGGCGAAAATCGTCCCATCCAACTGCCCGATTTTAAAGCTCAATTCGGTTTTTCGCCCAATGACATTCAGCAGGCCGTGGACCGCCTCTCGCTGAATTCCCAAGGCGGATTGTATATCCTTGAAGCGGAAACGGGCAGCGGAAAAACTGAAGCCGCACTGCGCCTCTACACGCGCCTTTTGGCCGCAGGGTATGTAGACGGACTCTACTTTGCCAATCCGCTTCGTTTTGCCGCGACACAGATTTTTGAAAGACTGGTGAAGTTTTCCGATTCCACCTTCGGTCAGGAACACATTCCCGTGACGCTTGCCGTTCCTGGGTATCTCCGCGTTAACCATCAGGAAGGTCTTCGAGTAGGCCGCTTTGAAGTGGACTGGAAAGATATCAACGACCGCGCCATCGGCTGGTACGCCGAACAGCCCAAGCGCTTTCTCGCCGCTCCCATAGCTGCCGGAACCATCGACCAGGCGCTGCTGGCCGCCATGCGCGTGCCTCATGCTCAGATGCGCGCCGCAGCGCTTCAGCGCTCGCTCTTAGTCATCGATGAAGTTCATTCCAGTGACGCCTACATGAGCCGCTTAATCTGCGGCCTTATTGAGCTGTTCCGCCGCGTCGGCGGGCATGTGCTTCTCATGTCGGCCACACTGGGTTCCGAAAGCGCCGAACGCTATCTCAAGGTTTGGAATGATTGCGGACAGCCACAGGAAAAGAGCGCCGCTCCGGCACATCTTGCGCTGAAAGAAGCCGTCGAAGTGCCCTATCCGCGGCTTACATCCTCTTCGGAGCCGCCGCTCCCCATCGGCCTTTCAGCCAGGAGCAAAAGCGTATCCATGCAGTGCCGTTCCATCCAGCAAGATCCCTGCGCAGTAGCGCAGCTTGCGGCGCATTACGCAGCCTCATTCGAAAAAGAAGGCCCCTGCATCCTGATTCTGCGCAACAGCGTACGCCAGGCACGAAAAACCTTCAGAGAGCTGCGACGCCTTCTCCCCGCCGAAAAAATTTTCAGCGTCAACTCCGTTTCGACACTGCATCACAGCCGCTATTCTCCCACTGACCGACAGCTCCTTGACAGAGAAGTAGAACGCCGTTTCGGAAAAGAATCCGCTCCGTTCGATCAATTGCGCAATTGCTGCGTTCTCGTGGCAACGCAGACCCTGGAACAGTCACTGGACGTAGATTTCGACCTGATTATTACCGACCTCTGTCCAGCCGACGTTCTGCTCCAGCGCATCGGACGACTTTTCCGCCATCACCGACGTCGTCCCGAAGGCTTTTGTCAGCCGCAGTGCGTTGTCCTATTGCCCGACAAAAACTACGATTGGCTTTTGACCAAGGAAGCTCGCTCTTACGGCTACGGCGAGGAACGCGCCTATGCCAACCTGCTGTCGCTGGCGGCTACATGGCGTTTACTCGAAGAAAAAGGACAGTGGACCCTCCCCGAAGACAACCGCTTTCTCGTCGAGAAAAGCACTCACGGAGAAGCCCTGAAAGACCTTGCCGAAACGCTGGGCGCCGACACGTGGCAGAAGGCACTGGACACCGTGGCCGGATCAGATCTCGCCCGCAGGTATGTGGCCGGCACGGCGTTGCTGAAGTGGAGCGCCGGTTTCAAAGACACAAAGATCGCTCGAGGAAAGGACATGGAATGTCTGACAACCCGATTGGGCGTTATGGACCTTTCCGTGGAGTGCGCGACCCCCGTCTCTAGCCCTCTGAAAGGTAAAGAACTGCGCAGTTTCTCAATCCCCGCGTGGCTCTACGACGCCCAGGATCCCGCCCTGCAAACACAAAGAAAAAAAGAAGACGGAACCTTTATTGTGGAACCGCGCCAAACACAGGAAGGATGGCTTGACTTTATGTTGGGTAGTCAGCACTTTTATTATGGCATTGAAGGACTGCTCTCCCAGTTTGATTTTGACGAGTTCAGTCGTCAATAAAATGACAGCTTCACGTGAAAAACAAGACTTAATGGTCTTTATCCACGTGAAGCTGTCATTTTATATAGAGATCCGTCCCCGCGCGTGCGGGGTTCTGTCGGCCATGCCGCCGGATTACTGCTTCGACGACGATCCGTCCCCGCGCGTGCGGGGTTCTGTTTTTTGCCTCAAAGTAATGTCCGCGGACTTACGGTCCATCCCCGCATGTGCGGGGTTCTGGATAAAAGATTATGGCAAACACATCTAAGCTCGGGTCCATCCCCGCATGTGCGGGGCTCTGCGCCTGTGGGTGCCGTCCCCCAGTCCAGGACGAGGTCCATCCCCGCGTGTGCGGGGTTCTGTAATCGAACGAGTGTGACTGATGTTTTGCGGAAGGTCCATCCCCGCATGTGCGGGGCTCTGGGAGATGAATCAGTCGCGCTGTACTACGGTGCGGGTCCATCCCCGCATGTGCGGGGTTCTGAGAGGCCCCTATTTATTTGCACGACTGGGCCGAGGTCCATCCCCGCATGTGCGGGGTTCTGGTACTGATAATGCCTTCATTGCTTGCTGTCACCGGTCCATCCCCGCATGTGCGGGGTTCTGTCCGCATCAGCGATAAATGGATACACCTTAAAGGGTCCATCCCCGCATGTGCGGGGTTCTGAGCAGCAAAACTAGTCATGTCAGCCGGACAAAAGGTCCATCCCCGCATGTGCGGGGTTCTGGAGGGGAGAGGGGTTCAAGGTTTTTTCGCGATGGGTCCATCCCCGCGTGTGCGGGGCTCTGGGCTAACTGTGCGGCGGCCTAAATGCCCCGCGAGGTCCATCCCCGCGTGTGCGGGGCTCTGACTTTGTGCCTCGAAGATATCTTGAAAGCCAAGGGTCCATCCCCGCGTGTGCGGGGCTCTGTAGCCGATGCGATCAACATCGTGAGGAAGGCCAGGTCCATCCCCGCGTGTGCGGGGCTCTGAGCGTTCGCGTAAATCTGGTAATCCAAATGTCGGGTCCATCCCCGCGTGTGCGGGGCTCTGTAGTTTCACAACTCCCGTGGCCGACGGGAACGGGGTCCATCCCCGCGTGTGCGGGGCTCTGGGATCTTTGGACTTGTCCGCCACTGGCGAAGGGGGTCCATCCCCGCGTGTGCGGAGCTCTGCTATCGGTAATCATAGAGTAAGCGTGAAATGGAGGTCCATCCCCGCATGTGCGGGGTTCTGTTTTTTTGCGGTTATGCCGAACGCCGTTCCTAAGGTCCATCCCCGCATGTGCGGGGTTCTGCTTCCGGCGATGGAGACCAGCGCCGTCGCGCCGGGTCCACCCCCGCATGTGCGGGGTTCTGACGGATACCGTGAACAGGTCCGTCTGCACCTTGGGTCCATCCCCGCATGTGCGGGGTTCTGATTACACAACCCCGGGGGAGGCTGTATATGATGGGTCCATCCCCGCATGTGCGGGGTTCTGTTTTCAATCATGTCCTGTGCGTTGTCGGCCATAGGTCCATCCCCGCATGTGCGGGGTTCTGCGTTCTGACGTCGTAACCCAGCATGTCGGCCAAGGTCCATCCCCGCATGTGCGGGGTTCTGGGCAAAACACAGGGGATCCTTCTAGGTTTGATAGGTCCATCCCCGCGTATGCGGGGGTCTGCCCTCGCCATATCAGCGAAGGACCGCTTTTTTAGGTCCATCCCCGCGTATGCGGGGGTCTGCTAAGATATATTTCACACGCATCTGCTAAAGCAGGTCCATCCCCGCGTATGCGGGGGTCTGCTGCACTGACAGACCTTCGAGGAAGCGGCGGACGGTCCATCCCCGCGTATGCGGGGGTCTGGTGTACGCTTGGAGCAAAATCCGCAGCCGAGTTGGTCCATCCCCGCGTATGCGGGGGTCTGAGAGGGCTGTACAGCATCTGCTTGGATGATCTGGGTCCATCCCCGCGTATGCGGGGGTCTGTGATTTTCAAGTGGGATAAACTTATACCTACAAGGTCCATCCCCGCGTATGCGGGGGTCTGCCAGCAGCAATGGGAACAGATATTTGCAGAAAAGGTCCATCCCCGCGTATGCGGGGGTCTGCTCGACGCTTGATATCCAACGTTCCA
>CAZUQW010000002.1:0-4508 GCA_964622575.1 uncultured Synergistaceae bacterium | reverse complement strand
TCCACCCATTCTCCGAAGTTGGGACAGGGTCCATCCCCGCGTATGCGGGGGTCTGCTTGGCTTTTTTGTAGTTCTCGAATTCCGCGTAGGTCCATCCCCGCGTATGCGGGGGTCTGGTCGTACCCGTAAGCACGCTTCATAGCGCTAAAGGTCCATCCCCGCGTATGCGGGGGTCTGGTGATGTTTCCAGTTCCGTCGAAGCCTACACCAGGTCCATCCCCGCGTATGCGGGGGTCTGCTCGACGCTTGATATCCAACGTTCCAGACGGCGGGTCCATCCCCGCGTATGCGGGGGTCTGTACTCATCCACCCATTCTCCGAAGTTGGGACAGGGTCCATCCCCGCGTATGCGGGGGTCTGCTTGGCTTTTTTGTAGTTCTCGAATTCCGCGTAGGTCCATCCCCGCGTATGCGGGGGTCTGGTCGTACCCGTAAGCACGCTTCATAGCGCTAAAGGTCCATCCCCGCGTATGCGGGGGTCTGGTGATGTTTCCAGTTCCGTCGAAGCCTACACCAGGTCCATCCCCGCGTATGCGGGGGTCTGGCTTGACAGTGAGTGGATGGTGAAGTGGATCTAGGTCCATCCCCGCGTATGCGGGGGTCTGACTTTTCTCCGATCTTCTGAACCCCGTTAACCAGGTCCATCCCCGCGTATGCGGGGGTCTGAGTTGGCGTGGAAGATTAGAGCCATAAGTACGAGGTCCATCCCCGCGTATGCGGGGGTCTGTCGAAAGGCATGTTTGCGGCCTCCTCTCCTAGGGGTCCATCCCCGCGTATGCGGGGGTCTGTGAGAAAATATGTGCAACTTCGGTGCAAGAAGGGGTCCATCCCCGCGTATGCGGGGGTCTGCTGTACGCCTTGCCATAGACGACGGGGACGCAGGGTCCATCCCCGCGTATGCGGGGGTCTGTCTGGGATTCCTGCTGTAAGAGCTGGGCATTAGGGTCCATCCCCGCGTATGCGGGGGTCTGTTAACACACCATTTCTCTTGTACACAGTAATTAGGTCCATCCCCGCGTATGCGGGGGTCTGGCGTTTCATGGGCTTTTCGCACCAAACGTCGGAGGTCCATCCCCGCGTATGCGGGGGTCTGCCTTCCACCTGAACCGACAGCTGCGGAAACTGAGGTCCATCCCCGCGTATGCGGGGGTCTGGTCGAAATAAAAAAGAGCGGGCATCGTCTGTTAGGTCCATCCCCGCGTATGCGGGGGTCTGTCACCGCCGACCACACTTCGCAGCACACGATCAGGTCCATCCCCGCGTATGCGGGGGTCTGATGCTCATGGCGCGATTCCCGACGGGTACGAGAGGTCCATCCCCGCGTATGCGGGGGTCTGCGGTCGTACTCGCCGAGCGTACCCTGCACGTCGGGTCCATCCCCGCGTATGCGGGGGTCTGTCAGCGACCACGCGTACATGGAGCCGAAAGAGGGGTCCATCCCCGCGTATGCGGGGGTCTGATACGCCGCGGGGCCCGCAAATCGTTTACTGGGGGTCCATCCCCGCGTATGCGGGGGTCTGGTATCAGAGATAGGCTTAACGCAAAGAGGGCCAGGTCCATCCCCGCGTATGCGGGGGTCTGTGTCGTTCCAGAATGTGCGCTCCCGCTCGATCAGGTCCATCCCCGCGTATGCGGGGGTCTGGCCTACGAGAAGGACAGCGATGGACCTCCGACGGGTCCATCCCCGCGTATGCGGGGGTCTGTCGACCTGCGCAGCGTGATCTTCTTGCCATAAAGGTCCATCCCCGCGTATGCGGGGGTCTGGTAGGCGTGATTGATGCTTGGCGGCAGAGAGTCGGTCCATCCCCGCGTATGCGGGGGTCTGATGCGCAGCGCAGAAAGATGGATCAGCTCAAGAGGTCCATCCCCGCGTATGCGGGGGTCTGGTAGTTGGCCAGTGCCATGGTGTCCGCCCACTGGGTCCATCCCCGCGTATGCGGGGGTCTGTACGTGCTGAGGACCCGCGAGGAGGTGGACCGGGGTCCATCCCCGCGTATGCGGGGGTCTGAGCGTTGGGGATGCTGTCGCCGATAACAATGCAGGTCCATCCCCGCGTATGCGGGGGTCTGTGGAGCAGGTCTGCTCCGGTCACCATCGAGATAGGTCCATCCCCGCGTATGCGGGGGTCTGGCGTCACGTGACGCTGAGGGCCGAGCTCACTTGGGTCCATCCCCGCGTATGCGGGGGTCTGCGGTTCCGCCGTTGGAGCGGGCGTTTCTTCCGGGGTCCATCCCCGCGTATGCGGGGGTCTGCCCGCATCGAGGATACGCCGCGGGGGCCGCAGAGGTCCATCCCCGCGTATGCGGGGGTCTGACTGTCCAGATCCCAGCGGCATATAAAGGCTTGGGTCCATCCCCGCGTATGCGGGGGTCTGTGCAGAACTGGCAGTGGTCACCGGGCTGGAGCGGGTCCATCCCCGCGTATGCGGGGGTCTGCAAGACCGTCGACTCGTGGATATACGGGCGCTGGGTCCATCCCCGCGTATGCGGGGGTCTGGAGAAGATGCGCGCCCTCAATAAAAAGTACCAGGGTCCATCCCCGCGTATGCGGGGGTCTGGACGCCGGACCGGCACATACCCAAGGCAGTGCAGGTCCATCCCCGCGTATGCGGGGGTCTGTGCCGTTTTTGCTTTCAAGGGCCTGCGCCTGGGGGTCCATCCCCGCGTATGCGGGGGTCTGTCAGCACCGCGCCGAGTGTGCCCTCGAGGATCGGGTCCATCCCCGCGTATGCGGGGGTCTGTCAGGCGGATGTTTTTGTAGCTCGACAAAATCCGGTCCATCCCCGCGTATGCGGGGGTCTGCACTTTTTTGCGCCGCGTCGCCCTCCTTACGGAGGTCCATCCCCGCGTATGCGGGGGTCTGGTCGGTGCGCTGACAGCATGGATGACGGAAGAGGGTCCATCCCCGCGTATGCGGGGGTCTGTCGACGATCTTATCGGGAGTAGCCGAGGCCCAGGGTCCATCCCCGCGTATGCGGGGGTCTGCTTTGGCCGCCAGCTTGGCTTTGGGGGCCAGCGGGTCCATCCCCGCGTATGCGGGGGTCTGTCAGCACGATCCGCGGTGTGCCGGACCGGATTGGGTCCATCCCCGCGTATGCGGGGGTCTGTACCCAAGAAAGCGCCCTTTCGTACTTTTCTCGGGTCCATCCCCGCGTATGCGGGGGTCTGACGGTCCAGATCCCTGCGGCGTTTCGAGGGCTAGGTCCATCCCCGCGTATGCGGGGGTCTGCCGAACCGGTGCAGGCGCACCAGGTCGAAGGCGGGTCCATCCCCGCGTATGCGGGGGTCTGCGAGCACGAGATCGACGCCGCACTCGCTGGCCAGGTCCATCCCCGCGTATGCGGGGGTCTGCAGTAGCGGTACGGCCCAACCGACGACATGATAGGTCCATCCCCGCGTATGCGGGGGTCTGTAGTCGTCCTTGGTGCCCATAAAGATCGTGTCAGGTCCATCCCCGCGTATGCGGGGGTCTGGGTCCATGAGATAGATCAGCCGCTCATGCGGCGGGTCCATCCCCGCGTATGCGGGGGTCTGAGATTTCGCGCGAGGTCTTCGGGCTTGATACCCGGTCCATCCCCGCGTATGCGGGGGTCTGAACTCTCTCTGCGGCACCCGGAAAAGGTCTTCGGGTCCATCCCCGCGTATGCGGGGGTCTGCAGCCCAGCTGGCGCATCGCCTCGTACATGCCGGGTCCATCCCCGCGTATGCGGGGGTCTGTCGGCCGGGATTGGATGATCCCATTCGACTGGGGGTCCATCCCCGCGTATGCGGGGGTCTGGTCCTGATGCGCAGCGCCCAGAGCCCGAAAAAAGGTCCATCCCCGCGTATGCGGGGGTCTGCTGCAGTGGAGAGATCGGGATGACGTCTGGATAGGTCCATCCCCGCGTATGCGGGGGTCTGCAAGTACGGCCATCTTTTATCATCCTAGGCATGGGTCCATCCCCGCGTATGCGGGGGTCTGTCGCGCGGCGCGAGAATGACGTGATCGCTGTAGGGTCCATCCCCGCGTATGCGGGGGTCTGCTGGTGCACTGGTGCATTGAGTGCACTGGTTTAGGTCCATCCCCGCGTATGCGGGGGTCTGTTGAGCGCGGTGCTGACAATCGTCGCCACCTCGGGTCCATCCCCGCGTATGCGGGGGTCTGCTGTTGGGCGTTGTCTGGTCGTCTTTTTTGACGGGTCCATCCCCGCGTATGCGGGGGTCTGATGTCAAGAGCGCCGTCGGTGATCGCCGTCCAGGGTCCATCCCCGCGTATGCGGGGGTCTGACGACAGCTGTTACCAATGAGATAGGCAAACAGGGTCCATCCCCGCGTATGCGGGGGTCTGTCAGAGAGTCCTGGATCAGGCCGTGCAAAACGGGGTCCATCCCCGCGTATGCGGGGGTCTGCACGAACGGGATGCAGTAAACCCGAAATAATCGGGTCCATCCCCGCGTATGCGGGGGTCTGCTGCTCGAGCGCATAGACGATCGTCGTGGCGTCGGTCCATCCCCGCGTATGCGGGGGTCTG
>CAZUQW010000001.1:0-408052 GCA_964622575.1 uncultured Synergistaceae bacterium | reverse complement strand
TTCTGTCTTTGCGGCATAACAATGCTCCCCCTATGTGTGGACAGTCTTTTCTTTCACTGTCTCTCATAGAGGGAGCATATCACTGCATTTGCAGGGCTTTTTATGTTATATTTAGGTTGCAGAAAAAAAGAGAAAAAATTAGTCAGGGCCACCGGCTTAGCCGGTGGTCCTGACTGATTAACAAGAACATGTGCATTATAATGTACATACACAAAGAGGGGACAAAAATGCGCAGCACAAATATCACGAACTTCCGGAAAAACATTTTCGGCCTGATGGAACAGGCCATCAAATTCAACGAGCCTATCACCGTCAATACAAAAGACGGGAACGCCGTGTTGATGAGCGAAGACGATTATAACAGCCTCATGGAAACTCTTTATCTTACGTCCGTTCCGGGAATGAAAGAGAAAATCCTAGAGGGCTTGAACACTCCGCTTGATGAGTGCATTCCGGAAGACCGGGTGCAGTGGTAGGTTTTGATGTACTCTATCGTTTTCACAAAGAAAGCTGTCCGCGACATTCCAAAGCTGAAAAGCGCCAATCTGGACGGTACGGGCGTTAATGGAGATCATCAGAAATGACCCTTACCAGACGCCACCGCTCTATGAAAAGTTGAGAGGCGACCTGAAAGGGGCCTATTCAAGGCGTATCAATCTGAAACACCGGTTGGTTTATGAAGTCCTTGAGGCAGAGCAAACGATAAAAATCATCAGCTTGTGGACGCACTATGAGCGCTGATTTCCTTTTTGTGGGGCTGAAACGGCCCATGTATTTTATACAAGAAGCCGCCCTCGCACGAGGCGCGCGAACTGAATAACGAAACAAGGCGACCTCTATTTAAAGGGCCGCCTTGTTGTGCTGCCATAGCTTGTGGAGATGGGCCACAACTAGACGCACATTCACCGAAAGCACTCCGAAGCGAAATCAAGAATTACGGTACCGTTCTTATGATCGGCGGCGGTGTCGGCATCGCAGCGCTGTTCCCCATCATCAAGGCCCTTGGAGAACAATAAAATAGCGGGGCTTCCTAGCTCCGCTCTTGTTGGTGTTAAGCTCTCTCTGACGATGCTTAATAAGCATGGCTGTTCTCGTACAACTCTTCAGGCGCTATGTCTATTTTATCGTTCCATACCACCGAACCGAAGGCGGTGCAAGCGGCGTTGAAAAATCCCTCATTGTGCAACGGCTTGAAAGCCTTGTAATGGAGCAAAGGCTTCACATCATATATCTTGCGTTTCCCGTTTGTGAAGGTCAAGAGCAGCCTATACTCTTCAATCGGCTTGACTTCTTTGACCCTGATAAGCGTCAACATGGTATCAATCTCCCTATCCGAGCGGCTCGATAGAACACGCATTCTCTTTTTTAGAGGCTATTGTTCGCGACGAGTTCATCGATATGACCGGCTCTTACCTTTAAATTTTGTTGAATTCCGCTCTGAGGGCGTTTTGCAGTGTCTGGGAAAAATTGATTCCCTTGGCGATGGCAGTATCGTTCATCCATTTGGGAATGGTAACGGTTTTGCGCACTGAACGATTGAAATGCTGTTCGGCGTATTCGTGCACGTCTACAGCGACGAGCGTCGTGAAAGCTTCCTGATAGGTATCGTCGAGCTTATCAGCTACGTCTTGGGGGGAAATGTCGTTAAGTGCTGACGGTACAGGTGGTTTTTCGCCGTCTTCGGACAGGGTGGAAAGGATGCCCGCCATGCAATCAATAGCCATGGCCATAGCGTCATCGAGAGTGTCACCGCATGTCGAGGCGCCATCGAGATCGGGAAAGATCACGGAATAACCTCCGTCCGCTTCTTTGATGAACACTGCTGGATATGAAGAAACCATCGGTATTCCTCCTTTTGCTTTTTTGTATGTCAACTGTGGCTTATTTCAGACCGGCCTGTTTTAGAATGCTGTTTTCTGTGCCTTTTGTCAGTTTTTTTGGAGTGGAAGGCAATGGTAACGATGCCTTTTTTGATCGGGTGCTTGTATTGGCGATGTGATCCTCGTGTCCTGAGCCGATACCATCCGTCGCGCATGATGATCTTTTCCATTTCCTGTGGAGTCTTTGGCATGTGCGTGCTCTCCTCTCAATCTGGCAAAGTGAGTATAGCATTTAACACGTGTTAAATGCTATACGTATTGTTTATGTGCGTGTCGTTTGAAGCTTCTTTAAAGATGAGATGGAATGAGACACACTCTCTGTGATATGAGGTGGACTGTGAGAGGGCAAGGGATAACGACGAAGGCGAGGCCGCGATGGCCCCGCCTTTTTCGGTTTGCAAAAGGAAAGCCACCGGCTTTGCCGGTGGCTATAATTTTTTCTCGCGATAGGGCAAAATGTCGGTGGTGTAAAAGCCCCACAGCCGTTCCATGGCTTTTTCGGGGGTGAAAAAGTTTTCTTCCAAAATGTGCGCCCACGCTTTGTCGCTGACGCCTTCAACGTATTTTTTGAAGTCGGCGTCGGATTTGGTCTCAGCCAGTTCAAGGGTTTTTTGACGGAAGATTTTCCAGTCTTTCAGGTCGCCGTTGGCGTTAAAGTTCGTCTTTCCGCAGCAGCTCACGGTTTTCAGCTCCTTTGGGGTGAAAGCACAAGATAAAACAGCGAGGGCGCGCGGGCGCTCTCGCTGTCGGTGTTTCTGTGGGACTACTTTCCGGCCTTTTTGGTGAGGTATTCGTCAATGGCTTTGGCGGCCGTCTTGCCGGCGCCCATGGCCAGGATGACGGTGGCCGCACCGGTGACGATGTCGCCGCCGGCATAGACGCCCTCGATGGAGGTGGCGCCGCCGGTTGCCTCGTCGGCTTCGATGTAGCCGCGCTTGTTGGTCTTCAGCTCGGGCCAGGCGTTGAGCAGAACTTTATTGGAGCTCTGTCCGATGGCCTCGATGACGGTGTCGATTTCCATGGTGAACTCGCTGCCCGGTACGGGATGGGGGCTTCTGCGGCCGGAGGCGTCGGGCTCGCCCAGTTTCATGCGCTGGCATTTGACGCCCACCAGTTTGCCCATCAAGTTCTTGTCGTCGCCGCTGTAGGCGATGTACTCGGTGGGGGCGGTGAGGAACTCGAACTTCACGCCCTCTTCGACGGCGTGGTGGTATTCTTCGATACGGGCGGGAAGCTCGTCAAGCGAGCGGCGGTACAGCACGGTGACGCTTTCTGCGCCGAGACGCAGAGCGGAGCGGGCGGCGTCCATGGCCACGTTGCCGCCGCCGATGACGGCCACGTGCTTCGATTTGTTGACGGGCGTGTCGTAGGCGGGGAACTCGTAGCCGTGCATGAGGTTGATGCGCGTCAGATATTCACTGGCGGAGAACACGCCGTTGAGGTTGGTGCCGGGCGTACCGGCGAAGCGGGGCGTGCCGGCGCCCGTGGCGATGTACACGGCGTCGAAGTTTTTGCGAATCTCGTCGACGGTCAGCGTGCGGCTGGCGACGCAGTTGACCTCGATGTCGACGCCCAGCGCTCTGATGTTGTCGATTTCGTGCTGCACGATGGATTTGGGCAGACGGAACTCGGGAATGCCGTACATGAGAACGCCGCCGGGCAGGTGGAGGGCCTCGAAAATGGTGACTTTATAGCCCATCTTGGCGAGGTCGCCGGCGACGGTGAGGCTTGAGGGACCGGAACCGATGACGGCTACTTTGCCTTTGCCGTTATAGGGAACGGGCTCGGGCTTGACGGCAGGCTGAGCGGCCTTCCAATCGGCGGCAAAGCGCTCGAGCTTGCCGATGGCCACGGGCTCGTTGTTCACGCCGGTGGCGCGGTCTTTGATGCGTCCTACGGTGCAGACGCCTTCGCACTGTTTTTCCTGAGGGCAGACGCGGCCGCAGACGGCAGGCAGAGCAGTGGAGTTGCTGAGGATGGAGAAGGATTTCTCGAAATCGCCTTCTTTGATGGCGGCGATGAAGTCGGGAATGGCGATGGCTACGGGACACCCTTTGATGCAGGGGGCGTTTTTGCAGTGAAGGCAGCGAGTAGCCTCTTTCATTGCCTCTTCGGGGGTGTAGCCGAGGCAGACTTCTTTGAAGTTGTGGGCGCGGACTTTGGGATCCTGTTCAGAGATAGGGGTTTTCTTCGGAGTAATGGCCATTGTTATTCACCAACCTCGCTTTTGTACTTTTCAAGGGAAATCTTCTCCGCGTCTTTGTACTGGCGCAGACGGGTCATAAATTCGTTCCAGTTGACGCCCCAGCCGTCAAACTCAGGGCCGTCGACGCAAGCGAAGCGGATTTGGTCGTTGACGGTGACGCGGCAGCAGCCGCACATGCCGGTGCCGTCGATCATGATGGGGTTAAGCGAAACCCAGCAGGGGATCTTCAGTTCTTTGGCCTTGAGCGAGGCGAACTTCATCATAATGGAAGGTCCAATGGCCCAGCAATAATCGATCTTTTCGCCGCGCTGCGCCAGCATGTCCATGGCGGTGGTGACAACGCCCTTGACGCCGTAGGAGCCGTCGTCGGTGGTGACGATAAGCTCGTCGGAGTACTTCTCACACTCGTCCATCATGATAACGAGGTCTTTGGTGCGTCCGCCGAGAATGGTGATGACCTTGTTGCCGGCCTCTTTAAGCGCCTTAATGATGGGGAACAGCGCCGCGATGCCGACGCCGCCGCCGATCATAAGAACGGTGCCGTAATTCTTGATCTCGCTGGGCGTGCCCAGGGGTCCGAGAATGTCGTGGACGCTGTCGCCCACGTTGAGTCTGCCGAGTGCCGTGGTGGTTTTGCCGACGGTCTGGAAGATCATGCGGATACGACCACCCTCAGGGTCGTATTCGGCGACGGTCAGCGGGATGCGTTCTCCCGTCTCGTTGACGCGCAGAACGCAGAACTGTCCGGCACGTCCGTTGCGAGCAACCTGCGGCGCGTCGATCCAGATGTCGAACTCGTTGGCCGCAAAGGCGCTTTTAGAAAGGATCTTGAACATAAAACGTCCCCCAATCAATTTATAATATTCCGCTAAGAACAGGAATCACCAAAGATTATCGGTGGCTGAATTTGGTGCAGAAGTGTAAAATAAAAGTGCAGCCTCACTCTCAGTTGCACCTCAGCCATGCTATCCTTGTGAATTATTATACAACGGTAACGGGCTTTTACAAGTGCAGGAAATCAAAATATTGCACTTTACGATGAGAATTATTTTGATGTAAATTGAAAATTTTATGAACTTAGTTATTTTTTAAATTGACCTGGCAAAATCTCTGTGAGTGTTGCCGACCTATCCTTAATGATGATGAAGGAGGAGAAAGGATGTTTCATGTGAAATTGATGCGGTCACAAAAAGCGGCGGACGC
The DNA here is from genome assembly GCA_964622575.1 of uncultured Synergistaceae bacterium. Classification (GTDB taxonomy): domain Bacteria; phylum Synergistota; class Synergistia; order Synergistales; family Dethiosulfovibrionaceae; genus Pyramidobacter. The sequence goes on along the minus strand of CAZUQW010000001.1, from coordinate 402,763 downwards.
CACCGTGCTGTCGAAGGCCGAGGCGGCGTGGAAAAAACTTTTGGCGGGAGCCGAAGCGGGAGCGGAGGGCTTCGGCTGGATGAATCTACCCGAGAGGGACGATTCCGATTTCAGCGCCATGGCGGAGAAGTTGTTGGCCTTTTCATCGGTTGTGCTCATCGGCATCGGCGGTTCGTCGCTGGGGCTTCAGATGCTGGTCAAAGCTTTTCTCCATCCGGCCTATCCCTTTGCGGAAAAAGGCAAGCGTCCGCGGCTGTTTGTGGCGGATAACGTCGACGGCCGCACCAACGAGGCGATTTGGGAACAGCTCGTTCCGCAGAAGACGGCGCTTTTGGTGGTGAGCAAATCGGGGAGAACGCTGGAGACGCTGAGCAATTTTATTTTCTTCCGCGAAAAGCTTTATGGCGCTCTGGGTACGGAGGCCGAAAAGCATATTTTCGCCGTGACGTCGCCGACGAAAGGATTTTTGCGTCGCTACGCCGAGGTCAAAGGCACATTCACCTGCGACTTTCCCGAGGACACCGGCGGGCGCTATTCCGTCCTTTCCAGCTGCGGATTGGCGGCTGCGGCGACGCTGGGCATCGATGCCCGCGAGCTGCGCGCCGGCGCTGCGGACATGAAAAAAGCTTTGCTGTCGAACCCCATGGGCAGCGCAGCCACGGCGTTGGCTTCCGATCTGGTTGCCCACTGCGCCGAAGGCAAGACCACGACTGTGTTCTGGACCTACGGCGACCGTCTCGCTTCGGTGGGGCAGTGGTTTGCGCAGCTTTGGGGCGAAAGCCTCGGCAAGGACGGAAAGGGCATGACGCCGCAGGCTGCGCAGGGATCTATCGATCAGCACTCTCAGCTTCAGCTTTACGCCTGTGGTCCGGCGGACAAATATTTCATTTTTCTCAGCGTGAAGCCCGACGGCAAGGCGGCGTTGAACGTCCCTAAAGAAAGTCTCTTCGACGAAGCCCGATATTTGGAGGGCATGACGCCGGAAAAGGTTCTCGAGTGCGAACGCCGCGGCGTAGCGGCTTCGCTGAAGCGGCGCGGTCTGCCGACCTGCGAGATTGTTCTCGACGACGTGGCGGAGCGGACATTGGGCGGAGTGATTTTTTTCCTCGAAACGGTGACGGCGCTCACGGGATTTATGTTGGGCATCGATCCCTTTGACCAGCCCGGCGTCGAAGAGGGCAAAAACTACGCGTTGGCGCTGTGCGGCGCCGCTGCCTACGCTCAATATCTCGAAAAGCTTCGGGAAATCGACGCTCAAGCTGCCGCAGAGTTTAGACTGTAAAAAAAGCCGCGGGGAACCCGCGGCTTTTTTCATTCTGTCGTCTTTTTCTGCGCATCTGCTGCCGTACCGGCGTTTCCGTCGTAGACGGAGTAATAGCGCCGGGGCGTCGGCGTCCAGTTGTCGCTTTCGGGATGGTTTTCAAGAGCGTGGAGCAAACTCTGCTTGATGTCGGGAAAGCGGGGCTTGAGCTGAGCGATGAGTGACTTGGTGCGCGATCTTTCGGTGTCGCCGCCGTATCGGCAGCAGTGCTGAAAGGTTTCGACGCCGAGGCGTTTCAGCTCGTTGACGATCTGGCGCTCCGTCAGGTAGATCATGGGGCGGATCAGCCACATGTCGGCGCGGTCATGCCAGAGTTTGGGCTGGAAGCTGCGGAAACGTCCGTTGCGCAGCACGTTCATCAGCGCTGTTTCGACAACGTCGTCGAGATTGTGCCCCAAGGCGATTTTGTTGCATCCCAGCCGTCGCGCCTCGGCGTTCAGAATCCCGCGGCGCAGGTTGGCGCACAGCGAGCACGGAGAATCGGCGGATTTGACGCTGACGATGTGCTCGATGGCGTAGGGCACGACGGTGAGGGGGACTTCTAACTGTCGGCAGATTTTCCGAAGCGGTTCGGTGTCCCAACCGCCGTTGGTCATGTCGACGCTGATGACCTGCAGATCGTATTTGACGGGATTGTAAGTCCTGATGAATTTGAGGATGTGCAGCAACAACAGGCTGTCTTTGCCGCCCGACACGCCCACGGCGATGCGGTCGCCCGGCGTGATCATGTCGTATCTGTAAATGGCTTTTCCGACGAGGCGCCGGACTTTGGCGCTGATAGACGGGACGTCGGCCTGTTTTTCTGTGGAAGGCGATGGATTGTTCACGGTTATTTCACTCTCTTTCAGTAAACGAGAGCATTTTATCACAGTTTTAGGGGAAATTATACAATCTCGGCTCTAAAACTGTGTTAAAATTAACACAATGAATTTTTGCCTGCGGGAGGAAATGATGAAGTTTGTAATTGACGGTTCCGAATGGAATTTTCCCCACATGGATTCGCTTTCAATAGAAGAGCGTCTCGCTGCGCTGCGCGAAAAAGTGGCTGCGGAAGATCGCGTCATCGTCGATATGCTTTCCGACGGCGAGTCGCTTGAAGAACGTGATCTCCTGACGGTGCCCGACGACATCCAAGTGGACGTCATTACCGACACGGTCTGGGGCGTCGGCCTTGAAATTCTCGAAGAAATCAAAAACTCTTTGCTGGAAGTCTTCAAAGGGCTTCAGAGCGTTCTGGACAGCCGTGACCCCTTCGAACCTTCGATGCTGGACGAGACGAAACGCCAGCTTCACTGGGTGGGCGAGGCGGCGAAGGCTCTGCAAAACACTTACCCGGAGTACGACGGCCAGTTTCCTCAGGGGGAGCCGCTGTTGGACTCTGTGGCCGAATTTGAGGCTTGCCTTGCGGAGGGGCATTATGCCGAGGCGCAGATCTGGCATGAAAAGACATGGAAAAATGAAGTTCTGCCTCCATTTCTCGATGCCGTCAAAAAGATCAAAGAATGGCTCGACGCGAAAAACGATGAAGAAACGGGGGACGGGCAGTTCGAGGTGAACGATCGATGAATCTCCGAAAAGGTCTTGCGATCTTTCTGTTTTTGACGCTGGGCGTCAGCACTTTGATTTTGAGCAGAAGCGTTGACAGCCAGACGCTCTACGCCTTCAAACACATCAAAAAGATCTATCTGCTCTACATCCTCATGGCAGTGTTTACAGCGTGGTTCTTCGACGCGCTGCGCTTTTGCATGACCGCAAAGGCCATGGGCTACACCATTCCTCTGCGCCGCGGGGTTATGCTGACGTGGCTGAATTATTTCGGCTGCGCTCTGACGCCCATGCAGGTGGGCGGAGGCCCCTTTCAGGTTTACATGCTGTATAAATACGGCGTGCCCGTGGGGGCCGGCGTGGCGATCACACTGGTGCGCACGCTGTTCAGCACCTTTCTGCTGAGCATTGCGGCGCCGACGGCTTTTATCCTCGTGCCGCAGCTCAACGAGGGCGGCCTGTTGGTGAAGGGCGTTTTCTTCTATGTGGGAACGCTTTCGGTCGTAATGTGGTCGCTTTTTTTGCTCAGCGTTTTCAAGGCCTCTTGGGTTAAGAACATGGCGGCGCGCCTGCTGACTTTCACGAAGAAACGCATGTTCCGCCGGCTTCCCGTACATCGTTTTTACCGACTGTTCTGCATGGAAGTCGACAGCTATTCCGACAACGTCAAGCGCATGGTGGGGCCGGGGCGCTCCTGTTTTATCTTCGCCTTTCTGCTGTCGATCTGCCACCTCACGGCGCTGCTCAGCGTCCTGCCGCTGCTGATGCACGCCGTCCACCTGCCCGTTGATTACTTTCACGCGCTGCTTGCCCAGGCCATGTTCATGTTTATCCTCTACTTCATCCCCACGCCCGGCGCCAGCGGCGTGGCCGAGGGCGGCGGAGCGGGCATTTACAGCCTACTCATGCCCATGAACATGGCGGGCGTCATGGCAGTGGTCAATCGGTTCTTTACGGAGTATTTGGCCATCTTCATGGGTTGCATTGTGGCCATTCGCCTGATCGGCTGGGGCGCCGCGGAGAAAATTCTCAGCGGTGACGAGGAAGATGAAAACGGTGAGGAGGATCTCACAGATGGAAAATAAAAGCCTTCGCGCGTGGGCATTCAAATACCGCGGCGGCATCTGGACGGCACTTTTCGCCGTCATGCTGTTTTTGGCGCGTCCAAGCGCCGGGCGGATCGCCTTGGGGCTTCTGCTGGTCGTTCTCGGGCAGTTGCTGCGCTTCTGGGGCGTGGGCTGCATCAAACTGTATCGCGGCGAAGAAGTAAAAGCTCAACAGCTGGCCACCTGGGGACCTTATGCGCTAGTCCGCAATCCGCTTTATGTGGCTAACGGACTGTTGGGGCTCGGCTGGGCGTGGATCGCCGGGCCGCTTCCGACGGCCGTTTTTCTTGTGGCCTTTTATGTGCTCTACGGCGTTCTCATCGTGCCTCACGAGGAGGCCTTTCTGCTGGAAAAATTCGGCAAAGAGTACAGCGACTATCGGTCGCGCGTCGGCCGCTTCTTTCCCAAAAAACTGTCCAGGGAAACACTGGCGCAGCTGAAAGCGGGCAGCTATGACGCTTCGATTTTGACCAAAAGCGAAATTCACTCGCTGTGGGTGACGCTTGCCGGAACGGCGCTGATGATCTCGCGCTTGTGGTGGTAGCGTACCACTGCAGTCAATTGAAGAAAAATGTGCCGACTCTCACTTTGAGAGCCGGCGCATTTTTTGCTGTGGGAAAATCTAACGTGCCAGAAGGCCGATTTTTCTTTTCACCTTTTCCAGCGTCCGTTCGGCAATGCGCGACGCCCGTTCGGCGCCGCTGCGGTAAATTCTCTCAAGCTCGGCTTTGTCGGCCATCAGCGTCTTGAAGCTCTCGCGCACGGGACGGAGCTCTTCCACCACGGCCTCTCCCACGGCCGACTTGAAATTGCCGTAGCCTTTGCCGGCAAAGTCGCTTTCGATCTGTTCGTAGGACGCTCCCGTGATGGCGGAGTAAATGGACATCAGATTGTTAATGCCGTCTTTGCCCTCGCGGTAGCACACCGTCGTTTCGCTGTCCGTCACGGCGCGCTTGAATTTGTTGACGATCACGTTGGGCTCGTCGAGAATGGAAATGAAGGCGTTGACGTTGGTGTCCGACTTGGACATTTTCTTCGTGGGTTCCTGAAGGGACATGATGCGGGCGCCGGTTTTGGTGATGTAGGCGTCGGGCACGCGGAACACGTTGCCGTACAGGCCGTTGAAGCGCTCGGCCACATCGCGGGTAAACTCCAGGTGCTGGCGCTGGTCCTCGCCGACGGGCACATAATCGGCCTGGTAGAGCAGAATATCGCCGGCCATAAGCGCCGGATAGGTGAAAAGCCCGGCGTTGATGTTGTCGGCGTTTTTCGCCGACTTGTCCTTGAATTGCGTCATGCGCGACAGGTCGCCGAACATGGAATAACAGGACAGAATCCAGCCGATTTCCGCGTGGGCGTGCACGTGGCTCTGCACGAAAAGAAGGCTTTTTTCCGGATCGATGCCGCAGGCCATAACGAGAGCAAAAGCCTCGAGAGACTGCTTGCGCCGCTTTGCCGGCTCAATGCGCACCGTGAGAGAATGAAGGTCAGCGATAAAATAGGCACATTGGAATTTTTCCTGAGTTTCCCTCCAGTTGCGCACCGCGCCGAGATAGTTGCCGAGCGTGAAAACGCCCGTGGGCTGAATGCCGCTGAGCATCGTCTTTTTCCGTTCTTGAAGCGTTGTTTCTTCCATAAGTGAGTCCTCCCCCGGTAAAATTTTAATAAAAAAGTCCCTGACAGAATGTGATGCGTCTGTCAAGGACGAATTTTTGAAATCCGCGGTGCCACCTTGATTTGCAGCTTTCGCTGCCCCTCAGCGGAGTACGTTCCGCACTCCATGGCCGTAACGCCGGCCCTGCGTCGCAGGCTACCGAAACATGACGTTCCTTCGCTTGTGCCCTCGGCGGCCCATCGGACAACCTGCGTTCTGCCCCGTTCTCATCCTCCGAGACTCTCTGTAAGAGCATGGCTGTCGTCTTTCCGCGTCAACGGTTTGACCTAAAGATCACCCGTGTATCATAAAGCCGCGAGCGGCCGCTGTCAAGACAATCCCTCATGGAAAGAGAAAACGGCGAAGCGCGCTGACAGCAAACAAGCGATCAGCATGAAGAGCAAAGGTGCGCCGTCAAACGGCGCCCTTTTTACGATGTGGCTATCGTATTCCGAGCGAAGCCTTCAGCCCTGCCTTAAGGATTTTCGAGAAGTTGAGGCCTGCTTTCTCCGCAGCCGCGTTCAGCCAAGCAGGAATCGTAACGTTCTTTTTGACGTTGCCGGAAGTGCGCTCGTCGCGGTAAAGCGGCATCCACGTGTCAATAATGAATACGGCCTGATTCTTGCCGCATTTAACGTTCTTCAGCTTGGACGGAGCAGGGAGTTTTTTCCCCATGTCCTCGTTGGCGGCGATCCAGCACCCCAGCACATCGCGGGCCATATAAAGCGCCTCGTCGTCGCTGCGTGCGCTGGAGAAACAGCCTGGCAGGTCAGGGAACGTAATGGTATGCCGTCGTCGGCATAGGAAAAAATTGCAGGGTAAATCACAGTGTCCTTGAGTTTTTTCATTATTCATCCTCCTTGGGCCAGTACCGTTCTTGTTCAAAGCGCCATGCGGTGATCGTGCCGCTTGAAAAAGAGGGATGGGATGCCGCCCCTTAGCAGATCGAGAAGCGCGCTTATTCTTTCCGAAGGGCTGCGAAGCCTGTCGCTCCACGTCGTGAAGATCGAAAGTCCTGTGCCATGGTGCGTTGAAGATGCATCAACGGCGAAGCGCGCTGCTGACACGTGCAACATGGACGCGCGCACGATGCGCCGCCACGGAACCTCTGTTCATTGCCCGTTGGCGTGCTTTATGGAACGCGGCAAAGCCTTGAGCTTCTCAACGGTAAAGACACGTGTCCGCCACAATGTTCCCGAGTAATGACTCGATCATGTCAGCGCGTGTTCGCAAGGGCGAGGCTCATGACAGTGTCTTGAAAAGTTGAAGAAACGTCGGCAGAAGCGGCACCTGTCAGGAGTCGGATTTTTTGCCGTGCTTTTTGGCGTATGCGTCCATATCCAACGCAAGCATGCTGACAAATCCGTTTTCGTACTCGTCGGCTTTCACGTCTTCATGCCGGCTCGCTAAAGGCGCGGCCTTGCCGTCTTCCAGTTCGTCAAGCAGCCATCCGGACGCGGCGTCTTGTGCCATAAAAATGGCGTCGGCAAGGTCTTTCCCCTGAGTAACGCAGCCTGGAAGATCGGGCACCACGACAGTGTAAGCGCCTTTGGTCTCTTCGCAGGGATAGAAGCAGGCAGGGTAAGCAAGTTTCATGGAATTGGCCTCCTTGGGACTGGTGCTCATTGAGAGCAGCCGCGCTATAAAAGCCCACCTTGATCGAGAGAACGTAATGGAAATGCGATTCTTACGAATTCTTCAGCCTTCACCTGTCCTTCAAAAGGATCTTTTCTCGTGCCTTGATACCCCGTGACGTCTTTATTATGCGCGAAACGCGCGTCAAATCAAGCATCAATCGCGAACTTTTTTTGGGGGGAAGGACGGTGGCTGAAACGTCCCGACGGAAGGAATTTATCCGCTGGCGGCGCAGGATGAGCGGTGCCGCGGATCCTGCAGTGACGTTGCTGAAACGGCGCGACGGGCGAAGAAAGCGCCGTCCATCGATGACTTGGCAGGCATCTGGGACAATGGGCAGATCATGAGCAAGGAAGAGCAGTAGCGTTGCAGTGTAAAATCCATCGGGGCAAAGAAGCAAAATCAAGGAGACAAAAGCGGCTTCTTGTACCTAATGGGGTATAATAAATCAACGGAAGTGATGTTCGTGGGATTTTTCAGCGAACTCGTTCTCACGCTCGCTCAATTTAAGTTGGTATCTTGATTTAGCTTTGTTTGCCATAGCTGGAATTTTCGTTCTTTACATGTATCTTAAAAATTAGCGCTCGCGCGTTGCCGCGTATGATAACAGTGTCGAAGGGGGCGTGACTCCAATGCTGGGAACGTCAGTAGTTTTGAGCTTTATACTGTCGCCCATATATGAACCGGCTCTTTTTATCGCGGCGATGTTGTTGTGTTTATACTATTACTTGAAGTGTGATTGACCTCAAAGAGACGTAATGAAGGCCGCTTTTCGCTTTTTTTACGTGCGCATACGACAAATGCGCTGAGGAGCGCGATGACAATGTTGGAATTCGGAGCAGTTCTTGTGGGGATGTTTTTCAGCCCATGGTTTGAAATCGCTGGACTGGCGTTAGGTTTTTTTCTGGCGATGTATTATGATTGGAAATAAGAAGAGAGGTACAATAACCTGCTTTCCCGAGAGGAGAGCGGGTTATTTGTAGATAAAAGGCGGTGCACTGTCGGCGAAGGCGGCACAGGCGACGGTCTGCTCTTCATCAAGGCCGACACACTGGACGCCTATATGCAATCGCTGCCGGAACCCGAGCGGGAAACGCTGGGGCAGGCTCTGGGGCTGCACAAAACTTCCACGGAGGAATACCTGCTCCACGCGAAGGACTATGAAAAGGCCGCACGGGAACACAAGGGGCTGAACAACGCCGTGGCCATGGATATGCGCGCCGGGGCGCTGGGCATTACGGCGCGGGAGCGCACCGAGGCCATGGAGAAAATCAAGGCGTTGGGCACGGATCCCATGGAGGGCAACGAACCCTTTGCTGCCGAGGCCCGCGCGGTGCGTGACGACCTTGTGACGACTTTCGTGAAGGGCGGCCAAAGCGACGAGTTGGCGCGGGCCAATGCGGAGCTGATGAGCCACTTCTGGTACAACTTAGCGCGCAGCGCGGCCATGGACGAAACGGGGCACAGACGCGAGGGTGCGCCGGGGCCGAAGGCTTTTTACGACAAGCTGAAGATCCGCTTCGCGGAGCAGGAGAACAAAAAAGTGCCCTCGTCCCCGAAGGGAGAGGGCACTGTTTACGAACAAGCGGTGCGGGCAGGGCTGAACCTTGACGAGCGCGTGCCCGTTGTCGATTTGACGCAGATTGAGCCTTCGGCAAAGGGGCTGGGCTGGCGCGATCTGTTGCAGAATCTGCGAGGTCAACTTGGGCAGGGAAGCAGTATATCCCGTGACGGACTTGCATTGTTGAATTTACCGAATAATGCGAAAAGGCTTCAGCACGTTGCATATTCAGGAGCGCCTCTTCGTTCGCAGGATAGAACTGCTAGAAACGCTGCGGTTCTGTCTCTTTCTGAATTGATGAAAAACGCCGTTTTTGTGGAGAGTTATCCCAATACAAAGAAAAATAAAAAGCCCGGCGTTTTGAATTATCATCGATTCTATGTTCCCGTGGCCCTTCACAACGGCATCGTAACCGTTCGTATTGTTGCTGAAGAAAACAAACTGAGTGATGGTCTTACGCCTATCAATGTCAATGTATATGATGTTGTAATAGATAAAAGGACTTCCCGCAAACAGCCGACGACTACTTCGGCATCAGATACGGGAAATCCTTTTTCTGAAATAACTATACGCGACATGCTCCGTGGTGTCAAGGGCATGGACGGGGAAATTTACGCTCAGCCCATGAACGCCGGAGTGGATTTGAATCAGGAAGTCACGGGCGTGATTGTTACGCCCACTATGGATGAGGAGCAGGCAAGTCGTATTAAAGGCGGTGAAGATAAAAAAGCCTTTGTTAATCGAATTGCCGGTAATTACGTCAATCAAGATACTGGATGGACGTTGGAACTTACAAAAAGCGGTATAAGACATGCTATTAACTCTGCTTTTCGCCCTGACAACGCTATATCGTTCGGAAAATGGATGCAGATTCTCCAGGGGCTGCCCCAATTCTTACAGTATGCCAAGCTTGTTGAAAGCCATGCCGACAACAAAAGCGCGCCAAATGTAGAAAAGATTCACAGATTCTATGTCCCGGCACGTTTGTTTGGAAATGATGAATTTACTTATACGGTAATGATTACCGTAAAAGAAGAGAATAAACGCATGCGCGCTCAGCTTGAAAATATTTACGAAACACATGACGCTCGCGCAGTAAAAAAATATCCGACGGTTAAATCAACACATAACGATTCAACAAGGAATCGCCAGGAGTTGCAGCCGTCGGATATCTTTAAAACAATTCTACGCGACGTTCTCGACAATGTCAAGGACAACGACGGCAATCCCTACTTCCAGCCTGGAGAACAGGCGTCGCTCCGCGGCAGCGTGGAGTTCCGCGGCGACAAGTCGCTCATCACGCTGTTCAAAGCGGCAGACCAGAGCACTTTTGTCCATGAGATGGGACACGTGATGCTGGAGAACCTTCTGCGCCTGGGACGGGGCGACGACGCGCCACCTATGGTGGCCAAGGATCTCGACGTGGCGCTGGACTTTTTGAACATGAAGGACTTCGACTTCGACCACGTGGAAACGCCCGCCCAGCGAAAGCGTCTGACCGACGCCCAGGAGCGCTTTGCCCGGGCCTTCGAGCGTTACTTGATGGAGGGCAGAGCGCCGAGCAAGGGGCTTAAACGGGTTTTTGCCCGCATGAAGCGCTGGATGCTGTCGATCTACCATAACGTGCGCCGTCTTGACGTGGAGCTTTCGCCTCAGGTGAGGGACCTTTTTGCCCGCCTGCTGGCGAGCCCTGTGGCTGAAGAGGGCGGCTGGATGACGTTGGCCGACCTGCACGACGACGCGGCGGCGACGAAGGCTTGTCTGGCGGAGCTGAACGCGACGGGATCGGAGAAACTGCCGCGGGGAGAACGCCGCAAGGCGTTCTATGCGGGCAAGAAGCTGGGCGTCGAGCTTCAGAAGGAGCGCGCCCTTGCGCTGAAGGAACGCCAACGGGATCGCGCCTGTCTGAAAAAAGAGGTGGACACGCTGGTGCGCGGCATCGCGTCGGCAGGGGAGCAGAAGTCCATTATCTGGTCGGCAAAGCAGGAGATCCAGGACGTGCTGAAGGGATACACGCTGAAGAACCCGTCGCGCCAACGGCTGGCACGGGCGCAGGAGCTGCGCTTGAAATTTGATTGATATCTGATGTTAAGCATCGAGATCGGCCATCAGATCTTTCACGGACGAGAAAGATCTGCTCAGCCTGCGGTGCGCATGGGCATTTTCCATGGCTGCCATTGTTTCTCTGTTGGGGCAGTCGCGTGTTGTGGTGAAAGGGATACGCCGTTCATACACGACCTGGCGCGCAAAGATGTCAAAAGCCTCTGACGTGCTCATACCGAAATTGGCAAGTGTTTTTTCAAAATCAGACTTCAATTTTTCGTCCATCTGCACTGTGACGTCGATGGTGGCCATGATGATCAGCTCCTTTTGCGTCATATTGTGTTGCATTATGTATGCGTTGTCAATGCGAGTGTAAAACGCTGAAAGCTGTTCTCTCGGGTGAAAATCTATAGTCGGAAATAAAAAATCACAAGCCTTGATTGATCAAGACTTGTGAATGTGTGAGCACCTGTGAAAATTAAAATGGTGGAGGCGCGGGGAATCGCACCCCGGTCCTGGCATGATGTGTATGAATGGGCACTACAGGCTTAGTCGATTTCTTTTCTTCGCAGAAATGACGCTGTGATCGACAAAACAGCTGCCAAATCTTTACGTTCCGCGACTATACGTTGCTCGCTGTGATTAGCCCTCCTGATTATGCGGGCGCTCTTCATCATTCGGGCGGTTGCTTAACTAAGCAGCCAGAGCGTAGTTGTTGTCGTTTCTTTTTGGTGACGGGTTGCGCCCGTCGGGCGGCCTGCTCCCAGACTTCCACCATACCAGTCGAACCTGATCGCCCCCATAAACGATGAGGCAGGTGGTGTCTGCAAATTCAAATGTTGGTTCTGTTGCGCATTTCGCGGGCGATGGAACGCTTCGCGTTGCGTTCGATAATGGCGTCGCGCTTATCGTGGACGTTCTTTCCTTGGGCGAGGGCCAGTGCGATCTTCGCGAGGCGTCCCGCCTTGAGATACATGTAAAGTGGAATGAGCGTCAATCCCTTTTCTTTGACTTTCGCGCTGAGCCGACGCAGCTCTTTGCGATGCATCAGCAATTTGCGGTTCCGTCGCGGATCGTGTTGATACCAGCTGGCCTTCTCGTAAGGGGAGATGTGGGCGTTCATGAGCCACAGTTCACCGCGTTCGAATTTGGCATAGCTGTCTTTGAGATTGACTTTTCCGTCGCGCACCGACTTGATCTCGGTACCTGTCAGGACGATGCCACACTCAAAGGTTTCGACGATGAAGTAATCGTGGCGTGCCCTGCGGTTCTGAGCGACGACTTTATCTTGCGCGTCATTCATCGTCTTCACCTCTTTACCTCTTTACATTTCCGATTCTATCGTGCGGAGCATGGCAAGTCAATACTTCGGCGCTGGAAGTCGAAAAAACCCTCGGCACCTGCCGAGGGTCAATGTCCGAATGGTCGGGGTGAGAGGATTCGAACCTCCGACCTCCTCGTCCCGAACGAGGCGCGCTAACCAGGCTGCGCTACACCCCGGACACGACGGGAATTGTACCGCACTTGCGTCGTTTAGTCAATTGCAGCTTGTTCTTTTCTAGTCGTCCTCTTTCTTCCTGCGGCTGCGTCCGCTTCCGCTGTCCGAGGCGGAGGAGCCGGGGAACTGAATTTTGCCGACAGCGGCTGCGGGCAGTTCCACCCACCCCCAGGGAGTGACGACGAGAAATCTGAGGGTGACGCCTTTTTCGGCCATGGCTTTGATGTGGTCGGCATATTCATAGATGTCGAAGGGGATCCAGCAGTCCGAGACGATCCAAACGCGGCGGCATCGATTCTTCGAAAAGATGAGGCTGTAATCCACGGCCAAACGCATGGCGTCGCGGAGGTCGGCTTCGCCGAGGTAGAGCACCACGGCTTCGGGCATGGGCTCCGGAGGAACGGCCGAGGGCAGAAGCGCCGCCTGCGACTCTATCCATGAAAGTTCTTCGTAAAGCGCTTCGGGATCGTCGTCCAGCGCCTCCCAGTAGGGCAGCTCGACGCCGTCGATCACAAAGGTTTTGGTCAGCCACCCTTTGACCTGCGCAAGCAGGCGGGTGATGTAATCGGGATAGTCCGGTCTGTTGATGCTGCGCATCAGAGAGCGAACTGTCAAGGGAATCTGTTTTTCGAAATCGTCCATTTTAGCCTCCGGAAACGTCGCAAATCTGAACTAAGCATACCACAATTTGACGCTTCTTTCTCATATGGACGGAATGTGAGATAATAAAAAAACACTCTATTTCAGGAGGTACGCAATGAAACCGCAATGTCTGAACGCCGAGGACTGCTTGTTTGTCGTGATCGACCTTCAGGAAAAACTGCTTCCTGCCATGTGGCGAGGAGAATTTGGTTTTGAATGAAGCGCTGCGCCTTCTGCGCAGCGCCGAGACTTTGAACATTCCTGTGCTGGCCACGGAACAGTATCCGGCCGGTCTCGGCGCGACGGTTGCGCCTCTTTCGAGATTCCTTTCTCAGGAGAAAACTTTTCCGAAGACGACTTTTTCGTGTTGGGGAGCTTCGGGCTTTGAAGAGACGGTTGCCGCCGAGTCCCGTCGCCAGGCGGTAATTTTCGGCGTTGAAAGCCATATCTGCGTGATGGCGACGGCGTTGGAATTTCTGCGCCGCGACTTTGTGACGGTTGTGGCTGAGGAAGCTTGCAGCAGCAGAAAGCGCCGACATCACGGCTTGGCGATGGACAATCTGCTGGCTGCCGGTGCTGCAGTGCTGCCGACGGAATCCATTGTCTATCAACTTCTCGGCAAGGCCGGAACGCCGCAATTCAAGGCGCTGCTGCCTCTGTTCAAATGAACCTTCCGCTGCCGGTGGTCTGGGCATTGGCCGGCGCTGCCGAAGGACTGGCGGCGTGGCGGTGCGCTGTCTTTTTGACGGGAAAACGCGAAAACCGCATTTTCCGTGCGCCGTGGTTGATCGCCCTGTGCACGCTGCTGGTCGCTGCGGCGCTGTGTGCGGCATCACGGCGTTGGAGCGGCGTGTCTTTGCTTTTGGCGGCGGTGGCGCTGTTCTTCTCGTTGTTGCACAGTCTCACCGATCTCATGGATGGCTACATCTACGATCGGGCGGTGATTTTTTCTCTTGTGGTGGCACTGCTTATCCGGGCCATCGGGCAGGGCGAAGCGGGAGTTGTGGGCGCTACCTTGGGCGCAGCGGCGGGATGGTTGCCGTTGGCGGCGGTCATCCTTGTCAGTCGCGGCGGGATGGGCTGGGGAGACGCGCACATGATGGCTGGCATCGGAGCCTGTTTGGGCTGGAAGCTCGTCCTGATGGGCCTGTACTTGGGGCTGATTATCGGCGGAGTCTCTGCATCGGTGCTATTGGCGGCTCGACGCATCGGACGACGCGATCGAGTGCCCTTTGCGCCATTTTTAGCGGCGGGCGTGGTCGCCGCTTTGCTCTGGGGAGATGCGTTGGCGCGAAATTTTTTTTGGATGGAACTTGCGAGATTTTAAATGATATCCCCTTTCTTCATTTATTTTTTTCTGCTATGATTCCAATGGAACATAAACTTTCTGGAAAAGGAGAGTATTTAAGATGGATCTGAAAGTTATTGACCATATCGGCATTGCGGTTCCCAGTATCGATGAAGCCCTGAAGTTCTGGGAAGGCGTTCTCGGCGTCAAATGCCATGGCGTCGAGGAAGTGGCCGAACAAAAGGTAAAGACGGCCTTCCTTCCTGTGAAAGACACCGAATTCGAGCTTCTCGAACCCACCAGCCCCGATAGCCCCATTGCGAAGTTTATGGAGAAGAACAACGGCCGCGGCGGCATTCAGCATGTGGCCGTCCGTGTCGAGAACATCGAAAAAGCTCTTGAAGAGCTCAAGGCCAAAGGCGTGCGCCTCATCGACGAGAAACCTCGCCGCGGCGCCGGTGGTGCCATGATCGCCTTCCTGCATCCCAAGGCGACAGGTGGTGTGCTTCTCGAACTCTGCGAACGTAAATAGCGCTGTGTATTTAGAAAGAGGCACGAAAATTTCGTGCCTCTTTTGGCACTGGTACGACGGATGTTTTTGATCGAAGTATTGTATATAATCAATTTTTTATATTAAGATGCTTTGTATCGCTGTAAATCCTCTATAAAGTTTCGAAATCTTTGAAGGGGGCGCGTGCCATGAGGCGATCCCGGGGAATGACGGTTGCCGGAATTCTTGTGTCGCTGCCTCTGATGCTTGTCGTTTCATGGGCCGCCGTGCAGGTGTCGTCCTTTTGCACGGAGTGTTTTGAAAGGACGCAAAGCTGCTGCACCGACGCGTCATGGCAGAGCGCCGAGCGACTTTTGGCTTTCCTCGACAACGCAGTGAAGCACTGCGGTGTTGGCTTGCCTGAACGCTGGGAGTCCGACCTTTTTTCGCCGCCTGCCGCATTGAACTCCATGCCGCCCTGGTCGCTCTGGAAAAAAGCGGCTGTGGCGGGAAATGCCGTGAGCGGCAAAGGCTTTGTCTCCTCGGGAATAGGATGGGGGAACACGCTGAGAATTCTTTCCGCCGTGCCTACGGGGCAAGTGGTCGTCCAGCCCTTTCAACTTGAAAAAGGAGCGGCGGCGAGGCTACATCTTTCCGCTCCCGTCAAAAGCGAAAGTTCTGTTAAAATTTTCAGTTCGGCGAGCTGGCTGCTTTTTCCGGGGACGGAGGTGCCTCTGCGATTTTCTCGAGATGCCCTTTCCGACAGACCTGTGGTCACTGCTCGCGACCATGTGGACATTCCCTGGGGAACGCCGGCCTGCCGCCTGCAGGCTCTCGTGATTTACGCTTTAGGCGGCAGAGTTTACGCCGACTTTTGCGACAGCAGCGGCGCGCAGCCTCTGTTCAACGGCATTGAAGGGGTACTCTTCAAAGTGTCGCCGGAAAAACTTCTGTCGGTTAAAGTTTCGCTCAAATCTCCCCGCCCCAACGGGATAATGGAGGTCTGTCGGACGTGGAAAATCGGCCTGTAGCGCGAGGCAGCGCCCTTGTCATCCTCCTTGTGGTCTTGGCGTCGCTGGGCGGGTTGACGCTGATCCTGCTGCCCCGCCTTTCGAGCTTGCAGAGCGAAACCGAGGACGCCTTGATTTGCGGCAGGCTCGAAAACGCCGCCCGCAGCGCCCTTGAAAGGGCGACGCAGTGGGTACGCGCGACGAGGCCTGCGGGGCCGTCGGGTTCCTTTGAAGTTTTCCATATCGGCAGCGGCGATGGCCCAGAGCGGCTGGAGCTTCCTGTGCCCGACAAACTCGCACGCACCTTTTTTGAGGACATTGAAGTGACGACAGCTGTTCAATGGTGCCTTTTCACCGTGGAGAACATTCCGATCGGTCGCGCTCGACTTTTTCCACCTTCTTTGGCGTCGGATGCCGAAGAGGTCGTCTTTTGCCAGAGTTATGACTCTGTCGGCCACGGCGTGCCCTGTCAAATTCGCGGAGAAAAGGGCGCGTGGCGCCTTGTGGTGACGGCTCGCCTGAAGGACGACGGCGAAGCCCTTCCGGCACGGCAGGTCAGCTTTGAACGAGTGATGGTGCTGGAGCGATGAAAATTTTTTTGATAGTATTTCTCATTTCTGTGCTGAGCGCCGGCCAGTGCCGCGCCGAAATCCCTTCATCGGCAGTGAGATTCCGCCCTCCGGAAAGCCTTTGTACTGCAGCGCAGTGGGAAGTCTGCGGCGCTCCGCTGGTCGCCGTCGAAGGAGAGAACAGGGTAGCGTATGTGCCGCTTCGCCGCCGGGGAACTCTTTGGGATGAAGGCGCCGTCCGCAAAGTAAGTCTCGGCGGAATGTCCCCGGAACGTGTCCTGTGGCAGACGGCATCGCTTTTGCCGCGGAATGTCCTGCGCCCCGCCTTTCAAAACAAGACCTTTGCGGGCGGAGCCGCCGAACCCCTCGAAAAATTCGATCCGTCGCTGGCCGAGGTCTGCGGATTGAATCGGAACCGCTGGAATGAGGCCTCTGCGCTGCTGAGAAACAAAAAAATGGGTGCCCCCTTTCCGGCGTCGATGGTTCTGGCAGAAGGTTTTCTCTATGTGCTCTGCGACGATGGCATCCTCTGCGCCCTGTCAACTGTGACAGGGCGTTGTCTTTGGAATTACCTTCTTCCTCAGGCCTGCTGCCGGATGAAAGCCGTTCTCGAAGGCCATCGGAGCCGCCTGCCGTGGTTGTGTGCCGGCGGACTGACCGCCGAAAAGGACAACGACGGCGAACTTTTGCTCTGGGGAACGCTGGGAGAAGGCGGCCGCGGTTTGTACTGCCTGCGTCCGCGGCCGACCGATGCCGAATTGCTGTGGGCGAAAGAGACCTTTGATCAGGGAACTTTCGCCGAAATTGCAGCTTTTGCGGGGCCGGACGAGCTGGGATTGACCGAAGCCGCCCCGCTGGCCGCACGACTTTGGGAGAAAGATGTGTTGGTGCTTCCGTCGGGAAGCGGTGTTCCCGGGCGTCTGCTGTTTTTTGATGCCTTGCTTGGGAAGCTTGAGACGACGGTGAATGGCTTCGCTGGACATGAATTGGTCCTTACGCCTCTAGGTTTTGCCGACAAAAGCGGCACGTTGTCTCGAATTCTGTGCTGCGATTCCTTGGGCGGGATTCAGGAATTTGTCCGGCAAGGCGGATCGTGGCAGGCCGATTCGCGCGCCGACCTCAGGTCACTCTGCGGTCTGAACGATTTGGAGCCGCGTTTTTCGCCTATGGTGTGCCGCACCCGCAAGGGACTGACGGCAGTTTTCGTCGCCGAAGGCACAAAGGGCACCGTCGTTGCGGCGTCCTCTGTGCATCTCAAGAACGCTCGCTGGGGTAAAATTCCCCGGAAAAGCGCGACATATGGATGGTGGCAGCTTTGCGAAGGCTTTTCGTCGCCCTTTGCGGCGCTGTGCTACGACGGGCTGCTCTATCTTGCCGGATGGCAGGAGGGGCGCAGAACGCTGTTGGTCATTGACGTGACGTCGGGGGAGGCTGTCCTGTCGTCAAGGCTTTCCGAGAGCGTCCGTTCGCTGACGGTGTTTTCCGGCAGCGTGGCGGCCGTTATGGCCGACGGTTCGGTCCTCACCGTGAAATCCCTCGCGGGATCTGAGCCGTTGGAAGCCGCGCGCCGACGGTATGGCGTGGTCTACACGCTCCGGCACTGAGCTGTGCGAAAGGAAGCAGTGACATTGAAAATCTCCGGAGAACACAGATATGCCCTTCCAATGGTTCCGATACCGGAAGCTCTGGCTCTCGTCGACAGCGCTGCGGCGGAACGTCTTCACGTCCTGCCGCTCGAAGTCACTTCGGCTGGAACCCTCGTGTTGATGGCGCAAAATCCACAGGATTGGATGTGCGCCGACGAGCTTCGCGCCTTGACACAGCGCAGCATTGAGCTGATTCCTTCAACGGTCGGCGATTTGACGGCCGAGATCCGGCGGGCCTACGGTTTCACGGGAAAAATCGCTGAGCTCTCGAGCCGTTGCGAGGAGGCGGAGCAGGGAAGAGAATCTCCCGATCTCCCGCAGGATGATTCACCGGCGGCGGGCATCGTCGACGGGCTTATTGCGCAGGCTGTCAACGAAAGGGCGTCGGACATTCACATTGAACCCGAGGAGCGGGAGAGCCGTGTCAGGTTCAGAATCGACGGAAGGCTCATTGAAGAGCTGCCTCTGGCAAAGGCGGCTCATCCCTCGGTGACCGCGCGGATCAAAATCATGGCGGGCATGGACATCTCGGAAAAGCGTCTGCCCCAGGACGGGCGGATCGTCAAAGAATTTGAAGGCCGCAGCCTGGATCTGCGGGTTTCCACGCTGCCCACCGTCTACGGCGAAAAGACGGTTCTGCGAATTCTCGATCCCTGTCAGACGCAGTTGGGACTGGAAAATCTCGGTTGTACTCCTCGCGATCTCGAAAAGATCAAAGAGCTTCTTCAATATCCTGACGGGCTCATTCTCAACACAGGCCCCACGGGGAGCGGCAAGACCACCACCCTTTATGCCATGCTGCGGCGGCTGAATTTGGCCCAGTATAATGCCGTGGCCGTCGAGGATCCCGTTGAATATCACATTCCTGGCGTGACGCAGGTGCAGGTCAACGAGAAAAGCGGCCTGACTTTCGGCACGGCGCTGCGATCCATTCTCAGACAGGATCCCGACATCATCCTGGTGGGCGAAATCCGCGACGCCGAAACCGCTATGCTGGCGGTGAGAGCCGCTCTGACCGGCCATTTGGTTCTTGCGACAGTTCATGCCAACGACGCTCCGTCGGCGCCGTTTCGGCTGGTCGATATGGGCGTGCCGCCCTATTTGCTTTCCACCGTCCTTCGGGGCGTGATGGCGCAGCGCCTTATAAGAAAATTGTGCGCTTCCTGCCGCCAGCCCCTCAGCGCCCCTGATGGATTGGCTCCCATTATCCCCGCAGGTGTGCCGATTTACCGTGCGGCGGGGTGCGCCTGTTGCTCGGGGCAGGGATATCGGGGACGGTGCGCTCTGTTTCAGGTGATGCCCGTCGGCGACGAAATCGCGGCGCTCATCGCCTCGGGCGGAACGTCGGCGGAACTGCGCGCGGCGGCCATCGAAGGCGGCATGAGCACTTTGCGTCAAGCGGCGCTTGAAAAAGTTCTTGAGGGCGTGACGGGACTGGAAGAGGCTGAGGCCGTCGTCGGCGGAAGTTTCTGCCGTGACGACTGAAAAAAGTTTTTCGAAAACGGTGAACGCGGTTTTCCATGGCGTGGCGATTTTCTTTGGAACTTTTCGTGTAAGGCCGCTGTCGTGAGCTTACGCAGGGTGGAGCTTCGGCGCTACGCTGACTGAAACGTGGAGGAATGTCATGGTCTTCAAATACCGAATCCGGGATTTCCAGGGAAATCTGCGCGACGGAACCGAAACAAGTGGCTCCGCCGAAGAACTTGCCGAGGCGTTGAAGTCCCAAGGGGCGCTGGTGCTCGCCTTGGAACCCGTTGACGAGGAGGAGACGTCGCGACGAAAAGTTCCGTGGACGCTGCCACGTCGCCTGAGGCTGGCCCGCATTATCCCTCTGTCGCGCAAAGCACTGTTCTTCCGCCGTCTGGCGGCGTTGAGCGGAGCGGGAATCGTGCTGGAACGCGCGTTGCGTCAAACTCTGAAAACCTGCGAAAATCGTGCGCTGGCCCAAAAAGCCGCCGAAATTGCCGCTCGTATCGACGGCGGCGTGCCCTTCAGTCAAGCTGCCGACGAGGTCAACCTTGTCGGAGTCTTTGAAAAAACGGTCCTTGCTGTCGGCGAGGAGACGGGGCGCCTTGCGCAGTCGCTGGAACTGATCGCCAAAATGTATGAACGAAAGGAGCGTCTGCGCTCCAAGACGCTATCGGCGCTGACCTATCCTCTGGTGCTGCTGATCTTTTCACTGGGCGTTTTTATCGTGCTGTTTACCTTTATCCTGCCGCGATTTCAGAATGTCTTCCTTCATATGGGGCTGCTTCTGCCGCCCTTCGTTCGGAAGGTCTTTGACATCGGCGCCGCCTTTCCAAAAATCCTCTTGGGTTTTGCCGCGGCCATTGCTGCCTTTGGGGCGTTGCTGTTCTGTCTCCGCCGATTCCCCGAAACGCGGCGGCCTCTGGGGAAGGCCGCCCTGAAAGTCCCTCTGTACGGTACGTTGTTGCTTCACGGCAGCCTTGCCAAAAGCGCACGTCTGCTCAGCACGCTCCTTGAAAGCGGCGTGCCGCTGCTTCGTTCACTTGACTTGGCCTCTCAAGCCTCGCAAAGTATGGCGGTGCGCGAGGGCTTCGAAGATCTTTTGGCTGCGGCTGCACGGGGAGAGAGCTTGGGAGAGCGCGCCTCCCACATCTCCTTTTTTGCTCCTGTCATCGCGCCGTTGCTCAGCGCCGGAGAGCAATCGGGAAAGCTTCCCTTTATGGTGGAACGTGCTGCCGAATGGTACGAAAATCGTCTGGAAGAGGAAGTCAAAAGGCTGTGCAGCCTTCTCGAGCCGGCGATGATTTTCCTTGTGGGCGGCGTAGCCGCCATGGCGGTGTTCGCAGTTTTTACGCCCATGGTCGAAGCCATACGGTCGCTTTCTTTGTAACCATGAGGAAAAAAGCTTTTATCCTTGTGGAATGCTTGATCGCCGCGGCGTTGGCGGCGCTGATCCTTCCGACAGTCACCTCGTTTTTCTCCAACTCGTTGGAGACGGCGCTGGAACTTCGTCTGCGCGGTGAAGCCATGAACGCGGCGCTTTCCTGCTTGGACGCCGCAGAAGCACAAGGTGCCCCACCGACGCAGCGCTGGATCGAAGAGAACGTCGCAGGAGCTTTGGCGCAGGCGCGCATTTCCATGGAGGTCGTTGAAGACGACGGCGTCAGGACGTGGCGAGTCTGCGTTCGGTGGTCGGAACGAGGCGGCGAGAGGGAGATCAGGCTGGTGCGCAGCGCACCCTAGGAGGCGGGAGACGTGCGGTGGAATATCGACAGAAAAATTAAAGGTGCGGCGCTATCCATCCGAGAAGATCGAGCGCTTTACGCCGAACTTCTGCAGGACGGCGGCCATTGCGCCGTCATCAACGGCAGCGAAATTCCCTTGCCGCCGGGACTCGTACATAACGACCATTTGGTTGACGGCCGGGCCTTGGGCAGCTATCTGCGCCGACAGCTTCGCTTTTGTTGGGGAAAACTGCCGCTGGCCATGGGCCTCCCGTCGTCGGATTTTATTTTCAGGACCATCAAGTTGGCGACAAGCGATTTGGACGAGGCGAAAAGTGCCTTGCGCTGGTGTTTTTCCGACTTTTTCCCGTTTAAATACGAAGAAGCGCTTTTTGACGTCTGCAAACTGCCCTCCGGAGCGCCGCAGGGGCAAATCCTTCTGTTGGGCACGGCCTGTCGGAAAGGCGAGCTGACGGCGCTTCTCGAAAGTTTGAAGTCGCTGCGCTGTCGGGTGTCCTCCGCAGAGCCTCTCTGTGTCGCCTGCGCGCGAGCCTTCGCCCTCGAAAAAGAAAACGACCCATTGTTGCTGGTCGTTGGCCAGGACACACTGCTTCATCTGATCTTTTTCAAGCAAAACGCCGCGTGGATGTTCCGCACGCTCGACTGCTCTCAGCGGAGCGCCGAGGAGCTGAACGCCGAAGTTGACGGCACATTGCGCTACATTCGCGAACATTACGGGACTTCCTCGCCGCGCCTCTGCCAAGCGGGGAAACTGCCCGATGGAGCCGTCGGACTGCCCGCGCTTGACGGCGCGGCGTCGAGGGCACTTTGTCGTGCCGAAAAGTTTCGATTGGATCCTCCTGCCGCGGCAGGGTGGTACGACGTCGTCGGACTGCTGAAGAGGCACATTCATGAAGATTGAATTCAACGTGATTCCCCAATCCTATTGCCTCGGCGCCACCTGCGCCGTGAAAGCTTGGTGCGCCCGCTTCCTGCCGCTGGCGCTGATTGTGCTGTGCGCAGCGGAATTCCTTGCGTTCTCCTTTTATAGAGTTCCACGATTAAGAGAGCGACTGGCGGTTGCGACTTCGCGGTTGAATGCTTCGACGGCTCGAACTGAACAATTGGCCCAGCGCTGTGAGGAACTTGACGGTGAACTGCAGCTGTGGAAGAAAATGCTTGAAAATGGCGTACGTTCGGTTCCCGCCCTTGAGTTTTCGAGCAAATTGAATCGCGCGTTGCCTGCGTCGGCGGAACTTCAGAGTTTTTCGGTGGAAGGGGAGATTCTTCAGTTGGGCGTCCTGTTTGCCGATCCTCAGTCACCTGACCTCTTTTTGCGGAAAATGGCATTGCCTCCCTATGGGGTGCTGCGCCCCTTGGAACGCCGCACCGCTGCCGGAGGCGCGCTCTATCTCCGTTTTGAGGCGCGTCGAAAATGAAGTGGAAAGTGATGAGATCTGTTCCGTTGCTGACTCTGGCATGTGTGGTTGCTGCATCGCTTCTGACTGTTGCCATGGAGTTCAGGATTGCCGGCACTGTAAAGAAGATGCGCGAGACTGTTGCTCGCTGCGAGAAACTGACGGCGCTGAGCGACTCTCGCGCCGTGCTCCTGTCAAAACAGGCCGCCGAGCTGGAGGAGAAACTCCGGCGCATCGAAAAACTCCCGTTGGTTCTCGCCGGCAGTGCCGATGAACTGACGGCGGCCGTAGACCACTGTGCCGCCGAGGTCGGACTTGCCTGTGACGTCGCAGCGCACGATGATGGCGACGCCACGGAGCTTGCCGTCACACTGCGTGCCTCGCCGCAGGAGCTTTTTCGTTTCCTCTCGGCGCTGACGGCCCGCCGCGAGCTGCTGTTGGTCGAACAGATGGGCGGCGACCGCTGTGGCACTTCGCTTTTTGCCGTGCAGCTCAGACTGAAAGCCTTTCGCCGAAAGGAAGGATCATGATGGAACTGCACAGGAGAACGCGATCTCCCCTTCGGCTCCTGTCCTGGGGCTTGGCCGTTTCCGTCGTGGCTTTCACCGTTTGGTCACAGCGGAGTTTTTTTGTTTCCCTTAAAAATGACGGCAGATTCCAAGAATTGGCGAAGCCGGAAGAGATCCATGTGGCTGAGGCCCTCGAGTCTTTCATGGAGAAGAGAATGGCATCGCTTCGGAGCGCCCGTGACGATGCCGAAAGTTTTGAAACGTATGGCGATGAAGACGCCGCGCTTTTTTACCGCCCCGCCGTGGCCGTAAAGGCCATTGCCGTCCATAAGAGAAAAAAATTGGCGGTGATCGCCGTTGAAGGCCACACTCAAACCCAGATTGTCCAGTGCGGCGATAGCGTGGAAGGCATCACGATCATCGACATTGCTTCTGAAGGCATTACCTGCCAGTGGCGCAAGCAAAAGTATTTTGTGCCTTTGCTTTAAGGCGAGTGAAATAGTTCATGGGCGCTTATATTCGGAGGAACAAGATAAAAACTTAAGGCCCAGGGGCATCTCATAAAAAAGCTCTGTGCAGGATTTTCCCGCAGCAGAGCGCTCAATAAACTTTAATGTAGTCGTTTTGATTGTTCAGTATCCTAATCTTCTATGACAGAAACGGTGACTTTATGAGTTTTTCCTGCCGCTTTTTCAGCCTTTGTGGCGCGAATGATCCCGTAAAGGTTTTTCGCTTCGCTACGGTCCCACGCGATGCCCTGCCCGCGGATATCAAGCGGAATGATCTCCATAAGTTCAACCACAGAACCCATTTGGGGGATTTTACACTTGTAAACTTCTTTGTTATCGTGGCCGGAAAGGTACAGATAACCATCAGCTCCCCATGAACCGCCGGAATTACTCATATCCCCAAGACGTTCGAGAATTTCCTGCGGGAGAACCCAAGCTTCTTGCCACTGCCAATTTTTGTCAAATTTGACGATGGTTGTACGTGCTTTATAGCCATAAGGCGACTTGTTCGGGCCGTAGGGCTTTTCATAGTTCGCAAAAGCCGACCACCAAGAACCGTCATGCCAATCGAGCCATGTTAAAGAACCCCAATGGATACCAAAACTGTGCGTCGCCACATGTTTCATCGTGGCGGTATCCCAAACTTCCACA
Organism: uncultured Synergistaceae bacterium; assembly: GCA_964622575.1. Lineage (GTDB taxonomy): Bacteria > Synergistota > Synergistia > Synergistales > Dethiosulfovibrionaceae > Pyramidobacter. The sequence continues at coordinate 378,477 of CAZUQW010000001.1, read as the reverse complement.
GAACTCGTCATAGGCCATTCAGGATAGTTGGAATGAGCGCAGTAGATCTTTCCGTTCATGACCATGCCGCTGTCCAAATGCTTGATCTGACCGTCCTTAGGCCCTTCCCATTTGTCTATGAGCCTGCCGGTACGCTTTTCATATTTGGCGATGACACGATTGTCGATGGCGTAAAAATTCTCTTCATCAACGCATACTGCTTGATTGGCCTCGTTGATGTCAAATTCCATGACCTTTTTAAAGGTTGTTGCCTCTGCTGGCTGCACTGACAACAAAACCACGCAAGCTGCTGCACCGATAAACGCTTTCTTCATAAGGAAAGCACCTCCTCTTATTTTTGCTGCGTCACCAACGTAACATGTGCACGTATAATTACAGTAAAACAATAATCAATGAGTTCTAAAGTGAATGATATCCTGATAAGATTTTCGACGCTTGTCGCAATGTGCATGATTCGTAACGTTTATTATAGAAGCGGTGATGAGTACAAATCTTTGGTCTGACGATGGTGTATGGTTGCTCTAGGAAGTTTCGTCGTCGCAAAAATAAAACGAGAGAAATTGTAGACATCGATAGACCAGCTGAGACTCCATAGCCAGTGGCGCAAGCAAAAGTATTTTGTGCCACTGCTCTAAAAGTGAGAGAAATCATCCATGAAAAGATTAAGATCCTTTCTGTTGTGTGCGTTGCTTTTTTCACTTTTTTCGACGTCGCGTGTAGGAGCGGCCGCAAAATCCCGTGTGCCCTGTTTGACAGCGATTCGAGCCGAACAGGCGGGAGATTCCGTCCTCCTGCTTTCCCTTGAGGGAACTTCCCTTTCCGCACCTCAAAAGGCCTACGAGAATTCGGGTGAATTCGCCATGATCCTTGAGGGCGTCAGCTTTCCTGCCGTAAAGTACGAGCGCGATTTTGAGACGCCGCTGGCTTCTCACGCCACCGTTGAACAGTCCGACCGGGGAACGCTCATCGTCCTTTCCTGTGAAGCGCCGCTGCGCATCGACGGCGTTCGTGGCGCCGGTACCAAGCGCATGCAGGTTCGCCTCAAGAGAACGGATCGCGCAGTCCGTCATGGGGGTACCTTGGAGTTGAAATCCGCAGAGGAGCGAAACGTTCTGCCGGCCCAAAAAATCGACCTGAGCCTGAAGGACTGCGACCTTCACGATATTTTCAGGATGTTAGGGGCTTTGGCCGGCGTCAATATTGTGGTGGACGGTTCCGTGCCCCAGAGCGCCCGAATGACGCTTTCCTTTGAAAATGCTCCCTTCGACGAAGTCTTTCGTTATGTGATTCAAAGCCAAAACCTCCAATGGCACAGCATCGGAAAGACTCTTGTCGTTGGCGCCAAGGGGGCGTCGGCGATGCTGACCGGAAGGTTGATCACTAAAAGTTATCGGGTTGACTATGGCGACACCGGGAAAATTGCGCCACTGTTGAAAGAAATGGCCGAACTGTTTTCGCCGGCCGACAGAATTCTCGTGGACGAACGGCAAAATCTGTTGATTGTCACGGCGACGGCGTTTCAGCATGAGCGCGTGAGAGCGGCACTCGGTGTTCTTGACGCGCCGCAGAGACAGGTCATGCTGAAAGCGCGAATTATCGAGGTGAACGACGAAGGCAGCAATGAGCTCGAAACGGCAATCAACGCCGTTTACGACTGGTGGTGGGCGAGCTATCAAGGCGGAGAACTTTCCGCAGGAGTTGCCTATTCAAGCCCTCAGAACTCCGATCGCCAAGGGCTTCCCGGCCTTGAGGGCGCAGGCAAACTGCCGGGCACAATCGGCAAGGGCGTTGTCGATCTTGCTGGCAGAGCGGCGAAGATGCTGGATTTTCGACTGAACGCGCTGGTGGAGGAGAAGAAAGCGCGCGTGCTCGCCGATCCTACCGTTACCGTTCTTGACGGCGAGAAGGCGACGGTGAAACTGGTTGACAAGCTCAAGTACGTTTCCCGACGCGACGACGCCAACAACCCTTCCTACGGCGACGAAGAAGTCGGTCCCACGCTGGAAGTGCTTCCTCGGATCGGCCGCAACGGCATGATCACCGTAAACGTTGCACTTGCGACCGGTGAAGTGATTCAATGGATCCGCGGAAGCCGGGGCGAACAGATTCCGCAAGTCAATTCGCGGAGCGTCACCACCCGCGTGAGCGTTCGGGACGGCGAGCCCTTTGTCATCGGCGGGCTGTTCAAGGACTCCAAAAGCCGCATCCGCGCCGGTGTGCCTGTGCTTCAAAATCTCCCACTATTGGGCTGGCTGTTTCGTTATAGAACCACGAAGACCCTTCGCAGCCAGGTCGTCATGGTGGTTATCCCCGCGGTGCTGGAAATTCCCGACGGGACGGCACAGTAAGCGGGTGGAGCGAAGGGCGCGCGTACCCTTTTGTGAAAACGCCGCTTTTGCTTGCAAACAGAGGCGAAAAACTATAAAATGATACATTGTACTGGCACGACGAAAAAAACATGGCGCCAGAGAAAAGTGAACATATTGTGGGAGGTCCTTGTTTTATGGCTGATATTGTCGATACAAGTAAATTTTATCCGGGAATGAAACTGAAGTGGCAGGGCGGCCTGTGGGAAGTGGTGGATTGCCAGCACCACACCAAGGGTCGTGGCGGCGCCGTGCTGAAGTGCAAGATGCGCAATTTGGATACGGGCAGCATTTCAGAAAACAGCTTTGTCAGCGGCAACGACAAGTTTGAGCGCGTCATTTTCGATGAAAAACCTGCGCAGTATACCTACAAAGATGGCGACCGTTACGTCTTTATGGACATGCAGAGCTATGAAGAAGTGTATCTGACCAAGGAAATTCTCGGCCCCGCGTTGAACTACCTGACCGACAACCTCGAAGTGGATCTTGACATGTACGAGGGCCGCGTCATGGGCATCACGCTGCCCAACAGCGTGGCGCTTAAAATCGTCGACACGCAGCCCAACTTCAAGGGTGATACGGCCGCTGGCGGCGGCAAGCCCGCGACGCTGGAAACCGGCCTGGTGATCACCGTTCCCATGTTCGTCATGAACGGCGAGAGCGTTATGGTCGATACCCGCAGCGGCGAGTATATCGAACGGGTGAAGAAGTAACTGTCGTTAAAAAACTGACTCAAAGGGGGCGCTTCACGGTGAAAGGACAGAAAAGACAGCAGCTTTTCGGAAGTGAAGGCCGCGCCGTCCCCTGTGCAACCGGGCGAACTGCGGCTCGAAAAGATGAAGGGTGGCCTGGACAATGAGTCCCATGGACAAACTTGACCAGAGCGGCATCCCCGTGCAAACGGAGTCGAATTTCGATCTTGACCGTGCCGTGGCTGAAGCGGTGGAGGACAACGACGTTTCACCGGCCGAGCGATTGCACATCAGCGCAGATGTCATTCAGGAAATCGCAAGCCGAGCGCTGAGCCGCGTCTCTTCGGTGGCGCCCGCCTCCGCGGGCAGTTCCGTGCTGGGCATCGGCCGCAAAAGCGCAGATGGCGTCAGAGTCTCCATTGAAGAGGGGGACACGCCGCAGATTTCCATGGACGTGTACGTTCAGGTGAAATACGGCCTCCGCATTCCCGATGTGGCCTGGGACCTTCAGGAGTTCTTGAAAAACGAGCTCGAAAAATCCACGGGCTACGCCGTCAAAGCCGTAAACATCTACGTGCAGGGAGTGTTCTTCCAGGAAGGTTCCGATGCTCGCGCCGCCGATCTTCCCGCAGGAGAAAACTTCAAAACTGCGCCTCAAAATGACAACGCCAAGGCAGCTTTGACCACTGCCGGAGAATGATACAGACTGCCGGCTCGTCCTCGGGCCGGCACTTTTCATTTGCTCATGACCACCTGAGAGGAGTGATGCGCGGTGTATCAGGACTTCGCACGTACCAGTCTCGGACAGATAAGAATTGATACCGGCGCCGTGATGTCGCTAGTCTCGCGTTGGCTGCCCAAGGGCGTTCAGTGCAGCGCCGTGAGACTCCGCGCCAATGACCGCCTCTGTCTGGTCGTGATCAACGATCGCCGTGAATTCTGGAGCCGTGAGGACGACCTGCGCCGCGCTCATTCCATCGCCGATGCGCTTCGCACCATAGGCGTTGAACTGCCGCGGCTTCAATGGATCCGTCAGAGCCGCTACTTTGAAGAGCATCCTCCCTTTGCCGAGCAGCCCATTTACAGCCTGCCGGCCTTTTGGATGAACGTTGCCGGCGCTATTTTCACGTTCTTCGCTCTGAGCTTCACCTTTTTTATCGGCTACTGCGTGACGCTATGTGGCGCCTGGCTGGCTTCGACGTGGCTCATCTCCGGCGGTTGGAACAGGATTGAGCGGGCGCTGCCTTTTTTGAAGAAAATAAAAATAAGCTGAACCGGATTTTTTGAAGAGGAACGACCATGACGAAGGAAAAAAAATATACCGCTAAACAGAAGGAAGCCCATGCCGACCGCGTGCGCCTGTTTCAAATCCTCTGCGCGCTGGACTCCTGCGGCGAAGCTTTGCAGCCCGACGAACTTGCCGTGCGCCTTCAGACGCTTTTTGTGAACGACGACCCCGACGCCGAAGTCCCGCACGATGCTGAGCCAACTGCCAACGTCGTAGCCGATCTGGACGCTTTGAGCAGAAGCTGCGTTGAAGCCTGCAAGATCTGGAGCCGCTGCGGCGAGATCGATGGCTTGATCTCGCCGAACATGACGGGATGGACGCTTGACCGCCTGACCGTCGTGGATCGCGCCATCATTCGCCTCGCCGTGTACGAGTGTTTGATAGCCCGTTCGGTAAACGTGCAAGTGGCTCTCAGCGAGGCCGTACTGCTGGCTCAGGAATACGGCAGAGACGAGTCGTCCCGATTTGTCAACGGCGTTCTGGCCCGCGTCGTCAGAGCCGTGGAAAACGATGCGGTTCAGTAGGAGCGTGGCTTCGTCGGCCGATCGTCCGCTGTCGGTTGATGAAGTGGTGGCCCGCGTCAGGAGGCTTATTGAATACGATGAGGTGCTGGCGCACATTTCAGTCGAAGGTGAACTGACCGACCTGAAGCGCCATGTTTCTGGACACGTTTACTTTTCGCTGAAGGGACAGAGCGCGTCCATGAACTGCGTGATGTTCCGGAGCGACGCCCAGGGACTGCTGCTGTGGCCCCGAACGGGCGATCGCGTTCTCGTGACGGGCGCCGTGCGGCTTTACGAGGCTCGCGGCACCGTTCAGATCTACGCGAGAAAAATGTTTCCCCTCGGTCAGGGCGCCGCGGCGCGCGCCAAAGAGGAACTTCGCCGCAAGCTTGAAAGCGAGGGACTTTTCGCTTCGGGGCGCAAACGGCCTATCCCTCGATGTCCGCGCGTTGTGGCCTGCGTCACTTCCGACACGGGCGCTGCCGTGCGCGACGTGATCCGCCAGCATGACAGCCGTTTCCCCGCAGCACAGCTCATTGTGGTGCCCAGCCTTGTCCAGGGAGTGCACGCGGCGGAAAGTGCCGTTGCCGCCTTACGGCGGGCCGGCGCGCTGCCAGGAGTGGAAGTGGTGCTTTTGGTGAGGGGCGGCGGCGCGAAAGAAGACCTCAATCCCTTCGATGACGAAGAACTGGTGCGTGAAGTCGCGCGCTGTCCCGTGCCGGTTGTCACAGGCATCGGCCATGAAATTGACGAGAGCCTCTGCGATCTGGCTGCCGATCTCCGTCAGCCTACGCCCACTGCAGCAGCGGCGGCCGTTTTTCCCGACCGACTCGTTGAGCTGGCGGCGCTGGAGGCGGCATCGGGAAGAATGTCCGGCGGCCTGCGCCGAACGCTGGAATCCTGCGAAACGTTTCTCCGAAACTGCCGAAACTCCATGGACGGTGTGGCGAAACGCCGCCTTGAGGAAGCTGTGCAACATCTCGATGGAGTCGACGAACGCCTTGAAAAGGACGCCGCCGCGGCGGTGGCCGAAAGCAAAACCGGACTGGCAGGCATAGAGCGCGCTTTGGCCAACCTTTCGCCTGAACGTCTGGCGCGCCGCGGATACAGCCTGGTGCAGGTGGAAGGGAAACCCCTGACGTCTGCCGCAAAGGCGACCGTCGGCGCTGAACTGACCGTTCAACTTCTCGATGGGGACGTGTGCGGCACCGTAAACCGCGTGAGCTGCCGTTGAACCGTTGAATGGCACAGCGCCATGGCCTATAAACACTCTGAAATCTTTTTGAGAAGGAGACCGCTTTTCATGAACTCAAAAATTGCCGACCTGTCCCTGGCACCTGGTGGACACGCGAAAATGGACTGGGCGTGGCGCTCCATGCCCGTACTGAACGCCTTGAAAAGACGTTACGAGGCCAAACAGCCCCTGAAGGGCGTGCGGCTTTCGGCATGTCTTCACCTTGAGGCCAAGACGGCCTGCCTGCTGAGAACGTTCAAGGATCTCGGCGCTCAGGTCTGCGCTGCCGGCAGCAACCCGCTTTCGACCCAGGACGACGTGTGCGCGGCCCTTGTGGATTGCGGCGTTGCCGTGTTCAGCCATCACGGCATGTCGGGCGAAGAGTACCATGAATATCTCCGCGACGCCCTGGCTTTTGCCCCTTCGATTATCGCCGACGACGGCGCCGACCTCGTGGCCACCGTGCTGTCGGACATGAAAGAGCTCATTCCGGGAATTCGCGGCGCCTCGGAGGAGACCACATCTGGCGTGAAACGCCTGAAGGCCATGGAGAAGCAGGGGATTCTGCCGTTCCCCGTGATCTCCGTCAACGACGCCCACAGCAAGTATCTTTTCGACAATCGCTACGGCACGGGGCAGTCGGTGTGGGACGGCTTTATGCGCACCACCAACATCCTGATTGCCGGCAAAGTCGTGGTGATCGCCGGATACGGCTGGTGCGGCCGCGGCGCGGCCATGCGCGCCAAAGCCCTCGGCGCCCGCGTCGTGGTGACTGAGCTGAATCCTCACCGCGCCTTCGAAGCCCTGATGGACGGCAACGAAGTCATGACCATGGAACAGGCCGCACCGTTGGGCGACATCTTCCTGACCTTTACGGGCAACACTCACGTCATTCGCGCCGAACACTTCAAGCTGATGAAAGACAACGCCATTATGGGCAATGCCGGTCATTTTGACGTGGAAATCGACAAAAAAGCTCTTGCCTCACTGGCCGTCGACCGCCGAATCGCTCGCGCCAACATCGAAACCTTCACCATGGACGACGGCCGTCGGCTGAACCTTCTGGGCGAAGGCCGTCTGGTCAATTTGGCTTGCGGCGACGGACACCCCATCGAGATCATGGACCTGAGCTTCGCGCTTCAGCTGGAATCGGCGCTATACCTCAACGCCCACGGCGGCCGACTTCCGGCCGGACTGATGAACGTGCCCGAGGAAATCGACGCCGGCGTCATGGAGACGCGGCTGTCGTCCATGGGAATTTCCCTTGAGCGCCTCACCGACGAGCAGCGCGCCTACATGGCGGATTGGCGCGAGGACTGAGAATGAAAAAGCTTTTGCGGGACGTCTATGCCCTCGACGGCTCCATGGACCGTGCCGAGCGCTGCGATCTCCTCATCGACGGCGAGTTCATCGCTCAAAAGGCCGCGCCTCGGTCGCTCTCCGGCGCCGAGTGCGACGTCTTCGACGGAAAGGGCGAGGCGCTGGTGCTTCCCGGCTTCTTCAATGCCCACTGCCACGCCGCCATGGTGCTGTTGAGAGGCCTTGGCGAAGAGCGTCCGTTGATGGAATGGCTGCAGGAAAAAATCTGGCCGCTTGAGGAGCATCTCACCGACGACGTGGTGTACGCCGGCACCCTTCAGGCCGTTTTCGAGATGGCCGTCGGCGGGGTAACGGGATTTACCGACATGTATTACCACACAGAACAGGTGGCGCGGGTGGCCCAAAGGACCGGTATCCGCTGCGGCGTGCCGCTGGGTGTCGTCCGCGACCCCGAAAGGTTCAGAAAATCGTTGTACTGCGATTACGGGCCGCTGCGGGCACCCCACGGCCTGATCTGCATCGATCCTCATGCGCCCTACACCGTGCCCTTCGAGTTTATGGCCGAGACGGCGGAAGAAGCCTGTCGGCAGGGCGTTGCCCTTCAGACTCATTTCCTCGAGGCGCCGTGGGAGCGCGGCTATTTCGCCGAGACGCTCAAGATGACGCCCGTTGAATATCTTGAAAAGACGGGACTGTCGAAGGTGCCTCATCTCGTTCTCGCTCACGGCGTGCAGCTTTTGCCCGAGGAGATCGAGTATCTGGCCTCTCACGACAACATCGCCGTTGTTCACTGCCCGGCGTCCAACTTGAAATTGGGCAGCGGCGCGGCCCCCGTTCCCGAAATGGTGAAGTCGGGCGTTCACGTGGCACTCGGCACCGACGGGGCCGCCAGCAACAACCGCCTCGACCTGTGGGGAGAGATGCGCCTGGCGGCGCTGCTTCACAAGGGCGTGCGCCACGATCCACTGGCTTTGACGGCCAAAGAGCTTCTGAACATGGCGACCTTCGAGGGCGCTCGGGCTTTCGGCTTTGAAAAAGTGGGAAAAATCCGCGAGGGCTGGTTCGCCGATTTGGCCATTGTCGACATCGGTGGGGCACGTTACGTCGGCGCCGACGAGGACAATCTGGCGACCTACGTCGTCTACGCCGGAGGCTCCGAGGACGTGACGGACGTGCTTTGCTGCGGTTCATGGATCGTCAGAGGGAAAAAGTTCTTGCCGCTGCCTGAACAGGAAATCGTCGAGCAGTCGCGCCGACAGCGCAGCTGGCTCGTTTCGCAGCGGGCGTAAAAGAAGCGAAAAACGCGGCGGAGAAGATCATCCCCGCGAAAATCAACGTTTTTATGGCAGGAGGTAACCACCGTGCACTATCGCAGCGGTAAGGAAATTCGTTCACTGTTTGTCAATTTTTGGGAATCCCATGGGTGCCATCACTACAAAAGTTTTTCCCTTGTGCCCGACGATCCGTCGTTGCTGTTCACCATTGCCGGCATGGTTCCCTTCAAAAAATATTATCTCGGCCTCGAAGAGCCTGAATACCAGCGCGCCGTCACGTCGCAGAAGTGCGTGCGCACCAACGACATCGACAACGTCGGACACACGGCGCGCCATCACACGTTCTTCGAGATGTTGGGCAACTTCTCCTGGGGCGGCTACTTCAAGCGCGAATCGCTGACCTGGGGCTGGGAATTTTTGACTCAGGTTCTCGGCATGGATGGAAGCCGCATGTACGCCACCATCTACAAGGACGACCAGGAAGCCTTCGACATCTGGACCAAGGAGATCGGCCTGCCCGAGTCCCATCTCGTGCTGAACGGTGAGGACGAAAACTTCTGGTACATGGGGCCTCAAGGCCCCTGCGGCCCCGATTCAGAGATCCTCTACGACCAGGGCGAGGAGTTTTCCTGCGGTCCCGACTGCCATCCCGGCTGCGACTGCGATCGTTACCTCGAGATCTGGAATCACGTTTTCACCCAGTATGACCGTCAGGCCGACGGCAGCTACAAGCCGCTGCCGCGCAAGAACATCGATACGGGCATGGGGCTTGAACGCCTTGCGGCCCTCGTTCAAGGCGTGCAGAACGACTTCGAAACCGACCTGTTCACGCCCATCATGAAAAAAGCCGGCGACATTGCCGGCATCAAATACGGCGACAGCGCCGACGGCGACTTGGCGCTGAAGGTGATTTCCGATCACGTCAGAGCCGCAGCCTTTATGATTGCCGACGGCATTCTGCCCGCCAACGACGGGCAGGGCTACGTGCTGCGCCGCCTGATCCGCCGCGCGGCGCGCTACGGCCGCCTCATCGGCATCGACCGCCCTTTCATCAACGACGTGATTCCCACCGTTATCGAAGAGATGGGCGATCCTTACGGCGAGCTTGTGGAAAACAGGCTGACTATTGAAAAGATCGTTGAAATCGAGGAAAGCAGCTTCGGCAAGACCATCAGCCAGGGCAGCGAACTGCTGGAAAACGAAATCCGCTCCGCTTTAGGCCGCGGCGCCAAGGAGCTGAACGGCGCTTTGGCGTTCCAGCTTTACGATACCTACGGTTTTCCCCTTGAGCTGACGAAAGAAATTTGCAAAGAGCGTGGCATGACTGTCAACGAGGAAGAGTTCCGCGTCGAGATGGAGTGCCAGCGCGAGCGCGCCCGCGCTTCCAGCAAGCAGATTGCCAACAACGTCATCAAGGGCAACGTGTTCAATGCCCTCTTCAACCAGTACGGCGCCACCGACTTCTTGGGTTACGAGAGCCAGGAGTGCCGCACGAAAATTCGTGCTCTGGTGAAGGACGGCCAGTGCGTCGATGAGCTCGACGAAGGCGACGAAGGCATGGTGCTTTTGGAAAGCTCTCCCTTTTACGCCGAGCGCGGAGGCCAGATCGGCGACTGCGGAACCATCGGCGGCGAAGGTTCTCTGGCTCAGGTGACCGACTGCACCCACCCCTTCGGCGAACTCAACATGCAAACCGTCAAGGTCGTCCGTGGCACTCTGAGAGTCGGCGACGCCGTCACGGCCCAGGTCGACGTGGAACGCCACCTTGCCATCGCACGGAACCATACGGCAACCCACATCCTTCACGCCGTGCTCGGCAAAGTTCTTGGCGGTCACGTGCGGCAGAACGGCTCCCTTGTCACCGACCAGTTCCTGCGCTTTGACTACACTCATTACGAGACGCCCACGGCGGAGCAGCTGGATGAAATCGAAAGGCTCGTCAACCGCGCCATTCTGTCCGACACGCCCGTAAGCACGCAGGTGACCGATCTCGAAACGGCCAAGGCCAGCGGAGCCAAGGCGCTTTTCGAGGAGAAGTACGGCAAGATTGTCCGCGTCGTTTCAGTGGGCGACATTTCCAGCGAACTTTGCGGCGGCACCCACGTCAGCAGTTCGGGCACCATCGGATGTCTGAAGATCATCGGCGAGGAGAGCATCGGCGCCGGTATCCGGCGCATTACGGCCACCACTGGGCTGGGAACGCTGACGTTGCTTCAGAACCTGTCGGCCACCACCGGTCAGCTTTCATCTCGGCTCAACGTGAAGCCCTCTCAGCTCGTGGAGAAAGTTGCGGCGCTGGAAGACGAGATCAAAGACCTCAACCACAAGATCGAGAGCCTTTCCAGAGCCCAGTTGGCCGGCAGCATCGACAGCGTTATGGTCAAGAAAAGCCTTGAAGGCGGCATCAACCTCTACATGGGCACAGTGGAAGAGAAGTCCATGAACCTTCTTCGCGAGGCAGGGGACAAGTTCAAGGGCCGCGATCCCCATGCGGTGTTCCTGGTGTTCTCGAAGACCGGCGACGATAAAGTGCAGATTCTCTGCATGCTGGGCGACGAGGCTTTGAAGAAAAAACTTCACGCCGGCAATATTGTCCGTCAGCTGGCGGCCATGGTCGGTGGCAGCGGCGGCGGACGTCCCAACATGGCTCAGGCGGGCGGCAAGAACCCCGAAAAGATCGGCGAGGCGCTTCGCGCAGCCGTCGGAATTGTGTCGAAAATGATCGGAGCTTGACGTGCCCCGAATTATCTGCCTTGACATCGGTACCGTGCGCATCGGTGTGGCAGTCAGCGATCCCCTGGGCATGTTTGCTCAGGGGATCGCCGTCTGGCAGGCCCAAGGTCCATGGATGGACGAGCTGGAGAAAACCTTTGAGCGTTACGACACGGCCTGTCTGCTCCTGGGACTTCCCATCCGCGAGGACGGGACCATCGGCCCGTCGGCGCGGCACGTGCAGGACGTGGCCGCCCAGATTCAAGAGCGTTTTCCCATGGTGACCATCCGCTTTTGGGACGAGCGTTACAGCACGCGCACGGCCACGGACTACCTGCTGGAAGGCAACGTTTCCCGAAAAAAGCGAAAGAAATCGGTGGATAAAATTGCCGCTTCCGTAATTCTGCAAAGCTTTATGGATTCGGAAGGAGCTGAACGATTTTAATGGAACCGGAGAAAACTGTGAGTCGGCAGACGTCTGAAGGCGAAGGGAAAAAAGCGCCGTTCAAGATGCCCGAAAAGATGACTCCCATGCTGGAGCAGTATTTCTACTGGAAAAAGAAATACCCCCAATGCATCCTTTTTTTCCGCATGGGAGATTTTTTCGAGTGCTTTTACGACGACGCCAAGCTTATCTCCCGCGAGCTGGACTTGGCTCTCACGGCCAGAGACACCAACAAAAATCTGCCCATGGCCGGAGTGCCTCACCACGCCGTCGACCAGTACGCTGCGCGGCTCATCGAAAAGGGATACAAAATCGCCGTGTGCGAACAGATGACGCCGCCCGACGGCAGAACTCTGGTGGAGCGCCAGGTGGTCAAAATTCTGACGCCGGGCACGTTCATCCCCGAAGAGGGCACGGTGAACGCCGCTTTGGCGTCGCTGATTATCGAGCGGGATCGCTGGACTGTGGGTTTTCTCACGCCCAGCGCCTCGTCGGTCCAGGTGGGAACTTTCACGCCGGAAGAGGCGAGGTCGGTGATGATGTCCTTTTCTCCTCGTGAAATCCTCGTTCCCCGCGGCAAGGGCTATGAAAAGAAACTGGATTTGAACGCCGACTGCTCGCTGACCGAGGCTTTGCCCGAGGATTTCGACCCCAACATGGGGCTGGCGCGGCTGTGCCATCTGTGGGAGATCAATTCCCTGGAGGGCTTCGGCCTGGAAAAGGGCGACCCCCGCATCGGCGCGGCCTGTGCCCTGGTGACCTATTCGGAGGAGACCAGCTTTTCGAAGGCGGCCCATATCCGCGGCATCACGAAGATCATGCCCGATGGCTATATGCACCTCGACTGGAACACTCAGACCAACCTCGACCTGTGGAACGGCAACGATTCGCTGTTCAGCTGCCTCGACGTCTGTTCCACTTCCTTCGGAAAAAAAACGATGCGCGACTGGATTGCCCGGCCGCTCTGCGACATCGAAAAAATCAACTCCCGTTTTGATGCCGTGCAGGCGCTCTTCGAGCGGGCAGAGCTTTCCGCCGGTTTAAGCGAACTGCTTTTGAAGTGCCATGACGTGGGGCGCGCCATCGCGCGACTTCACATGAAAAGCTCCAATCCCCGCGATCTTGGCGCCATCCGCGATACGCTGGACGTCCATCCCGAAATTTACGCCGCTCTTGGAGATCTTTGCCCGCAGGCGGACCTGCCGGCCCCCGAAGGGCTTTCCGAGCTGCGCAGTCTGCTTGACCGCGCCCTGTTGCCCGAGCTGCCCCGTTCTCTGGGATTGGGAGCCTTGGTGGCGTCGGGCTATGATGCTGAACTGGATCAATGGCGCTCTCTGGGCGACAGCGGCGACCAATGGCTTGAAAAATTTGCTGCGCGTCAGCGCGAACGCCTCGGAATTTCCAAGTTGAAAGTAGGCTACAATAAAGTTTTCGGCTATTACATCGAGATCTCTCGTGCGGTGCTCAACGGCCTGAAGCTGCCCGAAGAATACACTCGGAAACAGACCCTCGTCAACGCCGAGCGCTTTATCACACCGGAGTTGAAAGAGTACGAAGAACGTCGTCTTCATGCCGACATCAAAATCGCCGAAATCGAGCAGCGCATCTTTGACGAGCTTACGGCGGCCTGTCTGGAACGCACGGCAGAAATTCAGCGCTTGGGCGAAGCGCTGGCGCGTATCGACGTCTTCAACAGTTTCGCCTCGACGGCGCGCCAGAGAGGCTACCGTCGTCCGGAAATTACCGATCAGCGGCGCCTCGAAATCCACGAAGGCCGCCACCCCATGGTGGAACGGGCACTTCGCGGACAGCCCTGCATCCCCAACGACCTGACCATGGATCTGTCCCACAGGACGGCTCTGGTGACGGGACCCAATATGGCGGGCAAGTCCACCTATCTGCGCATGGCGGCCGTTCTGCAGATCATGGCGCAGGCGGGCAGCTTCATTCCCGCGGCTTCTGCGGTGCTTCCGTTGACCGACCGCGTTTTCACGCGCATCGGCGCTCACGATGAACTGGCAAAGGGCAACAGCACTTTTATGGTGGAGATGATGGAAACGTCCAACATTCTCCACAACGTGACGCCCCGCAGCCTGGTGATCCTGGACGAAATCGGCCGCGGAACTTCCACCTACGACGGCATGAGCATTGCCTGGGCGGTGATCGAGTTCCTTCACAGCCAGTGCGGCGCTCAACCTTTCGTGCTTTTCGCCACCCATTATCACGAACTGACTGAGCTTGAAAAATCCATGCCGGGGTTGTTCAATCTGAGCATGACCGTGGAGGAAAGTAGCGAAGGCGTGAGATTCCTCCACAAGATCAAAGACGGCCCAGCCGACCGGTCTTACGGCATCGAGGTGGCCCGCATCGCCGGGTTGCCCCGAAAGGTTTTGAAGCGTGCCCGCGAGATTTTGGAGCACCTTGAACAGGAGCGCCTTTCGGACCGCCGCAGCGTGGGCAATGCCGTTCCCCTCCAGCAAGTCAGCCTCTTCGACCTTTCGGGCGACGCCTTCATTGAAGAGATGGCCTCGCTCGATCCCGACCAGATGTCGCCGCGGCAGGCTCTTGACGAAATTTACAGACTCACTGCGCGGGCAAAGAAACTGAGGTGCGAATAATGGAAATTCATCGCCTTCCCGAAAAACTTTCACAGAAAATCGCGGCCGGCGAGGTCATCGAACGGCCTCTGTCGGTCGTCAAAGAACTTATGGAAAACAGTATCGATGCCGGAGCGAAGAACATCGAAGTTGAGCTGCTGCAAGGTGGCAAGGTGCTGATTTCCGTCAAAGACGACGGCCGCGGCATCGCCCCCGAGGAGCTGTCTCTGGCCGTCGAAAAACACGCCACCAGCAAGATCAGCACCGAGGACGACCTCGAATCCATCGGCACGCTGGGCTACCGCGGCGAAGCTCTGGCCAGCGTCTGTGCCGTCAGCCGCTTGGAGATCTACAGCCGCCGCGCCGCACTTCCCGAAGGCGCGTCGCTTCACTTCGATGGCGGCACGCCCAAGGTGACGCGCCTTCCTCTGTGCCCCGGCACGGTGGTTACCGTAAAGGACCTGTTCTACAACCTTCCGGCGCGCCGAAAATTTTTGAAATCGCCGGCCGCAGAATTCAGGCGCATCTTTCGTCTCGTTCAGGATTATGCTTTTGCCTACCCGGGCATAGCCTTTTCGCTGATTCACGGCGGGAAAACTCAATTCAGCAGCTCCGGCAGCGGCAGCGTCGACGCCCTCCTGGCGTCCATCTGGGGGGAAGAACCTCGAGTGCGCAGCGCCGAATCCCGCTCTCCCCGTTCGGGCGTGTCGCTGTGGTGGCAGGACATGGGGCCGCAGAGCAAATTGCAGCTCATCTCCTTCGTGAACGGCCGTCGTGTCAGCGATGCGGTGATCCGCTCGGCCATTACGGCCTTCAACTGGGCGGGGCGGGGAAATTGGCTCATCATGCTGACGCTTCCCACCGAAGACGTGGACGTCAACGTTCATCCCGCAAAGTCCGAGATTCTGTTCCGCCATTCCAGCGAGGTGTATGACCTGATTCACCGCACTGCCGAGGAACTGTCCCGCGGCTTTTCAGAAGTCGCCGCTTTTCCCGCGGCTCCTGGAAACACGGCACGTCCGCAGGCGTTTTCAGGGGACTTCGACGTGCGCCCGAAATCGGTGAATCCTTCAGTCAGCGGGTTTCGCGCGCCGGACAGGGAGCCGCACCCCTTCAGCCGGATGGAGCGGCCCGTCTTTCGCGCTGCCAGTCCTGCGGCGGATCGCCGTCGCGAAGGCACCACCGAGCGCCTGCCCCTTGCCGCCACCCCACAGAATCTTGATGGCGCGTCCGCAAATGAAACGGAGCAGAGCGTTGACCGTCAGGGTCGCCGTTATCTTGGGCAACTTCAGAAGGGCTATCTCATCTTCGACGACGGCGACGGCCTGCTGGTGGTCGATCCTCACGCGGCACACGAGCGAATCAATTACGAGAGGATCCTGAAAAACTGCGCTGCGCCTCAGGGGCGCCAGGGGCTGATCATGCCCGTTCCCCTGCCGCCGACGCTGAAGGAATCGGCGCTGTTTCACAAGGACGAATTGTCGAAGCTGAACTTTGCCGTGAACGATGATGGCTCGTTGTCCATGCTTCCCATGAACCCCAAGGCGGCGGGACTGAATCCCGTGGAGTTGCTTCGCAGCGCCGTGAGCGCACTGGAAGATCGCAAAGACCATTCTGAATCGCTGGTGGAACTTTTCGCGAGCAAAGCCTGCAAAGCCTCGGTGAAGCTGACGACGCGCCTTGAAGCCGCCGAGGCGCTGCGCCTTCTGGAAGACTTGGAGAGCTGCGACCAGCCCAACGCCTGTCCGCACGGCCGTCCTACAGTGCTGCGTCTGACGGGAAGCTCCCTCGACAAACATTTCGGGAGACTGGGACTGTGAGAAAGATACCCGTTCTCGCCGTGATCGGGCCGACGGCCGTGGGCAAAACGGCCATGAGCCTTGATTTGGCGCGTGCTCTACGTGCGGAAATTATCTCCGTGGACTCCCGGCAGGTTTATCGCTACATGGACGTGGGCACCGACAAGATCGGCGCTGAAATCCGCCGTGAAATTCCCCATCATCTCATCGACGTCGTCGATCCCGACCAGGTCTATACGGCTTCTGATTTCGTAACTCAGGCGGCAAGCTGCATCGACCGCATCTCCGCGCGGGGATTTGTGCCCCTTTTCGTGGGCGGCACGCCCTTTTATTATCAGGCGCTTTTCAGCGGCCTCCTTTCGGTGGACGTGGGGGGCGATGAAAAGCTGCGCCGTTCCCTGGAAGCGCTGAGTTCCGACGAACTTTATTCCCGGCTGCAAGCGCTGGATCCCGAAAGCGCAGGGCGGCTCCACCGCAATGACCGCTATCGCGTGGGCCGCGCTCTGGAAATCTGCATCCTGTCGGGCAAAAAAGCCTCGGAAGTCTACGCCAGTCAGCCGAAAAAGGAATCGCCCTATGACGTGCTGTACCTGGGGCTTTTCAAGCCGCGGGACATTCTGGTATCGGGCATAGAAAAACGCGTGCGCCAGCAGTTTTCTGGCGGCTACCCAGAGGAAGTCAAGTGGCTGCTTGACCGCGGCTATTCTCCCGAGCTGCCTTCCATGCAGGGTTTCGGCTATCGCGAGCTTGTGCTTTACCATCAGGGCAAAATGACTTTTGAAGAGGCGATTATGGGAGATGTGATTGCCACGCGCCAATTTGCGAAACGCCAGATGACGTGGTTCAAAAAGTTCGCGCCTGCACTGTGGTTCGATCTCACGGAACGAAGCGGCGACGAGACGCTGCGCCTCATGGTGGACGCCGCGAAACGGCATCTCGAGGGCGGCGTGGCATGACGAAAATTATTCTGGCCAAGCCGACGGGCATGTGTTTTGGCGTGAGGCGGGCCATTGGCGCCATGGAGGAGGCTTTGCGGACGGGGAAAAAAATTTACGCCATCGGCAGTCCCATTCACAATCCTCAGGAAATCGGCCGGTTGAAGTCCCTGGGGTTGAAGGTGGTCCAGCGTGCCGACGACCTGCCCGAAGGCGCCGTGGCCTTTGTCAGAGCCCACGGCGAAGAGCCTGCCGTCTTTGAGGCGTTGAAGCGCAAAAAAGTGAGAATTATCGACGGCACCTGCCCTTTTGTCCGCGTCGTGCAGAGACGGGCGAAGGAACTTTCCGATGCCGGCTACGAACTTCTCATTTTCGGCAACGAAAAACATCCTGAAGTCAAAGGGATTCTCGGTTATGTTTCAGGAAAGGCGACGGTTGTTCCCACAGTTTCGTCACTTTTTTCCTCGACAATCTTGGGAACTTCTGTTAAAATTCATAAGTTAGGTCTGGTGTCTCAAACGACACAGGAAGAACGTTTATTTGCCGAGGTAGCGCGAGCTGCCGTCGGCATGGCCGATGAACTCAGAGTTTATAACACCATATGTCATGCAACAACTGAACGTCAGCAATCGGTGGCGGAGCTTTCCGCGCAGGTCGATGGAATGATCGTCATCGGCGGGCGCGACAGCGCCAACACGGAAAAGCTGTTTCGCATCGCCGGCGGAGCCTGTTGTGACGTTTTATGGATTGAAGAAGCCGGAGAGCTTGACAGGAGGTGGGTTCTGGAAAAGGGTACAATCGGCATTGCGGCCGGGGCGAGCACGCCCGACTGGCTCATTGAACGATCAATTACAGCGATAAACACTATCGCAGGACGTCAGGGGGATGTCAGGAATGAGTGAAGAAATGAAGAACCAGGTTGAGAACAAGGAAGCAGCGAAAGCGGCAGTTGAAGAAGAGCCCAACGATATGGCCACTCTTCTGGCTCGCTACGAGAACACCGAGGAAATTTCCCGCGGCAAGGTGATTGAAGGCACCGTGGTGGGCAAGACCGACGGCGGCTGGCTTGTAGACGTGGGGTACAAGTGCGAAGGCTTCCTGCCCGAACGCGAGTGGACCCATCACATTCTTGTGGACGATGTTCCCGCGCCTGAAGTGGGTGACAAGATCAACGTCCAGGTGACCAGCAAGCGCGATGGCGAAGAGGCCCAGCTCCTGGTGAGCCGCTGGCGCTGCGAGTTCGATCGCCGCTGGGCCGAGCTCGAGGAGAAATTGGCCGAAAACGACGTGATCACCGTCAAAGGGCTGCGTAAAGTCAAAGGCGGCCTCATGGTCAACTGCTACAATCTTGAAGGGTTTATCCCCATTTCTCATCTGGCTGAGGAAGGACGCGGCGTCAATCCCGGACGCTTTGAAGGCGAGGAGTTCCAGGTTCGCCTTCTCGAAAAGGACAAGCGCAAGCGCCGTCTTGTTCTCTCCCGCCGCAGCATTCTTGATGAAACGCTGAAGGCCAACCGCGAGAAGTTCTATGCCGAAGTCAACGTAGGCGATGTGCTTGACGGCACCGTCAGCAGCGTCACTTCCTTCGGTTTGTTCGTCAATGTCGGCCCCCTTGATGGACTGGTGCACGTCAGCGAAATTTCCTGGCAGCGCAGTTCCAAGTCCCGCGAGACCTATAAAAAAGGCGATGCCGTGAAAGTCAAAGTTATCGGTATCGATCAGGAGAATAACAGGATCAGCCTCAGCATCCGTCAGGCTCAGGGCGATCCTTGGGATAAAGTTTTGGAGCATTGGCACAAAGATCAGCAGACCAAAGGCATCGTTACCAACGTCACCGACTTCGGCGCCTTCGTCGAAGTCGAGCCGGGCATCGAAGGTCTGGTCCACATCGGCGACCTGAGCTGGAGTCGCATCAAGCATCCCCGCGAAGTGCTTCACAAAGGACAGGAAGTGGAAGTCCTCATTCTGGACATTGACGCGGAGAGAAAGCGCATGAGCCTGGGCTACAAGCAGCTTCACGATCCTTGGAAGGGCATCGAAGAGCGTTACACCAAGGGCCAGGACATTCAGGTCAAGGTCGTTCGCCTTGCCGATTTCGGCGCCTTCGTAGAGCTCGAAAAGGGCGTCGAAGGTCTGATTCACATCAGCCAGCTCAGCACCCACCGCGTTGAAAAGCCCGGCGACGTGCTTCAGGAAGGACAGGAAGTGACGGCCCGCGTGCTTGAGGTCAATCCCGCAGAACGCCGTATCCGTTTGAGCATCAGCGCCATCGAAGCGGGCGAGAAAGCTGCCGAGCGCGCCAAGTCCGGCGCTGAGCAGTCCGGAAAGGCGCCTCGTCGTGATACTGCAAGGGCCGAGAGACCCGCGAAGCCTCGTCATAAGGCTGAAGCAGAGAAGCCAGTCAACTACACCGAAGACACCGGCGTGACTCTGGGCGATCTTTTCGGCGGAATCAAGCTGTAACGTTCAGAACCATCATGGCTGCCTTTCAACCGCTTCGGGCTGAAAGACAGCCATTTTTTCTCAATGTTGGCCGGACAGGCGCTGAGGCGCTTCAATCCGATTGTTAAGCCCATTTATTCAGAATCAGGAGGAACAGAGAGAGCGATGGAGTTGAGAATTCTCGAATACCCTAATCCCATCCTGCGGCGCGCCACGCAGCCCGTTACCGAATTTGACGCCGGCCTTCGAACGTTTATAGACGAGATGACGGTGGTCATGAAAGACGATGACGGCGTGGGCATCGCAGCGCCCCAGGTGGGCGTATCAAAAAAGATTGCCGTGGTTCTCGTGGACAAAACCCGCTATGTACTGGTCAATCCAAAAGTCGTTTTCGAGGAAGGCGAGCAATCGGGCGAAGAGGGCTGTCTGAGCTTTCCCGGAATTTTCGGCGAAGTGAAACGCCCTCAGCGCGTGGCTGTGGACTGTCAGGACGAAAGCGGTGCACAAAAGCACTATGAAGTAGAAGGCTTTGCTGCACGTGCCTTTCTGCATGAAATAGAGCACCTCAACGGAAAGCTGCTGATCGACCATTTCTCCCCGATGAAACGCGAGCTGATCCGCAAGCGGCTGATGAAAAAAGGCTATGAGCGCTGATCTCTGGTTTTTCGGAACGGGACACTTTGCGGCGCGCTGCCTTGAGGAGATTGCGTCAGTCTGTCCGCCATCCGTTGTGGTGACCATGCCTCCCCGTCGAAGCGGACGAGGCATGAAGCTGCATGCCACTCCCGTGGAAGAGGCGGCACTGCAGTTGAATCTGAAGCTTTTTCGTTCCGCCTCAGTCAACGAGGACAAGGATCTGCTGTCGCTGTTGCATCAAAGCGCGCCCGACGTCATTCTCGTCATCGACTTCGGCCAGAAAATCGGCGTTCCATGGCTCGACGCGCCGCGGCGGGGATGCTTGAACATTCATCCGTCGCTGCTGCCGCTCTACCGCGGCGCCGCACCGGTCCAGCGCGCTATCATGGACGGGACGGAAAAAACTGGCGTCACGCTCTTTCGCCTCGTGGAAAAAATGGACGCCGGCCCCATCCTTTATCAGGCTGAAAGTGCCATCGGCGAAGACGAAACGTCGGCTGAACTTTTGGACCGCATGGCGGTGCTGGGAAGTCGGCTTTTCACCGACCACATGGATGCCATTCTCGACGGAAGAGCGCCGATGAGAGTCCAAGACGAAAGCCGAGCCACAGTGGCGCGGAAGATCGACAAAAGTGAGGCGCGCCTTTCAGCGGAGCTGACGGCGGAAACCATGCACCACGTGGTGTGCGCCCTCAACCCCGCTCCCGGCGCTTATGTGGTCTTTCGCGGCAAGCGCCTCAAGATTCTGGCGTCTCACCCCGGCCGGCTGAGCGTTCCAAAGGGCGTCTTGAAATCCGTCGGCGGGGCACTTTATCTCGGCACACGGCAGGGCAGTCTCGAACTGAAAACACTGCAGCCTGAAGGCAAAAAGGCCATGGCCGCGTCGGATTGGCTGAAGGGGCTGAAGCTCGCCGAAGGCGAGTGCGTTGATCGTGATCAATGATCTGAAAGAAAAAGGGAGGGCAGAGCATGGAACGCTGTCTTTCATCGAAAAGAATTTACGAAGGAAAGATCCTGAATTTAAGAGTCGATGAGGTGGAAGTGTCGCGCAACGGGCGCCATGCCCACCGCGAAGTGGTGGAGCACCGCAGCGCCGTCGCCATATTGGCGCGCGATGCCGACGGCCGCTTTCTGCTGGTGAAGCAGTTCCGCTATCCGCTGAACGCCGAGATCGTCGAAGTGCCCGCCGGCCTTATCGAAAACGGCGAGCCGCCGCTGGAAGCTGCGCAGCGCGAACTACGCGAGGAGACAGGATACAGCGCTTCCCGATGGACGGTGATGCCCGTTATTTGGTCGTCTCCGGGATTTTCCAACGAAAAACTTCACGTCTTTTTTGCCGAAGGTCTTGAGTACGCTCCGCTGGCCCCCGACGACGACGAGGACATTTCGCTTCTGCGTCTGGACGAGCGGGAAATTCGCGCGCTTTTGGACTCTAAGGAACCCCAGGATGCCAAGACCCTCATGGCTCTGGCGTGGTATCTTGCAGTCAAAAGGAAATAAAGGCGGATCAACCAGAACGAACTGTTCCGTCGGGCGAAAGGAGGCGGCACATGTCGGTCTCTTTTGAAACGTCGCGCCAGGATTTTGAGGATTATATGCTGCTGGAACGCGGCCAGAGCAAGAACACTGCGGCGGCTTACCGCCGCGGCATGGAGTTGTGGTGCGCTTACTGCGAAAAGGCGAAGCTCGACCCCATGGACGTCAGCCGCGAGGCTTTGGGCTCCTTTATGCGCGCCCTGAAAGGCCAAGGCCGCGCCTCATCGTCCATTCAGCTGATCGTTTCCGGGCTGCGAAGCTGGGTGCGCTATCGCATCCTCAACGGCCAACTGCCGGCCGACGCATGGATCCCCGTGCTGCCGTCAAAGACGAAAAAGCTGCCGCAGATCATGACCGAGGGCGAAATTCAGCGCATTCTCGACGCCTGTGCAGGCGACAGCTACTATGACTGCCGCGATCGCACGGCTCTGGAAACTTTGGCGGACTGCGGAATCCGCGCCAGCGAACTCTGCGGCCTCAAGGTGGACTCGCTGAATTTGGACGACAAAACGCTCATCGTTTTCGGCAAGGAGAGCAAAGAACGACTTGTGCCCTTTACCGAAGGGCTCCGACGCCAGTTTATGGCCTATCTCCGTAAAAGGATGGAGTTCCTCCAGGGTGACGTCTCGGAGAAAATGCTTTTTCTCTCCTCGCGCAAAGAGCCGTTGAGCCGCGTCGACCTGTGGCGTATCGTTCAAAAACGCGGTAAAATGGCTTCGATACCGGAGCAGCGCCTTTTTCCCCACGTGCTGCGGCATTCCATTGCGACCCATCTTCTGCGTCGAGGCATGGATCTCAGGACGCTGCAGGAGTTTTTGGGGCACAGTTCCATTGCCACGACGGAAAAATATCTGCATTTCGACCAGGAACTGCGGGACGTCTATGACAAGGCACATCCCCGCGCGTGACCGGTTTTTCCAAGAAAGCGAGTGAATGCCATGGATATGAAGAAATACGCCAGCGCTGTCAACGATGCCGTGGAGTTTATCAAAACGAAAGTGAACTTTGTGCCTCGCGCCGCGTTG
The DNA here is from genome assembly GCA_964622575.1 of uncultured Synergistaceae bacterium. Lineage (GTDB taxonomy): Bacteria > Synergistota > Synergistia > Synergistales > Dethiosulfovibrionaceae > Pyramidobacter. The sequence goes on along the minus strand of CAZUQW010000001.1, from coordinate 355,673 downwards.
ATTCTCGGTTCGGGGCTGGGTGATTTGGCTGACGCCGTGGCTGATCCCGTAATAATTCCTTACGGCGACATTCCGCATTGGAAAAAATCCACCGCTCCCGGACACGCAGGCCGTCTGGTCTGTGGAACCATCTCGGGCGTTCCCGTGGTGGTTATGCAGGGACGGCTTCACGGCTACGAAGGGTACCGGCCGCAGGAAACCACCTTTCCCGTGCGCGTCTTCGGCCAGTGGGGCATTAAAACACTTATCGTGACCAACGCCAGCGGCGGCGTGAACTGGCAGTTCTCGGCGGGCGACGTGGCGCTCATTACCGACCACATCAACCTGACGGGCAGAAACCCGTTGACAGGCCCCAACAACCCTCAGTGGGGGCCGCGTTTTCCCGACATGAGCGAGGCGTACAGCCGCCGTCTCATCGCTATTGCCGAAAAAGCGGCACAGTCGCTGGGTCAGATCGTCAGGCGCGGCGTATACATCGGTTTGTCCGGCCCCAGCTATGAAACTCCGGCGGAAATCCGCATGGCACGCGCCTTGGGCGCCGACCTCGTGGGCATGTCGACCGTTCATGAGGTGATCGTGGCCAACCACATGGGCATGGAAGTCTGTGGCATTTCCTGCGTGGCCAACCTTGCCGCCGGCATGAGACTTCTTCGCCTCAGCGAAGAAGAAGTACTGCACCAGATGTCTTTGGCGTCCGACAGGATTACCGCGCTGATCTGCAAACTTCTCGAGCACCTTGACGACCAAGTCTAGACTTGATTCTTATGGGCTTTCTCTTTAAAATTGTCCAGAGAATTATCGTTCCTCTGATGTTTTTTGCCGCTGCCCGATCGCTGCTGGGTGACATCCTGCGCGGGGGCAGCACTCGGAAAGGCTTTCGCGGCGGCGATTGGAGCGGAAATTCAGGCAGTCGTCACAAGAGCAGCGCTTCAGGGGCGCGCACTTACGGGTCGCCCTATGATGTGCTTGGCCTGCCGCGCACAGCCAGCGATGAAGAAGTGCGCACTCGTTACCGCCAGCTCATCGCAAAATACCACCCCGACAAGTTTGCGGGGCTGGACGACCAGGAGTTTACCCAGCTGGCCGCCAAAAAGTTTCAAAGAGTTCAAAGCGCCTATGAGGAGATCCGACGCCAGAGGGGCTTTTAGCGTTGCGAGTGATTTTCCCCGCTTGTAATTTTTCGAAAGTGCTATCGCTGCGATGATGAAAAAATCTCCCATTCACAGGAAATAACTATACAACACGCGACGTAATTCGGCAGAGTTCAGATTTGCTAAAAGCGGGAGATTATGATATAGTATGGTTTCCGTAAAGCGTGGAGACGGATGCAGTCCGGTGGCTGCCCCGGGCCTCAAACCCGCGTGAGGGGCGATTTTGATCGTCCTTGGTGTGTTCGATTCGCACACGTCTCCGCCAAAAAATTCAGGACTGCGCTCGAAAAAGCGCGGTCTTTTTTTGTGCTTTTGAGTCGATTTTGAGGCTTTACCTTACGAAGAAAAATAATACAATAAAGGATGGAGGCACAGGGCACAGTGCCGCAGAGGAGGAGCTGGCGTGACCGCAGAAACGGATATTTTTCTTCCGAGAAAGAAAGGCTATGTCGTTTTGGACATTGAATCTCAAGGGTATATGCGCTTTTGTCCCATTGAAATTTCCGTCGTCAGGTTTTCCCGCGACGGCCAATGTCTTGACCGATATACCTCGCTGGTTCGTCCTCGGATGCTGAAAGTCAATCCCTATGTGACGCAGCTCACGGGCATCACCGTGGACATGGTGAAAAACGCCCCGCTGCCCCATGTGGTTTTCGGTCAGGTCAGAAGGTTTGCCAAAGACAGCATTGTGGTCGGCCATGCCGTGGGCGAAAACGACATTCCCATTGTCGATCATTTTTATACCGCCCTCTATCATCAGCCGTTTACCAACCGCTACGTCGACACCTTTTATTGGGCGCAACAGCTCTTTCCTTCTCTCGGCAAGGGACATTACAATCTGAAAGCTCTGGCGGAGCACTTCAGCATCACTGCGAAGGGCTTTCACCGTGCAGAAGAGGACTGCTTCACCACCGGACGACTGTACCAGATTCTCTCCCGTACGGCGGAGTCGCTGACGGAAACCGAACGCCGCAGAGTGCTCTACGAATTTGTCCACAAGGACGATCCCAAAGAAACTCACACTGAACATCATGCGCCGAAGCGTTACAACGCACTGCCGGTTTATTCCTCTGCATCTCATAAGGGGGGGCAGAATGTCATCGTGACGCTGTGGAAGAACCGCGGACGCACCGTCATTCGGTTGAAATTCCACGAAGGCGTTCCCGAGCGTTTCGCCGGCTTTATCGAACGCCATCCCCAATGGCACTGGCACCAACCCTCGAAAGACCTGTGGGTCGCAGAAAAGATTACGCCACCTCAATCTCGCCGCATCATGGAACGCCTCAGGCAATGCGGCTGCACGCTGTTCCGTCAGTCGTAACTGTGTCGAAGCCTCTTTCTTGAGACACTGGGGCCTGGCGGTCAAAAACCGGTTCCGTTGCCGTTGAATGAGATTTTTGCCCTGCGTTGACCGTGGGGCGGCGAAGCGAGAAAAGAGTAAAGTATATATTAAAAAACGATTCCGACCTTGACACGGAGTCTCATGCGAGTTAGAATAGCGAACGTTCGATTGAGGACGGAGAGATGGCCGAGTGGCCGAAGGCGCACGCCTGCTAAGTGTGTAACCCGTTTCGGGTTCGAGGGTTCAAATCCCTCTCTCTCCGCCATAAAAAATATGCGCGCCATTAGCTCAGCTGGATAGAGCGTCTGGCTACGGACCAGGAGGTCGTGGGTTCGAATCCTGCATGGCGCGCCATAAAATATTTTCGCCCAATCGAAAGGATTTTTGCGCGCCATTAGCCCAGCTGGATAGAGCGTCTGGCTACGGACCAGAAGGTCGTGGGTTCGAATCCTGCATGGCGCGCCATATAGGCACACAGGGGAGTTCCGAAAGGGACTCCCATTTTTTGTATCCATTCCTGAAAGGAGGCTACGCTGCGATGAAAAAAGACGAAGAATACATGTCTGTAGCCTTGGATCTGGCGCGTGCGGCCGCGCGAGAGGGCGACATTCCCGTGGGCGCCGTGGTTGTGGCTCCCGATGGGCGGATCATCGGCAAAGGCCGCAACCGCCGCCGCATCGAGCATGACCCTACAGCTCACGCCGAAGTGGTGGCTTTGCGTCAAGCCGCAGAGGAACTTCAAACGTGGAATCTTAGTGGCTGCACTCTGGTGGTGACCCTCGAACCCTGCCCCATGTGCGCCGGCGCCCTTGTCCAGTCGCGCGTGACTCGTCTGGTTTACGGTTGTTCCGACCCCAAAGCCGGAGCTTGTGGCACGCTCTACAACATTGCCGACGACAGCCGCCTGTTCCATCGCCTCGAAATCACCGCCGGCGTCATGGAACTCCAATGCCGCAAGATCCTTCAAGATTTTTTCCTTGAATGCCGCAGGAAGAAAGGAAAAACCGGCGCGGCAGAACGATGACGCCCCCAAGGTTAAAGTTCTCTTTTGTGAAGTGCTGCATGATCGCCGCCCAATAAAATTCTGCCGCAGAGACGTAAGCAGAGGTCTCTGCGGCGTTTTCGTTCCACAATGAGAGTTCAGACCCACTGGTTAAACCGATGGAAATGGACCTGAGTTCTTTTTCCCGACAGGACTTTGTCTTCAATTTGTCCCCGCTTGCTGAGCGAGACGACAAAGCGCAAGGAGCACACAATGCCTCTTTCAGAATTGCCTTGAACGCAGGTAAGAAAACTTGCGCCCGCTGCTTTTGAATAGCTTTTATCAATGAAAGAATACAGTATTTCAATATTTTTTGCTTTACAAAGAAGGGGGTGTGAAAAACAGCAATGCCAAGCCAGTTGTTGATGAAGAATAAACATGGTATAGTAAGACCACAAAATCCTGGACACCGGGATTGAAACCGCGTACAAACTACACATGGTAGTAAGGCGAAGGTAAGACCACAAAATCCTGGACACCGGGATTGAAACTTGTTAGCGTGCACTTTAGCGCGCACGTTTTCAGTAAGACCACAGAATCCCGGACACCGGGACTGTCGAAACAAAAACCAGGACGTTCCTTTTTTGAGGGAGCGTCCTGGTTTTTATGTTTCGCAAAAGGGATGGCGTGAACGTTGAATTTTAATGAAACATAATTGTAATAAGCTCGCAACGTTCGGATAGAAACAAAATGAGGAGGTGGTCGAGATGTATGCGCAGGTGATCTGTATTCCAGCAGAAGTACTGACAGAAATTGTTGTTCATGCGATTTTTTGAGCTGATGCTCATGTAACCTTTGGAGAGCTACAATCATTGATTCGGCGCAAAAAATGAGGCGTTTTTTGAAGGGACGTCCTGTCTTTTGTATCTATATAAAAACTCCGCTTGAAAAAGTTTGTAAGGTTTTATACAATTTTATAGATATAGGCAGGTGATCGCCATGATATCGTCGCTGGTTTTTTGTGAGCCTCTCCAGGAGGGGACCTTTTCGAAACATAATGGTTACTACCTGATGTCAGCTCTTTCGAAAACCATGTCCGATCTTGCTGGGCTGAATCTTTTTCATCGACAAGGCGACTTGCGGGGGCAAAAAGACTTTTGCTTAAGTCCTTTGCTTCCCGCAGCTTTTTGGCGAGGGCACGCTTGCCGTGACTGCCACGGCGAGCTTTCTGTGAAAAAAGGTGAATGCTGGGGCTTTCGGTTGTCTTTTTTGAAGGATGGTGACTTCGATCTATTCCGTCGGACGTGTGTTGGGAAATCCTTCAGAATCGGCGAAACTTCTTTTGAGATTATTTCGGTCTGTCTCCCCGGAGACAACGACATGAGCTGTCGCACTTGCGTCGACGAACTTCGCGGTTATGCGGCGGCCAAGGGTGCCGAAATTCGTTTTCTTACGCCGACGGGCTTTCATCAGGATGAAGATCTTCAGCAGATATTCCCAAGCCCCGAACTTTTCTTTAAGAGTGCCGCCAAGCGCTGGGAGTCGCTGACGGATGAGCGGATTATTATCGCAGGCGGTGTTCAGGTGCAAAGTTTTAACTTGAAAAGCGATGTGGTGAATCTGAAGGGCGGCTCTTATATCCGCGGCTGCGTGGGCAGGGTGAAATACTTTTGGGGCCGTTTGAGCGAGGAGAAACGCCGTCAGCTGACTTGTCTTGCGCTGTTTTCTTTTTATTGCGGCATCGGCTACAAGACGACGCAGGGAATGGGGCAGGTTCGGCCGGTTGGCTTTTTATAGGCAGGAAAGGAGCAGAAAATGAGGAATATATCGGACATTGTCAAGGAAGTTCCAAGCCTTCCGGAAGAAGCGGATCTCTCGGGAAAGTACGTTTTTGAAAGCTATGATCTAAAGCTGGAAACGCCGCTTTTCGGGGGCGGTTCGGAGGCTGGAAAATTTGATCCGGAGCGTCCTGTGCGCGTTTCGTCGGTAAGAGGAAACCTGCGCTTTTGGTGGCGCCTGCTCTTCGGCAAGAGATGGCGCGGTGACGATCTCAGAAAAGCTGAAGCGGCAGTGTGGGGCAACACGGAAACGGCAAGCGACGTCATGGTGAGCGTAGAATGCCCTCAATGGAATCAGGTGCGGCAAAAGGAGGAGAAAGATAAGTACGGCTTCAGGGATAAGTTCGGGCCTGAGTGCTATGCCCTTTTCTCTGCCGACGATGAGATTGCCAGGGAGGGATTGCCTTTTACGCTGCGCGTTCGCACGTCGAGGGAACATCTGGAGGAGGTGCGGGCGTCGGTGGCGGCCTGGGTCTATTTTGGCGGTCTGGGCAGCCGAACCCGCCGCGGCCTCGGATCCCTTTCGTGCCAGTCGTCGCTGCCTTCGCTGGACGACGTGCTCCATATTGCGGAGGAAAATGGCTGCGAGCTGACGGTGCTCTGCAAGAAAGAGAACTCCGCGTCGATGCTCTCGGCGTGGCACAACGCTCTCGTTCTGTATCAGGACTACAGGATCAAGCCGCCTCATGCAAGATTTGAAGGCAAGCCGCGTCCAGGGAGATCCAAGTGGCCTGAGGCGGACTCGCTTCGCCAGATGGTTTCAAAGGGGGTTCTCCATGGGCGTATATCCAGAGGCGAGCATGACCACAGCGTGCCCAATGTCGACAAAGAGCTGATTCCCTCGTTTCCCCGCGTGGCCTTGGGTTTTCCTATAGTGGTGCAGTTTGCAAAAGGAGAAGTTACTTTCTCCGGAAAGTCCGTTACCCTATCAGCGTCTTTGGACGGCAAGAAGAAGGAACGCATGGCCAGTCCTGTGATCACCAAGGGGCTGAGCTGCAACGGCGAAGTGTGGTCCGCCGTGATCATCCTGCCTCATGCTGACGCTCTTGAGCTGTTGCCCTGCGTAGGCGATCAAACTTTGCCGGGCACGTTAAAGACGCAAGATGACAAGTATCAATCGGTTACGCCCATGGCGGGGTGCAACAATGCCATCGATGGGTTTGCGGCCTATGTCAAAACGAAACAGTATGCGCCCTATCAGTACAAGAAGGTGGGATCATGACGGATTTTCTTGTTCAACTCAATGTAGGACCGGTGCAGGGGTTTATCGCTGCGGCGCGCCGTACTCGAGACTTGTATATGGGGTCCTTGATGCTCTCCGAGGTGGCCAAGGCTGTGGCGCGTCAGTTTGCTGAAGAGGGCGGCCATCTGATCTTTCCCTGTCCTGAAAAGAAGGAACAGCTTAATAGAGGAAGCTCGTTTCCTGTCACCAACGTGGTGCTGGGCGTCTTTAAGGACGCGGAGAACGAGCATATTGCCTCGCTGTACGAAAGACTGCAGGATGCAGCAAAGACTCGTCTCAAGGACTTTGGGGAGGATCTTTACTGCCGGTATGCCGATCGTTTGGACGTGAAGCTCTGGGACTGGCAGCTCGATGATTTCCTGGAGCTGTACTGTGCTGCGGTTCCCTGTACGGGTAACTATGCCAAGGATCATGAAAATCTGGCGTGGCTCATGGGGGCGCGGAAAAACATTCGAGACTTTGCGCCGAATTGCGGCAAGGCCAAGGTGCCCAAGAGCTCGTTGGATGGGCTGCGCGAGAGCGTTTTCAGGGAGGAACCTGACAGCGAGCAGATTTCTGCCTTTATGGAGCGCGGAATCCGCATCAAGCAAGGTGAGGCGCTCGACGCCATCGGTCTGATCAAAAGGGCGGGCGAGGAAGTCAGCTCTTTCCCGCCGCTGTCTCGCGTCGTGATCGATCCCTGGGTCCGCAGCAAGAAAGGAAAGGCTTTTCTCGCTCAGCATGGAGACAAAATTAAATCTTGCTGCGAGCTGCTGGTAGAGAAAGGCGTCATCTCTCGAACGAGCTCGAAGATCTATGAAGATTTTCCTTACGACGGCGTAGCGTTGCTGCAAAACCGCTATCCGTCCCTTGTAGACAAAGAAACTGACAGCGCCGGAGACGTGCAGTCGGCGCTCAAAGAGCTTAAGCATCTGATGCAGGAAGCTCCGGCCATGGGCGAACCCTACCTGGCAATTCTTTCGGCTGACGGCGATCGCATGGGAAAGACCATTTCTTCTCTGAAGACGGCCGATGAGCATCGGGCTTTTTCTCGCTGTCTGTCGAACTTTGCCATAGAAGCCCGCGAAGTGGTAGAACGTTACAATGGCGTAGCGGTGTACACCGGAGGCGACGACGTGATGGCTTTCCTGCCGCTGGATCGGGCGCTTGCCTGCGCAAGGGAGCTTCACGGGATTTTTGAAAAGCACATGGCCGCCGCTTCTGCAGTGGAGCAGAAGCCCACTCTTTCTGTGGGCATTGCTGTGGCCCATATGTTGGAAGATCTGTCGGATCTGCTGTCCTTCGCCCGCCGCGCCGAGGGTCTTGCGAAAAAAGGCATGGCTCAAGACGGGAGCGACGATCGCAACGGTCTGGCGGTGACGGCGCAGACGCGCGGAAACATTCCAATCTCCGTACGAGAGCAGTGGGACTGCACGCTGTTGGGCGACAGTTTCCTTGCCAGAATGCCTCTTGACGAGCGCCTGAACTGGTGGGCTGATCGTTTTGCTGCCGATAAGATCACGGCCAAGTTCCCCTATGAGCTTGCGGAGCGGGTCCCTTTCTACGAGAATTGGAATGAAAACGCGGATTCGCTTGCCACAGCTGTCAAAGTTGAAGCTTTGCGCATTCTGGACAGGAAGGAGCACCCCCTGTCACGGGAGGACAAAGGAATGATCAGGGAATATATCAATGAAAAATTGAAGACTTCTGTGGATCTGCGCCGACTGAGCGAAGAGATGCGGATCGCTCAGGCTCTCGCAGCGGGGAGGTGTTAGGTCATGGCGGTGTTTTATAGGATCACGCCTCTGGAACCTCTGGTGTCTCGCGACGCCCGCCCTGTGAGGGCAATAGGGGGCCGAGTTCACTCCTTGGAATGGCTGTCGCAGTCTGTGCTGGCTGGAACGGTGCGCACAGCGCTCTATAAAGAAGACAGAAATCGGACTCCTGCAGTGCTTAAATCTGTCACTGTGCAGGGAGGCTTTTTGATCTCCGACGGCAGGCTGTATTTTCCGGTTCCGTTGGATTTCGTCTTGAGCAAGGACGGAAGCAGGACGACGGTTCATCAGATCAAGCCCATGCCGAAGGAAGAAATTCCAGAAATGAGTTACACGAACCTTCCCTTTGGCGACATGGCCCTCTGCGGGATCTATCCCGGCGGCCAGTTCAAGCCTGAAAAGAGAGAGGCTTTTTGGTCTGCTGAAAAGATGGCTCAGTGGCTTCTCAACGGGCGCGACGGTTTTGACTCTGCGGGCGGCACTCGCGGCCCTATGGTAAAGGATGAGCGAGTTCATGTGGCATTGGATCCCAAGACGGGAACGGGCGTGGACGGCATGGTGTTCTCGACGACGGCTCTTGATTTTGTCACTGAACATGCCAACCGTTTCGATTGTTCTGCCATCAGCGTTGCCGTGGATTTTGCTTCTTTAAAGGCTTTGCCCGACCGGTTCGTCGCCCCTGTGGGCGGTGGACGGCATCTTGCCGAGTTCAGCCGTGCCGACGACGATCAGACGCTGTGGGGCTGTCCGCAGGGGATTGTCCTGGGGAAGAAACTCCGCATGGTTCTGGCGAGTCCGGCGCTTTTCAAAGGCGGTTGGAAGCCCGGCTGGATCGGCGAGGACCGCACCGGCGTCATCCCTGGCACTGATGTGAAGGTGAGGCTCGTATCGGTAGTGAACGGCCGCTGGCAGCCTGTGTCGGGCTGGAGCTACGAAAAGGTTTCCTGGGGAGCGAAGGCTTTGCGCCGCGCTGTGCCCGCCGGCAGTGTCTACTTCTTTGAGGTTCTCGAGGGAAACTTTGACGTCGCAGAACGTTGGTTAAAACCTGTTTCGGACGAGATGCAGGACTGTCTTGATGGTTTCGGGCTTGCTCTTTGGGGCAATTGGTAAGCAAGAGAAGGAAGGGCATAAAAATGAACGGCAAAACAGAACATCGCTATTGGATTCACACGGTTACGCCTCTTCACGTAGGCGCTGGGAGAGGCCTTGGGCACATCGACCTTCCTATTGTCCGCGAAGCGGTGACAAATTGGCCTTATATTCCCGGCAGCAGCATTAAGGGCGTGCTGGCTGACCACTTCAAAGCTTTTGCGTCTGATGAAAAACGCAAAAAAGGGAGCTGGGAGCGCGCGGCCTTCGGCGCCCCCGGTGATGACGTGAACGGCAACAACGCCGGCTCTCTGGTGTTTACTGACGCGCACCTGCTCTGTCTTCCCGTGCGCAGCTTCTACGGCACCTTTGCATGGGTGACTTCTCCATTCTGTTTAAAACGCTTCGACCGAGACATGGGAATTGACGTCTCGGTGAAAAGCTTTGCTGAAGGAACGGCTTCTGTGTGTGGAGCTTCCAAGTTGACGGACAACTCGAAAATCTATCTTGAGGACCTTGATCTGACCCCCAAAACCTCTGACGAAGCTACGGCCATCGCTCGAAAAATCGCCAGCACGCTCTTTGCCGATGACGAGCAGTGGCGGAACATGTTTGTAGAGCGGTTCGTCATTGTGGACGACGATATTTTCTCCTTCCTGTGCGAAAACGGTACGGAGGTCACGCCTCATGTTCGTATCAGTGAGACCACGGGCATTGTGGCCAACGGCGCTCTGTGGTACGAAGAGGCGCTGCCCGTGGAGACGATCCTCACCGGCAAGGTCTGGTGCGATAGAGTCTATGGTGACCTGCGCGCAGACGATCTGATGGCGCACTTTGCCAACAAGAAGCTGAAGTTGCAGGTCGGCGGCAAGGCTTCCACGGGCAAAGGGCTGGTGTCCTGCGTCTTTGAGTGAGGAGAGTGACGGCCATGCTAAAGACAAAAAATCAAAAGATGGCGGAGAAGGCTTTTGAACGGGTTTCAGATCGGAAGGAAGCCAGTAAAGACAAGAAAGACGGAAAGTGGGAAGAATACAAGACCTTTGCGCTGTCGTTTCCTGCGCTGATCCACTCCTGCGGCCTCGTTCAGGCGGCAGCCTTTGCCTGCGCGAAGAGCCATGGAGACTATCTCGCGGATTTGCAGGCGGTATTTGACACGATCGATAAGGGAGATCTTCTCGAGCGGAGCCGCAAGGCTGGCCTGGCTGAATATACCCGTATTACCCGCCACGCCACCGATGCGGCCACATGGCTGAAGGTCACCTGTCAAGGGCTTGACCGATAAACGGGGGTGACGCTTTGAATCAGAGTTGCCGCAACGCATTGAAGTACTTGAAAGAAGGTTCGAACGCATCGCTGCTCCTCGCCAAATACCTGACGTGCAATAAGGGCGGCGATGGAGATAAAAACGAGGCTTTAGGGGAGATCCAGGCGCTTCGTGACCGAGTGAAATTCGCCGTGACACTTGACAGCACAAAGGCACTGTACGAGGCTGCTTTTAAGCGCTGGCAAAGGAATCTGGATGAGAATGGCGCTGTGGGATACCGGTACTCTACGGATGGCCCCATGGTGATCGGCATGAGCGGCGCGACGCCTCTTGATACGGGGCTGACGCTCAACCCGCTTTTTGGCGTTCCAATGATTCCGGGCAGCGCCATCAAGGGAATGGTGGCCCATTACTGCTCTGAGGTCCTTGGCGCCGCTGAGGGGGGCGAGGCGTTTAAAGGTCCTGCGTTGGACGAGAAAAACAGACCAACTCAATCGGCGGGCGCGGTTTATGAGGCACTGTTTGGAAAGATCGCCAGTCACAAAGACGCTGAAACCGGCCATATCGATAACAATGCGGAAGAGTTCGGCGGATTTATCACCTTTTATGACGCCTGGCTCGTCCCTGAAAGCCTCTGCGGAAGCATCCGAGACGATGTCATGACGCCCCATCACATGGAGTACTACGGGGGATCCCAAGACCTGCCAACAGACTTTGACAGTCCCAACCCGGTATCATTGCTGACAGTCTGCGGAAATTTCGAGTTCCGCATTGGTTGCTGCGAAACCGATAAAGAGAAGCGTAACCAATGGATCAAACTTGTAGCGGACATGCTCACGAAAGCGCTGAAGGCATACGGCATCGGAGGAAAGACCCGTACAGGATATGGGCGCATGAAGCCTGCCGGCGGCGGCGAAGGGCCTTCGAAGGTGAAGGTCGAGAAAAAGAAACTTTCGCCCGAGGAGATTCTCAAAGAGAACAACATTTCCGTGGGCAGCAAGATTACCGTTCAAGGCAAGGCTAAAGTAACAGCCCAAAGGCTCTATAGAGGAATCAAAGTCCAATTTGATCCGCCCTTGGAGAAAAAAGATTTTGTCTATGCCGAGGATAGGAAGAACCTGAAGGTCCCGTCAATCGTGCTGAAGATCGAGCGTGACGAGAAGAATATCCCCTATATCGTCGCCAGAAAAGAATAACCTACTTGCCGCACCGGCCGTTTTGAGCCGGTGCGGCATTTTTGTCAACCGAAAACCACCGGCAGTGCCGGTGGTTCTAAAAAGCTTTAGCTATGGAGAAAAAAGGATCCTCCTTTGGTAAAGTAAAAGTGGTCTGCCAGCCGCACTTTTCCAACCGAAGGAGGATCAAGTTCTGATGAAACTGGTCATCAGGAGTTGAGCACACACGAAGTGGGAATGTAAGTATCACGTAGTATTTGCACCGAAGTGTCGCCGTCAGAGCATCTACGGCAAGATCGAGCAAGACAGAGGAATCATGCGCCGCTTGACGCCGGCAAAGCAGCGTATTCCCTCTCAATCCCCTGCGTCGGAAGTGAGGCGCGGGCTGTTGTTGAGGACCTGCGACAGACGCGCCATGTCCACGTTGAGGATCAACTCTTCGGGAAAATGGACGTCTTCCAATATGCGCCGCGCCTCTGTCAGGTTGCCGACGTCATACCAGATATGGGCGTCGCTGCCTGCGATGACGGGAACGCCATATTGGCGGCACAGGGCGAGAAAAACGGGGATATTGGCAGCGGCGTTCAGCCGGCCGGTTTTTCCCGCGGGGGAGGCGCTGTTCACTTCCAAAGCCACATGATATTCCGCCGCCGCGCGAACGAGCCGCGGATAGTCCAGTGGATAGCGGTCGTCGTCGGGGTGGCCGATGATCTTGACGAAGGGATTGCGCATGGCGCCGATCAGGGCGGCGGTGTTCTCTTCGCGGCTGCCTGACTGGATGTTCGAAGTGTGAAGGCTGGCGATCACATAGTCCATTTTCTTCAACAATTTTTCTTCCATGTCGAGCGATCCGTCATAGTCGACGACGTTGGCCTCGACGCCCATGAAAACGCGGACGCCCATGACGGTGGGGGTGACGACGCGGTAGTTGCCGAAGAATTTCGACGTCGGCGCGCCTTCCATGCCGCAGCTGTGGTCCGAGGAACCTATGGCCATTAACCCTTTGCGGGCGGCCTCTTCGATGTTTTCCTTGAGCGTGCTGAAGGCATGCCCGCTGCTTACGGTGTGGGTGTGAAGGTCGAAAAGGAATTTTTTCATTTCGAGTGTCCTCAGGCTGAAAAAACGAGCTGAACGGTTTCGCCGGGCTGGAAAGTTTCGCTGCAATCGGTGACGACCTGCAGGTTATTGTCGCCGTGGCGCAGAGAATAATGGGGTTCGCGGCCGCAAAACTGCCGATTGGTGATCACCGCTTCAAGCCCGCGCTGTGTTCTGGATATGGCGAATTGTTCGGGACGTACGGGGTAAAGCCCCCGGCTTTTGAACGCAGAGGCGATGCCGATGTCGTCGTAAAACAACGGCTGTCCGGCTACATGAAAGCTGCCCTTTTGCCATTGGCCGTGAATGAGATTGCATTTGCTGACAAAAGTGGCGACGAACTCCGTTTGCGGGTGAGTGTAAATTTCGCGGGGCGTACCGATTTGTTCTACGGTTCCGCCGTGCATCACGAGAATTCTGTCGGCCATGGCGAGCGCCTCGCTTTGGTCGTGGGTTACGTAGATGACTGTGGCGCCGGTGCTGCGGTGAATGTCCTGAATTTCCTTTCTCATGCTGATTTTCAGCTCGGCATCCAACGAGCTGAGCGGTTCGTCCATCAGCAGACATGAAGGCCGTCCGACGACGGCGCGCGCGAGGGAAACGCGCTGGCGCTGTCCGCCCGAGAGTTCGCCGGGATAGTGTTCGCTCAGCGCCGCCAGTCCCATGCTTTCCAGCGTCGTCTCGACGGCGCGTTTTTTCTCTGCGTCGGAAAGGGCGCGCATGCGCCGGCTTTTCAGCGGAAAACCGACGTGCTGGCGGACAGTCATGTGGGGCCACAGCGCGAAGGATTGAAAGACCATGCCTAAATTTCTCTCCTCAACGGGAACCATAACGCCGTTTCCCGAAAGGAGGCGGTCATTCAAGCGGACGACGCCTTGAGACGGCTCCAGGAAGCCGCCGATAATCCTCAACAGCGTCGTCTTGCCGCATCCGGAGGGACCCAGTACGGCGACAAATTCTCCGTCGCGGATTTCCAAATTAACGTCTTTTAGCACCGGCGTATTGCCGAAATTGTGGCTGATATGCTCGAGGTACAGACTCATAGGCAGCCCTTTCCTCCTCTTTGACTCTTTCCAAATCGGCGATGAGATAAATTCCCAAAAGCAGCGCCACGACCACCGTTGACATGGCGACAGCTAAGTTGTAATCGCCGGCCTGCTGAAAGTTGAAGATCGTCAGGCCGATCGTCTTGGTTCCCGCCCCCGCCAAGATCGAAGAGAGCGTGAGTTCCGTCAACGACGAGACGAAGATCAGCGCAGAGCTGGCCAAAGCGGGACGAATCAACAGCGGAATGAGAACCTGCCGCCACATGGTGAACGGGCTTCGCCCCGACGCGCGCACGGCGTCTTCCAGCTCGGGATTGATGCCGAGGATCGCGTTGCAGCTGCCCTTGATTTGCAGGACCATCAATCGCGTGACGTAGGCGATGGCGAGAATGGAGATCGACCCGTAAATGCCGGGGCGAACGTGGGGCAACGGTTCGGTCCAGTGAAAAATCTCGGCCAAAGCCAGGACAATCCCCGGCAGGGCGTAGGTCATGGCGGCGCAACGCTCAGCCATGACGGCGGCTCCATTGTTCCGGCGAATTTTCAAGTAGGCCAGCGCTGTCCCGGCGGCCAAGCAGAACGCAGTGGCAATGACCGCCAACAGAAGGCTGTTGCGTATCGCGGCGATGACGCCCTGATTTGAGAAGACGAAAAGAAAATTTTGCAGCGATAAATTGGCGCGTGTGGCCGCCAGACCGTAATTCTTCAGAAAGGCGTTGAGGACCATGTTGGCGAGCGGCACGAAGTTCAGTCCGCCCAGCAGCAGAAACAGGCAACTCTCGAGACGCCGCCGGCAATGACCGTTAAGTTGAAGTCGTGGCTGAAAGTCCTCTCGGATGCTTTCAAGCGCTCCCTGTTTGGAGATCAAACCACTCTCCAGCAGCGTGCCTCCAATCGCAAGCACGGATAGGATGACCGACAGTGCCGCCGCCGTGGGAAAAGCGTCGGGGCCGAAGCCGATGGCTTTTTCGTAGATCAGTGTGCTGAGAACGGTGATGCCCGAGGGAATACCCAGAAAAGCCGGCACGGCGAAGTTGTCTATGGCCGCCAGAAAGGCCAGCAAACTGCCGCTAAGAACGGCAGGCATGGATTCCCTCAAGTTGATGCGGAACAGCGTCTGCCACGGAGTGCAGCCGCAGGCTCTGGCGGCCCAATTCAAGTCTGCGGGGATCTTGCGCAGCGTGTGAACGACGTTGAAATAGACGACGGGCATACTGACGATCCCCATGACGAGAACGATTCCCGTCATGCTGTACATATTCAGGGCCGGCATGCCCAGCCGAACCAAAAAACTGTTGATGGCGCCGCGGCGCGCCAAAAGGCCGCTCCACGACAGCGTCACAATGTAGGAAGGGACGATAAAGGGCATCAGAATCAGCATTTCCAAAGGCTTTTTATGCCTGAGATCCACATAGGCCATCAAAAACGCCAGAACGCTGCCTAAAAACGTGGCGACTGCCGTCGAAAGCAGCGCGATGACGATGGTGTTGATGATCGCTTCAACCGTCCGGCGGTCGTCAAGCAGCGCTGAAAAATTCTGCAAGCCGTATCCCGATGGACCTTTGAAGCTCATCAGCACCAGTCGCAGGACGGGCGCCAGGAAGACGAAAAAGACCGTCCCGTACAGAAGCCACGTTTTCAGTTGTCGCGAAAACTCTCTCCGTCTCATGTGGTGCGAAGGTCAATTCTGAAACAGCGCAGTGAATTGTTTCTTGTCTTCTTCGCGGTGGGAGAACAGCTCCGACGACGGCACGGCGATGGCCTTGAACTGCGTGATGTTTTTCAAGCCTTCGGGCGCGGAAATTCCTTCTTTGATCGGCGTGTATCCCATGGCAGCTGCCAGTTCCTGTCCCTTCTTCGAGAGCACGAAGTCGATGAAAAGCTTGGCCGCTTCCTTTTGCGCGGAAGCCTTCAGCAAGCCGATGGGTTCAGTGATGACGGGCGAACCCTCGCTCGGATAGACGAACTCAACCGGCGCGCCGCTCATCCGAGATCGATTGGCCATGTAGTCGGCAACCAGGCCGCAGGCCTTTTCGCCGGAGACGACCAGTTTCTGAACGGAACCATTGCCCTGACCGACCATCATGCCGTTATCCTTGAGAGCCTGGTACCATTCCCAGCCGATGCCCTGGGTCCGAGTCAAAACGCCGAGATTGTAGGCTGCTGCACCAGAATAGAGCGGGCTGGGCATCGCCATGTCGCCCGTATAGGGCGCTTTCGTCAGATCGGCGAAGGATGTGGGCATCTGCTTGATCCGCGAGGTGTTGACGATGATGCCCGTGGTGATGATTTTGGTGCCTGTGTACGTGCCGTCGGGGTCAATGAACTGAGTCGGGATGCCCTTGGTCTCGGGCGATCTGTAGGACTCCAGCATGTTCTTCTGCTTCAGCAGCTCAAACGTAACGTTGTCGGCGACGAGCAACACGTCGGCTTTGACGGTTTTGGCCGCTTCTTCGGCCAGAACCTTGCTGACGACTTCTTCGGTGCCCGAACGGAACACGCTGACTTTGACGTTGGGATGGTCCGCGTTGAACGCGGCAATCAGCTTTTGCACGTCGGCCTCGGGCTGCGACGTGTAGAGCGTCAGCTCGCTGCTGCCCGCACTCTTGCCTGCGGTCCAGAAATAACTGGCGATCGAGAACACCACGACGCCGATCACAACCCAAAGCAACCCCTTGTTCTTCGTCATGAAAAAACTCCTCCTTAAAATAAATTCACTTCGTCAGAATGCCGACCTGAGACAAAAACGCCACGTTCTTTTTCAAAACCTCACAGTCGTCGGAAGCATCGAAGCCCTCGACAACCAAAGGTACGCCGCATGAGGCGAGTTTGGGAAGCAAGCGGGCAAACGAAAAATCCCCATCCGAAAGAGGCGTGTGGTACTGGTTGCCGCGCCGGTTGCTGACGTGGATTTTCGAAAGACGCGGCATGTCACGAAGTGCGGTTTCAATCTCGTCTTCGCTGTCGCAGTGAGCTGTGTCGATGGTGTAAACGAACCTTTCGAAAAGGTCGCCGACGATTTCCTTCATTGCAGCGGGACTCGTGACGAACTCTTTTGGAATCTTTTCCATGACCTCCAAAGAAACCGGCATTTCGAAATCGCGTGATGCCTTTGCGATCTCTTCCAGCGAAGCGCGCATCAAAGCGGCACTTTCTGCGCGGCAATCGGGCCGCGTCATGTGTCCCGGATGGACGGTAACCTCGACGGCATCTACGCGCCGAGCCAGCTTGATCGAAGCGATGACCTGCTCTATGGAAGTTCGACGGATAGCCTCATTGAGCGATGACAAATTCAAATCCCAACTGCAGCTGTGCACCATGGTCGTCAACCCGTAATGTTGCGCCAACGAGGCGTATTCAGCTGCGTCGCCGTGGCAGCAGAAAAAGTGCTGCGCCCACAGTTCTGTTCCCGCCAGACCGTTTTCCGAAACTGTGCGCAGCAGGCTGCCCACGCCGGCGTTCCACATGAGCGTCGAGGATATGAAAATCTTTGCCATCGTTAACCTCCATCGGGATCTTTGGAAAATTGTAGACAATCTCGATGAACTTATGGTACGTATCATGTAAAGATTTCGTATGGTGGCCGTTTCCGGCAACGTGGAATTTCTCCGGAAAGTCGAGGAAATGGGCATCTTTGTGCGCTGCAGCCCCGAATCCAAAGCGGAATGTTTCCATTGACACCGCCAAGGCAAGTGCTCAAACCTTTACGGAGACTTTTAATTTCGACTTTCACACCGATGTCATCGGAAAATACGCAAACTTCCATAGCAAAAAATTCTTCCCAAGAAAACAAAAATGGATGCGTCCCTTAAAGTACAGGAAAGCATCCATAATTTTATAAGACATACGTTCTGTTCAATTTTCCAGAACATTTTAAGAGCCGAGCCGCCTTTTTGAGCCTTCGCTCAGAGAGGCCTCAATTAGGAGATGATCGGCGATGCACGCATTTTGTCGGACCGTCTGAGGCAAAGTTCGAGCTTGGCGTTGGCGCATTTTTTCGTGACGTTCTGGTCTGTCGTCATCGGTTCTCATCGTTTTGCAGGTTGAAAGTCGAATAGCAAAAGGCCCCGCTCAAAGCGGGGCCTTGTTTTTTGTCTTCCTCTATTGAACATATCGAAAAATCAATGGCGGAGAGGAGAGGATTTGAACCCCCGAGGGACGTGAATCCCTGGCTGATTTCGAATCAGCTGCCTTCAACCACTCGGCCACCTCTCCGCAAGCGAGCGCTATTATAGCACATTCATCGCGCCTTGCAAAGCCATCAATTTTGTCCCTTCTGCGATGGTTGTTCAGCTTTTGGGAACAAAACTCTGTATCCCTGCTGCAAAACTTTTACAAATAAAGCGATACGGCGCAGTACACCAGAAGCAATGCCATGACGACGTTGAGAAGGCGTTCCTGTCTGCGCAGAATCCGGCTGAACAGCGCTCCGAAAGCTGCCCAAAGGGTGACCGAGATGAAAGCCGTGAATGCAAGCCCGAACGCAAAGGCACACAGCAGCGCAACGGAACGAGTATAGGGCAGCACAAAGGTGGACATGACCGTCAGCGCATAGATGATCACTTTGACGTTGACGAATTGGAGCAGGACGCCGGCGGTAAAGGTGGCCTCGGTGGCTGAAGAAGTTTGCACGTCGGAATGGCTGGTCAGCGTTTTCCAGGCCATCCAAAGGATGTAGGCCGCGCCGAGAAAAAGCATATAGGGGCGCGCGGCAGGAATGAAATTCAGCAGTGCGGCACTGGACAGCGCCGCCAGAAGCTGCACTGTGAAGAAGCCGCAGAGGATGCCGAGGCGATAGTGCAGCGTTTGGGCGAGGCCGTATCGTATGGCGTGGGACATTGAAGAAAGGTTGTTCGGTCCGGGCGTGAAGGTGGCGACGGCAACGTAGCTGAAAAAGGAAAACCAGTTCATGGTGGCGAACCTCCCGGTGAGAAAAAACGGTTTCGGGCACTCTCTGTCCGAAACCGTTTTCAGCGATGTTGTTTACTGCACGGCGTCGCCGCTGGTGGGCTTTTCGACTTCGGCAGGTTTTTCGATAGCAGTGGGTGCCTCGGCAGCGGGCTGCCCTTCGGCGGACTTTTCGACGGCAGCGGGCGCATTGTCAGCAGGCTGCTGGTCGGCAGACTTTTCGGCGGCAGCGGGCGCATTGTCAGCGGGCTGCTGGTCGGCAGACTTTTCAGCGGCAGCAGGAGCAGCGACGTCATGGCTCTTCACGGTGAAAATGTCGGGCGTCAGGATTTCGACCTTCATTTTGTCGGAAAGCTCTTTGACGTATTTCTGCTGCACTTCCATTTTTTTGCTCTGGAGAAGCATATTTTTCAGAGAGTCCTGAACTTCGGAAAGGGGACGCACGTCCTCGGAAAGGGCCTTCAGACGCTGTACGACGAAGAAGTCCTGGCTGGTCAGTTCGATGGGTGCAGTGATGTCGCCGTCCTTCAGGTCTTTGACGGCTTCGAGTTTTCCGACCATTTCGACGTTGGCGAGGCGTTCGTGCTGGTCGCCCGAGGAGGCCTGAACGATATCGGCGGACACCAGCGCAAGGGCTTTGTCCCAGTCGTTCTGTTCTTTCACGCTCGCCACAAGGTCTTCGGCGGCCTTGCGGCTTTTGAGGTGGGCGTAATTGGCCTGGATGCCTTCGGGCTGCGTGAAATTGCCCTTCAGCGCGTCGTAGAGCGCTTTGATTTCATCGTCGGAGACCACGACGCCGCCTGAGACGTCGTTGAGCATTTTGTTGATGGCCAGTTGACGACCGATGCTTGCCTTGACCTGGTCGATGGTCTGTCCTTGCGACTGGATGGTCTGGATGAAGGCCTCCTTGGTGACGTACTGGTTTTCCAGCGCCTTGAGCTGGCTATTCACGTCTTCAACGGGGGCGGTGATCTTCAAACGTCCAACTTCATCGATGACTGCGCGGTTGGAGACCATCTCGTCAAAAGCGGCTTTATAGATGAGGGGCATCTGGTGTTCCGACAGATCGCGGATTCCGCGGCGTTGGACGTAATCGCGCACGTGCTGCTGAAGCTGGCTGATGTGCAACTCTTCGCCGTTGACCACGGCGACCACGTAGTCGCCGCTGCGCTGCTCGTCGCCGCCTGAGCCGAGGCGGCCGGTGCCGTACATAAATCCGACGGAGAGAGTGAAGATGACGATGAATAGCGCGAGGATCCACTTAATTTGGGTGCGGATAGCGGTTAAAATCAACAAAGAAGTTTACCCCTTTCGAAAATGTCAGATAGAAGGCTGTGGTTCATAACTTTCAAATTCTACCATAAAACGTTATATTGTGGCGAGTGTTTTTCCCACTGATCTTTCAGTTTTCAGGGGCACGGACAGTTGAACGGCCTGTTCCATGATCTCGCCCAACTCAGCGGCCTGTTCTTCGGCGCTTTCGGCGGGGCACTCGCAGACCAGCGAGTCGTGAACCTGAAGAACCATGTGGACGTCTTTGCCGGCAAAGTGCTCTGTAACTTTTCTCATGGCGATTTTAGTGATGTCTGCGGCGGTTCCCTGAATGGGCGAATTGACAGCCACACGGCTTTGATGAACCTTTGTGGAACCTGTGGTGATCTCGTCAAGAGGCCGGCGGCGGCCGAAAAGCGTGGCGGTATAACCGTCGGAAAGGGATTTTTTTCGGCTGGATTCCAGGAACTCCCGAACTCCCGGCATGGCGCTGAAGTAGGCGTCCATAATGCGGGCCGCCGAAGCCCGGTCGGTCCCCAGTCGCGAAGCCAGTCCGAAGACGCTCATGCCGTAAATCAGGCCGAAGCTCACCGTCTTGGCGCTGCGGCGCAGCTCTTTCGTCACTGCCTCGGGCGGCAGGCCGAAAATCAATGCGGCCGTTTCGGTGTGGATGTCACGATCGGAATTGAAGATGCTGATCAGCTGCGGGTCGCCTGAGAGATGGGCCAAAACGCGCAGCTCAATCTGCGAATAGTCGGCGGCCACAAAGGCGTTGCCTTCCTTGGCGGGAAGCAAACATTCCCGCACGCGCGTTCCCCAACCGCCGTAGGCGGGCAGGTTCTGCATGTTGGGATCTCTGCTGCTGAGGCGGCCTGTGCCGGTTGTGAGCGCTTCAAAGGTGCTGTGGATGAGTCCGTCCTTGGCGCTGGCTGTCAGGAGCGGCTGGACAAAGCCCGAAGCCATTTTCTGCAGTTCTCGGTACTCGAGAAGCCATGCGGGCACTTCACAGCGAGTTCCGCAGATTTCGCGCAGCTGTTCCAGCACGGACACGTTGGTGGAGTATCCCGTTTTCGTCTTTTTAATAGGGGGCAGCCCCAGTTTTTCGAAGAGGAGCTCGCCGATCTGCTTGGGGGAGTTGACGTTGATGTCGCTTCCCGCGGCGTCGCGGATCTTCTGTGAAATCTCTTCAAGTCGTCCGTTCAGCTCGTCGGACAGCGCCGTCATCTTCTCGCGATCGACGCGGATGCCTCTGCGCTCCATGTTCACGAGAATGGGAATGAGGGGCAAGTCGATGTCGTTCATCACCGAGTCGATTTTCTGGTCGGCAATCTGCTTTCGAAGCTCTGTGGACAGGTCGAAGAGCCGCACGGCCCGCTGGGGCGAAAAGCCCATCGCCAGTTCCTTGGCGGCGTCGTATTTTTCGAGGTCGGGATGGAGAAGGTACCACGCCGTCTTGATGTCGGTCAGACGTCCGATGGCGGGGTGTTCCATAAGAGAGCACAACGCCTTGGCGTCGATGCAGACCACGCTGTTTTCCATAAACCGCTCTCTGTGCGGGCGGAGGTCTTCCAAAGTGCCCTTCCACCAACTTCCGTCGGGAGCGGCGAGAATGACTGAGCGGGATTTCAGGATTTCCGGGGTAATGACGTAGGCCTTGGCGCCCTCGTTTTCGTCGAGATCCAGAGACAACCGCGGCGCCTCCAAAATGGTGTCGAGGGGAATGGGACCGTTGAGCTCTATTGGTGGCTCGGCCTTTTCTTCAGCGGGTGCCGCATCGCCTTTTTCGGCAGATGCGGACGCTGAAATGCGGAAATTTTCAAGCGTCTTTTTTAGGCCGAGGCGTGAGCAGAATTTCTTGAACTCGTGGAGATCGGCCGCGCTTTCGGCGCTTGTGAACTCGCTGAGGTCCTCGTCGCACTTCAGGCGGGTCAACTTGCGGTTTTCAATGGCCTGGGCGCCTTGGGCCGTGATGTTTTTTCGCAGCGAGGGCGTGAGTTCCTCGGCGTGGGCCATGATCTCTTCAATGGAGCCGTACTGGCGGATCAGCCGCGTAGCCGTTTTGTCGCCCACGCCGGTCACGCCGTGAATGTTGTCCACGGCGTCTCCCATCAGCGAGAGGTAGTCCACCATTTTTTCGGGTGGAAAGCCGTACTTTTCAGTGAAACTTTCGGACGTGTAGACGTCGAAGGACGAAAGCCCCTTGCCGGGACGGATGATTTTTACGCCGGGGCGCAGGATCTGCATGATGTCCTTGTCGGAAGTGAGGACGATCACGTCGTCGCCGTTGCGCGAAAACTGCACCGCCGCCGAGCCGATGAGATCGTCGGCCTCCACGGTCTGACGTTCCATAATGCGGATTCCCAGCAGGGGAAGCATTTGATGCAGCAGGGGAATCTGCTGTTTGAACTCTTCGGGCGTGGGGGCGCGCGTTCCCTTGTAGTCAGGATAGAGCAGGTGGCGGAACGTCGGCCCCTTCATGTCGAAAGCCGTGTAAACTTCATCGGGCTGAAGCTCCTGCAGAGCCTTGCCCAGCATGTTGAAGAAACCGACCAGCGCGTTGGTCGGCGTGCCATCGGCGGCGTTCAGATGAGGAATGGCGTAAAAGGCGCGAAAGGCGATGCCGTGTCCGTCAATGAGCAAAATCTTTTTTGATGACATGTTTCCATAAACCTCCAGGACGGGTATAATGCTGTATGTCTATTGTACACGTCAAAGAAAAATTATGTGAGGAGGAACTTTTATAAATGAACGACGAAGTAAGAGTGCGTTTTGCCCCGAGCCCCACGGGCGCATTGCACATCGGCGGCGCGCATACCGCACTTTTTAACTGGCTTTGGGCTCGCCACAATGGCGGAAAGTTTATTCTGCGCATCGAGGACACCGACCGCGTGCGCTCCACCAAGGAATACGAGGAAACCATTATGTCCGGCATGAGATGGCTTGACCTCGATTGGGACGAAGGCCCCGACGTGGGCGGCGATTACGGCCCCTATCGCCAGACTGAGCGCCTCGACCTGTACAACAAATATGCCAAGCAACTCCTCGACGAAGGCAAAGCCTATAAAGACGGCAACGCCGTGATCTACAAAGTGCCCCTGGGATTGGACATTGGCTTCGATGACGAAGTTTACGGACACGTGGACTATAAAAGCGACGCGTTCATCGACGGCCGCACCGGCGTGATGAAGGACATCGTTCTGATCAAGAGCGACGGTTTTCCAACCTACAATTATGCCGTGGTGGTCGACGACCATCTCATGAAGATCAGTCATGTCATTCGCGGCGAAGACCATATTTCCAACACACCGAAGCAGGTGCTGCTCTACAAGGCGCTGGGCTGGGAAATGCCCAAGTTCGCCCATCTTCCCATGATTCTCGGCAAGGACAAAAAGAAACTCTCCAAGCGCCACGGTGCCACCAGTGTTTACGAATATCGTGACATGGGCTACCTTCCCAGCTCGATTTTCAATTTTTTGGCGCTGTTGGGCTGGGCGCCCAAGGGCGATGTGGAGATTTTCGGGCGCGATTTGGCTATCGGCGAGTTCGAGCTGCACAACATCAACCGCAAGGCATCGGTGTTCGATTTCGATAAACTCAACTTCATCAACCAGGAACACATCACCCGTATGCCCGTCAAGGAGAAATTCGACTTGATTCGCCCCTTCTGGGAGGCCGCCGGCATCGATTGCAGCCATTTGGATCTCGACTATCTCGCCAAGAGCTTTGAGCTCATGGCGGGCCGCGGCAAGACCATCAAAGAGCTGGCGGAATTTTCCGATTACCTCGTGTCCTTCGATCCCGTGGCCGCCCGCTACGATGGAAGCGATCTCAACGAAGACGCCCGCACCCTGCTCAAAGCCTACAGCGCCGATTTTATGGCCGACGAGACACTCAAAACGCCCGAGCAGATGCTTGCCTTCTCCCGTGCCTGGTGCGATGCTCACGGGACGAAGCTCAAAAACGTCGCCATGCCGCTGCGCTACATGCTGACGGGATACAAGGTGAGTCCCGGAATTTTCGAGGTCGTCGAACTGCTTGGCCGCGATGAGGTCCGCCGTCGATTGAATCACTACGGTCTCTGCCGGGGGTAGCCTCCGAAAGGTTTCGTTGCTGCGGGACGAAAGCTTTTCGCAATGGTGCCACCTTGGCCGGTTCTTCCGAAAACAAAACTCTTTGGGAAAAATGTTTTCCCTTTAAATTGAAATTTGACATTTTCGAGGAATCGGTGTATATTCTCTCCGTACTCGGGTGTTTCCCGATACAGCCGTGTTGCACGGACAATTTATAAGAAGTTTTTGGAGGCAAGCACTGTGAAAGGCAAAGTCAAATGGTTCAACAGCACTAAGGGCTACGGTTTCATCACAACCGAAGAGGGCAAGGACGTTTTCGTGCATTTCAGCGCCATCAAGATGGACGGCTATAAGTCCCTTGAGGAGAACGAGGAAGTTGAGTTCGACGTTGTCGATGGTGATAAGGGCCCTCAGGCTGCCAACGTCGTCCGTCTCTAAGACAGACGTTTGTGGTTGAACCCTTTCTAGTTTAGAAAACAATGAAGGCCGGCAGATTTCAGTCTGTCGGCCTTTGTTTTACTCGTTGTTGAGAACTTCGCTTGACTCTTGGGCGCATCGCGCCTCGCTTCTAAAGCTGCGCTTGGCAGCTTCTATCGTGCAGTCTTTTTTCTCTTCAGACGCCAGACGTACAGCGCAGTCACTGCCGTACAGAACGCCACGAGAGCGCTGCTGATCTCCGAAAGGTAGCTGTGGATCAGCGCCTGGTTGGCGCCGAGGAAATAACCGAGAAGCGTGAGAATGACGGACCAAATGCCTGATCCCAGCGTCGTGTACAGGCAGAACCGCGCCAGGTCCATGCGGGCGATGCCCGCCGGCAGCGAAATGTACTGTCTGAT
Organism: uncultured Synergistaceae bacterium; assembly: GCA_964622575.1. Classification (GTDB taxonomy): domain Bacteria; phylum Synergistota; class Synergistia; order Synergistales; family Dethiosulfovibrionaceae; genus Pyramidobacter. The sequence goes on along the minus strand of CAZUQW010000001.1, from coordinate 330,608 downwards.
GACGGGAACGAGACGTCCCACAAAAGTGCTGATGTGCCCGTGCCGTTCAAAAAAACGGTCGGCCTTGTCCAGCACTTCGGGAGTCACTCCAATGTGCCTGCCGTACTTGCAAAAAAAAGGGCGGCCGAATTTCAGAGCGATCCAATAGTTGAACAGAGCGCCAAGAAGGCTGCCGGCAATGCCGCACAGAAGCACCAGCGACAGCGACATCTGTCCCTGCTGGGCGAGATAGCCCGCCGGAGGCATGACGACCTCGCTGGGGAAGGGGAAGAACGACGATTCCAAAAACATCAGGCCGATAATTCCCAGGTAGCCCAGAGAGCCGATGATTTTAATCAACCAGGCGACAATGCCACCGAAAATATTCACGAACAAAGAATTTCACCTCAGCGTCAATTTTTATACCCTCTTATTCTATCACCTTTTGAAAGAGGCTTATAATAGAAGAGCGTGAAAAAAACTATAAAACGTTATTCCAAAAGTTATGGTTTCCATGGGATAACAATTATATATGTCTGCCGAAGGAGGAGCATTGATGTGCCTGCCCTATTGGGATTCAGAGCTTGACATTGAAGTGGGGGGCTGGGCGTTTTCCAACAGAGAACACAGCGTCGTTTCACTGGCTGGGCTGCACAGCGAACTCCTGAAGAAACTCTCGTTCTGCGCGCTGGCGTTGAACAGCGAGCTGCTTTATCTCTGTGGCAGCGACGTCGGTGCCTCGGGAAGCATGTTTTGGGAAAACGCCATGGAGGCGTCGCGCGATTCTCGCGGCCTCTTTCCTTTTACGCTGATTTTCGGCTACAGCAGCGAGATCGAACGTTTCGGCGGCAGCTTTACCGCCCGCCACAGCGGACTGAAGGCGGGTGTGACGCGCTGCACCTTCTGGAACAAGAAGATCCCGCTTGCGTCCTATAAAGTGGTGGCGCTGGTGACGGAACAGATTGCCATCGACGAGGTCGACTGTCTCAACGCCATGCTGGCCGACTTCGAGAGAAAAGAGAGCTGCGACGCTTTGATTCCTTGTTATGCCGAACGTTTTGGTTTCCTGCGCGCTCCCCTTTCCTACGAAACCGACCGGCCGACCAACATGCTCATATCGCGGCAGCTTGAGAACATTCAGCTTGAAGCCACTCGCGCCGTCGTCGGCCCTTCGCCGCTGGTGCCCTTTCCGGCCGCCTATGACGAGGACGACGATGGTGAGACTTCCTGAGAAGAGAGCACTCTTCACTTAAAATAAAGCAAAAAGTTCCGCGAGGACGTCATGAAAGATTCTTCGAAGACGAAACTGGAGGGAAAAAACCATGGCAGTATGCAAAAAAACAAGCAATGGCGAAGCTGAAATGGAAAAAACAACGGCTTCGGCGAAGAGTCGTATCAGGACAGAACAACAGTTGACGCCTTTGAAAAAGAGCCCTCAAAATGAAGCGGACCATTCCGGTGACGGCAAAAAGAAGAAAGCTGTCCCCGTACCCGTGAAAGAGAAATCGGACACTGCGAAAAAAACAGGTAAGGCGGTAGAAAAAAACGTGACAGAAGAATCAACCCAAAAAGGAAAAACTGCAACGGCGTCGGCCAAGGAGAAAACTCCCTCAAAAACGACAAAGACCGCAAAAAAGCAACAGACGGCTCAATCGGCGCCTTCAAAGACCTCGGAGAAAAAAGGGAAAAGTTCAGCTGTTGACACAGCAAAAGAGAAGAAAAACGAACCGCTGAAGGTCGAAGCCCCTCAGCCGAAAGAAACGCCGGTTGAAAAGACGACGGCGGCAAAAAAGAACGAAACGCCGGCTGAAGCAAAGAACAAAAAGAACAAGACGACAAAGAAAACGGCAGAGAAAAAGGAGCCTGAGGCAAACCAGCCTCTTCAGCAGGAGCAGTCTTCTTCTGAAACCGCTCCTCGCAAACGGGCGGCGAAGAAATCGAAAGTTTCGTCCTCGTCCCAAGCGACGCCTGCCGAGGAGAAAACTGCGGAGTCCCTTTCAGCTGCCGAAAGCACCAAGCCTCAAAAGGCAAGCGCAAAGAGTCGCTCGTCGGGAAAAAAATCAAAGAGCGGTGCAGCCGTGAAGAAATCTTCAAAATCTGCGCTGAACGTTGAAGAGATCGCCGACGAAGACGTCCTTTTCGAAGAAAGCGGCGCTGAGTCCGAAGGTTTAGACGATCTTCTCGATCCCGACGAGAAAGATCTCGAGGAGGCCGAAAAAATCGACGAGACGCTGGACGACGAAACGCTTCCCCTTGACGTGGATGAAGATGGAGAGTCTCTCGACGAATCGGAAGTGGAGAGCATTGACGAGGCCCTTTCTTCCATGAAACGCTACATGCCTGCACTTATCGCCTTGGGGCGCAAGCGCGGCTATGTGACGCATAAAGAAATCGAGAAATATCTCCCTATGGGCAGTTGGAGTTCCGAGGTTCTCGACAATCTGCTGATCAATCTCACAGAGATGGGCATCCAGGTCGTCGACAAGCCTGTAGAGTCGAAAAAGGGCGATGCGAAAAAACGCCCCTCTCCGAAGACGTCCGAAGGAAAACAGAGTAGCGAAAGCTCCGACGAGAAATCCGACGACGACAGTCCCGGATACGCCGCGGCGCTGGGGCGCATGGAAGACGTTCCCCTTTCCGACCCCGTGCGCATGTATCTGCGCGAAATCGGCAAAGTGCCGCTGCTCAGCTCAGCGAAAGAGCGCGAACTGGCCATTAAAGTCGAAGCCGGCGATGCCAGGGCAAAGCAGCAGATTATCGACGCCAACCTTCGCCTTGTGGTAAGTATCGCGAAAAAATATATCGGTCGCGGCATGCTGTTCCTCGACCTCATCCAGGAAGGCAATCTCGGTCTGATCCGCGCCGTGGAGAAGTTCGACTATCGCAAGGGATTCAAGTTCAGCACCTACGCGACCTGGTGGATCAGACAGGCCATTACGCGCGCCATTGCCGATCAAGCGCGGACCATCAGGATTCCCGTCCACATGGTGGAAACCATCAACAAGATGGTGCGCATTTCTCGGCAGCTTGTGCAGAAACTGGGGCGCGAACCCAGCGACGAAGAGATCGCCAAGGAAATGGGCATCGAGGACACCCGCGTCGAAGAAATCCGCCGCATTGCCCAACTTCCCGTTTCGCTGGAGACGCCCATCGGCGAAGAGGAGGACAGCCAGCTCGGCGATTTCATCGAAGACCGCAACCTGCCCAGTCCCGAAGACGCCGCGGCGGGCAATTTGCTTCACGAACAGATCGAAGAGATGCTCGACGCCCTTTCCGACCGCGAGCGCGAGGTGCTGCGCTATCGCTTCGGACTGGAAGATGGTCGCTCCTACACCCTTGAAGAAGTGGGGCGGCGTTTCGGCGTCACTCGTGAGCGCATTCGCCAGATCGAAGCCAAGGCGTTGAGAAAACTTCGCCATCCCAGCCGGAGCAAAAAGCTTCGCGACTTTCTTGAATAGTTCCTGCCGCAAAAGCCGTTTCTTTCGAAGCGGCTTTTGCGATTTTAACGGGATAGGCCTTCGGCTTTTCTCCGCTACGCCGGGCGAGAGCATTTTTTTCAAGTATAAACCTCTGTTGAGGTCTTCCAACCTTAGGCGATTCGTAGCCTGAAGAGCTTTTCGTGCCGAGAGAGACGAAAGGGTTCCCATTCCGCCTGAAGAACCTAAAAATAATGCGGATTATTAGATTGTCATGTGATATACTTGTGCGAGTTGTCTTTAATGACTCTTAAGCCTAAGTTTTTGAAAGGAGTGCTTCTTGTGAAATCGGAACTGCAGTCACAAGAAAAGAATGTTGTTACGCTCAAGGTCACCGTGGATAAGGCGGATTTTGCCAAGCAGCTGAACGCTACTTACGCTGAAATTGCCAAACGAGTTTCCATTCCCGGTTTCCGCAAGGGAAAGGCGCCGCGCAGTGTCCTTGAAATGCGTTTTGGTAAAGAGGGCATCAAAAGCCAGGCTCTGGAAGACTCCCTCCCGCACCTGCTTGACGAGCTTTGCACCGAATACGAGCTGGAGCCTATTTCCACGCCTTCCGTCAACGACCTTTCCATGAAGGACGGCGAGGACGTCACCTTTACCGTTAAAATCGAAGTGGAACCCGAAGTGACGCTGCCCGACCTGAGCACCATCACCGTGGAGAAGCCCGTTTTCGACGTGACTGACGCCATGGTTCAGGAAGCTCTGGACAACATGAAGAAGCGCTACTGCACCTTTGCTCCCGTCAACCGCGCCGCCCGCCACGGCGACAAAGTGCGCGCCGCTTACAGCATGGCCGTGAAAGATGAAAACGGACAGCCCGTGGTTTCCCACGAGCCTCAGATCGACACCTTTGATCTTGACCCTCTCTCCGTTCGTCCCGAGATCGTCGAAGCCTTAACGGGCGCCGAAGCCGGCGGCCGCAAAGAGGCGGATATCAAGGTGCCCGACGACTATCAGGATAAAAAGATCGCAGGCCGTACGGCTCACTACGAATTTGACATCGTTGAAGTTCAGGAACCCGTTGAACCCGAGATGAACGACGAGTTCTTCAAAAAGGTGACCGGCAAAACCAGCGTCCACAGCGAAGACGACCTGCGCGCCGAGATCCGCACCAATCTGGTCAACCGCCTGAAAGCCCAGGCTCAGACAGCCGCTGAAAACGATGCCGTCAACAAAATCACCGAAGCTTCCGTGGTGGATCTCCCCGATTCCATGGTCAACCGCCAGAAGGCTCATCTGCGCAGCCGCTTTGAGGAAAACATCAAACAGCGCACCAAGATGACTCTGGAAGAATACTACAAATCGCAGAACCACGACATGAAAGAGTTCGAGGAGAACCTCACTAACGACGCCCGCCGCGACGTGCTGGGCTACCTGGTGGTCGATGCCTGTGCCAAGAAGTTCAACGTTACCGTCGAAAAAGAGGATCTCGACTCTGAAATTTCGAAGATGGCCGCCAATTACGGTATTTCCGGCGATAGCATCAAGGATATGCTGAAAAAACGCCCCGGCGACTTTGACAGCATGGTCTCTTCGGCGCGTTACCGCAAGACACTTGAGGCCATTATGCAGCACGTCAAGGTCGAAGAAGTCAAAAAGGCCGTTGACGCAGAAGCGCCTGCCGCCGAGAATTAAGTGATGTTCACCGGTTGCTGCGGCATTCCTCACGCCGCAGCAACATTTTTAACAGCGTTTTTGTGAAAGGAACGGTTTAAATGTATATCCCCTTTGTAATTGAACAGACCGGCAGAGGAGAGCGCTCGTACGATATTTACTCGCGCCTTTTGAAGGACCGTATCATCTTCTTGGGCGACGAAATCAACGACGAAGTGTCCAACGCCGTGGTAGCTCAGCTTCTGTTCCTCGAGAGCGAAAGCCCCGAGCGGGACATCAGCATCTACATCAATTCCCCCGGCGGGTCGGTGTCGGCCGGTCTGGCCATTTACGACACCATGCAGTTCGTCAAATGCGACATCTCCACCATCGCCGTGGGCATGGCCGCCAGCATGGCCGCCGTGTTGCTTGCCGCGGGAACACAGGGAAAACGCATTGCCCTGCCCAATTCCCGAGTGATGATCCACCAGCCTCTGGGCGGTTCGCAGGGACAGGCCAGCGACATCGAAATTCAAGCCCGCGAGATCATCAAAACCAAAGAGACCCTCAATGCCATTTTAGCCAAACACACCGGCCAAACGCTGAGAAAGATCAAGTCGGATACCGACCGCGACTTCTATATGACTGCTCAGGAAGCTCTGAAATACGGTATTGTGGACAAAGTGATCGAAAAGCGCTAGCAGCGCAAGTCCTCGGAGATTTTGCGCACAAGGGTATGAAGACCCACTGGAGAAGGAGAGAAACTATGGCGCGTACCGACAATGAAAAACATGGAAACGTGCGGTGTTCATTCTGCGGGCGGAGCGCCGAAGACGGCGTGACCCTCATCACCGGCCCCGACGGAGTGAACATCTGCAGCGAATGTATAAAAATCTGCAATTCCTTTCTGAAGGGCTCCGATTCCGAAGAGCAGTTCGAAAAGGCCGTTGACTCCGACCCCCGAAGTTCGGCGGACACCTTTGCCAATCCGCCCAAGCCCAAGGAGATCAAAGAATATCTTGACGAATATGTGATCGGCCAGGAATACGCGAAAAAAGCCATTTCCGTTGCCGTTTACAATCACTATAAACGCATAGCCACCGGCATGTCGGGCAGCGATGTGGAGCTTCAAAAGAGCAACTTGCTCCTTTTGGGGCCTACGGGCAGCGGAAAAACGCTGCTCGCCCAGACGCTGGCCAAAAAGCTGAACGTCCCCTTCGCCATTTCCGACGCCACAACACTGACAGAGGCGGGCTACGTTGGCGAGGACGTGGAGAACGTTCTTGTGCGGCTGGTACAGGCTGCCGACAACGACGTGGCTGCCGCCGAGCGCGGCATTGTCTATATCGACGAGATCGACAAAATCGCCCGGAAGTCGGAATCCACGTCCATTACTCGCGACGTCTCCGGCGAAGGCGTGCAGCAGGCCTTGCTGAAAATCCTCGAAGGCACCACGTCGAACATTCCGCCAAAGGGCGGTCGCAAGCACCCGCAGCAGGAGTTTACGCAGGTGAACACCTCCAACATTTTGTTTATCTGCGGCGGTGCCTTCGACGGCCTCGAGGACATCGTGGGACGCCGCGTCAATAAAAAAGCCATCGGCTTTGACAGCGAAATCCTCAGCAGCACGCCGTCCGACCGCTATAATCTACTGCGTCAGGTAGAACCGGAAGACTTGGTTGCCTTCGGCTTCATTCCCGAGCTGGTGGGGCGTCTGCCTCTTCTGGTGCCCCTGCAGAATCTCGATGCCGACGCGCTGGTGCGCGTTCTCACCGAGCCGAAAAACTCTCTCGTAAGGCAGTACAGGAAGAGCTTTGAAATGGAGGGCATCGATCTGGAGTTTATGCCCGAAGCGATTCACAGCGTGGCCGCCGAAGCGGCCTCCAAGGGCACAGGTGCCCGCGGACTGCGCGCCATTATGGAACGGCGCATGCTTGACCTGATGTATGAAGTTCCCTCGTCCAAGGAAAAGATCAAGCGTATTGTCATTACGCCGGAGTTTATTGCCGGCAAGGGCGAGGTGCAGTATATCAAAAAAACTCAGGAAAACGAGGCATCGTAAAGAATGCTGTACGTTCTGCCCGCCCGTGACACGGTCATCTTTCCCGGCGTGCTCGCGCCGATTTTCGTCGGCAGAGAAGCGACTCTCAAAGCCATAGAGCTGGCCGCAACAGCTGAAAAGAAGCTTATCTTCGTTGCGGCGCAGAAAGACCCCGCGGAAGAAAATCCCGGCGCGGCCGATCTCTACGACGTGGGAACGGTCTGCGCCATGCTCCAGATGATCCGTATGCCCGACGGAACGGTGAAACTCCTGCTGGAAGGCAAAGAGCGCATGAGAAGCCGCGCTTATGTGCAGAAAGACGGACTGTTGACGGCCGATCTGGTGTCGGTTTCTTCGGGGATGCCCAAAACGGAAGTCCTCGAAGCTCTGTGTCAGGAAGTGCTCCGGCAGTTTGAAACCTATTTGACCTATCATCCGCGGCTGCCCGTCGAGTTGATTCAGGCCATAAAGTCGGTCAAGGACCCTTCGCAAATCGCCGACATGACGGCGGCCCATATGACCCTCGACGTGGAACGCAAGCAGACACTGCTGGAGTGTTTCCGCGTTGACAGCCGTCTGGAGCTGCTTTTGAAGTATCTGATTGCCGAGACGGAACTGCTCAAACTGGGGCAGGAAATCCATACAAAAGTCCAAAACGAAGTGGACAAAAATCAGAAAGAATATTATCTTCGCGAGCAACTCAAGGTGATCCAAGACGAGCTTCACGCCGATCAATCGCCTGAAGCTGCCGAACTGCGCGAACGGGCGAAGAAGTGCGACCTTCCCGAGGCCGTAAGCGAAAAGGTAAACTCCGAGCTCAACCGCCTGAACAAGATGCAGCCCATGTCGCCGGAAGCGACGGTCATCGACACGTACGTCAACTGGCTTCTCGACGTTCCGTGGCGCGTCAAGGCCCCCGAATGCCTTGACATCGCCCGCGCGCAGAAAGTGCTGGACGCCCATCACTACGGATTGAAGCGCGTCAAAGATCGACTTCTCGAGTACCTCGCCGTGAGAAAAAAGGCAGGCGATAACCTCCGTGCACAGATTTTGTGCCTTGTAGGGCCGCCCGGCGTGGGAAAAACGACGCTGGGGAAGTCAGTGGCCGAAGCGCTAAACCGTCCCTTCGTGAATTTCTCACTGGGCGGCATGCGCGACGAGGCGGAAATCCGAGGACACCGTCGGACCTATATCGGCGCCATGCCGGGGCGCATTGTCCAGAAGCTTAAAGAATCAGGCTGCTGTAATCCCGTCATGCTGCTTGACGAAGTGGATAAAATCGGCTCGGATTTTCGCGGCGATCCCGCCAGCGCGCTCCTTGAAGTGCTCGATCCCGGCCAGAATTCCCATTTCACCGACCATTACCTTGAAGTGCCTTTGGACCTCAGCGACGTGCTTTTCATCACCACGGCCAACGTGACCGACACTATTCCCGCACCTCTTCTCGACCGTATGGACGTCATCGAGCTGTCGGGCTATCTTCCCGAGGAAAAATATCACATCGCCAGAGATTTTCTTCTGCCTGCCATTTACCGGGAGAGCGGCCTCAAGAAGAGCGAAGTCCGCCTCTCGCCCGCGGCCCTCAGGAGCGTGATCGCCGACTATACCCACGAAGCGGGCGTACGCCAGTTGGATCGCCGTCTGACGGCCATGTTCCGCAAAGTCGCTTTGGCGGCCCTTCAATCGGAAGAAAAAGGGGAAACGCCCAAAGCCGAAACCATTACGACGAAGAAAATCGCCCATTATCTCGGCTCTCCACACTGTCCCGACGTCAGACTTCCCAAGGTTCCCGAAAGCGGCCTTGCCGTAGGGCTGGCATGGACGGCGGCCGGCGGCGACGTGCTGACGATCGAAGCCGTGAAAATGCACGGCAAAGGCGAGCTTCAGCTGACGGGAAACCTCGGCAAAGTCATGCAGGAGTCCGCGCTGACCGCCCTGGGGTTCGTGAAGTCCCACTGGAGCGAACTGACGTCAAAAGCCGAGCCGAAATGGAGCGGTTTGGACCTTCATCTCAACGTGCCCGAAGGTGCCATCCCCAAGGACGGGCCGTCGGCGGGAATTACCATGGCCATTGCACTGTTTTCGGCGCTTTCGGGGGCGAAATACCGCCCGGGCTTTGCCATGACCGGCGAAATTTCGCTGCGCGGCGACGTGCTTCCCATCGGCGGCCTCCGCGAAAAAACTCTGGCGGCAAAACGCTATGGGATCTATAATCTTTTTGTCCCCGAAGCCAACAGACCCGACGTGGAGGACATGGAACCCTGGATCAAAGAGAAGGTTCAGTTTCACTTCGTCTCTTCGGCGTCGCGCGTTTTCGAGACTGTTTTAACGGAGAACGAACGATGATTTTGTGGAAAGCTACGCTCCTTTGCACCGCCTACACGACACAGCAGTTTCCCCGCGGCGATAAAGTGGAAATCGCCCTTGCAGGCCGTTCCAACGTGGGGAAGTCGTCGTTGCTCAACAAACTTGTTGGGCAGAAGCTGGCTCACACCAGCGCCGCTCCCGGCATGACCCGCAGCATCAATTTTTTTGGCGTGCAGGCGTCCTATCCCTTCACTCTCGTCGATTTGCCGGGCTTCGGCTTTGCCTCGCGCAGCCGCGACGAGCGCAACAGCTGGGCGAAAATGATCGAAAGCTACATCACCTGCCGCAGGCAGCTGGCGCTGGTCATTCATCTCGTAGACATCCGCCACGGCCTGCTCGAAAAGGACAAAGAGCTTCAGCAGTGGCTGAAATCTCTCGGCGTCCCCATACAGGTGGCTTTCACCAAAGCCGACAAAATCGCGGCCACAAAACGCCGGGATTTGATTTTGCAATACGTCGAAAAGGGTCTGTACTCATGGAACATGCCTTTGGCCTGTTCGGTCAACGAGCCGACCAGCATCGAAGCGCTGAAAGCGCAGGTTGAACTTTACCTCACGTCAGCCCTTCAGTAACACAAATCCGCACATCTTACCGAGGAGGAACTTCAAATGGCCTCACACACCGTCGAACTGCCAGCAGCCTATGATCCTGCGCCAATTGAGAGCAAGTGGTACCAATGGTGGATCGATCAGAACCTTTTTGATTCCAAGGTCGATCCGGCGAAGAAAGCCTTTTCCATTGTGCTTCCGCCGCCCAACGTCACCGGCGCTCTCCACATGGGACACGCCTACGACCATGCCTTCCAGGATATTCTTGCCCGCTACAAAAGGGCCCGCGGTTACAGCGTCCTCTGGCAGCCCGGCACCGATCACGCCGGAATCGCCACGCAGAACGTGGTCGAACGCCGACTTCTCAAAGAAGGCATCACGCGCCGCGATTTGGGACGCGAGGCCTTTGTGAAGCGCACCTGGCAATGGAAAGAAGAGTACCGCGACCGCATTGTGACGCAGATGAAGAGTTTGGGCGATTCCTGCGACTGGAAGCGCGAGCGCTTTACCATGGACGAAGGCCTGTCGCGGGCGGTGCGCACTGTGTTCTGTCGCCTTTACGAGAAGGGCCTCATCTACAAAGGAAAGTACATCGTCAACTGGTGCCCCCATTGCCATACGGCGCTGTCCGACATTGAAGTAGAGCATTCCGAAGAGCTGGGGCACATGTACTATGTGCGCTACTACTTCAAGGACAGCAGCGACTACATTCTGATCGCCACCACCCGTCCCGAGACGATTACCGCCGACGTAGCCGTGGCCGTGCATCCTGGCGACGAGGCTCACAAGGGCCAGGCGGGACGCGAGGTGATCGTGCCCATGACCGGCGGAAAACTGGTGGACGGCAAAATGACGGGCGGACGAGCCATCCCCATCATTGCCGATCGCATGGTCGATCCCGCCTTCGGGACCGGCTACGTGAAGATCACGCCGGCGCACGACCCCAACGATTTTCAAGTAGGCGTTACCCATCATCTCAAGCCCATCCAAGTGATCGACGAAGACGGCCACATGATCAACATGACCGAGGCGGCAAAGGCCATGGAAGGCATGACGGTGACCGACGCCCGCGCGAAAAGCGAAGAAATCCTGAAATCCGAGGGTGTTCTCGAAAAAGTGGAGGAGCTGCCCCATCAGGTGGGGCATTGCTACCGCTGCGGAACAGCCGTTGAACCTTATCTGTCGGAGCAGTGGTTCGTCAAAGTCGCCCCTCTTGCCAAGCGTGGCGTCGAGGCCTCCAAGGCCGGAAAAATCCGCTGGGTTCCCTCTCAGTGGGCGGCCACCTACTATCAGTGGATGGACGGCGTCCGCGACTGGTGCATCTCTCGCCAGCTCTGGTGGGGACATCGAATTCCAGCGTGGACGTGCGAGGACTGCGGCCATCTGATCGTGGCCGAGCACGACCCTGACTGCTGCCCCAAGTGCGGCTCGAAAAGATTGAAGCAGGACGAAGACGTGCTCGACACGTGGTTCAGCAGCGCCCTGTGGCCCTTTACCACCATGGGGTGGCCCGATAAAACGGAAGAGCTGAAATACTTCTATCCCACGTCAGTGCTGGTTACGGGCTTCGACATCATTTTCTTCTGGGTGTCGCGCATGATTATGATGGGACTGGAATTTATGGACGACGTGCCGTTCCACGACGTATATATCCACGCCCTCGTGCGCGACGAAAAAGGCCAGAAGATGAGCAAGTCCAAGGGCAACGGCATTGACCCCATGGACATGATCAAGCTCTACGGCGCCGATTCGCTGCGCTTCACGGTGGCCGCGCTGACGGTGCAGGGACGCGACATCCTCATGGGACCGTCGAAAATCGAGAACTACAAGCGTTTCATCAACAAAATCTGGAACGCCAGCCGCTTTGCGCTGATGAACATGGGCAGCTCGGAAACCGCCGAACTTCCCGATGCGGCTCACATGCGCCTGCATGACCGCTGGATCCTCGAGCGTCTGCGCCAGCTTGACGCCGCGGTGACGCGAGACCTTGACGGCTACTTCTTCGGCGAGGCCGCGCGGGAAATCTACGACTTCATGTGGGGCGATTTCTGCGACTGGTACATCGAGATGGCCAAACCGGCGCTCTACGGCGACGAAGGCCCCGAACGCCAAAAGGCCACGAGGCAAACTCTGCTCTGCGTCTTCAAGGACGCGCTGCGCCTTATGCATCCCTTCATTCCCTTTGTGACCGAGGAACTGTGGCACGCCTTCAACTTCGGCGAGAAGCCCATGGAGCTTTCAGGTTGGCCCGATCCCGCCGCTTACAAAGAGGACGCCGAAGCCGTAACGCTGATGAACGAACTTCAGGAGTTCGTCCGCTCGATCCGCAACCTGCGCGCAGAAGCGGGGCTGCCGCCCAGCCAAAATGTGCAGCGCGTGGTGCTGCGCGGCGCTCACGAGGCCTTCAAACCCGTCCTTGAGGCGAACCGCGACATGATCACGCTGTGCGCCAAAGTGAACGCCGTCGAGGTCATTGCCGCCAATGCCGACAAGCCCCATTTGGCGCTGAGTTCCATCGTGCAGGCAGGCCAGGTCTTCCTGCCCGTGGGCGACCTTCTCGACCCCGTTGCGGAAGTGGAGCGCCTTCAAAAAGAGCTTAAACAGGTTGAAAACAATTTGGCGCGCAGCGAAAAGAAGCTTTCCAGCAAAAACTTCGTCCAACGGGCGCCGGAAGAAGTGGTGGAGACAGAAAGAGCACGCGCTACAGAGTCGCGCCGCCGCCGTGCGCGCATCCTTGAGAACATCGGGAGTCTGACGAAAGACTGAAATGACTACGGCAAACTTGTGGAACCTGATTGAAGAACGCATCAACACGATGGCAAGCCCCGATTCCGTGACGGGGCTTGCTGTTGTAAAAAAAGTGTTTCAACGGCTTGGAAACCCTCTTCACTTTCCCGCCATTCACATCGCCGGCACCAACGGCAAAGGTTCGGTGGCGGCCGACCTCGACGCCATGTTGCGTGCCCAGGGATACCGTACGGCGCTGTACACCAGTCCCCATCTTGTGAATATCGGTGAACGGCTGCGCGTTAACGGCGAACCTCTTGAGCCGGAAAAATGGCAGAGCGCCCTTGACGCCGTCGAAGAAATCTTGAAGCAGGACAGCGAGCTGCGTCTGGGGTACTTTCAAATCACCACGGCGGCGTGTTTCAAGATGATCACCGACGAATGCGTAGATGCCGCCGTCATCGAAACGGGCCTTGGTGGGCGCTACGACACCACAAACATTCTGCCCGAGCCTTTGATTTCGATCATTACGCCGCTGGGCATGGATCACATGCGCCTTTTGGGCAACACGCTGACGGAAATTGCGGCCAATAAGTTCGACATCGCGAAGAAAGACCGCCCCGCACTTTATTGCGGCGGAACGGCCGAGCTGAACGCCCAGTTCAAAAAACGCTGCGCTGAAATCGGCGCGAACGGCGAAGTGTTCAACGAAACCTGTACAGTCAGCGACGTCGAAACGTCGCTGCACGGCAGTCGATTTGTCTTTTCCAGTCCCTGCGGAACTCGAGACTGCGCTGTCCGCCTGGTCGGAGCTTATCAACCGGAAAACGCCGCGTTGGCTTTGAGGGCGCTCGAACTGATCGCCGACCAACTGCCCGTAAGCCCCAAAGCGACGCAGGAGGGATTGGCCCGCGTCAGCTGGCCGGGACGCATGGAAGTCATGCACACCGATCCCGACGTGATCCTTGACGGCGCGCACAATCCTCACGGCACGGCGGCGCTGATCAGATCTCTGAAAGCCCTTTACGGCGAGGATGCCCCCTTTAAGCTGGTTTACACCTCCATGTCCGACAAAGACTACAGGCAGTCGCTGAAGCTCTATTCCGAAAGCCTGCCGCAGGCGACACTCTACTGCACCGAACTGAGCGATGCGCCGCGCTGCGAGAAGGCCGAAAAACTGGCGACAACCGCCAAAGCTTTTCACTGGAACAACGCGCCGCAGGTCTTCAGCGATCCGATGCAGGCTTTAAGAACTGCGGTAAAATCGGGCGGCCCCGTCATCGTCTGCGGCAGCCTTTACTTTATCGGCAAAATCCGCGGTCACGTGCTGAACCATGAGTTTTAACGCCTTCACCGTGGTTTCGCAGAGCGGCTTTTACGATTATCCCCAGCCTGAAGGGTCTCCCTTTTCTCTTCGCCTGACGCTGAAGGGCGTCAGCGCCGACGAACAGATCGTCCGCATGGCAGATGAAGGTCCTTTGACGCTGCTCGCTCAGGTTCACGGCACGCGAGTTCTCAGTGCCTCTCAGGCTGCCCGCTTTCCGCAAAAAGATCAGGCCGACGGCCTGTTGATTCGCCCGGGCGACGGCACCTGCGGCCTGCGCTTTGCCGACTGTGCGCCAGTGGTTATCCTTTCGCTTTCGGAGCGTCCGTGGCTTTTGGCGCTTCATTCGGGTTTTCGGGGAACGCTGGGCAACATCACCGCTTCGGCGATGAAGTTCGTCGCAAGTCGCAATGGAGCCCCCGATCCTGACGGGTTATACGCCTGGGTGGGGCCCTGCGTCTGCGGAAAGTGTTACAGCCGCCGACGCGACGATCCCACGACATCGGAAGCCCTTGGGCGTTTTGTGCCGGAAGCTTGCGCGAAGCAAAAAGAGTTTGTCCTTTTCGACTTGAAGCGGCAGATCGCACAGCAGCTCCTTGACGTCGGCGTGCCCCGGCAGCGCATTTTCCTTGAATCACAGTGTACGTACGAGCAAGAAGAGCTCTTTTATTCGCACCGCCGCTGGGCCGAAGAGAAAAAGGGGAAAGATCGACGAATGTTGCTGACCATAAAAACGAAAAGTCAGCCCGATGGCGTGATAATAAATAAAAGTGCAGTGCAATTTTGATGGGGTGAGTGCTGTGGATGACATTAGAGTCGGCGTAGTTGGAGTGGGGCACCTTGGACGGATACACGCGCGCATCTACAAAGAACTGATGGGCGTTAACCTTGTGGGAGTTGTGGACAGCAATCCCGATACGGCCCATGAGATCGGTCGCCAGTACGAGGTTCCCGCCTATGACGACCTGGAACGCTTTATCAGCGAACGGCAGCCCGAAGCCATCAGCGTCGTCGTGCCGACGACTCAGCATTTTGAAGTGGCGTGCCGTCTGGCCGAAGCGGGCATTCATTTGATTGTCGAAAAACCCGTAACGACCACCGTAGACCAAGCTTCAAAGCTGCTGGAAGCCGCTCAGGGCAAAAACATCGTTCTGCAGGTGGGGCACGTGGAGCGCTTCAACAGCGCCGTCCGCTACCTGTCACAGCAGATGACAAGCGAGCCTCTGCTGATCCAGTCCCGACGTCAGGGACCCTTTTCGCCGCGCATCGGAGACGTGGGTGTCGTGCTGGATCTGATGATTCACGACATCGACATCATCCTGTCTCTCGTCAACTCTGAAATCGAAACGATCTGCGCCATGGGACGCAAGGTTCGGACAGATCACGAAGATCTTGCCGTTGCGCAGATCAAGTTCAAGTCGGGCACCATCGCCGACATCATGGCGAGCCGCGTGGCGGAACGCCGCCTTCGCCAGATGGACGTCACTCTGGAGGACCGCTACTATTCGGTAAACTTCGAGACGCAGGACGTGACCGTCCACCACCCTCCGCAGACGTCGCCAACGGGCGGCACCATAGAGGCCATCGAGCATCCCCTTCTTCCCAAGGTCGAGCCGCTGAAACAAGAGCTGCTTCACTTTGTCACCTGTATCAGGGAGGGGCGTCAACCCTTGGTGGGCATTTCCGATGGAAAACGCGCGCTCCAAGTGGCCATCGAAATACTCAGACAGATCCACGGAAGAAAATAAGAACTTTACAGGCGGAACTTTCCTTCTGCCTGTTTTTTTGTGAAAGAGCTTGAAAATATTAACGTTTTATTTTAGTATGGTGGCATTATCAGGTCGCTGTCGGCGCAGAGGTGATTTTTTTGAAGTCCGAGCTTATATGGGGCATTCCGGCACTTAACTTTCAGGCGTTGCTCGGCGTCGTCCTTTTTGCCGTGACTGTACTGCTGGTCAAGTTGATTCGCGGAATCCAAACGGGGAAATATCCCGGCAGCCCTGCCATGCTAATTTACCTACGAACGCTGCTCTGGGCGGTTATGATCGGTGGGGGAGTCTTTTTTGTGGGGGCCATGCTGGGCTTTCGTTATATTTAAAAAGAGTTTCCTCCTTTTTTTGGCTTTTTATATGAATTCATGAGAAAGTAAGAGCATTTTTGTTTATTCTCTGTTATTATTAACTTTGATATTCCGAAGCTCTCGGCTCTTAGTGCCGCGAAAACGTACCTGAACCTAACGGCGCGGATCAAGGAGCCCATGAGCGCTTTCACAAGGCTGTATTACTCAGGAATAATTTTATAAGGAGGTAGCAGTATGGCGGTTAAAACCATCGATGAGCTTTGCAATACGCTTCTCGAGAAACGTGTCCAGGCCGCGGCAGGCGGCGGCGAGAAGGCCGTTGCCAAACATAGGGCAAAGGGCAGGCTTACGGCGCGCGAGAGAATTAACCTTCTTCTTGACGAGGGATCCTTTGTTGAGCTTGACGAATTTGTGGAGCATCGCTGCACAAACTTCGGCATGGAGAAGAAGAAGTATCTCGGCGACGGCGTCGTGACGGGCTACGGTACGGTGGGCGGACGCGTCGTCTACGTTTTCAGCCAGGATTTCACCGTTCTCGGCGGTTCACTTGGCCAGATGCATGCCGCAAAGATCTGCAAGGTCATGGACCTCGCGCTCCGCAACGGTTGCCCCATCGTGGGCATTAACGACAGCGGCGGAGCACGTATTCAGGAAGCCGTTGACGCTCTTGACGGTTATGCGGGAATTTTCTATCGCAATACCATCTCCAGCGGCGTGATTCCTCAGATGTCGGTTATCGTCGGCCCCACCGCAGGCGGAGCCGTGTACAGCCCCGCGCTGACGGACTATATCTTTATGGTCGACAAGATCAGCATTATGCACATTACCGGTCCCGCCGTCATTAAGACGGTCACGGGCGAAGAGGTGACCAGCGAGGAACTTGGCGGCGCCAGAACGCACAATACCCGTTCGGGCAACGCTCACTTCTTTGCCGAGACGGAAGAAGAATGCTTCCGCCAGGTCCGTGACGTGCTGAGCTACCTCCCCAGCAACAACATGACCGACGCTCCCCGCATTGCCACCTCCGACCCCGCAAACCGCGCCGAGATGAGCCTGCGCACCATCGTTCCCACCGATTCCAACAAGGGTTATGACGTCCATGACGTCATCAAAGCCGTGGTGGACGACGGCAAGTTCGTCGAAGTGCAGGCCATGTGGGCCAAAAACATCGTCATCGGATATGCCAGCTTCGACGGCATGCCCGTGGGCATTGTGGCCAATCAGGCGAGCGTCATGGCCGGCTGCCTCGACATCGACTGCTCCGACAAAGCCAGCCGCTTTATCCGCCATTGCGATGCCTTCAACCTTCCCATTGTTACCTTCGTTGACGTTCCCGGCTATCTGCCCGGAAAAGCCCAGGAGTGGGGCGGCATCATTCGCCATGGCGCGAAGATGCTCTACGCATACAGCGAAGCCACTGTGCCGCTGGTCAGCGTCGTGCTCCGCAAGGCCTATGGCGGTTCATACATCGGCATGTGCTGCAAGGCCTTGGGCGCCGATTCGGTGCTCGCCTGGCCGCAGGCTCAGATTGCCGTCATGGGTGCCGCCGGCGCGGCCAACATCATCTTCCGCAAGGAAATTGCCGCCGCCGCCGATCCTGCCGCCGAGCGCACCAAGCTCATCGGCGAGTACGAAGATGCCTTTGCGACACCCTATCAGGCCGCAAGCCGTGGTTATGTTGATAAGGTGATCCTTCCTGAAGAGACCCGTTACGAGGTCATTCTCGCTCTGAAAGCCAACCGCAGCAAACGAGAGGCATTGCCTCGCAAGAAGCACGGCGTCATGCCCAACTAGTTGAGGAGGGATTTCAATGGCTGCTACCGAAACTGCAAACTCATTAGCAGCGTCCTTTGACGGAATGGGCGGTGCTACGGCTCTTTCACTGATCGCATTCTCCGTCGTTTTCCTTGTCCTCATCGGACTGACGCTTGTGATTTTTGCCATGCGCTATGTGACCAAGCTGAAGAAGACACCTAAAACAGAGCTTCCTTCGTCGGCTGCCGCTCCTGCACCTTCGGCCGCTACCGCAGCGCCTGCGACAGAAGACGACGAACTGGTGGCCGTAATTGCGGCAGCCATTGCGGCTCAGACAGGGTCACTGATGTCCATCAAGTCCATCGTTCCTGCGGGCGAGCACCTGATCGGCGCCGGAACCGACGGATGGATCGCCTGTGCCCGCATCGAAGCGCTTCAGTCGTCTTTGACGGATGGCTGGAATTAAGATGAGCTCCGCTGCGTAGTGGCGGAGGACAAAGCTTAAATATTCGAGGAGGATCTATTTATCATGTCGATGTATAGAATTACCGTAAATGGCAAGGCCTACGATGTCAATGTCGAACCCATGAGCGCTGCGGCTCCTGTCGCTGCTCCCGCTCCTGCACCTGCGCCTGTCGCCGCCCCCGCTCCGGCGCCTAAGGCTGCTCCGGCCCCTGCGCCCGCTGCTGCTCCCGCTCCGGCGCCTAAGGCTGCTCCGGCACCTGTTGCAGCTCCCGCCGGCAGCACTGAAGTCACTGCTCCCATGCCCGGCAAGGTGCTTCGCATCATTGCCAAAGTGGGCGACACCGTGACGGCCAGCGACAACCTGCTGATCCTTGAGGCCATGAAGATGGAAAATGAGATTCCTGCCGGCCGCGACGGCAAGGTTCTCGAGATTCGCGTCAACGAAGGCGCAACGGTCAACAGCGGCGACGTTCTCGTCGTTCTCGGCTAATGAGCTTGTAAAAAGCGAGGTATTCGCGTATGCGGATACCTCGCTTTTTTTTTGGATATGTGGCAAAATAGTAAAGTCAAAAGGCTCTGCGGTTTTACATCCGATGTTTTTTCTGAGGAGGAAAATCTACGGTGAAAATTATTATAGGATCCGATCATGCGGGCTACGAGCTGAAACAGAAAATTATCGCCCACCTCGAGGCGATGGGCGGTTTCGCGGTTCAGGATTTCGGCACGGATACGTCGGAGATTTCCTGCGATTATCCCGACATTGCGCTTCAAGTGGGGCGCACTGTGGCCCACGGCGATGCCGAGCGGGGTATTCTGGTGTGCGGAACGGGCATTGGCATGGAAATTGCCGCCAACAAAGTTCCGGGCGTCTACGCGGCAGACTGTTGGA
Organism: uncultured Synergistaceae bacterium; assembly: GCA_964622575.1. GTDB lineage: Bacteria > Synergistota > Synergistia > Synergistales > Dethiosulfovibrionaceae > Pyramidobacter. The sequence continues at coordinate 311,361 of CAZUQW010000001.1, read as the reverse complement.
ATAAAGAGGTCGCGGCTCTGAGCCGTCACCACAACAATTCCAACGTGCTGACTCTGGGCGCCCGCGTTATCGACGAACCTACGGCCATGGATGTCGTCGATACTTGGCTTTCCACCGACTTCGACGGCGGACGCCACGTGCGACGCACGCAGAAAATCTGCGCCTATGAGCACAGCACCAGCCGTGCCTTCCTCAACAGCAGCGTCGGACAGGTGGTCATTTTTGACCACCCTCTGGTGCAACACAAGCTCAGCATCATCCGCGACAAAAATACGCCTGTCAAGACTTTCAGGGAGACGGTGGCAGAAATCGCTTCTCTTATGGTCTATGAGATCACCAGAGATCTGCCGCTGAAAATGATCGACGTGGAGACGCCCATCACGCGCACTAAAGCTTATGCTTTGGCCGGCAAGAAACTGGCCATCGTCCCCATCCTTCGCGCCGGCCTGGGCATGATGGAAGGCGTGTTGAACCTCATTCCCAACGCCAAGGTGGGCCATATCGGCCTCTACCGCAACCCGGAAACGCTGGAGCCCGTGGAGTATTACTGCAAGCTGCCGGGCGACATCGGCGAACGCGACATTTTCCTGCTCGATCCCATGCTGGCCACCGGCGGATCTTCGTCAGCAGCCATCAGCATGATCAAAAAGCGCGGAGGCCGAAAGATCTCGCTGGTCTGCCTCATTGCCGCTCCCGAAGGCGTCGAGGTCGTGCAGAAGGCCCATCCCGACGTGAACATCTTCATCGCTTCTCTTGACAGCCACCTCAACGAGCACGGCTATATCGTTCCCGGACTGGGAGACGCTGGAGACCGTATTTTCGGCACAAAATAAGTATGCGCTCTCTGTGGATCTGTCTTGTTTTCCTCATCTGGGGAGCAGGAATAACCCCGATTGCCATCCTGCTGTCTCAACGATACGGCATGCTGGATTATCCCAATGAACGCAAAATCCACACCTCGCCCGTCCCACGAGGGGCGGGCATCGTCCTGTGGAGCGGGTTCATGCTGTGGACGCTGCTCTTTGCAAAGGTTACCTTTGAATTGCGCATCATCGCCACGGGCGCAACGCTGGTTTTTTTCGCCGGGTACATCGACGACATGCTCTCGCTGTCGCCCTACGGCAGGCTGTGCGTCCATTTTTTCGCCGCAGCTCTCTCGCTGCTGGCGCTGGGGCATCAGAGCATTGTTTTTACGGTCGTGTACCTGTTCTGGGTTGCTGGCATGACCAACGCTTACAATTTTATCGACGGGATGAACGGCCTCGCACTTTCCATGGCCTTCGTGAGCCTCGGCTTCTTCGCCCTTGTGGGCAAGGTGGAGTGTGTTCTGCCGATGATTTCCATGATCTTGGGCGTCTTCTTTTGGAATTTTCCGTCGGCAAAGACGTTTCTTGGCGACGGCGGCGTCTACCTTCTCGGCTATTTCACGGCCTGTCTCGCTCTGTTTGAATTGGTTCCCATGAACATCGGTCTGTTTAAAAGCGTTGCCGCTTTGCTGTTCATAGGTGGCGTCCCCGTTATCGACACGCTTTCGGCCATTGTCCGCCGTCTGGTCGCCGGAAAATCGCCGTTCTATCCGGACCGCAAACACATTCACCATAGGCTTCTCGCCAAAGGTCTGACGCCGCCCGAAGTGCTGGCCATTCTCTGTGCGCTTCAAATGCTCAGTTTGGGTTGCGCGTGGCTAGTCCTGTTCTGATGGATTGAAATTGTCCGTATATCTTGTGGCTTCATAGGAGTGGAATTGATGAGTCTTTCTCGACATTTGAAAATTTCGGGCGGCATTCCTCTGCATGGAAGCGTTCGCACGCAAGGTTCCAAAAACGCCGCGCTGCCCGTGGTGGCTGCGGGGCTTCTTCTTGGAAAGGGCGAGAGCCTGACCTGCACCAACGTCCCGCTGCTCAAGGACATGGAGACGTTAGTGGATCTGCTTCGTGCCGTAGGCATGAGCGTGCAATTTTCCGATGGAACTGTGACGGTGAAGCGCCAGAGCAATCTGAACTGCGAAATGCCCGCCTCTTTGGTGCAGAAGATGAGGGCTTCCTCCATTATGCTGGGACCCCTTCTCGCTCAGGAAGGACGGGCCGTCATGCCCCTTCCCGGAGGCTGTTCCATCGGCGCTCGTCCCATTGACCTGCACCTCAAAGGGCTGACTAAAATGGGCGCTTCCATCGAGCTGAGTCACGGTGCGGTCTACGCTAGCGCCAAGCGACTTCGCGGCTGTCGCATTTATCTCGATTTTCCTTCGGTGGGCGCCACGGAGAACCTCGTGATGGCCGCCACGTTGGCCGAAGGGGAGACGACCATAGAAAACGCGGCGCGGGAGCCCGAGATCACCAACCTCGTCGCAGCGCTTCAGGCCATGGGGGCGAAAGTTGCCTTCAAAAAGGATAACGCCGGCATCATCCAGATCAATGGAGGAGAAGCGCTGCACAGCGCCTCTACGACCATCATTCCCGATCGTATTGCCGCTTGTACCTATCTGCTCGCCGGCGTGATCACCAACGGTGAAGTTACGGTGACCGACGCTATTCCGCAGCACTTCGACTCTCTCCTCGCAAAACTCGAGGAGGCCGATGTGGCTTACGAACGCCACGAAAGCAGCGTCACCGTTTATCCCTCGCGCAGCAAACTGAAAAAACTTTCGGTGAAAACCATGCCCTATCCCGGATTCCCCACCGACGTTCAGCCGCAGCTTATGGCGGCGCTGTGTCTGGCCAAGGGCACGAGCATCGTCAAGGAGAGCATTTTCGAGTCGCGTTTTTTGCACGTGCCGGAGCTGCGTAAAATGGGGGCGTCCATAGAAATTCAAGGTAACAGCGCCGTGATCAACGGAGTTTCTACGCTTAACGGCACATCGGTGCAGAGCACCGACCTACGTGCAGGAGCGGCGTTGACTCTTGCCGGTCTTGCCGCCGAAGGCGAGACTCTTGTCTACGGACTCAAGCATATTATACGGGGCTATGAAAATTTTGATGGACTCCTGCGCAGTCTGGGCGCAAAAGTTTCTGTTGAAGAGGACGAAGAAGGGCTTTAACACTGCGGCCGGGGAGGAAGAGAGGCCATGAGGGAAAAATATGTATCTGAACCTCTGCCGGGAAAATACGAAGTCCTTGCCTTTTACGGCCCGGCGGGCACGGGCAAGAGCATGCGCGCACAGTTTGTGGCCTCGAAAAGAAAAATTGACGTTATTATCGACGATGGACTGGTCATTTCACGCGGCCGCATTATCGGCGGCAAAAGCGCCAAGACGGAGTCCAACATGGTGCGCGCCGTACGGCGCGCCATGTTCCATTTTCCCGAGCACCGTGCAGAAGTGAGAAAATGTCTGTCTCGTCGTTCAGGAAGCCGAGTGATGGTGCTTGCCACTTCAAAAGGCATGAGTGATGAAATCTGCGCTGCTCTCGGCCTGCCTTTGCCGTCGGAGTATGTGACGATCGACCAGGTGGCAACCGACGAAGAGATCGAACGGGCGCTTTACGAGCGGAAGCAGAAAAAGCGCCACGTCATTCCCGTCGCTCAAACCCAGATCCAGAAGAATTACACCGGCCGTCTCGTGGGGCGGTTGAAGAACCTCTTTTTCAGCCATGAGGATACGGAAAAGACCATTGTCCGGCCACCCTTCAGTTATTACGGCTCGCTGAAAATCGAGCCTGAAGTGGTGGAACAGATTACGGAATATGTCGTGAAAACCGTAAAACAAGTGGTTTCACTTTCCGACCTGAAGGTCAAAGAGGAAAACGACCGGCTCCTTATCGCCTTTGATTTGACGGTCAAGACGGGATGGCATAATTTCAGAGACTTGACGCGACTGATTTCCCTCCGCGTCCGCGTGGCGGTAGAACAGCTGACGGGCATGGAAGTGGGTCGCGTCGATGTAACTATAGCAGAGGTAAGTTTCGATGACTGAAATGCTCTATAAAGCGCAGCGCAGCGATGCCGAACGTGCCGCCCTTTACGGCGAGCTTCGCGAGGCCGCGCTGAAATGCCAACGCTGCGATCTGTGCAAAACGCGCAAAAATGTGGTCGTCGGTGAAGGCGATATCGCCTCGCGGATCATGTTTGTCGGCGAAGGCCCCGGAGAGGTGGAGGACAACACGGGCCGGCCCTTTGTCGGGCCAGCAGGCCAACTGTTGACTTCCATCCTTGAAGCCGCGGGCTTTCAACGAGATAAAGTGTATATTACCAATATCGTCAAATGCCGTCCGCCCAGAAACAGAGTGCCTGCAATCGAAGAGGTTATCTGCTGTCAGGGATGGCTGGAAGCCCAGCTTGCCTTGCTTCGTCCGCAGATTATCGTGTGCCTTGGCAACACGCCGCTGAAATGGTTCATCCACAGCACCGAAGGGATCACGAAGATGCGGGGGCGCTGGTTCAACTGGCGCGGCGCTGCGCTGATGCCCATGTTCCATCCCAGCTATCTCCTGCGCAACGAAAGCCGCACCAAAAGCAGCCCGAAATATTTGACGTGGCAGGACATCCAACAAATTCACTCCCGCTACGAAAGTCTGAGAAGAGGATCGTGAAGTTATGGAAGTCACAGCAAATCTCCCGGCACACGTTGCCGTGATCATGGACGGCAACGGCCGCTGGGCCAAAAAAAGAGGCCTTCCGCGGCTTCTGGGGCATCGCGCGGGCATGGCCGCGCTGAGACGGACACTGCAAGCTGCCGGAGAAATGGGCATAAAGTACCTTTCAGTCTACGCTTTTTCCACGGAGAACTGGAATCGTCCTGCCGCAGAGGTCTCCGGACTGATGGACCTGCTCGGGCAATACGCCCGTCAGGAGCTTCCCCATTTGATCGAAAATGGCGTGAAAGTGAGATTCTGTGGATCGCGAAGGGGCGTTCCTCCATCGGTCTTGGAGGTCATTGACTGCTGCGAGAGTGAAACGTCCGCCTGTGGCAGAATGACCTTTATTCCTTGCTTCAACTACGGCGGCCGTCAGGAAATTATCGACGCCGTAACGGCGGCCCAGAAAGCAGGCGTCGCCATTGAGAACGAAAACGACTTTCGCCGCTTTCTCTACCTGCCCGATGTTCCCGACCCCGACCTTATTATCCGCACCAGTGGAGAGCTGCGATTGAGTAATTTTTGGCTGTGGGAAAGTTCATACAGCGAATACTACTTCAGCGATGTCCTCTGGCCTGATTTCGGCGAAAAAGAACTCAGGCTTGCCATAGAATCATATGCAGGGAGGGAACGCCGATATGGCACTGTCCGATAGTTTTAAACGAACCCTGAGCGTCCGCGCCCTTTCAGGCGTCGTGCTCGTGGCTGCCATCCTGTTGGCGCTGTGGGCAGGCGGCCTGTGGTGGCGCGTCCTGGCATCAGTCATTGCTCTGGGTTCACTGAGAGAATATTACGCCATTCACGGCCGCTTTTCGCCGTTGGCCAGCGCCGCAGGATACGGCAGCGCGATTTTTATTTTACTGACTGCTGGCAACCACCTTCAAGGCGGCACCATGGCCGTGACGGGGTTGTGTTGTTTCGTTGCCTATGCATCGGAGATCTTCAGACGCCAGATCCGCGGCGAAAGCGATTCGGTGAAGAACGTCATGCCCATCGTGGCGGGGTTAATCTACACCGTGATCCCGTGGCACTGCATGATTCAGCTGCGTATGCTCCCTTATCCCGTTGGATTCGGCGCTGTGCTCTGCGTTTTCCTTTGCACGTGGTCCTGCGACGTCATGGCATACTTGGTGGGGTCCTTTTGGGGAACCGCCAAGGTGTGCCCTCACATCAGCCCCAACAAAAGCATGGAAGGCTTTGTCGGCGGCTTTGCCGCCTCTGTGCTGTGCGGAGCGTTGTGTGCTCTCTGCGCCAGGTTCAGCCCTCTGGCCTTCATTCTGACGGGCGTCGCCTGCGGCACGGCAGGGCAGCTTGGCGACCTGGCGGAATCGCTGATTAAACGCGAACAGGGCGTCAAAGACAGCGGCCACATCATCCCTGGGCACGGCGGTTTTCTCGACCGCTTTGACAGCGTTCTCGTCAACGCCGTCTGCGCGTGGCTGATCTGGTGGGTAGCCTTTCTGTAAGGCCGACGATGAAAAAACAGAAGAAAAGAATTGCGGTGATCGGCTGTACGGGCAGCGTGGGCTCGTCGGTGCTTGACGTGTGCCGCAGTTACCCCGAAAAGTTCTGCGTGACGGCTCTGGCCGCTGAGACGGGCAGAGCCGCTTTGCCGGCTTTGTGTCGGGAGTTTTTGCCGCATCGTGTGGTACTCACTCGCTCCCGTCACGACCTGCCGGAAGGAATCGAGCTTCTCACCGGCGAAGACGCGCTGCTGCGCGTTGTTGAAAGCGACGACACTGACCACGTGGTGTTCGCCTCGTCGGGCATTGCGGCGGTCAAGGCGCTCTCGCTGGCCTTGCGCCTCGGCAAGGAGGTCAGCCTGGCCAACAAAGAATCGGCGCTGATTCTCGGCGATCGGCTGACGCCGGCCGTGAGACGTGGCATCCTTCGTCCCCTCGACAGCGAGCACAACGCGCTGTGGCAGTGTCTTGCCGGCGAAGATGGCGAAAACGTCGCTCAGCTGATTTTGACGGCTTCCGGCGGCCCTTTTCTCAGGCTTCCTCTCGATCAGCTGGCTTCGGTGACGGCAGCGCAGGCTGCTGCCCATCCTGTATGGTCCATGGGGCGCAAAATCAGCGTCGACAGCGCCACCATGATCAACAAAGGCATTGAGCTGCTTGAAGCCCATTATCTTTTCGGGCTTCCGCCGCAGCGCATCGTCCCGTTGATTCACCCCGGCTCAAAAGTCCACGGATTGGTTACTTTCATCGACGGCTGCACGAAAATGCTCCTGAGTCAGCCGGACATGCGCCTCGCTTCGCTGACGGCTTTGTCGTGGCCTGAACGATTGAGATTGAAGCTTTCGGGCATTGCCCCCGTTGCGATGGATCCTCTGGATCTCCATTTCGAGCGCCCGCGGAGAGAACGTTTCCCCGGGCTGTTTACGGCCATGGAAGCGGCTCAGGCGGGGGAACCCTATCCCGTCATTCTGATCGGCGCCGACGAGGCGGCAGTGCAGCTTTTCATTGAAGGCAAAATCGCCTTTACCGACATCGCGAAAATCGTCTCGGAAGTGCTTGAAGGCTACAGCGGCGGCGCAGCCGACAGCGTCGACGACCGTGCGGCTCTCTATGAGCGCTGCTGCCGGCATACTCGTGAATACGGCATGGGCGGCGCGAGGAAGAAGGTTTGGAACTGATGTTCCTCAGTGTCATTTCGTTTTTGTTCATCATTCTGGTCTGTGTGATCGTTCATGAATTCGGCCACTATGCGAGCGCTCTGGCGCTGGGCGTCAAAGTGCACGAATTTTCCTTCGGCATGGGACCGCTGCTCTATCAAAAGCAGGGACGAAAGAATAAATGGTCCGTCCGCGCTTTTCCTGTGGGCGGCTTTGTGCGTCTCGCCGGCATGGGCGAGGAGGACGACGGCGAAGTTCTGGCCGCCGGCGAAGGATTTCAGGACAAGGCGCCGTGGAAAAAACTGGTGATTTTGGCAGCCGGGGCCTTCAACAACATTCTGCTTGTGGTGGTGCTTGCGACGGCACTTCTCATGACCCGAGGCGTCATGGATCTGTCGTCCGCCGAGATCGGCACCGTCATGCCCGGTTTTCCTGCTGCCGAGGCGGGGCTTCAAAAGGGAGACCTCATCGAAAGCGTTGGCGGCGTAAAAGTGGCTGACTGGGCGAGCATGACCCGTGAAATCCGCGCGCAGTCTGCCGGGTCGAACCGCCTTGAGTTGACTGTCAGACGCGGCGAAAAGGAATTGACGTTCATCGTTGGGACCAAACGTGAGAGCCACGACGGCCCAGCGCTGGTGGGCATTCAGCCGGCCATAAAGAAGCTGAGCTTCTTCGGCGCGCTCAAAAGCTCGCTGGCCTATACCTTTCAACTTTCACTGATTATGCTGCGCGGACTGAAGGCCATGGTGCTCCATCCGTCGCAGGCCGAAGTCGCCGGTCCCGTGGGAATTGCTGCCATGGCAGGCGAAGCGGCGAAGGGCGGTTTTTACCCGCTGCTTTCCTTTCTCGCCATTATCAGCCTCAACCTCGGCATCATCAACTTGCTTCCCTTTCCGGCGCTCGACGGCGGACACATTGTGTTCGCTCTGGGCGAAATGATCACAGGGCGCAACGTGTCACAGGAGCTTGAAGGCAAAATCCATTTCATAGGCTTTGTGGTTCTGGCCGCGCTGATCGTCCTTGTCACATGGCAGGATATCCTGCGGCTGCTTCGTTGAGGGGGCGGATGGTGATCTCATGAAGAAAACGCTCAAGATCGGCTCGTTGCGCATCGGCGGCGGACAACCCATCCGCGTGGAGTCCATGCTGAAAACTCGTCTCGACGACCTGGACGCCTGTTTGACACAGCTGGACAGCCTAAAGAAAGAGGGCTGTGAGCTAGTGCGCGTCGCCTTTCCTCGCATGGATCTGTTGGAACCGTTGCGGCGCCTCAACAGCGCCAGTCCGTTGCCGCTGATGGCCGATATCCATTTCGACCCGTCGTTGGCGGAAGCCGCCATCGGTGCGGGTTGCCCGTCCATCAGAATCAACCCCGGCAACATGGGCGATCCTTCCCGACTTGCCCGCGTCGTCCAGATGGCGCGAGAGCGGCACGTGGTCATCCGTATCGGATCCAACAGCGGCTCGATCAACGACACTCAGCTGAAAAAGGCGCGCGGCGACCGTGGCGCGGCTCTGGCGTTGGCCGTGGGCGAGCAGATGGAAAAGCTTCTCTCGCTGAATTTTGACGACGTCATCCTCTCGGCGAAATCCACCGACCTCGATGAGGTGCTGCGCGCCAATGTTTTGCTGGCGCGACGCTACGGGGATTTTCCCTTTCACGTGGGAATTACCGAAGCGGGCTGCGGACTGGACGGCGTGGTGAAAAGCGCCTGCGGCCTGTCTCGGCTGCTGGCGTTGGGCATCGGCCAGACGCTCAGGGTCAGTCTCTCTCAATCGCCGGAAGACGAGGTGAAAACGGCTTACAGCGTTTTGAGGGCGCTGAAACTGCGCCAGAGAGGCGGCTGCCTGATCTCCTGTCCCACCTGCGGCCGCCGTCAGTTTGATGTGACGAAAGCCGTTGAGGAGTTGAAACCGTTGCTTCCCCAGTTGCCCGACGGCTTCACCGTGGCGGTTATGGGCTGCGAAGTCAACGGCCCGCGCGAGGCCAGGGGCGCCCAGTTGGGCGTTGCCGGCTCGCCTTCGGGCATGGTGATCTTCAAAAACGGTGAAATCGTGCGTCGCCTTCCGCGAGGCAGCGTCCTTTCGGCGCTTCGCGATGATCTCCCTCTCGCTGGAAAATCTGACGATTAAAGGCTTTTGCGATCGTTTTCTTCGCTAAAGTATGAACCGATGTGGTAAAATAAAGCGTCATCCCACATGAAGAGGAAGTGCGCAAATTGAGAGACCCCGGAAAAGTGATCGATTTTATCAGAACGTGGATCGAGCGCGTTGTTTCATCCTCCGGAGCCGGAGGCGCAGTCCTCGGCATGAGCGGCGGAATCGATTCCGCCGTGTGCGCGGCGTTGCTGAAGCAGGCGTTAGGAGCCGATCGCGTCGTTACCGTCATGATGCCCTGCCACAGCCTCGCTCTCGATGAGGAGCACGCTCGTCTTGCGGCCGACGCTCTGGGAGTGAAAATGCTCACCCTCGATCTGTCGCAGGTCTACGATGGCTATTGCCGCTCTCTGGAGACCATCGTGAAGCCCTCGGACATTGCCGCGGCCAACATCAAGCCGCGCCTCAGGATGATCACTCTCTACGCTCTGGCGCAGACACTAGGGTACCTCGTCTGCGGCACGGGAAACAAGGACGAATTGACGGTAGGTTACTTTACGAAATACGGCGACGGCGGCTGCGATTTCATGCCGCTGGCCGATCTGACGAAAGGCGAAGTGTGGGCAGTGGCCCGCCGGCTTCACATCCCGCAGGTCCTCATCGACAAGGCTCCTTCGGCGGGACTCTGGGAAGGCCAGACCGACGAAAAAGAAATGGGACTGACCTATGCAGCGCTTGACGCCTACGTCTCCGGCGAGCCGCTGGACGAAAAATGCCGCCGTGAAATCGAGCGGAGGAAAAAGGCTTCGGAGCACAAGAGAACACTGCCGCCGGCCTGCATTATCGGCGACATTTAAATTTTCATTCAGTCAAACAGGGGGAGTTTTTGCCCCTTTTAAACATTTTATGAGGTGATTTGTTATGTCGGGACACTCCAAGTGGGCTAATATCAAACATCGCAAAGCGGCACAGGATTCCAAAAAAGGAAATGAGCGCCAAAAGCTCATTAAAATGATCATTATCGCTGCCAAGGAAGGCGGCGGCGATCCGGGCATGAACGTCCGCCTCAAGGCTGCCCTTGACCGCGCCAGAGCGGCAAGCGTGCCCAATGACTCCATTACGAGAGCCATTAAGCGCGGCACCGGCGAGCTTGAAGGCGTTTCATACGAAGAGCTGCTCTACGAAGGCTACGGTGTTGAAGGTGCGGCCATTATCTGCGAGTCCCTCACCGACAACAGAAACCGCACGACGCCGGAGATTCGCGCCATTCTCGAGCGCAACGGCGGTTCCATGGGAACGGCGGGCAGCGTGGCTTGGAACTTTGAGCGCAAAGGCACCATCAGCATCGAAGGCGACATCGACGAGGATCAGCTCATGGAGGACAGCATCGACGCCGGAGCCGACGACGTGGAGATGACCGACGGAGGCGCCGTTGTCAGCACCGATCCCGCTGCCATGGCGGACATACGGACGGCCCTCGAGGGCAAGGGCTACAAGATCGGCGAAGCCGAAGTGATCTACAGCCCGAAGAACACTGTCACCATCGACAACGTCGACAAGGCGCGCAAGATGCTGAAACTCATGGACCTTCTTGAAGGACACGACGACGTTCAGAACGTCTACTCGAATTTTGAATTTACCGATGAGGTGAATGACGCGCTTGCCAAAGACGACGCATAACGGCCTTCTCTGTTTGGGCATTGACCCAGGAATCGGTCGCCTCGGCTGGGGATTTGTCCGTCAGTCCGGCGGCTGCTGCACGGCGCTGGATTACGGCTGTTTTGAGACGCCTCCCCACCAGGATACGCCAACTCGAATTAAAGTTCTGTACGACGGAGTGAGGGAGCAGATTGAACGCTGCTCCCCTCATTTTATGTCCATAGAGCGGCTTTATTTCGGCCAGAACAGGACTACGGCCGAGGCGGTCTGGCAGGCGCGGGGAGCCATGCTGCTCCTCGGCGCGCAGTATGGACTTCCTATCGTCGAGCCGAAGCCCTCGGAAGTGAAGCTGACGGTGTGCGGCAGCGGCAGCGCCGAAAAACGGCAGGTGCAACTCATGGTTCAGCAGATCTTGAATCTGCCCGAAATCCCCAAACCCGACGACACTGCCGACGCTCTGGGCATCGCCCTTGCGGGACTGGCGATCCTCAGCAGCCCGCAGTACAGATATGGAAGGAGATAAAGATGCTGGCCAGTATCAAAGGGACTGTCATCGAAAAATCGGATTTCACGGCAGTGGTGGACTGTAACGGCTTCGGCGTGGAACTTCTGCTGACCCGCAAGGCCGCCGAACTGTGCCGCATTGATGAGCCCGTCATGCTGTACACCCACCTGCAGGTCAGCGACTCCGGCCTTGCGCTGTTTGGCTTCGCCGACGACATTGAGCGCCAGATGTTCCGCCAGATGGTCCTCGTTAAGGGCATCGGCGGGAAAGTGGCGGTTTCCCTTCTTCAGCATCTTTCGCCATCGGAGATCGTCGCAGCGGTGGAGCAGAACGATGCGAAACTGTTGACCGCCGTGCCTGGCGTCGGCAAGAAAACGGCGGAACGTATCTGCTTTGAACTGGCCGATCGGATCAACAAAAAAGGCCTCAATCTCCTCGTTCAGTCCCTTCCTTCCGAAGGCGAACTTTCAAACCTTGCCGGCGCTTCGGGAGTGCTCGACGCCCTCGAGTCCCTGGGATTTGACCGCGCTTCGGCGCTTCGCGCTTACAAGGCCGTTAAGTCTCAGCGTGGTGCCGAGATCGATGAGAGCGAAGCCATTATGAGCTGTCTGCGCCTTCTTCAGCCCGGCAAGTGAGGTGAAGAGCCATGGACAACGAAAAAATCCGGCGCGGCTTTGAGCTGCCGCCGCAGGAAGAAAACAGAGAACGCGAAGAGGAGAAGAGCCTGCGTCCCCTTCGACTCGCCGATTTCAACGGTCAGACCGAAATCAAGTCAAAACTGGAAGTCTACATTCGGGCTGCGCAGAAGCGCGAGGAAAACCTGGACCACATTCTGTTTTACGGTCCCCCGGGGCTGGGAAAAACAACGCTCGCCAATATCATTGCCCACGAGATGAACAGCGAACTGCGCACTACCACCGGTCCGGCGCTGGAGAAGCCCGGCGACCTGGCAGCCATTCTGTCCAACCTGCAGGAGCGCGATGTCCTCTTCATCGACGAGATTCACCGCATGTCCGCATCCATAGAGGAAGTGCTCTATTCAGCCATGGAGGACTACACGTTGCACATCATCGTGGGCAAAGGGCCACTGGCGCGCAGCATCTGCCTCAATCTGCCTCATTTTACCCTGGTGGGAGCGACAACGCGTCTGGGGCTGCTGAGTTCGCCTCTGCGCGCGCGGTTCGGCATTGTGGAACAGCTGAGGCTTTACACTCCCGAAGAGCTGAGCGTGATCATCGACCGCGGCGCTTCGGTGATGAACATGAAAATCGACCCTGCAGCCAGCCGGGTCATCGCCGAACGCTCACGGGGCACGCCGCGCATTGCCCTCCGCCTCCTGCGCCGCGTCCGCGATTTTGCCGAAGTGGCCGGAGTGCCCTCGGTGAAAGCCGACTTGGCTCAGCGCGCCATGACCACCCTGGGCCTCGACGACCTTGGACTTGACGACGGCGACCGCAAAATTCTCAACGCCATCGTGGAGCTTTTCGGTGGTGGCCCCGTCGGCCTGTCCACTTTGGCGGCGGCGCTGAACGAAGAGCAGCAGACCATTGAAGACATTTACGAACCCTATTTGATTCAAAAGGGCATGATTGAACGCACTCCCCGCGGAAGGAAGGCAACTGAAAATGCATATCGCTACCTTGGCAAACCGTTCCTCCAAAAACAGGCGCAAAACGATCAACTGGAGCTTCTTTAAGCTTTTGGGGACGGTTTTTGCCGCTTCGGCTCTTTTTCTCGCGTCGCCCGCCGACGCCCGCTCCATACGAGTAGGACTGGCGTCGGGCGTCAGCACAGCGTACGTCAGAGGAAAGGCGTTGACGGCGCGCAGCGGCTCGGGCAAAAAAATCGGCGTGCCTTCCGCCTTTACGGCGAAAGCGCGCGGAAGCTCCGTTATCATCAACGGCAAATCATGGCCGTCGCCAGTAACTCTCAGTTCCGCCGCGCCTATCGCCTTCGGCAAAGTCAGCTATGAAGGCGATCTGGTGCTTTTGGCGCGGGGCAGTCGGCTGACGGTGATCAACCGCATTGACGTCGAAAAATATCTGCGCGGCGTCCTCGGCTTCGAGGTGAACCCACAGTGGGGCATGGAGGTTCTCAAAGCGCAGGCCGTTATTTCCAGGACCTACGCTCTGAGGCAGATGGGGCGCCACAACTCCGCAGGCTTCGACGTGTGTACCAGCGATCACTGTCAGGTCTACCGCGGGGCCAACGTTCACCATTCATCGACGGACCGGGCCATTGCACAGACCAAAGATCAAGTTCTGACTTATGGCGGCAGTCTCGCTCAGACGTTTTTCTGTTCCGACGCCGGCGGAGCCACGGCGGACATCAGAGAAGTCTGGGGTAGCGCCGTGCCCTATCTTGTGGTTCGTCGCGAACCCTACAGCTCGCCTTCGCCTTATGCAGCGTGGAAAGCCGATCTTACGTCTGCCGAAATACAGAACGCCCTTTCGAAGAAGGGAAAAGGTGTCGGCGTGCTCAAGAGCGTTACCATCTCTCGTCGCGATGCCGCAGGTCGGGCGACTCAGCTGATCTTTAAGGGCAGCTCCGGCAGTAGCACGCTGAACAGCGCGGCATTTCGAACGCTGATCGGATCGAAGAAAGTGCGCAGCACGTTCTTCGACTTTGAACCAGGAACGCTTCGCATCAACGACCTGCCCAAAGGGGCGGGACGCTTTGCACGTCGCTCCGATTCAGCCGCTGCGAACGGGGCACCGCTGACGGCCGGAGAGGAAGCCCAGCTCAATGCACTGATCCAGCAGAAAAAGTTTACCGTGGACGAACGCTTTGAGATGCTGCTTCATCCCGAACGTCGCAGGTATTACTTGAGCCGTTTTGTAAAGCTGGCGGATGCCCCGGCGCCCTCGGAAAAATTGTCTCCCGAGAGCGCTCAAGTGTTAGCGCTGCCTTCAAGTCCTCTTCTCAAGGGCAGTTCGACGGCTGAGGTCCGCGGCGGAAGGATCACCCTTTACGGCCGCGGTTGGGGACACGGCGTCGGCCTGTCCCAGTGGGGCGCGAAAGCCATGGCCGACCATGGCTGGTCCATGGAAAAAATTCTTCAGTTCTATTTTCCGGGAACTTCTCTCCAGAGAAGACGATAGGAAAGACGGTGCGCAACTTTTATGAATCAACCGGATTTTTTCGACATTCAAACTTACAATTATGACCTGCCGCAGGAGCTCATCGCCCAGAAACCCGTTTCGCCGCGCGACAGCTGCCGTCTCATGGTCATCGACAGAAAAAGCGGACACATCGACCATAAGCATTTCTTTGACGTGCTGTCATTTTTTAAGCCCGGCGATGTGCTGGTGCGCAACGACACGCGCGTCATGGCCGCCCGCCTTGAAGGAATCAAAGAGGGCGGCAGTGCCCGCTGCGAAATTTTGCTTCTGCGTCCTCGCGACGCAGCAGAAAAAGAATGGGAAGCACTGGTACGCCCTGGGCGCAAACTGCCGGAGGGGGCGAAAGTCTGCCTTGACGGCGGTGTTACAGTGAGCGTCGGGGCCGTCTTGAGTTCCGACGGCGTGCGCTCTGTTCACTTTCCGCAGGACTGCGACGTGCGCGCTTTGGAGGAATCCAGCGGTTCCATGCCGTTACCGCCCTACATTCACGAGCGTTCGTCCAGTCCCGAGGACTACCAGACCGTCTATTCAAAAGAAGCGCGCTCGGCTGCGGCACCCACGGCGGGGCTGCATTTTACCAAAGAGCTGCTTGACAAAGTGAGCGACTGCGGAGTGGAGATTGCCGACATCACTCTCGAGGTGGGCATCGGAACCTTCCGTCCCGTGAAAACCACCGACATTCGGCAGCATGTGATGCACAGCGAACGGTGTGTCATTCCCCAAAGCGCCTACGACAAAATTTCGGCCGCCAAAAGCCGAGGTTCGCGAGTCGTCGCGCTAGGGACAACGGTGGTCAGAACTCTTGAGGGGATGGCCGCCACGCCCGGAGGGCTGCGCCCCGGTTCGCTCGAGACAGAGCTTTTCATCTATCCTGGTTTCAAATACCAGGTGGTCGATTCTTTGATCACCAACTTCCATCTGCCTCAAAGCACTCTTCTCATGCTTGTTGCGGCCTTTGCGGGCTACGATCTGACCATGAAAGCCTATAAAGAAGCCGTGAACAGGCGTTACCGATTTTTTTCGTTCGGCGACGCCATGATGATCCTTTAGCGTTAAGGAGGGGACCTTGAAGAAATTTTTTATCCTGGTCGGAGCCGCCGTCGCGGTGCTGCTGATTTTGGCGTCTGCGCGCTGGAATTTATCGCAATGGAAGGACGTTTTCGTCATGCCTTTTCACAAGGACGAGAGGACGGTGGAGATCACTCTGCAAAACGGCGAGCCGCTGCGAAAATTTGCCGCGGAACTCGAAGAGAAGAGGATTATCGTCAGCCACAGTAACTTTCTGTACTGGCTGGCCAGAAAGGACGCTGATCGCGCCCTGAAGGCGGGGACGTACAGCTTCTCTTCAGGTCCTTCGTGGTATGTGGCGGAGCAGCTGACAAAGGCTTCGCCGCTTTACGTGAGCGCCACCATTCTTCCAGGTGCGTTTCCCGATAAGCCTTTGCCGTTGGGCACGCCGGAACAGCAGCGCGCCGAACTGGACAATCTGAACAATTATCCCGAAGCCATGAGGCCACTTCTTCCCGACAGCGCCGAGGCGCGGGCGGCCTTTCTTCTTCCGGAAACCTACATGCTGGTGAAGGAATCTTTGCCCGAACTCGTCAAAAAAGCTTCCGCGGCGTGGTTCGAACGTTTCGGCAGCGTCGTCAAGGACAAGGAAGCGGCTCTGAGAGCGGCCGTCATTGCCTCGCTGCTCCAAAAAGAGGCACAGGTGCCGGAAGAGTATGCCGTCATTGCCGGAGTCATCGAAAACAGGCTTCGCCGAGGGATGAACCTTCAGATCGACGCATCGGCGGTTTACGCCTGGTACCGCTCGACCGGCGAAGTTCTCCGCCGAGTGCTGTACAAACATCTGGCCATTGACTCTCCCTACAACACCTATAAATACCCGGGACTGCCGCCGGCGCCGATCTGCGTTCCCTCTTCGGCGGCCTGGGAAGGCGCGCTGGCACCCGAGGAGAACGACTACCTTTTTTACGTTTCCACCGGCGACGGCCGCCATCAATTCGCGAAAGACCATAAAGAGCACGCGAAGAACGTGGCAGAGTATCGCAAGAAGAAATGACTCCAAAATCCGAGGAGAGGTGAACCATGACCGAAGAAAAAATGCGCTGCCCTGGCTGCGGAGCAGTCTTTCAGAGCGTCGACGAGCGACTTCCCGGCTACCTCGCTCCGGGGAAAAAAGCCGAAGACGGCGTGCTCTGCAAGCGCTGTTTTCAGATGAAGCACTATGCCGTTTACAGAAAGGCACTCATCAGTGATCCCGAAATTCAGAAAAAAATTCAGGATTGCGCGCTCAAGGCCTCGGCGGTTTTTTTGATTCTCGACGTCACGCGGCCGGAGCTTTCCTTCCCCGACCTCGACTGGGCGGAAAAGCTGAACAAGCCCGTTTTCCTCATCGCCAACAAAGTCGATCTGCTTGAACCGTGGACGACCCGCAAAGAGGTTTTGCAATGGCTCTCCGACAGAACGGGCGTGGCACGCGAGCAGATCATTCTGGTTTCGGCCCATAAGAGAAGCGACATGTCGGAGCTGCGCCGCCGCCTTGAGGACTCATTCACGAACGACGAAAAAATTCTCTTTGCCGGCGCCGCCAACGTGGGCAAAAGCACCATTATCAGCGAAATGCTAAAAAACACCTTGCCCACTGTCTCACGCCTCGCGGGCACCACCGTGGGCATGACGGAGTACGCCATGGCCCACGGACCGATTCTGGTGGACGCACCGGGGCTTAAAGGCGACGATCCCTTCCTTCCCATGCTGTGTCCCGACTGTCTCGCCGCGCTGTCGCCGAAAAAGGTCTTTCAGAGCTCTTTGGAAAACTTGAAAACAGGGCAAACGGTTTTTTTCGGCGGTCTCGCCCAAGTCACCGTCACCGACGCCGGAGAGCGCGGCTGGGTGAAGTTTGGCATCTTTGCGCCCGATACGGTGGTCGTTCATCGGACCCGCGAAGAACGCATCGCCGATTTGCTGAAAGATCACGCCGGTGAACTGCTGGTGCCGCCGTGCAAAAAATGTGCCGCGCGACTGGATGAGCGCCCCTGGAAAGAGGAAGAGTTCCGTCTTCATGCCGAGGAGGACCTGGTCATTCCCTCCGTCGGATGGGTTGGCCTGTACAGTGGCGCCTGCACCGTCAAGCTGCGCGTACCCGACGGAGTAAACGGAACGGTGCGTCCATGGCTTGTCCCGTCACCGGCGCGCCGTCCGCAGGGAAAGAAAAAGTTCTGATGAGTTTTCTCGATGCCTGCCGCGATGCGCTTTCCACCGTGAAAGCGCCCTACTGGGGCGAACTGTACTTCGGGCGCTCGTCATCGCAGAGCGTGTTTTATTCCGACAAGAAAATCGATGAGGTATCGGCAGGATCGTCAGCAGGCTGTTCGGCTCGCCTTTTGAAAGGCAAGGAAACGGCTTTTTCAGTTTTTTCTGGCGTGGAGCGGGGTTCTGCCGCTCGCGCTTTGAAGGACGCCTGTTCCGCCGCGTCCCTTAAGGCGCCCGCTTTGCCCGAAGAGCCTTTTCCCCTGGAGCGTCCTACGGTCTATTTTCCCGAGGACAGAACGTTTTTCGGAAAACTTGACGATCTTCTGCGCCATCAATGCCCATGGGTCCGCCAGATCTCCATCTTTTGCGGCGTCGCACATCGCAGTTCCGCCGTCGTTGACGCCGAGCGGATCGTAAGCTCGGCGATTCAGCGGTGCACCTTCGGCGTAAGTGTGATCCTCGAACGAAAGGGCAGAGTGGAGCGAGGGTACCATTCCTTTTCGGCCGTGGGGCCAGCGCGGAATTTTTTCGATAACCTTGACACCCAAAAAATCGGCCGTCTGGCTTTGAACGAAGCGCTGAATAACCTTGAAGCCGTCGAGTGCCCTGTGGGGCCTATGCCCGTTCTTCTGTCGGAAGAAGCCGGCGGATCGGTCATCCACGAGGCCTGCGGCCACGGCATGGAGGCCGATCTCGTCTTTGAAGAGCAGTCTGTCTTTGCCGGCAAACTCGGACAACCCGTGGCTTCGGAGCTGGTAACTATCGTTGACGATGCCACGCTTCCCGGCCTATACGGCAGTTACGAATTCGACGACGAGGGCACGCCGGCGCAGCGCACGGTTCTTGTGGAAAAGGGAATTTTGAAGAACTACCTGTCGGATCGCAGGACCTCGCGACTTTATGGAGTTCCCCTGACGGGCAACGGTCGCCGTCAGAATTACGCTTCAGTACCGCTTCCCCGCATGAGCAATACCTTTGTCCTGTCCGGTACGGACAGTCCGGAAGCCATGCTCGAAGGCATTCCATACGGCCTTTACGTGCGTCATATGGGCGGCGGAGAGGTCAACACCACAACGGGAGAGTTTGTCTTCGAAGTGACGCAGGCTTCTCTGATCGAAAAGGGTAAGATCACAGTTCCCGTGAAAGGGGCGTCGCTGATAGGACGAGGAATTGAAGCACTCAGGGGCATTCGTGCCGTTGGGCGGAAGATCCAAATGGATCCCGGCACTTGCGGAAAGGAGGGACAAAGCGTTCCGGTCACCGACGGACAACCGTCATTGCTTATTGACGGTCTTGTGGTCGGCGGCACGGCAACTGATCGATGAGCTCAAAAAACAGATATCAACCCAAAAAACGCCGTCAGGCATCGCGGCGCAGGAGCGGCGCTGTGCGGCAGCCACGCCGCAGCTTTGAATTTCGGGCGCTGTTTCGCCTGTGCCAGCTGTTGCTTGCGGCACTGCTGCTGTACGTGACAGCTTCGCTTTTTGCCATCGGCGTCGGCGTACTCGGCAAGGACATGGCCAGCGGCATCCTTCGATATGCCGGTGGAGGCGTTATTATCATTCTGCTGCACTTTTTTTACGGACTTTTCTGCTCTTTGATGGGGCGCTCGGTTTCGTCGGTTTTCAGTCAATGGCTGGGGACGTTGAGCCTGTACTGTGCTCTGAGCCTTTTGATGGGGCTGCTTAAAACCGCATGGCTCCACAGTGAAATCGGCCTGCTCAGCCCGGGCATTTTGGGCAGCGCCGCGGCGAAAATCCTGCCGCGCATGGTGGGTGCCGTGGGCACGGTCCTTGTGGGGCTGTGCCTTGTGATTTTGTCGGCTTTCAACTACGGCTATCTGAGGTCGGAGCGCATCCACCGTGTCAGAGAGTTTTTCGCGAAGCTTCGCTTTCCCTCGTTTCGCCGCAGCGCAGACGTTGAAGGCGATGAAGCTGTCGAGGGTGTGGAAAATGAGCCGTTGGAACAGCAAGTGCTTCCGCCGGAGGACGGGGCCGAGGAGTGCGAAAACGGACAGGCGTCTGAGTTTCCCGCTGAAAGCATGGAAAATGGCGGCGATATCGACTCAGGTTCCGACATGGCAAGCGAGGAGGATTCTGACTTTTCGGAAGAAGAGACCGACCTACGGGAACGCCGTGGCGGGACTTCAATACTGACGTCTCTGGGAGCCGCTTTGAGCGCCCTCTTCAACCGCGGCGGGACCCCTTCGCAAAGCGATGAAGACAGCTTTGCCGACGAGGAAGAGGATGATTCCGAGACGACGGACCAACAGGGAAAGTCCTGCGATGAGCAGTTCTCCGAGGAAAACTATGCCTATGAAAACGAAAGCTTCCCTCAGTCCGACATCTTCCAGAAAAAAGATCCTCAATGGAGCGCCACCGAAGGCCAGTCCCTCGCTGAAAGAAGTCCTGCTGCCGAATCTCCTGCAGCGCCCCCCCCGGTGGAACCACCTTCCACAAGGGAGGATCAGTCTCTGCGTCAAGAACAAGGGGACGGCCTTTTTGCCCTCGCTGGAGGGAGCGGCGAACTTGATGTAAGTTCTGCCGTTTCAAAAGGCGCGCAGGTGGAAATCGATCCTTCGGGTGCGCTGAAGGGCACAGAGGAGCGGGAGTACGTGGGCGGACGCGAGATTCCCAAAGGCAGCTTTCCACCGCCTCTGGATCTGCTGGGGCCCCACCAGGACATCAAAGAAGTTATCGATGACCGCCAAGCTCTGGAAAACGGCCAAGAAGTGATCCAGACGCTTAAAAACTTCGACGTCGCCGCCGATTTAAAGCACACCATTATCGGCCCCACCGTCGTTCAGTACCAGATTCAGCTGGCGGCGGGCATCAAAGTCAGCAAAGTTTCGGCACTGGGCAATGACATCGCCGTGGCTTTGGGCGTGCCATCCATTCGCGTTGAAGCGCCCATCCCCGGCACGTCCTACATCGGCATCGAACTGCCCAACACGCATCGTAGGGCGGTGCCGCTGCGGCAGATTCTGGAGAGCAACGCCTTCCAGACGACCAAGCTCTCACTGCCTCTGCCGCTTGGGCAGACGGTGGACGGACGCATTCTGATCACTGGACTGGAGGAGTTGCCTCATCTGCTGATCGCCGGCACCACGGGATCGGGCAAAAGCATTTTCATCAACAACTGCATCGTTGCGCTGTGCTACCACAACACCCCCGCCGATCTGCGCTTCATCATGGTGGACCCCAAACGGGTTGAAATGGGCATCTACGAGTCGCTGCCTCATATTCTCGCCAAGCCCATCGTGACGTCAAACGGCGCCGTTCACGCTTTGGCGTGGGCCGTGAGGGAAATGGAGCGTCGATATGACGCCTGCTCGCAGATCAAGGCGCGCAGCATCGCTTCCTATAACGAAAAAGTTCTGCCGAAGGACCGCATGCCTCACATTGTGATCATCGTGGACGAGCTTGCCGATCTCATGATGACGGCCCAGAAGGAAGTGGAGGAGTACATCATGCGTCTCGCCCAAATGGCGCGGGCCGTGGGCATCCATCTGATGCTGGCCACGCAGCGTCCCTCGGTCAACGTTCTGACAGGAACCATCAAGGCCAACATTCCGGCGCGCGTGTCCTTTTCGCTGCCCTCAGTGGCCGATTCGCGCACCATACTCGATGCCACGGGAGCGCAAAACCTTCTCGGCAAGGGCGATATGCTCTTCGTGAGCACGCGGCATCCGCACCCGCGGCGCATTCAGTCTCCCTTTATGGACGAGCAGACCAACATCAGAGTGGTGGAGTACCTGAGGAATACCTTCGGCGATCCCGAGTACGTTGACCTGGAAGATCAGGGCGACGCCAAGGGTGGTTCCGACTCGAACGCCTTTTTGGAGGACAGCCGTCTCGAGGAGGCCATCAAGATCGTCCTGACCACGGGCGTGGCTTCGTCAAGCGGCCTTCAGCGGCAAATGCGCATCGGCTTTACCCGCGCCGCACGCATGATCGACACCATGGAGTCCATGGGAATCGTTGGGCCACAGAACGGTGCAAAGCCCCGCGAGATCTTCGTTGACGAGGGAGAAGCCTTGGAGATCCTGGAACAGCGCCGTGAAGGGCGTTAAAATGGCGAAAACGGCGGCGGCTTGTGAAGGTCCGATTGTCGGCCCTTCGGCTTCCGCCGCCAGCCTGTAAAATTCAAGGCCGACACGAAGAAAAAGCGCGCGAAAAAACGGCGTTCCTTTTCTCTCACACATTTCTCGAGCAATTTCATTGAGTAGTTCGGCTTTTGGCGCTTGAGATCGAGAGATAAAAAAAAGAGACCCCCGAAGGGATCTCCCGATCTGGCCATTGAGGCTTTTGTTCCATTAAGAGGGCAAAGCGGAGGAAGCAGTAAGTCCTGATGTGTCAGACCGCTCTTCTGACTTTGCCGGAACGAAGACAGCGTGAGCAGATGTGCATTCTTTTTGATTCACCGCCCCCAAGGTCAACGCGGACGGAAAAGAGATTGAGCATCCAGCGTCTACGGGTTTTGCGGTGAGAATGGCTCAGCATGTTGCCAGTCGCTGGACCGCGGCCACAGCAATCACATACCTGGGACATATAAAGCAGCCTCCTTTGCGAAAAGTTCAATGTTAACCAGTGAATTCTAACACAACTCCCATGCGGAAAGCAAATTTTTTTGCGGAATTTCGCGTTTTTTTGTAAAAAAAATTTCCTATGGAAAGGTTTTCGGACAGAGGTCATTGAAAAATGAATTATTCTGAAAAGATTGAGCAGCTCGAAAAAATTCTGAAAGAAATGGAATCCGGTGCCATGCCCCTTGAAAAGACTCTGGCTCTTTATGAAGAAGGCCAGAAGCTGATCAAACAATGCCGCGACTATCTGGCGCAGGCCGAAGGCAAAATCAGCAAGCTCGGTGATGACGGCACGCTCAGCGATTTCGGCGGCACTTCAGACGCCGAAAAACAGGATCGGGGAGCCGATGCCGATGAATTTTAGCGACGAGCTGAAAAAGCGTGCGCAGCTCTTTGAATCCTCCATGCTGAGTTTCTGCGCCAACGAGGACGCCTCGATCCCCGCGCGGCTGCGCGAGGCCATGAATTACTCGTTGGAAGCGGGAGGCAAGCGAATCCGTCCGGTGCTGTGCATGGCCGGAGCCGAGCTGTTCGGCGCAACGTGTCAATCGGTGTTTCCCATGGCGTTGGCCTTGGAAATGGTGCATACGGCGTCGCTCATTCACGACGATCTTCCCTGTATGGACAACGACAGTTTGCGCCGCGGCAAGCCCACCAACCACAAAGTTTTCGGCGAAACGCTGGCTCTGCTGGCGGGCGACTCGCTTTTTCTGTACGCCTTCGACGTTGCCCTTTCCGGACTGTCGCGGGCCGGCTTTGAATGGAACAGAGTCGAGCAGGCGCTCTGTTTGTTCGCCCGAGCGCTGGGACCTGCAGGTATCTGCGGCGGGCAGGTGTTGGACACCGATCTTCAGAGCCAACTGCCCGAAAAGGATTTCGTCAAACAGATCGCTTCAATGAAGACCATGGTGCTCATCAGGGCAGCCGTCGGATCGGGCGCTCTGCTTGCCGGCGCGCAGGGCGAAAAACTTGAGAGCGTCATGAATTACGGCGAAAAGGTGGGGCTTTCTTTTCAGATTTCCGATGACATCCTCGACTGCACGGGCTCACAGAAAGAGATGGGCAAGACGCTGGGCAAAGACCAGCAGCAGCATAAGAGGACCTTTGTGAGCGCCTATGGCCTGGACGGCGCCCGCGCCATGGTCGGGCACTTGACGCAAGAAGCCTGCCGTCAGCTGGACGGTTTCGGCGAAAAAGCGGAGTTCCTGCGCTCTTTGGCGCTCTACCTGGAAAACAGGTCGAACTGACATGTCCGTTCTCGACGGCATCTCCTCGCCGGAGGACGTGAGAGCCCTCCCGGAAAAACAGATTCCTCAGCTGATTTCCGAAGTCCGCCGGCGCATCATCGACGTGACGTTGAAAAACGGCGGACACATGGCGTCGTCTCTCGGGACGGTTGAGCTCACTGTGGCGCTGCTTCGTACCTTCGATCCCCGCAAAGATCGCGTGATCTTCGACGTGGGACACCAGTCCTATGCCTGGAAGATCTTGACGGGCAGAAATGCCGTATTCGACACGCTGCGCCGTGAAGGCGGCATCAGCGGTTTTCCCAAGATCGACGAAAGCCCCTGCGACCATTTCGGCACGGGACACAGCAGCACGTCGCTTTCGGCAGCCTTGGGCTATGCCATTGCCCGCGACCTGCAGAAAGAACGCCATCATGTGGCCGCCGTCATCGGCGACGGCGCTCTCATCAACGGCGAAGCGTTCGAGGCGCTGAACCACGCCGGCACGCTGGACACGCCCGTGATTTTCATTCTCAACGACAACGCCATGTCTATAAGCCCGCGCGTGGGCGGCATGGCCATGCACCTCGCCAAGCTTTCCACGTCGGCGCTGTACCGCGGAACGAAAAGCGTCGTCAAGCGCTTCTGCCGCAAGTTCTTTCGGACAAACCGCGTCTACAACGCCCTTGAGCGCGCCAAGAACAACGCCAAGAACCTGCTTGGCGGCGGCAATCTGTTCAACGACATGGGGTTGACCTATTGGGGACCCTTTGACGGCCATGACGAAAGGCGACTTGAGCGCGTTTTTGACCTGGCCAAGCGCTACGACGGTCCGCTGCTGATTCACGTCATCACGAAAAAGGGAAAGGGCTACAAACCCGCCGAGGAAAATCCCGTAAAGTACCACGGCCTGTCCGGCGCCTCTGCCGGGAAAACAGTCGGCTGCACCTGGAGCCATGCTACCGCCGACTGCATTGAAAAGATGGCCGAGCGAGATCCCCGCTGTGTGGTGCTCACGCCGGCCATGGCAGAAGGCTCGTCATTGACGAACTTTCGCAAGCGCTTTCCGCATCGCTTTTTTGACGTGGGCATTGCCGAAGAGCACATGATGACGCTCGCCGCCGGACTTGCAGCGGGCGGCATGCACCCTGTGGCCTGCATTTATTCCACGTTCCTTCAGCGCGCCGTCGACCAGCTCGTTCACGACGTGGCGCTTCAAAACCTGCCTGTCATCATTGCCGTCGATCGAGCCGGTTTGGTGGGCGACGACGGCGAAACCCACCAGGGGCTTTTCGACATGAACTGGACCAGCGTGGTGCCCAATCTGCAGGTCTGGTCACCCTACGACCAGAGCGCCCTGAAAAAGGCCTTTGACGCAGCCGTCGAAGCTCGGACTCCGGTGCTGATACGCTACGCCCGCGGCGAAGCTCCGGCTCGCCTGATCGAATCGGGGATTGCCGTTGAGCGCGACGCATTTTCCCTTCTCGCAGCTCCTTCGCGCTGGGGCATCGTGGCGACAGGGTCGGCCTGCGCCATTGCCCTTGCCGCTGCGCGGCACGCCGAAGAGCGTGGATTGGCCGTTCCTTCGCTGTTCTTTCTCAATCGAGTCAGCCCTTTTCCCGACGAGCTCTTGGAATTTGTGGTGAAACGCCGCTTCATCGTCACCGTCGAAGAGGCCTATCGGCGCGGCGGCATTGGCGAGCATCTTGCAGCCATGGCGTGCGAGCGAAATGCCTCGTGCGTCATCCGCAACCTTGCGCTGCCGGCGCAGTTCGTTCGCCAGGGCACGCAGGAGCAGCAACGCCGCAGGTACGGATTGACTCCCGAAAGGATCCTTGAAATCTATGAGCGCGAAAAAGACGAAATCTCGGCTTGATCAACTTCTCGTCGACCAGGGCTTTGCCGAGAACCTTCAACTGGCCGGCGCTCTGGTGATGGCCGGAGAGGTGCTCGTGGCCGGCGCCCCCGCCAAAAGCGCGGGACAGCAGGTGTTTGACGACGCACCGTTGCGCCTCAAAAAAAGCGGCGACGGCTGGGTGAGCCGCGGAGCCCACAAACTTCTGACGGCGGTCGAACGGTTTCATCTGAACCTCAAAGGGCGCGTCTGTCTCGACGTCGGTTCCTCGACGGGTGGCTTCACGCAGGTTCTGCTTCATTGCGGGGCTTCGCGGGTTTATTCGCTGGACGTGGGCTATGGACTGTTGGACTGGTCGCTGCGCCGTGACAACCGCGTCGTGGTCATGGAACGGCAGAACGCGCGGTTCATGACGCCTGAAATGTTCTCTCCGTCTCCCGATTTCGCCTGCACCGACGCTTCGTTTATCTCGCTGCGGCTGCTCTTGAACCCCATGGCCGACGTGACTGCCGACGGGAGCGAGGCGGTGGTGCTGGTGAAGCCGCAGTTTGAGGCTCCGTCCTCCGACGTGGGGGAAGGCGGCATTGTCCGCTCGCCCGAAGTCCACGCCGCCGTGCTGAAAAATCTGCGTAAGTTTATCGACGCCGAGACGCCGTGGAGTTTGCAAGAGGCCTCGTGGTCGAGCATCAGAGGGACGAAGGGAAACATGGAGTACCTGTTCCACCTGCGCAAAAACGCTCCGCCCTGCGAGACCGATCTTGACGAAGTGGTGCGCGCCGCCCATGAAGCCCTTGACCGATGAGTCATGCGCCCCAGTTACAGCGGCGGCGGAATCTGCTATAATCTGCTCGGCGGTGGAGTGATTGACGAGAATTTGTTCGAGGGGAGGGCAAGACATGAAATTCGGGCTGATCGTGAACCTTTCAAAGCCGGAAGCTGTGGAACTGGCTCGTGAGCTGTGCGCATGGGGCGAAGCCCGAAACCGGTCTTTCCTGTTGTTCGGAGAGGAAGCCCAAGCACTCGGTCAGCCGGCGCTTCCCTATGAACGCTGGCTTCGTGAAGTTCAAACGGCGCTGGTCATCGGCGGAGACGGCACATTTTTGAAGGCCGCCCATTGCGTGCGCGACACGGCCATCAGCCTGTTCGGCGTCTGCATCGGCCATTTGGGCTTTCTCGCCAACGGCGATCCTCAGCACGTCAAACAGGAAATCCTTCAGATCGAGCGAGGAGACTTCAATCTGACGCGCCGTTATTTTCTTGACGCCACACTGAAGCTGACGAAAGGCACGCGCCGAATCTTTGCCCTCAACGACTTCGTGCTGAGCAAGGGCATTCCCGCGCGCTTGGTGTCCATCGACGTGCGCGTCAACGACAAGCCCATGTGCGAATACCGCGCCGACGGACTGATCATTTCGACGCCCACAGGCTCTACAGCCTATGCGCTTTCCGCCGGAGGCCCCATTGTCCCGCCGACGCTTGACTGTATGCTTCTCGTTCCCATCTGCGCGCACACCCTTTACGCCCGTCCCACGTTGCTGGCGCCCACCGATCGTCTGGCCTTCCGTCCCGCAGACGGCTCCGAGCTGTTTATCACCGTCGACGGCGATGAGGTCATTCCGCTGTCGTCCCATGAGCTTATCGAGATGACCTACTCGAAAGAGCACTATATCAACGTTATCGCTCTTCCTCAGTTTGAATATTACGACCTGCTCCATGAAAAGCTGATGTGGGGCTGGAACCCCGCCACTGAAAGAGGAATCGGCCATGCTCAATGAACTTCGCCTTTCCTCGGTGGGCGGAACCAAAGAGGCCGACCTGACCTTCTCGTCCGGCCTGACGGCCGTAACGGGCGAGAGCGGAGCCGGCAAGAGCAGCCTCGTCCGCGCTTTGGAGCTGCTTTCCGGAAAACGGGGCGCCGGCAGTTCAATTCGCGCCGGCGACGAGACGGCCTCTGCGGAGGCTTTTTTTTATGTTGAAAGTCCCATGGCCGGACTGGAGGAATCCCTTCAGCCGCAGGACTGCTCCATGTGTTTGCGGCGTGAGATCTCCCGTTCGGGAAGAGGAAAAAGCTCCATTCAGGGACAGACCGTGCCGCTTGGCCTGTTGGCCGAAACGGCGCCACGGCTCATCTCCATTCAGAGCCAATTTGCCCAGCTGGAGCTGCTGGCTCCCGATCGCCAGCTTGAAATCCTCGACGCCTGCGGCAGCCCACGTCTGGCCGAGGTGAAAGAACGTCTGGCCGAGCTCTTCAACGAAGTGCTGGACATCGAGCGCGATCTGCGTTCCGGCCGCCGGAGAACACAGGAGATCACGTCGAAATACGGCGCCGTCGCCGAAATATCGCCCTATCTCCAGCGACTGGATCTGACGCCGGAAAGCGAAGAAAAGCTCAATGCCGACTACGAAGCGGCACAAAGCGAACTTCGGCGTCTGCGCGACCTGCGCGGGCGCTGTCGAGTGCTGAGCTGCCCCGAAACCGGCGGCATCGTCGAGGAGTTGACCGAGTGTCTGGAGGGCATCGCCTCATCGATAAGGCAGGAGCAGCGCGATGAAATCGCTACTGACGCACAAAGGTGCCTTGACGATCTCAACCTTCTCGTCGAACGCCTCGACGCGTTGGCTCCGACGGAAAAAATCGATGGCCTGGAGGCCGAGATCGACCAGCTGGAGTCGGCCATCGGCGTCATTCGCAAGTGCAAACGCCTCGCCGGAAAGGACAACTTTTCGGATCTGTTGGACTATTGGCACCAAGGTGAAAAGGAAATGCAGTGGCTCCAAGAGTTCGCAAGGCAACAGGAAGGCCTGAAGGAAAGGGCGGAGGGACTCAAGCAGGAGCTCGTGAAAAGCGCCAAAGAATTGCACCTTCTGCGGACCCATGCTGCCGCCGAACTTGAACGGCGCGTTTCGGATAATCTCGACAGCCTCGCCATGGAGAACACCGCCTTCAAAGTCCGGATCACTGAGACCAACAAGCTCAGAGCCAACGGCGCCGAGCGCGTCGAGTTCATGCTGGCACGCAACGGGCGGGAAATTCCCGTGGCAAAAGCGGCATCGGGCGGGGAGTTGAGCCGCATCCTGCTGGCCATACAGATTTCTTTGCCCGACGACATGCTTCCGCCCACACTGATTTTCGACGAAGTCGAAGCGGGACTGGGTGGCCAAGCCGCCTATTTGACGGGATTGAAGCTCAAACAGCTGGCATCGCGCGTTCAGGTCATTCTCATCACTCACGAAGCCAGCATCGCCGCCCTTGCCGATCGCCATTTTCTGGTGCAGCGCACCGGCAACCTTTCATCGGTGACGGCTATCGAGGGCGAACAGCGCGTTCGCGAGATCGCGCGAATGCTTTCGGGCAGCGCCGGCGCCGAGGAGGCGCTCCTTCACGCTGAAAAGCTGTTGGGGTTGCCAGAAAAAAATGAAGAAAACGAAGAAAACAAATAAAAACAAGGCCGCTTCGGAGAAAAAATCCGAGGCGGCCTTGTTGCTTTCCCATTTTTATTTTGTGCTTGGAGCGCTTCTTCGGCGCAGCCAACTCACGGCTTCGCAGAAGAGTATGCCTCCGCAGGCGTTGCCGGCCGTGATGACGGCCAGGCACATGAGCGTGCGCCCGTTCAACGCGCCGGCGAGCGAAAAGTAATACATGTCGGCGACGCAGTGCTCGTAGCCACAGAGGATGAATACCATGATGCCGAAGAACAGCGCCAGATACCGTCCGATGTCGTCGTGTAATCTGTTGAAGCCGTCTACGGCGATGAAGATGAAAATGTTGCACAACGCGCCGAGGAAAAACAGGCTGACGAGGCTGTCGGCCGCTTTGGCATCCGAAAGAACACGCGCTTTTTCGCTCAGCGATGCCATGCGCGTCAGCAGAATGACTTGAGCTGTCAACCACGTGCCGACGAAATTGCCGATCCAGATGACGGGCAAGTCGAAAAGATAGCGGCGATCCTTTTGCAGGGCGGAGTACACTTTGCCCGTAAAAAGGTGAAATCCGTAATTGCACACCAGAAAGAGCCCGACGGTGAAAAGCGCCGCGCCGACGACTTTGTTCTCCGAAGCGAGAAAGACGGTGCCTCCGAAGGCAATGGACACCCCTGCCATGACAGATGAAAAGAATATGCTTAAACGGTTCATGATTGACCTCCCGGAAGATACCTTGAACGTACAAAAAGTCAGTAAGCCGTTAAGACTCACTGACACAGTGACAAAGTGGAACGCCGCTCAGCCATTATATTACGGCAGAAGCGGATGCTTTTTTGCCGAGTCGCTTGAAAGCACCTGTAATCTAGCGCGAAGCTTCGCTCAAGAATTCATCCGAAAAGAGCCTCGTGTCCTTGCGCAAAAGCGTGGCAAAAACTTTTCGACGTCTCAACGGGTTTTATTCGTCACGATTGCGCGTCTGCGTGTGGCGCATGTAGGCCTGAAGGTCCTTCGACGTGTTGACCAGATGATCTTCAAGAGCTCTGATGGTACGTGGCAGGTCATGAGCCTTGACGCCCGCAAGAATTTCGCGGTGCTGGTCTTCGGATTCCTTGCGCATGGAATCCAGATGATTACGAATATAACGATCAACCTGCCGGCGCAGTTTTGCGATGGTGTCTAACGTCAGCGGGCGGTCTGCCGGTTCGTAAAGGGCGGAATGAAACAGCACGTTCATGTCGCGCCATTTGACGGGATCGTCTTCTTTTTCCATGCGGTCGAGCAGTTTTTCTTCTTCCTGAATCAGCGCGTTGGAAATCAGGTCAAATGACACCTTCATGGCACCGCATTCAATCCACGCCAGCATATCGTAGATCTCCCGCGCGTCTTCCAACGACAGCCCAGAAACGATGGCGCCGCGGCGGCCGCGGAACTCCACGAGACCTTCAGTCTCCAGTTGTTTCAGCGCCTCGCGCAGCGGAATGGGGCTGACGCCCATGCGGGCAGCCAGCTGGTTTTGTAACAGTTGCTCGTTATCTTGGAGTATGCCACGATAAATTGCCTCGCGCAACACATTTGCAATGTAGTAGGAAGCTGCCTTGTCTCCGCTGATGCGCGGCATGAGTTCTTCCAGTGTCATTGACTCAAATCTCCTTCCGGCTGTATGTCTAGCTCTATTGTTATATTTTAGCTCCTTTTTTTCTAAAATACCAGATACGCACTTCTTCTTGTTTTTTACGATATATATAAAAAAAGATGGTTGTATATTCATTTGACAAGCAAAGTATTGAGGACGTATACTGATCATAAGTAAGTTAAATAAAGTTTACTGGGAGTGTTTCTATGAAAAAGATTATGGTTTCCGGTTGTCTTGGTCAGATTGGTACTGAACTTGTAACCCAGCTGCGTCGTGACTACGGTGCCGAGAACGTTTTTGCTACCGACGTGCGTCCCGACGAAAAGCATGTGTTGCCCGACGGTCCCTTTGAACTGCTCGACGCCCGCGACGGTGAAAAGTATGCCGAGATGGTAAAGAAGTTTAAACCCGACACCATTTATCATCTGGCAGGCCTTCTTTCCGCCGTTGCCGAGAAGAAACCGCAGCTTGCCTGGAGCATCAACGTTTCGGGGCTGTACAACGCTCTCGAGGCTGCGCGCGAATTCGGTTGCGCGTTGTTTTTCCCCAGCTCCATTGCGGCCTTCGGTCCCGACACGCCTCACGATCATACGCCGCAGGACACTCTTCAGCGCCCCAACACCATGTACGGCGTGACGAAAGTTACCGGCGAACTGCTGGCGGAATATTACCACAAAAAATGGGGTGTGGACACCCGTGGCGTCCGTTTTCCCGGCTTGATTTCCTACAAGACTCTTCCTGGCGGCGGCACCACCGACTATGCCGTGGACATCTACTATCAGGCCGTACAGCATGCCCATTACACCAGCTATATCGCTGCAGGCACTTACATGGACATGATGTACATCCCCGATGCCATCGACGGAATGATCCAAATTATGGAAGCCGATCCTTCAAAGCTGAAGCACCGGTGCTGCTTCAACATCACCAGCCTCAGCTTTGAGCCGGAGCAGATCGCGGCTTCCATCCGCCAGCGCATTCCTTCTTTCACCATGGACTATGACGTCGATCCTGTCCGTCAGGGCATTGCCGACAGCTGGCCCAATTCCCTTGATGACTCGGCGGCTCGTGAGGAGTGGAACTGGAGCCCCAAATTCACTATGGACATGATGACCGACGACATGCTGAAGAACCTGCGCATCAAACTCGGCGAAAACGCAAAATACTAGGAGGCTGAACGATGAAAAAACTTGAAGCGGTACTGGCGGCGGATCTGGCTCAGTTAAAGGCGGAAGGACGTCTGAAGGGCAAAGAGGAGATCATCGTAGGCATCAAAAAGCCCTTGGGCGCAAAGGGTCCTCGTTATCTGCTGAGAAATCGCGGCGACAAGGAATTCATTCGCATGAATTCCAACTCCTACCTCGGCCTCTCGCTGCGCGACGATATGATCGAAGCGGAGGAGAAGGGCACCCGCGAGTTTGGCGTCGGCCCCGGCGCCGTGCGCTTTATTTCCGGAACCTTCAAGGCTCACCGCGACCTTGAGCACAAACTGGCGGCGTTCCACGGCCGCGAGGACGCCATGATCTTCAGCGCCGCCTATGTGACCGTCGGCGGCGTCATCACCTCGCTGATCAGCAAAGAGACCTTCGTGGTGAGTGACGAGCTCAACCACAACAGCATTATCAACGCCATCAAACTTGGTCTCGGCAAGTCCAGACTTCGCTCGGTGTACAAGCACAATTCGATGGAAGCTCTGAAAGACAGCATGGAAGAGGCCGTCAAGAGCGGCGCGAAACGCGCGCTTGTGGTCACCGACGGCATTTTCAGCATGCGTGGCGACCACGCTCCGCTGAAGGAAATCGTTGAGCTGGTACACAGCTACAGCGACAAATTCCCCGAAGACGCTTTCGTGGTGGTGGACGATTCCCACGGCGTCGGCGCCTGCGGCCTGACGGGACGTGGAACCGAAGAGATGACCGGTGCCAAGGTAGACGTGCTTATCGGCACGCTGGGCAAGGCTTACGGCGTCAACGGCGGTTACGTCGTCGGATCTCGCGGACTGATTACCTATCTGCGCGAACATGCCGCCATGTACATCTATTCCAACCCCATCACCGTGGGCGAAGCCTATGCCACGCTGAAGGCTCTGGAGATTCTCGACAGCGAAGAAGGAAAGAAAATTCTTGCCCATCTGCGCGCCATGACCAAGAAATTCGAAGACGGTATCGTCAAACTGGGCTACGAGACCATTCCCGGCGAGCATCCTGTCACGCCCCTTGTGCTGCGCGACACCGACAAGACCCGCGCCATGGTGAACTATCTGCTTGAGAACGGCGTCCTGGCAACGGGCATGACCTATCCTGTGGTGCCTCGTGGCGCCGAGGAAATTCGCTTCCAGATCAACGGAGACCACACTGAGGCGGACATCGACGAAGTGCTGAACATCATCGCCGGATTTAAAGGGGAATAGCTGTCAGAAAAACTGCGCGGTTGCGTCGCTAAGAGGGCAGTGATATAATTCCCTATGACCTGTTACCCCGTTGTTCCCACAGAAGCTTGCCTCACGCCCCATGGAGCGCGTGCGGCAGGTGCGGGCGACGTAGTTTCAGGATTCTTGCCCCATGAGGTGATTTGAAATGTTGGAGAAAGCAGTCAAGACGGAGATTATCGAGAAGTATCGCGTTCATGCCAGCGATACGGGTTCACCTGAAGTGCAGATCGCTGTGCTGACCCAGAGAATCCGTGACCTCACGGATCATCTGAAGGTGCACGTCCACGATTACCACTCCAAGAAAGGCCTTCTGACGCTGGTCGGCAAGCGCCGCAAGCTTCTTCGCTATCTCAGCGAAAAGGATTTCAACCGCTACAAAAATCTCATCGAAAGCCTTGGTCTTCGCCATTAAGTCTTTCGTAAAGAGTCCTGCTCCCCGCAGGGCTCTTTTTTTATATTTTTTCGTCTCGCGCAAGTCTGCCACACGGCGCGGCACGTCTTTAAAGAGAACTGTCTGGTCATCTATAAAAATGAAGCGATAAAGTCGACGGGAAAAAATACAAAGGATTTTCAATTTCGTGCTCGCTTTTATATAAAATTGTGATATTCTAACACTGTTTATTGTCGATATGAAAGAATAGAGGAGGAGTCTTGAGATGGAAAAGACTTACACGCTGAACGTCGGCGGTGATGAACTGGTTTTTAAGACAGGCAAGGTGGCAAAACAAGCCAATGCCGCAGTGGTCGCCAGCCATGGCGAGACCACGGTGCTGACCACCGCCTGCATGTCCGACAAGCCCAGGGAAGGATTGGATTTCTTTCCGCTGCTTGTGGATTTTGAAGAACGCTATTACGCTGCCGGAAAAATTCCCGGCGGTTACATCAAACGCGAAGGTCGCCCTTCACAGGCGGCTATCTTGAGCGCCCGTGTCATCGATCGCTCCATTCGCTCGCTTTTCGACGAGAACATGCGCAACGACGTCCACGTGGTGGCCACGGTGCTCTCGGTGGACCAGGAGCATCCCTGCAACATCTTGGGCATCAACGCTGCGTCCTTTGCGCTGACCATTTCTAACATCCCGTGGAACGGCCCCGTAGGCGCCGTGCGCATGGGCTGCATCGATGGCCATCTGATCGTCAATCCCACAGAGGAGCAGATGAAGGACAGCACCCTTGATCTCACGGTGGCCGGACACGCCGGCGGCATCACCATGGTGGAAGCCGGAGCCAAGGAAGTTTCCGAAGATCTCATGGTGGATGCTCTCCAGATGGCCCAGGAGGAGATCAAAAAGATCGTGGCCTTTCAACTGCAGGTGCGCGAGGAGATCGGCCAGGCCAAAGCGGTCTTGCCTGAGGCGCCCTCTTTCCCTGAGATCGACGATTGGGTGAACAGCGCTTTGGCCGAAGCAACCGCCCGCGCTGTCATGATCCACGGCAAGAAAGAGCGCAGCGCCGCCATTGGCGAGCTTGTTGCGCAGGCGGTGGATCACTTCAAAGATGACTTCGAAGATGCCGACGTTTACATTGCTGGCGCCGTCGAGTCACTGGTGAAGAAAACCATGCGCACCATTACGGCTCGCGACAAAGTCCGCGCCGACGGCCGCGCCACCGACGAAATCAGGCCCATCAGCTGCGAGGTTAACGTTCTGCCCCGCGTTCACGGCTCCGCGCTGTTCACCCGTGGTGAGACGCAGGCCCTTGTGGTGACCACTTTGGGGATGCTGGGCGAAGACGACCAGATTATGGACGGCCTGAAGATCGATGAACCGAACAAAAGGTTCCTGCTGCACTACAACTTTCCGCCCTATTCAGTGGGTGAGATCAAGCCCATGCGCGGCCCCGGACGTCGCGAAATCGGCCACGGCGCACTGGCCGAGCGCGCCATTTTCCCGTTGGTGCCGTCGGAAGAGGAATTCCCCTATGTGATCCGCGTGGTGTCCGACATTCTCGAGTCCAACGGCTCAAGCTCACAGGCCTCCATCTGCGGCGGCAGCCTTTCATTAATGGCTGCTGGCGTGCCCATGAAAAAGCACGTGGCCGGCATCGCCATGGGGCTCATCAAAGAGGGCGATGACATGGTCATCCTCACTGACATTCAAGGTCTTGAAGATCACTACGGCGACATGGACTTCAAGGTGGCAGGAACCCGCGATGGCATCACGGCCCTTCAGATGGACAACAAAGCTGGCGGCATTACCCGCGAAGTGCTTTCGGCAGCCTTGACGCAAGCCCACAAAGCCCGAATGCAGATTCTTGAAAAGATGGAAGCCTGCATCGCCGAGCCCGCGCCTCTGTCACCCAACGCGCCTCGCATTTTCACCATGAATATCGACGTCGACAAGATCCGCGACGTCATCGGCCCCGGCGGAAAGGTCATCCGCAACATCGTCCAGGAAAGCGGCGCCAAAGTCAACGTCGAAGACGACGGCAGCGTTTACATTTCCGCCGTGTCGCCTGACGCCGTGGAAAAAGCCCGCAGCATGATTTACGACCTCGTTCGCGAGGTGGAAGCTGGCGAAGCTTTCTACGGCACCGTTACGCGCCTTATGGCTTTCGGCGCTTTTGTGGAGATTCTGCCCGGCAAGGAAGGTCTGCTTCACATCAGCGAAGTCAGCACGCGCCACATCGGCAAAATCGACGACGTTTTCCAGCCCGGCGACCACGTGATCGTCGTCGTCAAGGAGATCGACGACCAGAACCGCATCAACCTGTCGCGCCGCCGCCTTCTTGCCGATCCCGCGCTGATCCAGTCCGCCGGCCTCGAGGCCTACCTTCCCGGCGAAATGGAACGCGAGCGCATGATCGAGGCGCTGCCTGACGACGCCCCATCGAACCGTAACCACGATCACGACTCGCGTCGTGGCTCGCGCCGCGGATCGTCTGACCACCGTCCATACCGCGACCGCCACTGAGCGCCATGAACGCCGAAGTCAAAATTTTCCGCGAAAGTCCCGACATTCCTCTGCCTGTTTACGCCACGGCCCAATCGGCAGGCGCCGACCTGCGCGCCTGGGAGAACCTGACGCTGGCGCCCGGCGAAATCAAAAGCGTCGGCACGGGATTGCACATTCAACTTCCCGAGGGCTATGAGGCGCAAATTCGTCCTCGAAGCGGCCTTGCCCTGAAAAAGGGCATTTCCATACCCAACGCGCCGGGCACCATTGATTCCGACTACCGCGGAGAGATCCGCGTCATTCTGGTCAATCTCGGCAAAGACCCCTTCGAGATCCGCCGTGGCGACCGCGTCGCCCAAATGGTCATTGCGCCGGTAGCGCAGGCGCAGTGGTGCCCCGTCGAAACTCTTGATGAAACGGAGCGGGGCAGTGGCGGTTTCGGCAGCACGGGCACAAAATAGAACAGATCAAAAAACATCTTGATAGAAATTTTTCAGCAAAAAGGAGGAGCAGCAATGTTTAAATACAGCGGCCCCGAAGGGCGCTCTTTTGAAAGCGAAGCCCTTAAAGCCGGCGAGATTCTTGCAAAAATGAAGTTGAACAAAGGCGCCGTCGCGGCCCTTGTGGACGGAAAGCCTCTCGACCTTGACGTCGTCATCGACCATGACGCCGACGTGGCTCCCATCCTGCCGTCGAGCGAAGAGGGCCTCGATATCGTGCGCCATTCAACGGCCCACCTTCTGGCCGAAGCCGTTGAACATCTCTATCCTGGCGCGAAAGTAGCCATCGGTCCCACCATCAAGGACGGATTTTACTACGACATCCAGTTCCCCGAGCCTATTTCCGACGCCGACCTGCCCGCCATTGAAAAGGAGATGCACCGCATCGCCAAGCGCAGCGTTCCCCTGCGCCGCGAGAGACTGACGAAAGAGGACGCTGTCAAACTCTTCAAAGAACGCCAGGATCCCTATAAAATCGAGATCCTCGAGGGCATCACCGACCCCACCGTCAACGTCTATTGGCAGGACGATTATGTCGATCTCTGCCGCGGCCCCCACGTTCCCAACACGTCGTTCCTGAAACATTTCAAGCTCATGTCGGTGGCGGGTGCATACTGGCGCGGCGATGAGCACAACATTATGCTGACCCGCATTTACGGAACGGCCTTCGACACTCAGGAAGAGCTTGATGCCTATATCACCAAAATGGAGGAGGCGCGCCGCCGCGACCACCGCCGTATCGGCAAGGAACTCGACCTGTTCAGCCTTCACAACGAAGGCGTCGGCTTCCCGTTCTTCCATCCCAAGGGCATGGTCATCATGAACAAGCTCATGTCCTTCTGGCGCCACCTTCATTTCATTAACGGATACACCGAAGTGCGCACGCCGCAGATCCTGAACCGCGACCTTTGGCTGAGGTCGGGACACTGGGACCACTACCGCGAGAACATGTACTTCACCACCATCGACGACACTCCCCACGCCATTAAGCCCATGAACTGCCCTGGCGGCATCATCATCTACAAAAACAGCATGCACAGCTATCGCGAGTTGCCCATGAGAATGGGCGAGCTGGGCATTGTGCACCGTCACGAGCTTTCCGGCGCGCTACACGGACTGATGCGCGTGCGCTGCTTCACCCAGGACGACGCCCATCATTTCTGCACTCCCGAGCAGATCAAGGACGAAGTCAAACTCATCATGAAGCTTGACGACTACGTGTACAGCCACGTTTTCGGCTTCAAGTACCATGTGGAGCTTTCGACCCGTCCCGAGGATTCCATGGGTTCCGACGAACTGTGGGAGATGGCCGAGAACGCCCTGCGCGAGACCCTCGAAGAGACTCAGACGCCCTATGTGCTGAACCCCGGCGACGGCGCTTTCTATGGTCCCAAGATCGACTTCCATCTCGAGGACTGCATCGGGCGCACGTGGCAATGCGGCACCATTCAGCTTGACTTTACCATGCCCGAGAAGTTCGACATGACCTACATTGGCGCCGACGGCAAGGAACACCGTCCCGTCATGCTCCACCGCACCATTCTCGGCAGCATTGAGCGCTTTATGGGCATTCTCATCGAAAACTATGCCGGCGCCTTCCCCTTCTGGCTGTCGCCCGTTCAGGCGAAGATTCTCCCTGTCAGCTCCGATCATCTGGACTTTTCGCGTCAAACGGCCGAAAGACTCCAGAACCTTGGAATTCGCGTCGAGGTGGATGACCGCGACGAAAAACTGGGACGCAAAATTCGCGACGCCCAGATGGAGAAAGTTCCCTTTATGCTGGTTGTGGGCGACAAAGAAGTTGAAAACGGTACGCTGGCCGTCCGTGACCGCTCAAAGGGCGATCTCGGCAGTATGACCTTCGACGCTCTGTCGTCGCTGTTCGCCCAGCAGTATGACCCCGAGAAGGAAATTTTCCGCGTCAAAAGCGTTCTGAAAGGTTAAAAGACACAATCTTCTCCCGTTGAGGGGGAAGATTGTTTTTTAGGAGCGCGTCGAAGCAATTCGCGTTCTTCCACTGAAAGGAACGTCGCAAAAGGCCCGAAAGGGGCAGCAAACTGTGTCGATCGGCTCTCGAAAACTGAGCCCGAAGTGGGTTGACGCAGCCGAGGCCGCCCGTTATAATGAGGCGTCAAAGGAAGGGGACAGACTGATGACCGTGACTCTGGATTCTGAAAAATGTATCGGCTGCGGACTTTGTGCGCAGATCGCGCCCAATGTGTTTTCTTTGGACGCCGCCCGCGGCGTTGCAAAAGTGATCCGCGAAGAGGGTGATCCGGCAGTCGAACAGGCTGTCAAAAGCTGCCCCGTGACCTGCATTCACGTGGAAGAATAAACCTACCGAAGGGGCCCATAGCTCAAGGGTAGAGCTGCCGGCTCATAACCGGGAGGTTCCAGGTTCGAACCCTGGTGGGCCCACCATGTCCAAAAATAATGAATCCTGCAGCCTGCCGTTTTCGCGGAGTCTGCAGGATTTTTTTGTCCCTTTCGGCGTCGAGCGGTCAGGCTTTTTCATAGTCGCAAAAGTATGGGACATGAAGTGCTTCGTGGTATAATGACTCTGATTGTTCCAGTAGGGGGCAAAGCCCGCAACGGTTGGCGTCGGTACTCAATTTTATTGAACTTGGCGGCAATGATCCTGTGAAGAAGGGCAAATTTCCGGCCATCGCCAGCTTTTCCGACGAAAATTTGAGAAAAGATTTCTCGAAGGGAGTAAATTCACCATGAAAATCAAAGAGCTTCTGAAGACCATCGACGAAATCGCCCCCTTTTCTCTTGCCGAAGAATGGGATCGCTGCGGTCTGAGGTTGGGAAGCGATGAGGAAAGCGTAACAGGCGTCGCCGTAAGTCTCGACCCATCGCAGGAGACAGTGAAGCAGACCGCCGATTTGGGGTTCAACGTCCTGTTGACCCATCATCCTCTGGCCTTTCGCCCTTTGGAAAATCTGGTCTGCGACCGCCCCGACGTTCGCACGGCTGCAGAAGCCTTTCGACGGGGAATCAATATTGTGGCCTGTCACACCAACTTGGACAGCGCACGCGGCGGCATCAACGATACCTTGGCCGCGTCGGCGGGACTTCGCTCTGTGGAGCCGCTGGTGCCCGCTGTCGATGGCCGTGGCTTCGGCATGGGTGCCGTGGGGCTGGCAGACGCGCGAAGCTGCGGCGATCTCTGTGCCACCGTTGCTGCCGCTTGGGAACTTTCGGGCTATCGTCTTCTGGGGAAGGAACGCTCCGTCGGCACGATCGCTCTTTGCGGCGGAGCCGGCGGCGACCTGTGGAGCGCGGCCCTTCAAAAGGGCGCCGAGCTCTACATCACGGCCGACATGAAGTACCACGAGTGCCTTGAAGCTCTCGATGCCGGATTGAACCTGATGATCTGCGACCACGGTGAAATGGAAAATTCGGTGCTGAAACCTTTTGCCGAAAGGCTGGCACAAAGGACCGGCCTGCCCGTCAACTTTATCGATGCCGTCGCCCCTTTCAAAGCACGGGGCCGCTGGGTAGCGCGGGAAATTCATGTTTGAAGTTGAAATCGACGGTTTTTCGGGGCCTCTTGACCTTCTGTGCCATCTCATCGACCAGAAGGAAATCGAAGCGTCGCAGGTCAGCGTTTCACAGGTGATCTCCATTTACACTGCGTATCTGGCGAAGAACGAGGGGCTCTCCATTTCTTCAGTGGCCGATTTTATCTCTCAGGCCGCGCGGCTGGTGCGTCAGAAGACATTTTCGCTGCTGCCTCGCTATGAGCCCGACGAGCCACCCGAAGAAGATCTGCTGGTCGATGACGCCAACCTGCCTCAGCTCATTGAACGTTACCGCCCTTACCGCAAGGCGGCCGCCATTCTGGCAGAACTGAAAGAGAAGGCCGACAAACGATACCGGCGACGCGGCGAAGCGGGCGATCCCTTTTTCGATCTGGGCGACTTGTATTCCCTGTCGCTGCTGTGGCTCGACCTTTTGAACCGGCGGCGTCAGCGTGCCCTCGACCTGTTGCTGCCGGAAGACGAGGGGGAGGACGACGGCGTTCCCGCTGAAATTCCCGAGGAAGTGCAGGTGGAAAACCGTATGGCGCGCGTCATGGAACGCATGGAAGCCTTTGCCGGCGGCATGTCCATGCGGTCGCTGCTGAAGGAGGAGCCTGGACGCACCTCAATGATTGTCACTCTGCTGGCGCTGTTGGAACTTTCCCGCAGAAATCGAGTCACACTGCTGCAAAAGGAGCTTTTCGGAGATGTCTTCATTACCGCACGAAACTGATGATTTGCTGCTTCAACGACAGGTTGAGGCCATACTGTTTACGGGCACCGACGGCGTCACCCCTCAGGAGTTGTCGCTGGCCACTGAGCGTCCCGCCTCGGCCGTCAGGGCAGCGCTTCAGAAACTGAGCGCCGGTTACGCGGCGGAACATGGCATGGAAGTCGTCGAGCTGGGAGGGCGCTGGTTCATGACGACCGCCGCCGACCTGCACGACACCCTCGAAAAATTCCGCAGTGTCGACGAAAGCGAGCACGTCAGACTCACGCGGGCATCGCTGGAAACGCTGGCCATTATCGCTTACAGTCAGCCCGTGACCCGTTCCGAAATCGAGAGCATCCGTGGTGTGCGCTGCGACCGCGTTATCGATACCCTGTTGAATTACGGTTTGGCGCGCATCGCCGGTCGGCGCAAAAGCACCGGCTCGCCTCTGCTGTACCGGACGACGAAGAAGTTTCTCGAGATCTTCGGCCTCGGCGGCATTTCGGAGCTGCCCACCATTGCCGAGATCGAAGAGCTGCGGCAGCATGACGGAGAGGAGTCCGGCGCCGAAGCGACACCTCTCAGCAGCGACGAAAGAAACGGCGACGGAGCGTCTCTTGCAGACGATGCGGAAATGAGCGTCTCCAATGAGGCTGAATAAATATCTTGCCCACTGCGGCGTGGGCTCGCGGCGCAAGGTGGAGGAATACATTTTCGCCGGACGGGTGACCTGCAACGGCTATATGGTAACTTCTCCGGGCTACGACGTAGCCGACGGCGAGGTTGTGACCGTCGACGACGTGGAAGTCTGCCCCGAGAAAAAAATCTACATGGTTCTGCATAAACCGCGTGGCTACATCTGCGCCGTGTCGGACAGAAATTACCCCGTGGTGCTCGACTTGCTGCCCCGACGCTACGATTACTACCGGCTTTTCCCCGTGGGACGCCTTGACCTTCAAAGCGAAGGCCTGCTCATTCTCACCAACGACGGCGACTTCTCGCAGGAGATGATCCACCCGCGCGCGGGCATTACCAAGGAATATGAAGTGCTCCTGGACCGCGTCCCCGAGCCCGGCGAGCTGGAGGTCATGAAAAAAGGGACGAACGTCCAAGGGCGTCTCATCAAGCCCGTATGCGTCGGCGAGCTGAGCCGCTCGCCGCAAGGGCGGTGGTTCCGCTTCGTGCTCAACGAGGGAATCAAAAGGGAAATCCGCATCATCGCCGAAGCGGCGGGACTGAAAGTTCAGGTGCTTTTCAGGCGGAAAATCGGCAAAATGGAACTTCGCCGCCTTGAAACTGGCTGTGCCCGCGAGTACACGGCCGACGAACTTCGAAAGATGATTACCGGCGGCGGCATCGTTTAGCCGCCGTATTTCAGGAGGGGAAACAGCGTGAAGTGGACAGGCGTCATTGCGATCGACGGCCCCGCCGGCGCGGGCAAAAGCACTGCGGCCAGACTGGTTGCCTCAAAACTTGGAATCAATTATCTTGACACCGGTGCCCTTTACCGGGCGCTGGCCTGGTTCCTCGACAGCGTTTCTGTGTTGCCTCGCGAAGGTGACGAATTGAACAGCGCGCTGTACGACGTGAACGTGGAAGCCGACGGCAATTCAGTGAAAGTGAACGGCGAAGACGTGTCCCGCTATATCCGCACTCCCGCCGTTGACAAAATGGCTTCTCTCTATTCAGCCCTGCCGTCGGTGCGTGAAAAACTGCTGGACATCCAGCGCGACCACGCGCTGAAAGGCCCTTTGGTGGCCGACGGCCGCGACATGGGAACGGTGGTGTTCCCCTTTGCGCCGGTCAAAATCTTTTTGACGGCCCGCGCCGAGGTCAGAGCCGAACGACGCTACGAAGAGCTGCGCGCCCGAGGCGTCCAAGTGGACTACGCCAAGATATTGAGCGAGATCCATCGGCGTGACGAAAACGATGAACAACGGGCAATCGCCCCGCTGAAGCAGGCGTCAGACGCCATATTGCTCGATACGTCGTCTCTGACTGTTGAACAGGTGGCCGACAAAATCGTAGACATCGCAAAGAAGGCCCTCCATGATTAAATCGTTTTTCAGAACAGCGCTTTATTACACCATAAAAGCCCTGTGCATCGTCGTTTTGAAAGTTTACAGCCGCTTGAAGGTAACGGGGCGCGAGCTGATTCCTGAAAAACGCCCCGTCATCGTTGCCGCCAACCACACCAGCAACCTCGATCCCGTCGTGGTGGGCTGCGTTTTCCCGGGACGGCTGCGTCCGTTGGGCAAAGTGGAGCTTTTCAGGATCAACCGCCCCTTTACGTGGCTCATGAACAACCTGGGCGTCATTCCGCTGGACCGCGAGTCGGGCGCTAGTGCCGCCATGGCGCTGAAAGATTTTCTCGGATTGCTGAAAAATGGCGAAAACCTGAT
The DNA here is from genome assembly GCA_964622575.1 of uncultured Synergistaceae bacterium. GTDB lineage: Bacteria > Synergistota > Synergistia > Synergistales > Dethiosulfovibrionaceae > Pyramidobacter. The sequence goes on along the minus strand of CAZUQW010000001.1, from coordinate 268,341 downwards.
GATATTTCCCGAAGGTGGCCGCTCGTTGGACGGCCGGCTCAAACCTCTGGAAGGCGGCACGGCCGTGCTGTCCGTCAGCACCGGCGCGCCCATTGTGCCCCTGTATATCAGCGGCGCCTTCGAGTCCATGCCCGTAGGCGCAAAGACCATCAAGCGCCATCCCATTGCCGTCCGATTCGGCAATCCCATTTTCCCCCTGCCCAAAGAGAAGCGCGGCACGTCGAAAGAGGAGCGTGAGAGAATACGCCTGGCATTGGAGAACGAACTGAAACGTTTGGAGAACGAGAGCATTGGCTAACCTCGTTGCCGCCCGACTTCAAGGACCCATTGAAGGAGCGGCGGCGCGCTCTGGTCACGGGGTTGGAGCTGCCGGGACAGGAGGACTTTTCGCTGCTCTTGGAAGAGCTGCGTCTGCTGCTGGCCAATTTGAACGTGGAGACCGCGGAGGTTTCAACGCAGAAACGCGATTGCCCCGATCCCGCCTTTCTGGTGGGCCGAGGCAAAGCCGAGAATCTCAAAGTTTTGGCGCACGCTTCGAACTGTGACCTTCTTGTGTGCAACAACATGTTGACGCCCATCCAGCTCAGCAATCTCAGAGCGGCCACGAGCTGCGAAGTTTGGGACCGTCCGTTGACCATCATGAAGATCTTCGAGCGCCGCGCCGTTACCGCAGAAGCGAAGCTCCAGACCGAACTTGCCCGCTGCAAGTACGAGCTGCCTCACCTTCGAGGGCTGGGAAAGCAGATGTCCAACGCCGGCGCCGGCATCGGAACGCGCGGCCCGGGCGAAACGGAGTTCGAGCGGCACCGCAGAAAACTTCAGAAGATCATCGTCGAAACGACGCGCAAGCTGGAAAAGGTCAAAAGGACCCGCCAAGGCCAGCGGAAGCAGAGAAAGCGCAGCGGCATCCCCACGGTTGCACTTGTGGGGTATACCAACAGCGGCAAGACGACGCTGCTGAAGCGGTTGTGCGGCGATCAAAAGCTTTATGCCGCCGACCAACTTTTCGCCACTTTGGACACCACCGTGCGCGCTGTCAGAACTCCCGGCGGACGATCGCTCCTCGTGGCCGACACCGTGGGATTTATCCGTTGTCTGCCGCCGGAGCTCATCGCCGCCTTTCGCGCCACCCTTGAAGAAGCCTGCCAGGCCGACAGGCTCCTTGTCGTGCTTGACGTCAACGATCCCCAGCTGCTTTCAACCTATGACGTCATCCAGGAAACTCTTCGGGACATCGGTGCAGAAGCTCTGCCGAGAACGGTGGTGCTCAACAAGATCGACCGTGCCGACGCCCAGTTGACGGAGCGTTTTCTGAAACGCTTCAGCTTCGAAGGCCTGCCCGTCTGTGCCATCAGCGCGCTGACCGGTCAGGGGTTCGAGACCTTCTTGAACCTCCTCGAACGATGAAGTTCAGATAAAATTTTCATAAACGCCGTAAATTCTCCCAAGCGCGCAGGTAACAGGGCGCGGGAGTGAAAGAATGGAGCAGACCATGCCGCAGACACTGGTACACATCGGCTTCGGCAACATGATCGTTGCCGAGCGCATCGTAGCCATCATTCAGCCGGCCTCATCGCCGGTCAAACGCCTGAAAGAGGACGCCCGCGCCGTTGGTCGTCTCATCGACGCCACGAAAGGGCGCAAAACCCGAGCCATCATCATCACCGACAGCAATCACGTACTGCTGTCGGCCATTCAGCCCGAAACCATCGTCAACCGAATTTCCGAGGGCGACAGCGAAGATGAAGACGAAGCGTAGAGGCGTTCTGTTTATCCTTTCCGGCCCCAGCGGAGCCGGGAAAGGCACCCTTCGCGACAGGCTGTTCAAAATGATCGACGGCCTCAGCTTTTCCGTATCCTGCACAACACGCTCGCCGCGCGCGGGCGAAATCGACGGCGTGGATTACCACTTCATCACTGAAGAGCAGTTCTTGCGCCGCCGCGAAGCCGGCGAGTTTTTGGAGTGGGCCGGCGTGCACGGACATTTTTACGGTACTCTGGTGTCCGATGTCCAAAAAGCGCTGGACGACGGGCACGACATACTTCTGGAGATCGACGTTCAGGGCGCATTGCAGGTGAAAAACAAAATGCCCGATGCCGTGACCATCTTCGTGGCACCACCCTCCATGAAAGTGTTGGAAGAACGCCTTCGCGGGCGCAGCACCGAGTCAGAACAGGACATTGCTTTGCGCCTGTGCAACGCCCGCCGGGAGATGGAAGAAAGCACAAAATACGATTTTACCGTCGTCAATGACGACCTTGACACTGCCGCAGGGCAGCTTGCCGGCATCGTTAGACAGTACCGCACAGGTAAGGAGAGATAACCATGGAGTTTCACAATATCGAACGAATCATGGACAACGTTAAGGTGAACAACAAGTACCTGCTGACCACCATCATCTCGGAACGAGCGCGGCAGATCAGCGAAGAGCACGGGACCAATCCCATTCAGGCCAAGCATCCCACGCTCAAGGCCGTCTCTCTGGCTCTGACTGACCTCGAAGAGGGCAACGTCACCGTGCAACTTCAGAATGAAACGATTCCCGATGCCATCGAGAAGGAAATCGAATCGGAAGATGCCTCACTCGGCACGAAAAAGGAAGACGATTCTGCCGGTGCACCTTCCGCCGAAGCGGAGAAATGATGCGAAATAGAAGGCGGTTCTGATGCCGCTCTATCAGGTTTCGGTGCCCGGTCCGTGGTGGCACGGTTTAACCTATCGTTCAGACCGCGAAATTCCCGTGGGCGCTCGAGTCGCTGTTCCCATCGGTAGAGCGGTGCGGCGCGGAATCTGCCTGGGTGCCACAGCTCAGGGCCTCTGCCCCGAGTCGTCCATCAGAGACGTTGCCGAGACCATCGATGATTTTCCCGTGGTGGGCAGCGCCTATCTAGACGCGTCAGCCATCATCGCGCGAGCTTTTTTGGCATCACAAGGTGCAGTGCTGAAAGCCTTGCTACCTTCGACTTTCTGGACCGACGGCGCTTTGCCGCCCTTTCGCGAGACGCTCGGAACTCACGAAGAGCCAGTGGAATTTCTGTATCGGTACAGCGACGGCGAGCGGAAACAACTTTACCGCCAGCGCCTAATGTCCAGCCAGTGCGGTGCGCTGTGCATCTTTCCCGAAAGCGATCAAGCCAAATCTTTTCATAAAAGTTTGGTGGGGCTTATCCCCAAGGATCGGCTCTTTTTCTGGCCCAACACAGGCGGTAAAACCGCCCTTAAGGCGTGGAAGGCCGTGCTTGGCTGCAAAAACGCCGTGGTAATCGGCGGACCGGGCGCTTGCGCCGTCCCCTTTGCCGAGCTCGGTTTGGTTATCATCGACGGCGAGAGCAATCCGGCGTGGCGCACGAAGACCGCGCCTTTTTTTTCGCGGAGAAGTTTTGCCGCGGCGCGGGCGCGCGGTTTAGGCGCGCATCTCATTTTAGGCGGGCGCATGCCTTCATCGAAAGTTTATCTGAACTTTTCGCCGCGGGAAGACGAAGCGCCCCGCATCAGCCGAAAGTCATTGAGAGTTCTCGACCTTAATGGCGCCGCAAAAATCCCTTTCAAGGGCGTACAGTGCCCGCTGCCCCTTTCCGATCTGCTGGTGACGGAAACGCTTTCGCACATCACAGCCGGAAAAATCGTCTTTTGGCTGCTGGACCGTCGCGGCGTCGCCGGCGAACTTCGGTGTGCCGACTGCGGCCAACTCATTGCCTGCGACCGCTGCGGCTCGCCGCTGGTCTACGAAGGGGGGCATACGCGCTGCCCGTCCTGCGGAAAGACCGCTCCGTTACAGCAGAGGTGCCCGTCCTGCGGCGGAGCGCTTCTTCAAGGGGTGCTCCCCGGCCTTGAAAAACTTTACGGCTTTGCCAAAAACCTGCTGGGCTCCCTGCCGGTGGAGTTGTGGCACGCCGAAAACCCAAAAACCCTGACGGAAGGCCGCGAGCGTCTGAGCCGTCTGAGGCGTGACGGCGGACTGCTGCTCGGCTCTCGCCGCGCGCTTTCTCTGCTGGATCGTCTTGACCCTGCACTGTTGTGCTGGCTGGACTCTGACGCCGAGGCTCGGCAACCCCACTACGACGCGCGGTTCAACACCTTTTCTATGTTGCTCGAGTCCTGCTGCCGCGGGGACCCTCGCCGGAGGCAGGTCATGTTTCAGACGCGCCGTGCCGGTCAAAGCTGTCTTGTGTCACTTCGGACAGGCTGGGGCTCCTTCTGGAAGCGCGAGCTGACAGAGCGGCAGTCTTTGGGATTTCCACCCTTCTCTTCGCTGGCCGAGATCCAGCTTCCTCAGGAGTTTGCCCGCAGAGAGGAGTTTCTCTCGTGCCTGGAAGAGAACGGCTTTTTTGTCATGCAACCCGATACCTCCGGCCGGAGATTGACGGTTTTGGCAGCGAAAATAGCGCCCCTGCGCCGCGCGCTGAAGGATTGGTTCACCATCGGCGCATCGCGCAGCGGCTACCCGCAAATTCAGGTCTGGACCGATTGAAGATTTAAGTTTATAAGGAGTTAAGAAATGGCCATCGTGTCAATCATAGGACGCCCCAACGTAGGAAAGTCCTCATTGTTCAACAGAATTCTCGGCTCCCGACGCGCCATCGTCGACGACGTGCCCGGAGTCACCCGTGACCGCCTTTACGGGCATGTCCAATGGAAAGAGAAAAGCTTTTATATTGTCGATACAGGTGGATTGCTGCTGAAAGACAAAGACCCCATCATGGAAGGCATGAAGGGACAGATCATTCAGGCCATTGATGAGAGCGACGTCGTGATCTTCATGATCGACGGCTCTCAGGGCGTCACCTGGATGGACAGCGACGTCGCCCAAGTGCTGCGGAGCCGGTCGGCAAAAGTGGTGCTGGCCGTCAATAAAATCGACGATTACAGCCACGAGCACGAAGTTCTGGATGCCTACCAGCTGGGATTCGACAAAGTCGTAGGCGTCAGCGCCGCCCACGACCGCGGTATCGATGACCTGCTCGACCAGGTGGCTGCACTTCTGCCCAGCGCCGAAGAAGGACCTTCCGACGGTTCATCGGTGGTCAACGTGGCTATCGTGGGGCGCCCCAACGTCGGCAAGTCGAGCATCCTCAACGCCCTTCTGGGCAGCGAGCGCTCGCTGGTCAGCGACGTGGCCGGCACCACGCGGGATTCCATCGATTCCTACATCGATTACAAAGGCGAGCGCTTCAGAATCGTCGACACCGCAGGATTGCGACGCAAGAGCCGAATTAAAGACGACATCGAATTTTACTCGAACGTGCGCACCATGGACAGCATCGACCAATGTGACGTCGCCATATTCGTCATGGATGCCACGGAGCTGGCGACCGAACTGGATCAGCGCCTTGTGGACGAGATTCTGACGCGCGGAAAAGGCGTGGTCATCGCCGTCAACAAGTGGGATCTGCTGCCTGCCCGTCCCGAGACGGGCGACAAGATCCGCGAGCGTTTGCGCGACCGATTCCGCTTCGTTACCCATGCGCCAGTGCTGTTCACCTCAGCCGTTTCGGGCAGGCGCCTCCATAAATTGCTGGATCTGGTCAGCCAGGTGAATAAGCGTCGCAGCTCACGATTCAGCACGACGGTGCTGAACCAAATTATTCGCGATATGCTGGCTTTTGCCCACCTGCCGACCGATCGTCTGGGACGGAGATTGCGCATTTATTACTGCACGCAGAGCGCCAACGTGCCGCCGACCTTTATCTTCTTCGTCAACGACACCTCCATCGTCACCAAAAGCTTTGAAAATCACCTTGCAAGAAAAATCAGAGAGGCGGGGGACTACGACGGTGTGCCCTTGAGGCTGTATTGGCGTTCAAGCCACGAAAAGAACGAAAAAGCTTGACCAGCGCGCCCTTTTGTGTTTAGAATATGTCATCTCGGTAGAGACGTTCTCTATCAAGGATTTACACGACATTTCAGGGAGGTTTCTTCAAGTGACTAAGAACGATCTGATCAACGAAGTCGCAACCAACGCAAACATGAGCAAGAAAGCCGCAGCCGAGGCGATCACCGCCACCTTCGCGGCCATCGAAAAAGCTCTTTCCAAGGGCGAAAAAGTGCAGCTTGTGGGCTTCGGAACCTTTGAAGTCCGTGAGCGCGCTGCCCGCGTGGGTCGCAACCCTCAGGATCCCGCAAAGACCATTGAAATTCCCGCCAAGAAAGTTCCCGTCTTCCGTGCCGGTAAAGGCCTGAAGGACGACGTGAACTAAACTAGACGTGAGTTTTCGGGTTCTGTCGAAAGACGGAACCCGTTTTTTGTAACCCGAAAACCGACGGCACGGCCGGCGGTTCTGGTTGTACCTGCAGCTTTTGGCTTTTTGGGAGTCCAACGTTTTAGGGGGCGGGCGCCCGTAGATCTGCGGCGGACGCAGCCTTTTATTGTGCTCGGGGAGCGGAGCCAGATTGCGTCCTTGCAGCACGGCTTACGTTCATGACAATTTTCATTTGAAATAAAAAATGATGATCACGAAGCAAACGATAAAACGCAAGGTGACTGCCGGCATTGAAATTGCCGGCAATCATCTCGATGGAAGGCCAAACGGTGACCAGTTTTTTCAGGCAGAATAAATTCAAATTGCGCCACACTACACGTTCGTACTGCTAGTGCCGGAAACGAAAGAGGTGCCCAAAAGTTGGACAACCACGTTGAAAAGCTTCTTCAGGAGTACAAGGAAGACTTCTGTCTTGAAGACTTCTCAAAAAAAACTGATTTGTCAATTACTTAAATATGATATGTGGTGGCTTTATAGTGAGGACAGCCCCGATTATCTCCGCATGGACGAAGGCGTTGACATGCCGACACTGGTTTCAGGACTCTTGTTTAATCGTGATGAACTTTCGGAGAAGCCCCGCAGCTATTTAGATTTTACAGTGAAGGATTGGGAAGAATACCGTAAGCGCGGCGTCTTCTTCGAGCGATTTCTCATGACCCAAGGCGGAAACTTCACCTTGCCCGCCTACAGAGCCGAGGCAGAAAAAATTCTTGGCAGAATGATACCTCAAAGCCATTGGTGGTTCTAGCCAACACCTCAAGAGGCGATCCGAAAACGATAACTCTGTGTCCTTTTTCCTCTTTTGAGCATTTTCAGTCAAAAAGTCAAATCGAGAAGAACGGAATATCCGTGGAAAAACGGAAAAACGAAAGAGCCGCCCACATTTCTTTGCGCGAAGCGAACAATATAGAAGAGCATCTAAGACCGGCAACGACAGGATCCCAGATGCTCTTTTTCTGTTATAAAATCGGCTCAAAAAACACTCGCTTTACGTGGAAAGACCATTGCGCGAAGGCAATTGTTTTTTTGCTGTGAGACATGATGTCCGTGCACGCGGACTGACTTTCTGTCATGGCAAGCTGTGCCATTTTCTGTTATTTTTTGTCAATTCCATATTTTGTGTAAATAATATTCTTAGGACAAATTCAATAATATTATTGACGCAAATATTGAGTTAGTGTAATCTGTTATGGACGCGCAAACGAAATTCAGATGATTTGCTTGTCAAATTTGAGTGACGGAGGGAGTTCGCAATGAAAAAAGCACTTGCAGGGTTGCTCACTGCGGCTTTGTTTGTCGGCGCTGCGTCGGCCATGGCTGCTGATCCCGCGGCGTTCCATATCGGAGTGTGCACGTCAACGGTCTCGCAGGCGGAAGACGATTTCCGCGCTGCCGAGATGCTGATCAAAAAGTATGGTGACGTGGCTTCGGGTGGCATGATCAAGCACGTAACCTACCCCGACAACTTCATGACCGAGCAGGAGACGACCATTTCCCAGATCACCGCGTTCGCCGACGATCCCTTGATGAAGGCTGTCGTCGTCAAAACGGCCGTTCCCGGCTCGACGGAGGCTTTCCGCCGCATTCGCGAAAAGCGTCCCGATATTCTGCTGTTCGCGGGCGAAAACCACGAAGACCCCGGCGTCATTACGCCGGTTGCCGATCTCGTCGTCCATTCCGACAGCATCGCGCGCGGTTATCTGAACATTCTTGCCGCCCACAAGCTTGGCTGCAGCGATTTCGTCCACATCTCCTTCCCCCGCCACATGAGCTACGAGTTGATGTCCCGCCGTGCGCGCATCATGGAACAGACGTGCAAAGATCTCGGCATGGGGTATCACTACGAGAGCGCCCCCGACCCGACAAGCGACGTAGGCATTGCCGGCGCGCAACAGTTCATCCTCGAGAAAGTTCCTCAGTGGATCGAGAAGTATGGCGAAAAGACGGCGTTCTTCTGCACCAATGACGCCGAAACGGAACCCTTGCTCAGGAGAATTGCCGAAGAGGGCAAAGGCTACTTCATCGAAGCCGACGTTCCCTCGCCTCTGCTGGGTTATCCAGGAGCGCTGGGCGTTGACCTTGCCGACGTGGCGGGCGATTTCCCCGCGATTTTGAAGAAGGTCGAAGATGCTGTCCTCGCCAAGGGCGGCGCGGGGCGCATGGGGACGTGGACCTATTCCTATGCGTTCAGCACATGCCAGACGCTTACCGAGTACGCCAAAGCCTGCGTCGAAAACGGCGTGACGCCGATGAATTTCCGTCGTCGTTTCAAGAAAGATGACCTGATCGCGACGTACAACGCGCTGACGCCCGGCTCGAAATGGAACGGAACTCCCTACAAGGACGCCAACACCGGCCTTGAGTACAAAAACTACATTCTTGTGTATCAGGATACGTATATTTTCGGCAAGGGCTATCTGCACATGACTGACGAAGTCGTCCCCGAAAAGTACCTCAGCATGAAATAAACCATTGACTTCGCGCTTCAAACAGCCGTCATGAGAGCGGAAGGGGGAGTGCTGTAACTCCCTTCCGCTCTTTGTGCACGCGTTTTTCGTTTTCTTTGATGGCCTGCGTTTCACGGGTAAAGCCATAAATCTGCGGTGGATGCAGCGTTTTGGTGTGATCGGGGAGCAGCGGCAATTTGCGCTCTCGTTGTGCCGTTTCCGTGGCGCCAAACTGGTTGTGTTTTTGCAGTGACACTTTATGCGCGGCAACAAGGTGACGGCAGCTGAACTTTCCATCATTGAGAACTGCGCTGTCCGCCGTTTTTATTTTCCTAGTTGAACAAGCCTCTACCTCGCAGGCCCATCATTTTCATGCCGTCTGTGATCATTCTTTGCACCTTTCTGTTGACGACCGTTGGAAGTGATCCTCTTCTGTCGTTGTTTTTATTTGTTTTTAGTTGTTTTTGCAAAACAACATTGTATTTAGAAATATATTAGCATCGAGTATCTTTTTATCAGTTCCAGTTGTTCTGGGCTTTTTGAGGATTCATGTCCAAATTTTTGGGAAAAGTGCCATATGAATAATTGATTAAATTAAATATTTCGTTTTCATTTTTTTGCGTCAATAATATTCTTGACGCAAATATTGAGTTAGTGTAATCTGTTATCGGTGCGCAAAAGAAATTAAGATTTTTTGCTTGCCAAATTTGAGTAATGGAGGGAGTTTTAATGAAAAAAGCACTTGTAGGGTTGCTCACCGCAGCATTAGTTGTCAGCGCAGTGTCGGCGATGGCTGCAGATCCCGCAAAGTTCCACATCGGAGTCTGCACCGGAACGGTTTCTCAGTCCGAGGATGATCTTCGCGGTGCCGAACAGCTGATCAAACGCTACGGCGACGTGACCGACGGCGGCATGATCAAACACATCACCTACCCCGACAACTTCATGACCGAGCAGGAGACGACGATTTCGCAGATCGCTGCCATGGGTGACGATCCCCTGATGAAGGCCGTCATCGTCAACCAGGCTATCCCCGGCACGACCGAAGCTTTCCGCCGCATTCGCGAAAAACGCCCCGACATTCTTCTGTTTGCTGGCGAGAATCATGAGGACCCCGGCGTCATCGCTCCTAACGCCGACCTCGTCATTCACTCCGACAGCATTGCCCGCGGCTATCTGATCATCCTCGCCGCCCACAAGCTTGGCTGCACCGATTTCGTTCACATCTCCTTCCCCCGCCACATGAGCTATGAGCTGATGTCCCGCCGCGCCAAGATCATGGAGGCCACCTGCAACGATCTCGGCATGAAGTATCACTTCGAGAGCGCTCCCGATCCCACCAGCGACGTAGGCGTTGCCGGCGCGCAGCAGTTCATCCTCGAAAAAGTTCCTCAGTGGGTCGAAAAATACGGTGAAAAGACGGCTTTCTTCTGCACCAACGACGCCGAAACCGAACCGCTGTTGAAGAGAATCGCCGAGGGCAAGGGCTACTTCATCGAAGCCGACCTTCCTTCACCTCTGATGGGCTATCCCGGCGCTCTGGGCGTTGAGCTTTCCGACGTTGCCGGTAATTTCCCCGCGATCCTGAAGCGCGTTGAAGACGCAGTGGTCAAGGCCGGTGGTACCGGACGCATGGGCACCTGGGCATACTCCTACGGCTTCACCAACACGCTGGCTCTTGGCGAGTACGCCAAGGCTCTCATCGAAAAGGACGTCACCCCCAAGAATTTCCGCCGCTTCTTCAAGCGCAACGACCTTCTTGCCTGCTATAACGATGCCACTCCCGGCGCCACTTGGAACGGCACGGTTTACGTTGACGCCAACACCGGCCTCGAGCTGAAAAACAACATCCTGGTCTATCAGGATACCTACATCTTCGGCAAGGGCTATCTGCACATGACTGACGAGGCTGTCCCTGAAAAGTACCTCACCATGAAATAAGGAATCAAGCCTCAAGCTTTAAGCACGTGTAATGAGGAGCGGGGGGAGTATTCAAACCTCCTCCCGCTCTTTTTTGCAACCCGCTGCGCGGAAAACTTTCGGGCGCGCTCAGCCCGATTTACGGCATTGTCGCGCAGTGTCAACTTGAAACATATTCCGTCGGGCTTTCTGCCGATGGAAAATGCCATAAATTCCGGGAAACCGTTTGAAGCGGCGGTTAACTTTTAAAGGAGGTATCTCCATGGGAGGGGAACCTTTGCTTCGCGTTGAACAAGTGGGCAAGGCCTACTTCGGAAACCGAGTTCTGAAAGACATCTCATTTACACTGGAAAAAGGCCATATCCTTGGTTTGGTAGGGGAGAACGGGGCCGGCAAATCCACGCTGATGAACATTTTGTTCGGCATGGAAGTCATCGCCGAGACCGGCGGTTACGAAGGCAAGTTCTTCATCAACGGGAAAGAAGCTCACTTTCATACGCCCAACGACGCTCTTGAAGCCGGCGTGGGCATGGTGCACCAGGAGTTCTCGCTTATTCCAGGTTTCTCCGTAACCGAGAACATCGTGCTGAACCGCGAGTCTCTGGTTTACGATCCTTTGGTGGAAGCTTTTGGCGACCGCCTGAAGACTTTGGATCGCCCCGACATGCAGGCACGTTCGGAAAACGCCATCAAGAAGCTCAACTTCTCATTGGACGGCACCACGCTCATTTCGGAGCTGCCCGTGGGACACAAGCAGTTCACTGAAATTGCCCGCGAGATCGCCAAGACCAACACGCAGTTGCTGGTATTCGACGAGCCCACGGCAGTTCTGACGGAAAACGAAGCCGAGATCCTTCTTGATTCCATGCGCCGCCTTGCCAAGCAGGGAATTGCCATTATTTTCATTTCTCACCGTCTGCGCGAAGTCATGGAAGTGTGCAGCGACATCGTCGTCCTCCGCGACGGTGAAGTGGTGCTTCGAACGACACCCGCCGAAACTACAGTGCGCGAAATCGCCAGCAGCATGGTGGGCCGTGCCGTAAGCGGCACCAGCGATAATGTCGAGCCGCGCAAGACAGGTTCTGAGATTTTGAAGATCAGCCATCTGTGGGTGGACATGCCCGGCGAAACTGTGCGCGACGTCAATCTCAGCGTCAACGAAGGCGAGATTTTTGGCATCGGCGGCCTGGCCGGGCAGGGCAAACTGGGAATTTCCAACGGTGTCATGGGACTTTACGCTGCAGGCGGCAAGGTGGAGTTCAAGGGGCAGGACGTCGAGCTGAACAATCCAAGCGCTCCGCTTGCCATGGGGATTTCATCGGTGTCGGAAGACCGCCGCGGCGTCGGTCTGCTGCTTGACGAGTCCATCGCGTGGAATATCGTCTTCACGTCGCTTCAAAATCAGAAAACCTATCTCAAGCCCATTTTGGGCGGTCTTGTAAAAATTCGCGACGAAAAGGCCATTATCGCCTGCGCCGATCGTTACATCCGCGAACTGGAAATCAAGTGCGTCAGCGCCAAGCAAAAGGTTCGCGAGCTTTCCGGCGGAAACCAGCAGAAGATCTGTCTCGCCAAAGCCTTTGAGACCCACCCGCATCTTCTTTTCGTCTCCGAGCCTACGCGCGGTATCGACGTGGGCGCCAAGAAAGTCGTTCTCGACACCTTGAAGCGCTATAACCGCGAGCTTGGCATGACGATCGTCATGATTTCGTCGGAGCTGGAAGAGCTTCGCTCGATCTGCGACCGCATCGCCATTATCGACAAGGGGTCGGTCATCGGTATCAAGCCCGCGTCGGCTCCGTCGGAAGAGTTCGGCTATCTGATGCTCGGAACCAGTGAGGAGGAAGCGAAATAATGAAAAACATCAAAAACTTTATTGAGGATGTCGGCTGGCCGCGAATCCTTATCGCTTTGTTCCTGCTTTCGCTTTTCATCCTTGCACCCTTTGTGGGCGTCCGCCTTGACGCGTCCATCAACGATACTCTGGTGCGCTTCGGCATGAACGGCGTCATGGTGCTGGCCATGGTGCCCATGGTGCAGTCGGGCTGCGGGCTTAACTTCGGCCTTCCCTTGGGCATTATCGCAGGCCTGCTGGGCGCCGTCACCAGCGTGGAACTCAACGCTACGGGACTTAGCGGCGTCTTGACGGCCATGGCAGTCGCCACGCCCATCGCCATCGTTCTCGGTTGGGGCTACGGCCTACTGCTCAACAAGGTCAAGGGCAGCGAAATGATGATCGCCACCTATGTGGGTTTTTCCTCAGTGGCTTTCATGTGCATCATGTGGCTCATTCTGCCTTACCAGAGCCCCAACATGGTCTGGGGCTACGCGGGCAAGGGGCTTCGCACTACTATCTCCGTTGAGGCGTTCTGGCAGCACGCCATCGGCAACATCGGCGCCTTCCGCATCAACGAGTTTTTCGCCTTCCCCACGGGAATGTTCCTGTTCTTCGCCCTCCTGTGTCTGCTCATGTCCATTTTCATGAAAACACGCACGGGCACTGCCATGACCATCGTCGGATCCAACCCCGATTACGCACGTGCCAGCGGCGTGAACATCGACAAGATGCGCACGCTGTCCGTCATTCTCTCCACCTGGCTTGGCGCCATCGGCATCATCATGTACGAGCAGAGCTTCGGCTTCATCCAGCTCTACATGGGCCCCTTCTACATGGCGTTCCCCGCCGTTGCAGCCATTCTGATCGGCGGCGCATCCGTGAAGAAAGCCAATATCGTTAACGTTGTCGTCGGCACAATCCTGTTCCAGGGCATCCTGACGATGACGCCGTCGGTCATCAACAGCATGATTCAGACCGATATGTCCGAGGTCATTCGTATCATCGTTTCCAACGGCATGATCCTGTACGCATTGACTCGTGTGACGAAGGTGAGATCCTGATGAATAACAATTCAAACAAGCTGAAAATGTTCCTGATCAGGAACGCGGTACCCATCGTTTTCCTGGTTATCAGTGCCATTGCCATTCCCATTTCGCGCTTCTCGATGACCTATCTGATCCAGGAAATGCTGATCAGGCTCTCGAGAAACTCCTTCCTCGTCCTCTCACTGCTGGTGCCCATCATGGCCGGCATGGGGCTGAACTTCGGAATGGTGCTCGGCGCCATGGCCGGACAGATCGGCCTGATTTTCGTGAGCGACTGGAACATCGTGGGGCTTAACGGCATGGTGCTCGCCGCGCTGCTGGCCACGCCTCTCGCCATTCTCTTCGGATGGATTTGTGGCGTCGTGCTCAATAAAGCCCGCGGCCGCGAAATGGTGACATCCTATATTTTGGGATTCTTCATGAACGGAGTCTACCAGCTCGCCGTGCTCTATGGTTTCGGTAGCATCGTCGCCGTGTCCAACACGAAACTGGTCCTTTCCCGCGGCTACGGCATCAGAAACACCATTAACCTCGATAACGTGCGCCGCTGCCTCGACGACCTGATCTCCTGCAATATTCTCGGCGTCGACGTTCCCGTGGCCACCTTCTTGGTCATCGGTGTCTTTTGTCTCTTCATTCTGTGGTTCCGCAAGACCAAGCTTGGCCAGGACATGCGCGCCACGGGACAAGACATGGCCGTTGCCGATTCGGCGGGAATTCCCGTGCTTCGCACGCGCGTCATTGCCATCGTGATTTCCACCGTGCTGGCCTGCTACGGACAGATCATCTTCCTGCAGAACGTGGGCACCATGAACACCTATAACAGCCACGAACAGGCAGGCGTTTTCGCCATTGCTTCGCTGCTGGTGGGCGGCGCCAGCGTCACCCGCGCGTCCATTCTGAACGTGTTTGTCGGCGTCGTTCTGTTCCACTTGATGTTTGTCGTTTCGCCCATGGCCGGAAAGTATCTGACGGGCGATGCGCAGATCGGCGAATTCTTCCGCGTGTTTGTATCTTACGGCATCATCTCTCTCGCCCTGGTGCTTCATGCGTGGAGACGCCACGTCGATCGAGAGATGGCGCGCGCCCAGTTCCGTGGAGACGGCGCAGAGGGGGGGAGTAAAAAGTGAACCTCAGAAGAATTATCGTCAACTTAGCCATTATTGCCGTCCTTACGGCGCTCGGTTTCTTCTGCTACGACCGCGGGAAGGCATATGATTTCATCGTGGACAACACCTCCCATGCGATTGAAGGCCAAAACTTCGAAGGCATGGAAGCCGTCATGGTGAGCATTGACGGCGGCGAAGGAAAAGTTTACTATGCCGATGACCGCGACCAAACCGTTGCCATCGGAAGCGGCACCCATACAGCCAGAATCGACGTGCTCGACTTGGAAGACAAACCCATTGAAGGACAGTCGAAGATTTTTTCTTTCACCGTCGCATCTTTGGGGAACCCGCCAAGTTTGAGCATTCCCTTCGCCTATAAGAACGGCAAAGACGTCAAGTAAGCCGACAGTTCCAGCAGCCCTGCAAAAAAAGCAAAAAGTCCTTGACAAAAGTGGATTTTTGAAGTAATTTAATCAAGCTGCTGGAAAAGAAATAACCGTCCAATTTCTTTTGAGCGAAGGAGTTACAAGATCAATGTCCAAGAATGTCAACAGAAAAGTGTCTCCCAAGGGGAAGATCGTCCGCCGTCTGGGCGCCAACGTCTTCGGCAACGCTAAGTACGACAAATTGCTTAGCAGAAAGTCCACACCTCCCGGAGGAGCGCCTCGCCGCCGCGCAAAGCAGTCCATTTACGGACTTCAGCTTCAAGAAAAGCAGAAGATCCGTTTGGCTTACGGCGTCAGCGAGAAACAGCTTCGCGCCATTTACGTCACCGCAAAGAAAATGGATGGCGTTACTGGCACCAACATGCTGGTTCTTCTCGAGAGCCGCCTCGACAACGTGGTGTACCGCATGGGGTACTGCGTCACTCGTCCCCAGGCTCGTCAGCTTGTGCGTCACGGACACTTCCGCGTCAATGACCGCAAAGTCGATATGCCCGGCGTGCTTCTCAAACCCGGCGATATCGTCTCCATCCGCGAAGCCAGTGCCGAGATGAAAGTGCTCAAGGAAAACCTCGAAGCTGCCGCATCAGTGTCCAAGCCTGCATGGCTGACCCTTGAAAACGGCAAAGGCACCGTAGTTCGCTATCCTGAGCGCGCCGATATCCCCAACGTGGCCGACGAACAGGTCGTCGTCGAGTTCTACTCCAAATAAAAACGTATGTTTTTCAGCCCGTCGCGAGACGGGCTTTTTTCATAGCTCAGGGACAACAAGACTGTTGAAACGGAAAAACTCCCATGGAAAAAGAAGAACTGCAGGGTTGCTATGTCGACGACGATTATAAAAAACTCAAACTCTTTGTTCGCCTGACGCTTAGAATTGTGCTGCGCACGAAATAGAACTCGACGGGGACGCGCAGTTAGGCTAAAATAGAAACATTATCTTAAGAATTTATTTGGTGGAGGAGCCTGCAATGTCGTATAAAGTCGTTTTTTTGCGTCATGGCGAAAGTCAATGGAACAGGGAAAACCGTTTTACCGGCTGGACCGATGTGCCCCTGTCCGAAAAGGGCATTCAGGAAGCCCGTCAGGCGGGAGAGCTGCTTAAAGCCGAAGGCTTTGCCTTTGACCTCGGCTATACGTCCTGCCTGAAGCGCGCCATCAAGACATTGTGGCTTGTGCTGGAAGAGCTCGACGAGATGTGGATTCCCGTCGTCAAGGACTGGCGGCTTAACGAGCGCCATTACGGCGCACTGCAGGGATTTAACAAGGCCGAGATGGCTGAACGCGTCGGCGAAGCCAAAGTGAAAATCTGGCGCCGCAGCTACGATGTCCCGCCGCCCCCACTGTCCGAGGACGATCCTCGATCTCCACGCAACGATCGGCGCTACGCCGGCTTGACGGCGTCGGAAATTCCTCTGACGGAATGTTTGAAGGATACGGTAAAGCGCGTCCTGCCCTATTGGAACGACGTGGTCTGCCCCGAAATCAAGAAGGGGAAAAACGTCATCGTCACGGCTCACGGCAACAGCCTGAGAGCGCTCGTCAAATGTCTCGACGCCATCAGCGACGACGACATCGTATCGGTCAACATTCCCACGGGCGTACCGCTAGTCTATGAGCTTGACGAAAACCTGAAGCCCATTTCGCGGCGCTATCTCGGCGACGAAAAAGCCGTCAAGGCGGCTGCCGAAGCTGTGGCCAACCAGGCAAAGAAAAGGGAATAGACTTCTTCTTTCCGCAAGCTGTCTTTCTTTGGAAAGACGAAAGCATTCCACTCAAAATTACGGAGAATTGTAAGATCAATGCAGAACTTCTATTGGTACCTCATCTGTTTTTTGAAGTGGCTTTTCTGCCATCTTCCCCATGGAGCGGCAGTGCGTCTCGGTGCCCACCTGGGTGGGCTCATGTGGCTGCTCTCAAAAGAGAAGGTCGACAAGGCGGAACGCCGTTGCGTCCGCGCTTTGAAAATCGGCGTAACTCCTGCGAGGCATATTGTGCGCGAGTCCTACAGAAACATCGGCAGAGCCGTGGCGGAAACGTTGCGCCTGCCAGTGACGGCCAAGCACATCGAGCGCTATGTTTCCGTCGAGGGCAAGGAGAACGTGCAACGGGCTTTTAAGCGAGGCCGCGGGGTTATCCTGCTTTTGGGACACTTGGATAACTGGGAAGCGGCCAACATTTACGTGTCGCGTTTTCTGCCGCTCAACGTCATCGCCGCCGACCAGCGAGACCAGCGGATCACCGATCTGCTGATGAACATCCGCAGTTTGGGCGGTGCGCGCAACGTTCAAAAAGGGCACGGACTCAAGGGGGCCATCCGCTGCCTCAGAAACGGCGAAGTCCTCTGCATTCTTCACGATCAAGACGCTCGCGACAAAGGGCGTGTTGTCCCCTTTTTGGGCGAGCCGGCCAGTACACCGCTCGGTGTGGCGAAATTGGCGGCGAAATTCGGTTCGGCCGTGGTGCCCACGCATATTCTGCGGTGTGACGACGGTCTCGCTCATAAGGTGATTTTCGAGCCGGCGCTGAGCGATCCCAGCGGCAGGCCTTTCGGCGAAGACGAGGATCTGTGCCTACGACTCTGCAACGACTGCATCAGCCGATGGATTCTTGAGCGTCCCGAGCAGTGGCTGATCTGGCTCTACCCGCGTTGGGCCAGCACCGTTCCGGGGGATAAGTAAAATGTATCTCGGTATCGATCCGGGACGACAGAAATTCGGCTGGGCACTCACCGAAGAAAACGGAATCTTTTGTGCCTCGGGCATTGTCCCGTTTGATCAGTTGGAGCTTTTTGCTCAGAAGGCGGATCAATCACCGTCGGATCTCAACCTCTGGCTGATTGAAGGCAACGTTCCGCTTGGAATCCGGATCCGCAGGGTCTACTGTGGCGACGGCACGGGACATCGCGAGTTTCTCATGGCGCTGACACTCAAAAATTTCGACGTGCAGCTTGTGAAAGAAACCAATACGACGTTGGAGGCCCGCAAACTCTATTGGAAGCTCCACCGGCCAAGAGGATGGCGCAGGTTGATTCCACTGTCGCTGCAAGTGCCGCCGCGGAGTATCGACGACCTGGCGGCCTGCTGCATTTTGCGGCGCGCTCTGCTGACGGACCAGCTGTGATTCTTTGGGGAAATTCTTTTCAGCGCAGCGTTACCGAGCCGTAAATGCCATGTGGGCGTGCGTTTGGGAGAGCGCAAGAGCGTTTTTCTTAGAGCTGAACGATGAATTTATGGAGGTTGGAGGAGCGTGTTGAACGAAAAAAGAAGTTTTGCGGTGCTGCAGGAAGAATTTGCGCTGATCTTCGCAGTGCTGAAGTGGACCGCACTGGCAATCATTTCAGGCATAATTGTCGGCGGAGGAGTCACTCTCTTCGTGGAGATGCTGGAGTTTTCCATCGGGTTGACGTCGAACCTCTCCAAATTTTGGGTTTACGCGGCGCTGCCGCTCGGTTTGACGGCCAGCGCCCTGTCGGTGCACTATCTTGCGCCCGATGCCAGCGGCCACGGCACTGAAAAAGTAGTGGAGGCCGTTCATGAACGCGCGGGTGACATTGAACTGAAAGTGGTCCCCGTCAAAATGCTTTCCACCATCTTCACAGTGGCCTCGGGCGGTTCTGCGGGCAAAGAGGGACCGGCAACGCAGATCGCAGCTGGATTGACGTCCACATTGGCCCGATGGATGAAGTTCAACGACTACGACAAGAAAAAACTGGTGGTCTGCGGCGTTTCCGCCGGATTCGCCGCCGTTTTCGGCACGCCTGTGGCAGGCGCCGTCTTCGCCCTTGAAGTGCTTTACATCGGAAAGATTTTCTACGACGTGCTCTTTCCTTCCTTCATCAGTGGCATCGTCGCCTGGCGTACAGCGCTGTGGCTCGGCTTGAAGTACGGCTCTTTTCCCATCGACGCGGCGGCCATTCCCTATACGCTGTCAAATTTTGGCTGGGCAATGCTGGCCGGCTGTTTCTTTGGCCTCGTGGCGCTGTGCTTCGTCGAGCTGATGAATTTCTGCGATAATTTCTTCAACAACCTGAGATGGCCGCTGGTAGGCAAGGCGCTGCTGGGCGCGGCACTAATCGCCCTGCTGATCTGGCAGGTTGGCCCTGAGTATCTGGGCCTCAGCGACGGCGCCATGGCGGAAATCCTTCGTGGCCGAAGCGCGCCCTTTTTTGCCTGGCTTTGGAAAACTCTGGTGACGGTGCTGACGTTGGCCTGCGGTGGCAGTGGCGGCGTGGTGACGCCTATCTTTTATATCGGCGCTGCTGCCGGTTCGGCCTTTGCCGCCCTCTGCGGACTCAATACAGCGGTCTACGCCGCATGGGGCATGGTGGGCGTACTTGCCGGCTGTGCCAATGCGCCTATCTCGTCCACCATTATGGCCGTCGAGCTCTTCGGCGGAGCGACCGTTCCCTTTGCGGCCGTTCTGTGCGTCACTGCGTTTATCATCGTCGGCCATCGGAGCGTCTATCCCAGCCAGCTGTTGGAGCGCACTAAATCTTCCCTCCTGGTGTTCCCCGAGCCGGGACAAAGAATCGATCAGGTGAAAATCCAAGTCGATCTCTTCCGCTCTCCGCTTTTGCACAAGCTGCACCTCCACCATAAAAGAAAACAACAGAACGACTGATTTTTGATAAAAGCGAGGCGCCGTGCGCCTCGCTTTCGCAATTCTTGTAGTGATGAGCAGCGCGAGAAACGGCATTCACATTTCAGTAGTACAATTGCGTATTGTTCCTGCGCATGCAGATGCCCAGCGGTTTTTTAGCACAGTTTTGCGCTGTGGCTGGATCAACGGCGAAGCGACGGCTCGCGTTTTACAAAAGAAGCGGACAAAGAGAGAAACTCTCTTTGTCCGCTTCTGCGTTACTGTTTGGCAATGATGACGGCGCCTTCGGGCAGGAAGGATACCGTGGTTTCGGTTCCGGCACTGCAAATAGATTTACCCGGCAGAAAGGGCACTGAAAGGTTCAAATCCTTGTCGCAGCCAGGTACGCCCAGTCGTGCATAATAATCGAGTCGGTCGCCTTCAAAGAGGTAATGAGTAACGGTAACGGGAAGCGCATTGTCTCCGCCTCCCAAAATCAAGTTCTCGGGACGGACGATGAGATAGGCATCGGCGCCAACGCGCGGCGGCGTCTGCCGTCCGAGGCGTGCTTTGACACAGCGGCCTCCAGCCTCGAAGATTCCGTATTCACCGTCGGCGGTTTTGAGAACGCCGGCGATCAAGTTGGCTTGACCGATGAAGTCGGCCACGAAAGGCGTGGCCGGATCGGCGTAGAGGTCCATCGGCGTGCCGATTTGCTCAATTTGGCCGCGGTTCATGACCATAATCCTGTCAGACATGGTCAACGCTTCTTTCTGATCGTGGGTGACATAAAGGCACGTCAACGACAGTTCCTGCTGGATACTGCGGATCTCGGTACGCATATGGATGCGCAGCTTGGCGTCAAGGTTGGACAGCGGTTCGTCCATGAGAAGGAGAGCAGGGCGAAGCACGAGAACGCGGGCCAGAGCCACTCGCTGCTGTTCGCCTCCCGACAGCTGATTGGGATAGAGGTGTTCGGCCTTTTCAAGACCGACGAGGGCGAGGCCTTCGCGAACCTTTAGGGCGATTTCCCGTCGATCGACGCCGCGTACTTTGAGGCCGTAAGCCACGTTGTCGAAAATTTTCATGTGGGGAAACAGCGCGTAATTCTGGAAAACGAAACCGATGTTGCGCTCATTGGCCGGCATGGCCGTGATGTCCTTGCCGCCCATCAGGATCTTCCCTGCGCTGGGCATCTCGAAGCCGGCAACCATGCGCAGCGTTGTGGTTTTTCCGCAGCCCGACGGTCCAAGGAATGTCAGGAATTCTCCGGTGTTGACTTCGAGGTTGACGTCTTTGACGGCGTAAAATTCGGCGCCGTCTTTTATAAAAATTTTATTGATGCCGCTGAGGCTGAGTGAAATTGACATTTAAAGAATTCCTCCTCCGGCGCTGCCGGTGCGTCCCACAATCCGTGCCAACAGTTCCATGACGCCGCTGGCCACGAAGACCAGGGCGATGAGGACCATGGAGAATGCGCAGGCCTGGGCGAATTGAAGTTCAGTCATACATTCGAGAATTCGCGTGGTGATCAGGCTCCAACGGACCGAAACGAGGAAAATAGTGGCGCTGATGGCCGTCATGGAGTGAATGAAGAGATATTTCATGCCTGCCAGCACGGCGGGCATGACCAACGGCAGCGTGATCTTGCGAAACGTAGTGGCCGACGAGGCGCCGAGACTGGAAGAGGCCTCTTCGATGGACGGCTCGATCTGTTGTAATGCCGCGACGACGTTTCTGATGCCCGCCGACGAGTAGCGGAACACGTAGGACGAAACGAGGATCCACAGAGTGCCCGTAAGGATCAGCGGCTTGCTGTTGAAAGCCACGACGTAGGCGATGCCCACCACAGTGCCCGGAAGGGCAAAGTTGAGCAACGACAGCAATTCGAGAGTTTTATGACCTTTGACTTTCAAGCGTTCAGTGGCATAACCGGTGAGTACGGCCATCAGACCGCCCAAAGGGGTGCTGATGCAGGCAATGATCAGTGTGTCTTTAATGGCCTGCCTGCCGAAATTGAAAACGTATTTGTAATTGTCCAGCGTCAGACTGTTGTTGATGCCCAAAACCTTGACGATGGAACCGATGAAGATCAAAGTGTAAATGTAAACGATGAAAAGCAGGATGAACGAAATGAGAGCAAGAATCATAAAAACTGCCGTGGAGCCCGGACCTTTGACGCTGCTTCGCCCGCCGGCCTTGCCCGAAATGGTGATGAAGCTCTTTTTGCTGAGCCAGCAGTACTGGATCGCATAGACCAGGAGCGCTGGAACGAGCAGCATAAAGGAGAGAGCCGCACCGCCCTTGAGGTCATACATGCCCGTAATCTGCAAATAAGCCTGAGTCGGCAGCACAGGGAAGTTGTGTCCAGCCAACACAAGAGGCGTGGCGAAGTCCGCCAAGGAGCAGGCGAAGACCAGAAGGAAAGCGTTAGCGATGCCGGGAGCGGCAAGCGGCAGAGTCACCGTCCTGAAAACGTGCAACGGCGATCCGCCCATGGAGTAAGCGGCGTCCTCCAGATTGCAGTCGATGCGGCTTAAAATGGTGGTCATCGTCATAAAGGCGATAGGGTAAAAGGTGAGCGTTTCCGAGAAGAAGGTCCCCCAAAAGCCGTAAAAGTTGAAATTTTCAAGGCCGAGAAGTTTGATGAGAATGCCGTTGGGCCCCAAAGAGAGCGCCAGAGCGATGCTGCTGGTAAAAGGCGGCGAAATGAGCGGCAGCATGGAGATTGCCGAGATAAGCAGCCTGAACCAACGAGGCAACGAAAGGCGGGTGACGGCGTAGGCGAAGACGAAACCGATAAAGGTGCCCGACAGCGCGACGCTGCAGCTCAGCGTCAAACTGTTGAAAAGCGCCAAGCGGTCATACCAGTTGGTAATGACAGGCGCAAAGTTTTCAAGAGTCGGCCTGCCGTCGGCCCAGAAGGTAATAGAGAAAAGCTTAACTGCCGGAAAGAGCACAAAAATGCCCAAGAAAATCCAGAGAGTCGTCACGGCCAACCGTGTCGTAGAGTCCAATCGCGGACGTTGAGACATACTTTTGAGCACAGAAGTTCACCTGCTTTGCGGTAATTTTGCCAAATCGTAAAGTTTCGGGACAAAAGCGGGTTCAAGGGTCTTACACAGCATAAATAGATTTCAAATGTACGTTTTGTGGCGCCACAGAACGGAATTTTTTCCAAAAATTTTCAACTGCCAATGCGTCGGGAACTCGGACAACGTCGGCAGTCCGTCCGCTCGCCGTGAGGCGTTGGCTGAAAAAACTCTCGTTAGTGCCGCCCCAAAGGCATTTTGAACCGATAAAAAAGAGGCCCCGTGAAGGGCCTCTTTCGGCCAAGGTTATCGAATGACTTCGTTGATCCAGCGCTGCACGAAATCGGCGCGTTTGGCGCCTTTCCAAGCCACGTCGGTTTCAACGAGGTTGATGTTCTTGAGATCGAGAAGCGGCAGATCGGTCTGCACGTCAGTGCGCGTGGGCACGTAGTTGATGTGATTGGCTACGATAAACTCGGCGAAGCGCTTGCTGGCCATCCAGTCGGCAAACTTCCGAGCCGCTTCGACGTTCTTGCAGCCCTTCACGATGCCGCAGGCATCGATACCGTAGGACACGCCTTCCTGGGGATAGGTGATGACCACGGGGTAGCCCTGCTGCATAATGTCAAGCGCGTCCACGATATAGAAAATGCCGGAAGCGCACTGGCCTGTGGCGATGGGCATGGCTCCGCCGGCGCCGCTTTTGGTGTACATCTGGATGTTTTCGTTGAGCTTCTTCTGATACTTGAAGGCCTCGTCCTCCCCCATAACCTTGACGAGAGTGAAGATGCGTTCAGTTGCCGTACCGGAAGTTCTGGCATCGGCCATCTGAAGGTTATTCTTGTAATGGGGATCCAGCAGGTCGCTCCAGCTTTCAGGAGCCTTTATGTCATTCTTTTCGAGAAAGTCCTTATTGGTCATGAAGCAGAGAGGAATAATGCCGTATCCCGTCCAGTAGCCGTCGGGGCTGCGGAATTTTTCAGGAATTGCCTCGACGCCCTGAGGAACGTAATTTTCAAAGACGCCAGCCTTCACCGCAGCTTCGTAGGTATCGGCAGGACCACCGATGAGGAAGTCCACCTGAGGATTGTCCTTTTCGGCCACAAGGCGGGAGAGCGCCTCGCCCGAAGAAAAACGCATATAGTTCACCTTGATGCCTGTGTCCTCGGTAAAAGCCTGAGTGACCTTTGAGACGTACTTATCGGGCATGATGGAGTAGGCGTTAAGCTCCATGGCGGCGGCAGGCAGCGCGAACACTGCGGACAACAAAACCAATGCACACAATTTCTTCATTCTGTAAAAGCATCCTTTCTTTTAGGAAGATAAGAACTGCTCACATTATAAAGCATAAAAGGCCGTTACGGTTCACAAAAATTGCTAAAAATGTAAACGTTTTTTGCGCTGCATTGTGCACTGTATCAAATAAATTTTACATACCCTGCGATAAAACATATCACATTTTCATGTCCTTAAAATGTGAGACCCCGCGTCTGGGCATTGGAGCTTTCGAAAATAGCTCATGCTCTGTCGAACATGACGTTATGTTTCGTCATTTCATGATCAAAATCCTGTCATTTTGTGTTTAGCCATTGAATTTCGCGGCAAAAGGTCTAAAATTTTACTAGGAGTACATATTTTTTTAGAGGAGAGTGATGTCTGTGAGTTCCAGAGTTTTGAAAAGCGCGGTCGCGCTGCTGGCGCTTTCCATGTTCACTTCTGTTGCCGCCGCCACACTGAAAGACGTCAACGTCACTTATGTGCAGTCGCCGCTCAACGTGCCGTCCATCGTGGAGAAAGCCAGAGGAGTCTTTGCTTCGCATTACGAGAAATACGGCCTCGGCGTGAAGTACGCCCCCCTGACGGCAGGTCCCGAACAGACTGCCGCGCTGGCATCGGGCGACCTTCAGTTCCTTAACGCCGTGGGCGGTACGTCGGTGATCATCGCGGCAGCCAACGGTGCCGACGTCAAGATTATCAGCATGTACAGCCGTTCGCCCCGCGCATTTATGATGTTTTCCAACGACACCTCGCTGAACAGCCCCGCCGCGTTGAAAGGTAAAACCATTGCCGGCCCCAAGGGGACCAACCTTCATGAGCTGTTGTCGGCGTATCTGAAAAAGGGAGGATTGTCGGTCAACGACGTCAACTTCGTGAATATGGGAATTCCCGCGTCCCTTGCGGCCCTTGAGAACGGCTCAGTAGACGTGGCGCTCCTCGCCGGTCCTGCCGCCTACAACTGCATGAAATCGGGAAAGCACCTGATCACCAACGGCGACGGACTAATCGCCGCGCTTATTGCGACAGCCACCAGCCAAAAGTTCTCTGATGAACATCCGGAACTGGTGAATGAATTCCTGACAGCGCAGAAAGAAGTGCTCGACTTTATGGCCCAAAATCACGATGAAGCCATGAAGATGACCGCCGAGGCCACTCACTTGTCTCCAGAGGCCGTCGAAGAGATGTACGGTATGTATGATTTTTCAGCGGAAATCACCGAAAAAGACCTGAAGGATCTGGACAGCACACAGCAGTTTCTTCTGGAAAGCGGCATGATCCAAAAGGGCGTCGACACCAAAACGCTGCTGCTGAAACGTTAGATTGGGGAGCGTCACACACACTACGACGCAGGATATCCTTAATTAAGAGAAAAAAAGCGGGACCGCTTTCGCGGTCCCGCTTTTTTTGGTCGGTGCAATTGAACCTAGAGGTAAACTCCACGCATTTCGGTGGCATCGGCAACGCGCTTGATGGCGGCAAGGAAGGCCGCGCGGCGCATTCTCACGTGATGCTCCTGGGCGTAATCCCACACCTTCTTGAAGTTTGCCTTCATGATGGTGAGCAGACGGCTGTTGTACTCTTCCTCGGACCAGAAGAATCCGCCGAGGTCCTGGCACCACTCGAAGTAGGAGCCGATAACTCCGCCGGAGTTGGCCAGGAAGTCGGGAACCACGGGAATGCCTCTCTGCTCGAGGATCTTGTCGCCTTCGGGAGTGGTAGGTCCGTTGGCGCCCTCAACGATGTACTTGGCCTTGATGCTGCCGGCGTTCTTCTCGGTAATGACGCCTTCGAGAGCGCAGGGAAGGAAGATGTCGCAGTCGCACGACTGAATGTCGTTGATCATCTTGGTGCCCTCTTGTTTCTCGAGGCCGGTCAGCAGTTTCTTGGGGTTGCTGCGGCTAAGCTTGAAGGCCAGGTCGATGTCGATGCCCTTTTCGTTGTAGTAAACGCCGGTAATGTCGCTGACGCACACAACATTGGCGCCCGCCTCAGCGAGGGTCTTGGCGCAGAAGGATCCGACGTTGCCGAATCCCATGACGGCGCACTTCATACCCTTGATGTCCTTGCCGAGGGCCTTCATGAACTCGATGGCGCAGGTGGCAACGCCCAGTCCAGTGGCGGCGTTGCGGCCCTTGGATCCCCAAAGCGGAATGGGCTTGCCGGTGAAAATTGCAGGCTCAAGGCGACCGCGCATACGGCTGATGGTGTCCATGAACCAGGTCATGACCTGACCGTTGGTGTTCACGTCGGGAGCGGGAATATCAGTCCATGCGCCAACTACAGGCTCGATGCGGGCAGCGTAGGTGCGGCTGAGACGCTCCAACTCCTTCTTGGAAAGCTTCAGGGCGTCGACGCGCACACCGCCCTTGCCGCCGCCGTAGGGGATACCGGCCAGCGAGCACTTCCAGGTCATCATAAAAGCGAGAGCTTCGCACTCGTCAAGGCACACGTCCTGATGGAAACGCACGCCACCCTTGGCGGGACCAACTGCGCTGTTGTGAGCGACGCGGAAACCTTCGAAAACCTGAATGGAACCATCGTCCATCTCAACGGGAACGGAAACGCAGGTTTTACGCTCGGAATGGGCAAGGATATTGGTGATACCCTCGTCAAGGCCCATTTCTTCTGCAGCGCCGTAGAAGTTCTCAAGCGCGGTGTGAAGGAGTACGTTATCTGACTTGCGTTTTACCAAAGCCATTTTTAATGCACCTCCTGAAATTAAGCGGCACCATGCCACTTTGTACCCACAGACGAAATTGCAACTCTTTATTTATTCTAACACGCTTTCTTTTTTAGTCTAGCTGGAGATTGTGAATACACTCCACAAAAAAAGAGAAAAAAAGACGCTCGAAGTGCTTGATACACTGCTTTTGAGAGATTTACATCTCTGTGTATATATTGAAACGCAACTTTTATATTTATGAAAAGGCACGCGGAGGGCAATCCAACCGGACTCAAAGGGGACGACTCTGCGACTTTTTGTCGTAGAAACGCATGAGTGCCTGCGGGGCTTCCCGGCGAGGCGCCCGGCAGTTGTAGACAAAGGCCGGCGGCACGTTGCGCAGCACAAAGGAGACCTGCACCGATTGAAACAGCTCTTTGAAGAGGCGATACATCTGCCATGAATATTGATAGGCGATAAACTGTCCATCGGAGCGAAGGCACTGCAGGATGCCGTGAAGGATGTTGAACGAGCACTGACGGGGCAGAGTCGTCCACGGCAGGCTTGACAGGATGACGTCAACGGAACGGGGCTGTAAAATCAAGGGTAAATCCTCGGCATTCTCGCAGACGGCGATTTTCAGAGTCGATTCCAATTCGTCACGCAGTTTCTTGTCAAGCTCGAAGACCGTCAGCGATTTTTTTTCGTTCAGTTCGTTCAAGAGCTGCGCCGTCACGACACCGGTACCGGCGCCGAGCTCGACAACTCGGCGTACCTGCGACCAGTCAGTTTGCCCCAGCATCTTTTTTACAAGATAATGAGAGCTTGGCGTGACGCTTCCGATCTGCCCCGGTTTCGCCATAAACTGTTTAAAGAAGACCATGCTATGGTGTCCGAGAAAGCGTGTCTCGCGGCGATGTTCCATTTTAACCCGCTCCTTCAATGGAGATCCGAAGAATCGAGGATCTCCGAAGCTCGTATAAAAACAGCAAAAATATTTTAACATAAATTCGGAGGTCAGAAGATTGCGCTTTCCTTTAAATATTCAAGCACGAATTATGGGGGCGTCACCGCAGCGTGGCGAAAGAAACGCACTCGTTCGCCCATATCTCAGCAAGAAAAAAACATACAAACAATTTAAGCGCGCTTAACCAAAACTTCTCAAACTTCCTCTAATGTCGTCGTGTTGAGAGCGCTATTTTTTTGCCGACGGACAGTCACTGTCCTTCGCAACGAACGGGGGGCGAAAAAGCTTTCGCGCTTTTGCCGATGACGGCATCAAGCGGAGGAGTGTCAATCGAGATGAAATTGACAATCGAAAATACGCAAAAATCATAACGCTGTTCTGTAAAGTGGTCATGTGTAAAATATACAATCCTCGTTGGTTTTGCTTGTATTTTGAGAAAATTGAGCTATACTGCTGTTGCGTTGTCCGTTGAAACGGCTTGTGTTCAGAAGGTTCTCACGTTGGCGGATACGCTGAGTTCTGTGATAAAAGGAAGCGAAAGAAGAGTATGGATGTCAGAGCATGGTGTGCGCTGCTTATTTTCGCAGGCGTTATTATTCTGATTGCCTCGGGAAAAATCAGGTCGACAACGGCAACGCTGCTGGGCGCTTCGCTCATGGCGATCACCGGCCTCGTATCGGGCGACCAGATTGTCGCTTCCATAGATCACAATACAGTGGGACTTTTAGTAGGCATGATGATTGTTGTAGGTATCCTGTCGAAGTGCGGGCTCTTTCAGTACGTAGCCGTCAAGGCCGTCAAGGTCACGCAGGGCAGAGGAGTGCTCATTCTCTGGTCCATTTCCTTCATTACTCTTTTGCTCTCCGCCTTTCTCGACAACGTGACCACCATTCTGCTGGTGACCCCCGTCATTCTGTCGCTCTGCGACCTCATCGGCCTTCGGCCTCTGCCGCTTTTAATGACAGAAAGCTTTGCCTCCACCATCGGCGGCACGGGCACGCTTATCGGCGACCCGCCCAATATGATCATCGGTTCCATTGCAGGACTTTCCTTCAACGATTTCCTGAAGGTCATGGCGCCCACGGCGCTGGTCGTCTGGATCTTGGTGACATTCTTTCTCAGTCGGCTCTACCGCAGCGAATTGAAAAACGTCAACAGTGACGCGACAAACCGCCTGAACGACGTAGACGAGACGAAACTCATCACCGACCGGCCGCTGATGTTCAAGGCGTTGACTGTAGTTTTCTTTGTGCTGCTCGCCTTTGTGCTTCAGCGCCAGTTCGAGATTGAACCTTCCGTTTCAGCCTTGACTGCAGCGGCCGTTTTGCTGTTTATCACGGGCATCGACGACAGTTTGATCATCCGCGATGAAGTGGGATGGCCGACGATTATCTACTTTATCTGCCTGTTCGTCATGGGTGGCGGGCTGCGGGAAACGGGCGTCATCACCGCTGTCGCCAGGGGCATGACGCGTGTCTTTGCCGGCCGCCCGCTCCTGATGGTCTTGGGCGTGCTGTGGGTGTCGGGCATCGCGTGTATTTTTATCAACAGCGCCGCCTTTGCAGCTATTTTTGTGTATGTCGTGACGGAAATGGCGCAAGCCACAGGAATGTCGCCTATGCCGCTCTATTGGGCACTGGCTCTGGGAACCTGTCTCGGCGGCAACGGCACGTTCCTCGGTGCCGCCGCCAACGCGGTGATGGCCGGTCTGGCAAAGAAAAACCAAATCGACGTTTCTTTCGGATACTTTATGGGCGTGGGGCTGCGCGTCGTGCTCATTGCCATGATCGTCTCATCGGCAGCCGTCTGTTTGATCTGGATGTACTCGTAATTTGGCGATAAAAAATGTCCAAAGCGCTGTCGCACCCGGCGCGCCAAGGATCTCCGGGAGGGAAAAATCATGAAAATCGGTGACTTGATGGACCGCGACCTGACGGCGTTGGCGGAGGAAGATACTGTCGAAGAGGCCATCGAAATTCTGCTGCGCCACCACATGACAGGATTGCCCGTCACCAACGATGAGGGGCACGTTATCGGTTTTGTGAGCGAGGAGGACATCATTAAATCGGCGCTTCCCGCCTATATGTCCAATCTGCCGTCCTCAGCCTTTCTGCCCGACTACGGGCAGTTTTCCCGGCGGTTGGCGACAATCGCGCAAAAATCCGTCTCCGAGGTGATGCAGCGCCACTGTGTGACCTTTGACGTCGACGAAACGGACTTCGTGGTGGCATCGGAAATGATCTGCAAACACATCAAGATTGCTCCAGTGCTAAATGAAGGCGTCATGGAGGGTTACATCAGCCGCGCCTATCTGCTGAAGCGCATGATGCGCGCCTGCGGGGACTCCACATCGAAAGAAAGTCGGTAAGCCTGCGCATAGCATACACGGCGGCATTTTCAGTGCAACGAAAAAATTCTCCGCGAATCTGTGAACATCCACAGTTTCGCGGAGAATTTTTCAGAGCGATTGAGCGAGGTGGTAAAGTTCCAGCCATTGAAGGGCCGTCAGTTCTTCGGCTCTGGCCGAAAGCGGCAGATGAAGAGCGTTGAAGAGGGCCTCCCACTTTTCGCGAGAAGGACCACTTGCAGGAAGGGTATTGAGAAGCTTTTTACGGCGCTGTGCAAAGCCCGATGCAATGAAGTTTCGCCATTGCCGTTGGGCAGCAAGGTCACGATTGTCCTTGATGTCGATGCACAACAGCGTCGACCAGACTTTGGGCGGAGGAACGAAGGAGTCGGGAGAGACTTTCATCAGCGGTCGCGCCTTGGCCATCAGTTCCAAGGTGACGCCCAGAGGGCCACGCTTTTTAGTGCGCACCGGAGCTGTCAGCCGTTCTGCTGCCTCTTTTTGGACGAGGAGAATGACCTTGTGCACGCCTAAAGGCACCGCTTCGACGAGAATTTTCCACATCACGTCAGACGTGATGTTGTAGGGAATATTGGCGATGATTTTGCGGGGCAGCGGAGACAGTTCGGAGAAACGGAACTTCAAAGCGTCGCCCCAATGAAGGCAGCACCGTTGGGGGAATCGAGCCGCCAAAGGTTCCAGCCACGGGCGGAGCCTTTCGTCGATTTCCATGGCGTGGACGCAGGCGGCGGGGCTTTGGAGAAGGCGCGACGTCAACGCGCCCTGTCCACTGCCGATTTCCAGTACAACGTCATCTGCTGTCAGTTCACCCGCAGACAGGCTGGCAGTGAGTACGTCGGTATTTCTGAGAAAATTTTGTCCGAGGCTGATTTTGTGTTCAAAGGACTGCGGCATGGCGGCTCCATAACAAAAAAGCGGATGCCTCAGGCATCCGCCGATATTTTTCTGGTCGGGACGAGAGGATTCGAACCTCCGACCACCTGAACCCCATTCAGGTACGCTAGCCAGGCTGCGCTACGTCCCGTTCAAGACAAAAGGAATTATAACTTCATGCCTCTGAACTGTCAAGCATCAAAAATAATATTTTTATCATGCTCTGTCAGTTCGTCGATGAAATTATGAACGATCCGTTGTAAAATGATGCGTGGCTGACAGCGAGTTTCTTCAATAGGCCCCAAAGGGGCTTCCAGAACGACGAATACAACGATCGCACCGTAGAAAATCGCTGTTCATCAAAATTGAAATGAGGGATTCCATTGAAACTGGGTATTGTGGGGCTGCCGAACGTCGGCAAGAGTACGCTTTTCAATGCCATCACGTCTGCCGGCGTTGAGGCGTCGAATTACCCTTTCTGCACGATTGAGCCCAACGTGGGAATGGTTCAGGTACCCGACGGGCGGCTGAAGGTGCTGGCTGAAATGTTTCGTTCCGTAAAAATTACGCCGGCAGTGGTGGAGTTCTGCGACATTGCCGGTCTCGTGCGCGGCGCCAGCAAAGGTGAGGGGCTGGGCAATCAATTTCTGTCCAACATCCGAGAGGCCAGCGCCATTGTGCAGGTGGTGCGCTGCTTTGACGACCCCAATATCGTTCACGTTGATGGCACCGTCGATCCTGCCCGCGACATTGAAACCATCGAACTGGAGCTCATTCTGTCCGACCTCGAGATGGTGGAGCGCAACCTGGCAAAGGTCGAGAAACTGGCGAAAGCCGACAAAAAGCTGGCACCCAACGTCGACTTGCTGCGTCGCGTCAAAGACGTGCTTGATGCTGGCAAACTGGTGCGCACGCTCTCACTTACCGACGACGAAAAAACCGTTCTCCGCGGAATGAACCTGCTCTCCGACAAACCTATGCTTTACGTTGCCAACATTGCCGAGGATGAAATCGCCAAAGAGAAGCTCAACAGCTATGCGCAGGTCGTTTACGACCACGCAAAAGCCGAAAATGCCGAGTTCGTTCCCATTTGCGCTCAGATCGAAGCGGAAATCGCCGAGCTTGAAGAAAGCGAAAAAGCAGAATATTTGGAAGCTCTCGGCCTGAAAGAAGCTGGTCTTGACCGACTGATCTCCGCCGGATACCGCCTGCTCGGCATGATCTCTTTCCTCACCGCAGGCGAAAAGGAATCCCGCGCGTGGCCCATCAGAAAAGGCACCCGTGCGCCTCAGGCGGCGGGCACCATCCACAGCGATTTCGAGCGCGGCTTCATCCGTGCCCAAATCGTCGGCTATGACGACCTCGTGAACTGTGGCTCCCTTGCCGAAGCAAAAGCGAGGGGATTGTTGCGCCTTGAGGGCAAGGAATACGTCATGCGTGACGGCGACGTGGTGGAATTCCGTTTTAACGTGTGATTTCCATATAATGGTACCAAGCAAATAGCAGCTGAATTAAAACTAGAAAGGAATGTTTTTAAAAAATGGCAATGCAAGTGAGTCTTGACGAGATTTTGTCCATGCTTCTTTCCCGCGTTGACGCCATGTCCATGGCCAGCGAAAACATGAAGAGCAAGTTCAACATTTTGGCGCGGGCGCTGTACAAGAAAGGTCTTCTTACCGACGAAGACATCGCCGAATCGGTGAAGGACGAGCATAAACTGCTTTTGAGCCTCGGCGCCATCAAAGAGCTTCCCGACGAAGCTGCCCTGAAGTCCGTCTCAGAGAACATGATCATGTGGCTGAAAAACGATGCCGATGGCATCAAGAAAAGCATGAAGGATTACGAAGAAAAGGTGAAGGCAATGATCGAAGAGGAACAAAAGAAACCTCGTCTTGACGTGGCGTCGGCTGCCGACCTCGAACGCTTGAACCGCATGTCGGGTGGTAGCGCTCAGAACAGCCGGCTTATCGTTCCATAAAGCTCAGTACTGCAGCCGATTTCGCGAGCGCTGCGCTCCGAAGTTGAGCGGGCTTTGCTCTAGACGGTTTCAGGCTCAAAAATTGACCCTTAAACGGTAGGATGACAGGAGTGATCTCCCGATGGGCTTTTGGCTAAATGGATTTTTGAAAACATGGCGTCGTTGGGGGACGCACAGCCGCTGCGTTGCCGTCATTGATGCCATCCTCCTAGCATCTGCCGTGTATTTCAGCTACGCCCTTCGCTTTACGATCTTTCTCAACGGAGCATCGCATTTCGGCATAGTCCCCGTGGGATGCCTCTGGCTCCTGTCGGTCATGGCGTCTTTCGCTTTTTTCGGCGTCTATGACGTTTACTGGCCGCAGGCCAGCGTTGAAGAGCTGCTTCTACTGCTGAAAGCTTATGCCGTCCCCTGCATGGCTCTTGGGGCGCTTTACTTCTTCTTGCCCGTGCCCTTTGTGGTTCCTCTGAGCGTCATGGGACTTCTGATTCTCGACGGCATTGCCTTGATTGCGGCAGCGCGTCTGAGTTGGCGCCCCACGGGAACGGCACCGTCAAGGGAAAAAAGGAAAAAGACGCTGATTGTCGGTGCCGGCGATGCGGGCTCGCAGGCAGCTCGCGATCTGCTGCGCCATGGAGCGGGAGACGACATTGTAGGCTTTCTCGACGACGATCCGATGAAGAAGGACAAGAAAATCGCCGGCATTCCCGTGCTGGGGGCACTGAAGGACCTTCATGCCGTCATCGAGAAATACGGCGCCAGGTCTGTCCTCGTTTCCCTTCCTTCAGTCCCGCGCGCACGGTTGAAGGTTTTTTTGAGCGATGCCGTGCCATTAGATGTGGACGTCCGCATCCTTCCGCCGCTTCGCGATCTGGCCGACGGCCATGTAACGCTTCGCGAATTTCGTCCCGTCAAGCTTGAAGACCTGTTGGGGCGCGAGCCCGTCTGTCTCGACACGGTGCGCATCGGTGAACTGCTGAAGGACAAAACCGTTCTGGTCACCGGTGCCGGCGGCTCCATCGGCAGCGAAATCGTGCGTCAGATCCTGCCCTATGCACCTCGGAAACTGCTGGCTCTGGGGCACGGAGAGTTCTCGATTTACACGCTCATGGAGGAACTGCAGAACAAAAAGTACGACGCGCAGATTGTGCCCATCATCGCCGACGTTGCCGATGAGCGCGCGATGAAAGACATTTTTTCCCGCGAAAAAATCGACGTGATCTTCCATGCGGCGGCTCATAAACACGTCCCGCTCATGGAAAACAATGCCAGGGAAGCGGTACGCGTCAACTGTCTCGGTACGTGGACGCTGGCGCAGCTGGCGGGAGAGAGCGGTACGAAGCGCATGGTCATGATTTCCACCGACAAAGCCGTCCATCCAAGCAGCGTTATGGGAGCCACCAAACGCATTGCTGAGATGACCCTTGTGGACCTCCAACGTCATTATCCCGGGACGGCCTATATGTCAGTGCGTTTCGGAAACGTGCTGGGAAGCCGTGGTAGCGTCATTCCAAAGTTCGAAAGACAGATTGCCGCCGGAGGCCCGGTGACGGTGACTCATCCCGAGATGATGCGCTATTTCATGCTGATCCCCGAGGCGGCGGGATTAGTGCTCCAGGCGGCAACTCTCGGCGAACGGGGCTGCATCTACGTGCTTGACATGGGAGAACCTATGAAAATCACCGATCTGGCGGAAACGCTGATTCGCCTCAAGGGCTACGAGCCCAACAAGGACATAAAAATTGTGTATACTGGCATTCGTCCCGGCGAAAAGCTTTTCGAGGAACTTTTTTACGACAGGGCGCACGTTGACAAAACCTCTCATCCGAAGATTTTCTGCACTCAAATCGATGAAAATCATCTGGACGAAACAGCGGATATGTATGATAAAATCAATGAGATTCTTCGCTCCGACGAGCCCAAAAAGGCCATCGCGAAGGTGCTTCGCGACTACCGCTGCGACCGAGGCGAAAACTCATGAAAGGCGGAACGTCGAAGGCTTTCACGCTTGTCGAGCTTCTGATCTGTCTAAGCCTTTTCGCCATTCTCGCTTCGGGAATTCTCGTATCCAGTGGCGGTGGGGCGCCTCGCCTCGCAGCGGCGCGCTCCATGGATGAACTGGAACATTGGTTGGGCGATGCCTTGAAAAGGGCCGATCGCTGGAAACGGAGTTTTCAACTGCGAGTTTATCCTGCAGCCGGCTCCGGCCAACCTTCCTTTATGTTGCTCAACTGGCTCGACGGGACCGATTCACCTGCCGAAAAGTTCACGGCGGACAGCCGCGTCCGCTGGAAGGTGCGCGGCGGAGCGTTCACTTCTCTTTATCGTTGGGAGACTCACACTGTCTCGCCGGCCTTCACTCTTGAAGCCGCGGACAGTTCAAGCGGCAAGTTAACCGGCGAAAAACTGGTGGTTTCGCTCCGCGCCCTGACGACGCGCACCGAAAGTGCGCCGTAAGGCAGCGGTGCAGAGCTTTAGAAATGCAAGGCTTAATTTTTGAGGAGGCCGTATAATGTCCATTAAAGGATGGTGGGAGAATCTCATTGCTCCCGTCGTAAGAATCTGGGAAAAAATTGTGCCCTGGGCATGGCTTCGTGAATCTCTTGAGACGGTTCTGTGGGCTTTGGTTCTTGCCCTGCTTCTTCGAACCTTTGTCATTCAGGCTTTCTGGATCCCCAGCGGATCCATGTTGCCCACACTTCTCGAGGGAGATCGCGTTCTGGTCTGTAAATTCGAATATTATCTGCGTTCGCCTAAACGGGGCGACGTCTTTGTCTTCAAATATCCCAACGATCCTTCAGTGGACTACGTCAAACGGCTTATTGCGCTGCCCGGCGACAAATTCGAGGTGCGCAACGGCGTGGTCTGGATCAACGATCAACAGGTTGACGAGCCTTACGTGAAATTCCACGACACCTATAACCACGCCCCCCTCTACGTGCCGGAAAAGTCTTACATCGCCCTGGGCGACAACCGTCCCAACTCCGCGGACAGTCGTTACTGGGGATTCGTGCCCGAGAAGAACATCCGCGGCCCAGTTTTTTTCCGTTACTGGCCGTTGAACAGAATCGGGACGGTAAAATAATGGCCGGCAGAACGGCGTGGTTCCCAGGCCATATGGCCAAGGGGACGCGGCAGCTTTCAGAGCTGGCGGCCAAGCTGGACGTCGTCGTGGAAGTGCGCGACGCCCGCGCTCCCGATCTGACGGCTTCACCTTTCATCAAGAAACTTGCAGGACGCAAGCCCGTCTGGATCGTCCTGACGAAAAAAGACTTGGCCGAGAGCAACGTCACCTCACAGTGGATCAGTTTCTATAAGGACAAAGGGCGCGAAATCTGGGCCTTTGACCTGCTTTCGCGACAAATCGCGCCTCTTCGGCAGGCTTTCAAGCGCCATAAACCTCAATACCGCGAACTCCGCGTGGCCGTTGTCGGCGTTCCCAACGTGGGAAAATCGGCGCTGCTCAACCTTCTGGTGGGGAAGAAATCGGCACCAGTCGGCGGAATCCCTGGCGTCACCCGCGGCGTTGCCTGGTACCGCGGCAGCGACTGTCTCGTGGTGGATTCTCCCGGCATTCTCGACCCTCGATCCGGCGCCGCCGCGCAAAAAGCCATGGCGTGGCTGGGATGCTCCAAAGCCGACGTCATCGGCGGCTACGACAGTGTGGCCTGCACGCTCATCGAATTTTTGCAGAACAACGGCCTTTGGCACCACGTCGAGGAGAAATGGAACATTCCCCCCGATACCGGCGATACCGTTGCGGTTCTCGAAGCCATAGGTCACCGGCTCGGCTGTCTGGTTTCAGGAGGCCACGTGGACTTCACCTTGGCGGGACGGCGCTTTCTCGAGTCATTTTCAACGGGAAAACTGGGGCGCATCTCCCTCGAAACGCCTGACCGCCGCATTGTCGACTGCTTGGCGTCTCCTGACGAAGCGGGAGACGAGCAATGACCATCGCCGGCGTCGACGAGGCGGGGCGCGGGCCTCTGGCCGGTCCCGTCGTGGCGGCAGCCGTCGTCCTGACGGACGAGCAGAGAGAGATCCTTCTGGCCATGGGGCTGCGCGACTCGAAGAAAATGACGGCTCTGCGCCGCGAGAAGGTCTTTGAGAAAATGCTTGAACTGGGCGTCGTCTGGCGCGCCGCTTCCGCCACGGCTGCTCAGATCGACCGCGTCAATATCCTCCAAGCCACGCTTCAGGCCATGCGGCTCGCCGTCGAGCACCTGCCTCAACCTCCCGATGGCGTGGTGGTGGACGGCAACCGCGAAATTCCGGGCCTTGCAGTCTACCAGCAAGCCGTGGTGGGCGGCGACGACATCTACCCTCAAATTTCCGCGGCATCGGTGGCGGCAAAAGTCCTGCGCGACCGCGTCATGACCGTCTATGACGCAATTTACCCGGGATACGGATTTGCCAAGCACAAAGGCTACGGCACGGCGCAGCACCGAGCTGCTTTGGCGCAGCTTGGGCCGACGGCCATTCACAGGAGAAGCTTTTCCTGGAAATGACGAAGGCACTACCTTTGAAGGAGCTTTTCCGCCATGAAACAAATCCTGCTGAAATTTTTACCCTTTCAACTTTTCAAGCCTGCATCATCTGACGTTACCGGCCTTCAGGGCGAACTAACTCAGTCTGAGCGGGCTTTTTTTATAGCCCGCAACCGCAGGCTCATCGGGCAATGGGCGGAAAATCTCGCAGCGGAATTTCTGATCTCTCATGGACTTCGCGTGATGGAGCGCAACGTGAGAGAACGTTTCTCTGAACTGGATCTGGTGTGCCGCGACGGAAACGAACTGGTCTTTGTCGAAGTGCGTTGCCGTCGGTCCAATGGGATCATGTCGGCGCAAGAGAGCGTCGGGCGGCAAAAGCTGTTGAAGCTTCAGCGCGGCGCAGAACTCTACGTTCTGAAAAAGGACTGGCGAGGCAGCTGGCGCGTCGACTTGGTGTCCATCGATGTGAAAGGCCGTTGCTGGCACCTGAAATGGTTCAAATACCTTGAGATGGAGGGATAAATATGGCTGCGGCAATTCTCGGAGTCACTCTGCGCGGCATCGACGCGCTGCCTGTGGAAATTGAATCGGAAATAACTTCCGGCATGTTCTCCTTTACCGTCGTCGGTTTGCCCGATGCCGCAATCCGCGAATCTCGCGAGAGAGTGCGCGCTGCGCTGCGCGAGCTGGGCGTCTCCATCTACGGCCGAATCGCAGTGAACCTGGCGCCCGCCGACCTTCCCAAGGAAGGTAGTTTGCTCGACGTGCCCATTGCCGTGGCTTTGGCGGCAAACAAAAAACTTTTCCGCCTTGAGCGCCCCGCACTGTATATGGGCGAACTGGCGCTTGACGGACGGGTTCGTGCCGTGCGCGGCGCCGTTCCTGCCGCCATGTTGGCTCGTTCCATGGGACTGCCTCTCTACTGTCCAGCGGAAAATGCCGCTGAAGTGGCTCTGGTCAACGACGTTGAAGCTTACAGCGTGGAGAATTTGAGCCAGCTTTTCGGCGCACTGAAGGGAGAACGAACTCTTTCGCGAGTTTCGAAGAACATGCCTCCCGATTACCTCGGCACCATCGAGCCCGACTTTGCCGACGTCAAGGGACAGATGGCGGCACGTCGAGCACTGGAAATCGCTGCGGCGGGACACCATAATATTTTGCTGGTCGGATCTCCGGGAAGCGGAAAGACCATGATGGCCCGTGCTCTTCAGGGGATTTTGCCGCCCCTTTCGGATGACGAATTCCTCGAGACGCTGTTGATCCGCAGTGCCGTCGGCATGCCTGCGCCGCTCGACCGCCGACGCCCTTTCAGACAAGTTCATCACACGGCCAGCACCGTATCGGTGACAGGCGGAGGCAGCGACATCAGACCCGGTGAAGTGAGCCTCGCTCATCGCGGCGTGTTGTTTCTCGACGAATATACCGAATTCAGGCGCGATCTCATTGAAGCGCTGCGCCAGCCTCTCGAGGACGGATTTATCACCGTCAACCGCGCTGCAGGCAGCGTAAGGTATCCCAGCCGGGTGCTTCTGGTGTTGGCGGCCAATCCCTGTGCCTGCGGCTGGCGCGGCGACCCCATAGAGCACTGTCGGTGCAGTTCCGGCGAGTTGGAACGCTACAAAAGAAAATTTTCCGGCCCCATGATGGACCGCGTCGATCTCTACGTTTCAGTGCCGAGATTGACGCCGCGAGAGCTTCTGGAACTCGGCTCTTCAAAGGCCGAAAGCAGCGCGGTGATCCGCCAGCGCGTCATCGCAGCCCGCCGCATCCAATGGCGAAGAAAATCCGTAACGGGCGTGGAATGCAACGCAGAGCTTTCCGAGAGGACTCTCAAGAAAGTCGTCCTGCTTTCCGCCGATGCAAAAAAATACCTCATGTCCATGGCCGAACGACTCCACCTGTCGGGGCGCGGGCTGACTCGTGTGCTTCGCCTCTCGCGTACCATCGCCGATCTGGCAGGGCAGGGAAACGTCGATACTCAGTGTGTTGCCGAAGCTTTAGTCTACCGCGACGGAGGCGTGCTGCAATGAGTCCTCTGGAACTCTGCGTCTGGCTCAACGGCAGCGAAAGCCTGTCAGCCACGGTGCTGTCCTGCGTTGAGGAGAACGATGACGCAGAAAAAATTCTTGAAAAGTTTCTTAAATTGAAACTTATGAAGCAACCCACTGCCGTAAAATTGCGAAAGCTGATGGCAGAGAAGTGGCCCCAGAAAGAAATTGAACGGGCAGATGCGTCTGGTATTTTTTTAATTTCATGGTACGATAATAATTATCCGGAAAGGTTAAGACATATTAAAGATCCCCCTTTGATACTTTACATAAAGGGAACACTTCCCGATTTTGAGATGAGTTATTCCGTGGTGGGAACGCGGCGCTGCACGCCCTATGGCTTCAAGACCGCCGAAAGGCTGGGAGCGGCGCTCGCCCAAGCGGGCATGACTGTTCTCAGCGGGGGCGCGCGGGGGATTGACGGCGCGGCCCACGGAGGCGCGCTGAGCCAAGGTGGGATCACGGCGGCGGTGCTCGGTACCGGCGTTGACGTCGTCTGGCCGCCAGAGCACGACGAACTGTTCGACAACATCCTCAAGAAAGGGGCACTGATCAGCGAATATCCCTTGGGACGGCCAGGATTGCCCTGGCGTTTTCCGCGAAGAAACAGAATCATTGCCGCACTTTCGAAAGCGCTGGTCGTCGTTGAATCTCCCTTCAAGGGCGGCGCCATGATCACCGCACGCCTTGCCATGGAGATGGGGCGCGAGATCTGGGCCGTGCCTGGGCGCATTGACGAGAGAGTCAGTGAAGGGAGCAACCGACTGATTCTCGACGGTGCCGTGCCGCTGGTAAGCATTAAAGATTTTATCGACACCATCAACGCTTTCGGTCAACTCCCGCTGTTTACGCCTGTCAAGCTGGACGACGAGCGACAGCGAATTCTCGAGTGCCTTCAGAAGGAAGGCGACCTGACGGCCGATCAGATCGCCGCCAGAACCGGCATACCGCCGGTAAAGCTTTTAAGTCTCTTGACAGATCTCCAAATTCAGACGTTGATCTATGCGTCCGGAGCCGGTCGTTGGAGAGCGTCACCGAGTTGATATTTTGGACGGAGGATGAAGAGATGAGCGCGTCAGCAACCTATGAGGTGTTTTCTTCAGCTGCAGAAAAGAACAAACCTAAGCTTGAAATCTTCATAGTCTCCGACTTTACGGGGGAAACGGCGGAAACAGTGACCCGCGCCGCCCTACGTCAATTTGACGCCCGCGACGTGGTAGCCATGCGTCGTTTCCGTTCGGTGGATACCGTCGACAAACTGATTAACATCTGCTGGCAGGCTAGAGATCGCAAGGCAGTCATCGTCTGCACGCTGGTTTCGCAGGACGTCAGAGAAGCGTTGATGCACTATGCGGCAGAGATGGGGCTGAGGGTCATTGACCTCATGGGTCCCACGCTGGACATCATCTCCCAGCGCCTCGACCAGCAACCCAGAGGTACGCCGGGGCCACAGCACATCCTCGATGAAGATTATTATCGCCGCGTCAAAGCCCTTGAGTTTTCCAGCACCTGCGACGACGGAGCCAACCCGAATTTGCTCCCCGAGGCCGAACTGGTCATCATCGGCGTGTCCAGAACCTGCAAAACGCCGCTGTCCATGTACCTTGCCAATAAGGGAATACGAACGGCCAACGTTCCGCTTGTGCCCGAATTGGCGCCGCCAGAAGAACTGTTTACGTTGCCCGGCGGTCGGATCATCGGCTTGATGATTCAAAAGGAATATTTGTGCAAAATCCGCCGAGATCGCCTAAACATCATCGGTCTCGACCCTCAGAAGGCACAGTACGCCCAAGAGGAACGGGTTAACGAGGAACTCTCCTATGCCCGCAGCATCATGAACAGCCTGAAAGTCAAAGTCATCGACGTCACAGGCCGTGCGCTGGAGGAAACTGCTCAAGAAGTGCTGAATTACCTTCACGTGAAAGGCTATTCCTTCGCAAACGATTAGGACTCATTGGTAGAACGCTGATTTTTCAAAAAATTTTATGGAGGCGCAGCATGGAAAAATTCAACGCAATCAAGTGGTTTGAGGAGATACGGAAAACCGACATCCCCGTTGTCGGCGGCAAAGGCGCCAATCTTGGCGAACTGACGTCCACCGGTGCCCCCGTGCCTCCGGGATTTTGCGTCATCGCCGAAACCTATGCGCGTTTTATCAAGATCAACAACCTCAACGTCAAAATCATGGAGCTGCTGAACAACCTTGATTTCGAGGACACCGAAC
Source organism: uncultured Synergistaceae bacterium (assembly GCA_964622575.1). Taxonomy (GTDB): domain Bacteria; phylum Synergistota; class Synergistia; order Synergistales; family Dethiosulfovibrionaceae; genus Pyramidobacter. The sequence goes on along the minus strand of CAZUQW010000001.1, from coordinate 226,777 downwards.
AACTTCAGAAGAGAACAGAAACCATCAGGAACCTCATTCAAAATGCGCCCATTCCCTCCGACATCGAAAAAGCCATCGTTGACGCCTACCATAAGCTTGCGGAAAAAACGGGCCTGAAGGATCCCGACGTGGCCGTGAGAAGCTCTGCCACGGCCGAGGATTTGCCCGATGCTTCTTTCGCCGGACAGCAGGATACCTATCTCCACGTCATCGGCGCGCAGTCCGTCGTCGACCACGTGCGGCAGTGCTGGGCCTCGCTGTGGACAGCGCGGGCGACCTACTACCGTCAGAAGCAGAATTACGATCATTTTAACGTGTCGCTCTGCGCCGTGGTACAGAAAATGGTGGCCAGCGAGAAGTCGGGAGTGATGTTTACCGCCAATCCCATCACCAACGACCGCAGCCAGATCATGATCAACGCCAGCTGGGGACTTGGCGAAGCCGTGGTGTCGGGCACCGTGTCGCCCGATGAATTTATCCTCGACAAGGAATCCCTAACTGAGGTGGAAACCACCATCGCCGACAAGAAAACCATGATCGTGGACAAAGGTTCAGAGGGCGGAACAGCCACCATCGCCGTGGCCGATTATCTCGGTCCCAAGGCGGTGAGCCAGCGCTGCATGAGCGAGGAAGAAGTCCGCAACCTTGCGGCCGCTGGCAGGGCGATTGAAAACCACTACGGTGTCCCTATGGACATCGAGTGGGGACTTGACCGCGAGACGAAGAAAATTTACATTCTGCAAGCTCGTCCCATAACGACGTTGAAGGACGCCCCCAAGAAAGTTCAGAAGGAGAATACTGTGATGGACAAAAAAGCGCTCACCGTCCTGGTACGTGGTCTGGCCGCCTCTCCGGGAATTGCCCACGGAACGGTCGTTCGCATTGACTCTCTCAAGGAAATCGCTCGCGTCAAAGACGGTGACGTGATGGTCACCGGCATGACCAACCCCGACATGGTGCCCGCAATGAAAAAGGCTTGCGCCGTGGTCACCGACGAGGGTGGACGCACCTGCCACGCCGCCATCGTTTCCCGCGAACTGGGCATTCCCTGCATCGTGGGAAGCAAAAACGGTACGGAGATCCTGACCGAAGGCATGGAAGTCACCGTTGACGCTACCCGCGGCGTCGTTTACCGCGGTGCCGTCAATCTGTCCTCTGACCAGGACATCCATTCGCCCGTAGGCGCTCCCGCGGCCTCGCACAGCAGTGCCGCCGCCGTTGCCGAATACGCGCCCATTACCGGCACGAAGATTTACATGAATCTCGGCGACGCTTCCATTATCGGAAAGTACAGCCACCTGCCCTTTGACGGCATCGGTCTGATGCGCACAGAGTTCATCTTCTCCCATATCGGCGTCCATCCCATGTACCTGCTGCGTACAGGACGCGGCGAGGTGTTGATCAACGACATCTGCAACGCCGTCACCACCGTCGCTCAGGCCATTTATCCCCGTCCATTGGTCGTCAGGATGAGCGACTTCAGGACCAATGAGTTCAGAGGGCTCGAAGGCGGCGCCGAAGTGGAGCCCGAGGAGAACAACCCCATGATCGGCTGGCGCGGCGTTTCCCGCTACATCTCTCCGGCCTACGAAGAGGGCTTCCGGCTGGAGTGCAAGGCCATCAAAAAGGTCCGCGACGAGTTCGGACTGATCAACGTGTGGGTCATGCTTCCCTTTGTGCGCACCACATGGGAACTGGAAAAAGTCAAGCAGATCATGGCCTCTGAAGGACTTGTTCAGAATAAATCTTTCAAGATCTGGATTATGGCCGAAGTGCCGGCGGTGGTCTTCCAGGCCGAAACCTTCGCCAGCATGGTCGATGGTTTCAGCATCGGCAGCAACGACCTGACGCAGCTGGTCATGGGCGTCGATCGCGATTCGGGCATTCTTAACACCATGGGTTATTTCGACGAGAGAGACCCCTCAGTGAAAAATGCCATCAGGACGCTGATCCATGCGGCGCACAAGCAGGGCATCACCTGTTCGATTTGCGGACAAGGGCCGTCGCTTTATCCTGACTTTGCAGAATTCCTCGTTCGAGAGGGCATTGACAGCATGAGCGTCAACCCCGACACGGTGTCCTACACGCGGAGACTTGTCGCCGGCGTTGAACAGCGGATGCTGCTTGCAAACATGAGGAAACTTACAGGAGCTCAACAATAGAAATCATGCGCCTGCCTCTTCGCTATAATTGGGAAGAGGCAGGTTCCTTTTTGTCATAATGAAAATGGAAAAACATTGCCTCCAGCGATAAACTGTTCCTGCATCGCAGGACATTTTTCGTGTACCTTACTTTCTACAGTACTCTGCTATTGACCTAGCCATATTTTTATTTGACAATAAGAAATTGAACGGTAAAATGTGCAAAGCTACTTCAATTTTCAAATTCATGAAAGGAAGTGCCTGCCTTGCGGAGAGTTTTGACTCCGGCTGAACAGCGCTGCATGACCGAAGACGCGCAGGCGTTAATCTATAAATACAGCAGTCGGCAATGGCTTTCGCCCTCCCAACTGGAGGATCTCATCACCGAAGTGGTGATCGTTTCAACGCTGCGTCAGTTTCGCGCTGATGCCGACCTCGTCAATGCCATACTGGAGCATCTCGGCGACCCGGCCCCGCTTGCCATCGCCCCGGAAGCACCATCGTCTCAACACGCGCCATCTCATCTCCCCAGTTAGCGGGCCCTACTGAAAGGATTGTGCAATGGCTATAAAAAGCAAAACTGTAAAGACATCAAAGAAACAAACTGCGGCAGACCTTCCAGAAAAGAAAACTGCCGCAGTCAAGGACTCCACCAAAAAAAAGAAAACGACACCTTCAACGGCGGACAATGGAAAATCCAAAGCTTCAAAAACAGCCGCTTCAGTCAAGAAAGCCCCAGCAGCAAAGTTGAAAACAACCAAAAAAGCCGCAGTGAAAACTTCGGCCGCCGCAAAAACAACTTCCGCTTCAAAGACAACGAAGAGTGCAAAAAAGACGTCTTCTCTTCAAAAAGCGACGCCGGCCAAAAGCACCAAAGGCACCGCTGCATCAAAAGTCACGGCGTCCAAACCCTTCGTGCCCGCTGAAGGCGGAAAAACGTTGATCGTGGTCGAGTCTCCCACCAAGGCGAAAACGTTGACGAAGATCCTCGGATCGAAGTACGTCGTCAAGGCCAGCGTGGGACATATTGTTGACCTACCCAAAAGCCGCCTCGGCATCGACATCGATGATGGCTTCAAACCGGAATATATCCTCGTCAAAGGGAAAGCTCCCATAAAAAAAGAACTGCTGGCGGCTTCACAGAACGCTTCGCGCGTTCTGCTGGCCGCCGACCCCGACCGCGAAGGCGAAGCCATTGCGTGGCACGTCGCACGGCTGCTCGGCGTCGATCCCGAAGAGAACTGCCGCATCCGCTTCCACGAGATCACTTCCGAAGCCGTGAAAAACGCCGTCAAAACGCCTGGCCCAATCGACATGAAGCGCGTCAACGCCCAGCAGGCGCGGCGCGTCCTTGACCGCCTCGTGGGTTACAAGCTCAGCCCATTGCTTTGGCAAAAGATCAAAAGAGGCCTTTCGGCAGGTCGTGTCCAGTCGGTGGCACTGGCCATCATCTGTCAGCGCGAGGACGAGATCGCTGCCTTCAAACCGCAGACCTACTGGGATATCACCACCGAAGCCCAATCCGACGACGGCCGTGATTACAAGCTCCACGTAGAAAAGGAGGGGGGCAAAAGCCTCCTTAAAGACGGCAAAACGCTGGCCATCGATTCCGCCGAAAAAAAACAGGTCATCGAAAAAACATTGAAAACAGAGCCTCTGACGGTGGACAGCTACACGGTGAAGAAAAATGCCAAGAGAGCGCCGGCGCCCTTTAAAACCAGCACGTTGCAACAGATGGCGGCCAGTCGGTTGGGCTTTGCCCCGCGACACACCATGAGCATCGCCCAGAGCCTCTTTGAAGGTGTTTCCATTCCCGGGCACGGCACTGTCGGTTTGATCACCTATATGAGGACCGACAGTCTCCGCATGGCGCCCGAAGCGCTAGCGCAGGCGCGACAGGTTATTCAAGAGAAGTGGGGGAAAAAGTATCTGCCGCCCAAGGCCGTGACCTATCAGGCAGGCGCCAACGCGCAAGACGCCCACGAAGCCATCAGGCCCACCGATTTTTCTCTGATTCCCGACGAGATCAAAGCTTCTTTATCGCCGCAGCAGTTCAAGCTCTATGACATGATCTGGCGGCGCAGCGTCGCCTCTCAGATGAGCAACGCCGTCGTCAACCAGTCCGTGCTGGAATGTTCCTGCGGCAACTACGGCCTGCGCGCTCAAGGCTCGTCGGTGGATTTTGATGGCTGGGGAGCAGTCTGGAAGATCGACATGAAAGACGCTCTGCTTCCGCCGGCCGAAAAAGGCGAGAAGCTGGACGTCCTCAAGGTCGTTTCGGAGGAAAAACAGACCACGCCGCCATCGCGCTATACCGAGTCGAGCCTCATCAAAACCCTTGAGGACGACGGAATCGGCCGCCCTTCCACCTACGCAACCATCGTGGAAACGCTTTATGACCGACTTTACGTGACTCGCGAAAACGGCCGAAAGCTGAAACCCACTGAACTGGGCATGACCGTCAACGGTTTCCTGCTGGGACACTTCGACGGAAAGTCAACTTCGCCCATTGTGGACGCCGGCTTCACGTCGTCCATGGAAAACGCCCTCGACCAAGTGGAATCGGGCAGCGTCGACTGGGTCAGCTTGATCGGTCAGTTTTGGACTCCCTTTATGGAGGCCGTCGCCGAGGCTGAAAAAGCCCCCGCGCTTCCTCCGCCCGCGCCTGAACTGACGGGCGAGATGTGTCCCGTCTGCGGCAAACCCCTGGTGAAAAAGCACGGTCGTTTCGGCGAATTCATCGGCTGCTCGGGCTTTCCCGAATGCCATTACATTAAACCCGTCCAGAAGGAAATCGGCGTACTTTGCCCGAAGTGCGGCGCAGAACACGGCGGCCAGGTGGTGCAGCGCAAGACGAAAAAAGGGCGCACCTTCTACGGCTGCTCGCGCTATCCCGACTGCGATTACGTCTCGTGGAACAGGCCCGCGGCAGAACGGTGCCCTCTCTGCGGAGGAGTGATGGAGTATCGCGGCAAATCTCAACATCCGGTCTGCACGAAATGCGGACACCAAGAGAACTCATGATGGAACCCGTCAAAATTATTGGCGGCGGCCTTGCCGGATCGGAGGCAGCTTGGCAGCTGATCCGACAGGGCATCCCCGTTTGTCTTTACGAGATGCGCCCCATCGTTCCCACCGAGGTGCATCGCACCGACCGACTGGCGGAACTGGTGTGCAGCAACTCGCTGGGCTCTTCGGCGCCGAACTCTGCCTCAGGCCTTTTGAAAGAAGAGCTGCGCCGTTTGGACAGTCTGATTATGCGTGCAGCCCTTCAATTTGCCGTCCCAGCTGGCAAGGCGCTGGCCGTCGATCGCGAAAAATTTTCACGGTTCATTACTGACAGCTTGTTGGAAAATCCGCTGTTTTCACTGAGGCGCGAGGAAGTGACGGAAATTCCCGAGGGGCACTGCATCCTCGCCAGCGGCCCGCTCACTTCGCCGGCATTGGCGAAAAGTTTGCAACGCCTCACAGGACAGGAACACCTTTGCTTTTACGATGCCGTGGCTCCGGTGGTGGAGCTGGAATCCATCGACATGGCCGTGGCCTACCGCAAGGACCGTTACGCTGAATACGAAGGCGGCGACTATATTAACTGTCCCATGGACAAAGAGCAGTATCTGCGCTTTTATGACGCTCTTGTTTCGGCAGAACGCGCGCCGCTTCACAGCTTTGAAAAGGACGCGAAGTACTTTGAGGGGTGTATGCCCGTAGAGGTGCTGGCCTCTCGCGGACAGGACACGCTTCGCTTCGGGCCGCTGCGCCCCGTGGGGCTGAAAAATCCCCGCAATGGCAACAGCGCCTATGCAGTGGTGCAGCTCCGCCAGGATAATCAGGAAGGCACGTTGTACAACATCGTGGGCTTTCAGACCAACCTGAAATGGGGCGAGCAGGAGCGCGTCTTTCGCATGATTCCTGGCCTCGAACGTGCAGAGTTTGTCAGGATGGGCGTGATGCATCGAAACATCTACGTCGACGCGCCGCGCTGTCTCGACGGCTTTCTGCGCCCGCTTGGGCACGAGAAGCTGTTCCTTGCCGGACAGCTCACCGGAGTGGAGGGCTATCTCGAAAGCACTGCCATGGGAGCGGTGGCCGCTCTCGGCGCCGCTTCGTCGGCAATGGGACTACCTCAGCCCCGCTGGCCCGACGAATGCGCCATCGGCGCGCTGTTGCACCGTCTACGCGATAGTACCAATCCGAAGTTGAACCCTGTCAACGCCAACATGGGGATTTTTCCGCCGCTGCAGCAAAAAATCAAAAGCCGCCGCGACCGCAACTTACTGTTGATTCAGCGAGGTCGAGAGAAAATGGACGAATTTGCCGCGGCTCATGGCCGTTTTTTCCCCGACGGCGACAGCAAGAGCCTGTGATAATTTTTTTCCTTTGCAGTACTCATTTCACTGAATTATCAAAATCTTGCCCTTCTGGCACAAAAGAAACTGTGCGAATATTGATGATTTTAAGCGGATTCTATGGTATCATTTATTTAATTAAGACAATAAAAGACAATGACAAAAGAAAGGAAGTCGTCCATGCCGGGAAACGAGTTCAACGAGCAGCTCGATGCCTTCCTTGAATATCTTCAAAACAACCGCGCAACTTCGGAAAACACAGTGACCAACTATGCGGTGGATTTGGCTCAATACGCCGATTTCATCGAAAACCAGCAGATGGCTCTCAAGGACGTGACGAGCCAAACTGTGCGCGCTTTTCTGCGCTCTCTTTCGGGTTTCGGCTACGCCAGCTCTTCCATCGCGAGAAAGCTTTCGGCAGTGAAAACTTTTGAACATTATCTTTTGGAGAAAAACTTCATCCATTCCGACCCGGCGGCGCCCGTACGCAGCCCCCGCATCCCCGAGCGACTGCCCAGAGCCCTTTCGCGTGAAGCCATGAACTCGCTTCTTGCCGAAGCGTGGAAGATCGAGCCCTGCCTGCGCAACGGCACACTGATGGAAGTGCTTTACGCCTGTGGCCTTCGCGTTTCCGAACTGGTATCGGTACTCTGGAAAGACGTCGATCTCGAGGGTCGGACCATCAGAGTTCTCGGCAAAGGCGACAAGGAACGCTACGTTCTCTTCGGAAAATACGCTTTTGAGGCGCTTTCGCAATGGAAGGATGCCTGTTCGGCCGACGAGGTGTATCTCTTCCCCGGCAAGAGGGGAGGCCACATCACCGTGAGAACCGTCCACAGAGTGGTGGTGCAGGCGGCACTGCAGGCCGGTTTGGTGGGCGTAACGCCCCATTCCGTGCGCCACAGTTTCGCCACTCACATGCTGGAAGGCGGCGCGCCGCTCAACGTCCTTCAAGAGCTCCTTGGTCACGAGAGCCTTCTGACCACACAACGCTATCTGAAAATTACCCCCGGACACCTGAGAGACAGCTATATGGCTGCCCATCCGCGTGCGGGCGAGGAGGAACACCACTGAATGTCACAGGACATGACGTTTCACGGAACCACCATCATCTGCGTCCGCCGCGGCGGAAAGGTTGCCATGGGCGGTGACGGGCAGATGACTCTTGGCAACCAGATCATCAAAGCCGGCACCAAAAAGGTGCGCAAACTTTACAACGGCAGCGTCATCGCAGGATTTGCCGGTGCAACGGCCGACGCCATGACGCTTTTGGATCTTTTCGAGAAAAAGCTTTCGGAGTACAGCGGAAATCTCATGCGCGCCGCCGTGGAACTGGCAAAAATGTGGCGCACCGACAGAATGCTGCAAAAGCTCGAAGCCATGCTGCTGGTCGCCGACACGGACCACACCATACTGCTTTCCGGCGCCGGCGACGTCATCGAGCCCGAGAACAACGTGGCGTCCATCGGCTCGGGTTCCGGATTTGCTCTGGCGGCGGCCCGGGCTTATCTCGACGTCTCTGAGCTCAGCGCCGCGGAAATCGTCAGAAGATCACTTTTAATCGCCTCCGAAATCTGCATCTATACCGACAACATTCTGACCGTGGAGGAACTGTAATGCTCCTTTCTGAAGAACTGGGAACACTGATCCCGTCGGAAGTGGTGAAGTACCTCGGCCGTTACATCGTCGGGCAGGAAAAGGCCAAGCGAGCTGTTGCCATCGCGCTGCGAAACCGTCTGCGGCGAAGAAAACTACCGCCGGACATCGCCATGGAGATCGCGCCGAAGAACATTCTCATGGTCGGCCCCACCGGCGTGGGCAAAACTGAAATCGCCCGCCGCATTGCCGATCTGGTGAATGCGCCCTTCGTCAAAGTGGAAGCCACAAAGTTCACTGAAGTGGGTTACGTCGGGCGCGATGTCGATTCCATGATCCGCGACCTGGTGGAAAAGGCCGTGCAGATCGTTAAAAAGCGCATGATCAAGGACGTTGAAGAGCCCGCTCTCGAGCATGCCCGCGATCGCCTTGTCGATTATTTGTTGCCCGTCAGAAAAAGCGCTTCGGGCATACCCACGTTGATGAGCTACCTCAAAAATGACGCGGCAGAAACCAAGTCGCAGAAACCCGCAGAGAGCGGCGACAACCGTTCCGCCCAATCGGGAACGCGGGAGAGGCTGCGTGCCATGCTGGTCAACGGCAAACTCGACGAGAGGGAAGTGGAGATCGACGTCGAAGAGACCAACACGCCCTTTGCCGCCTTCAGCAACGGCGAGTTCGGCGCCATAGGCATCAACCTCAGCGAAATGCTGGGCAATTCCATGCCCGCCAAGACAAAAAAACGCCGCATGAAGGTGAAAGACGCGCTTCGAGTGCTTCAATCCCAAGAAGCCGAAAAGCTCATCGACACCGAGGCGCTGAACCGAGAGGCATTGGAGACGGCACAGCAGGAAGGCATTGTCTTTATCGACGAAATCGACAAGATCGTAAGTCTTGGAAACAGAAGCGGCGACGTGAGCCGCGAAGGCGTGCAGCGCGACCTTCTTCCCATCGTCGAAGGCAGCACCGTCAGCACGAAGTACGGAACGGTAAAGACCGACCACATCCTCTTTATCGCCGCAGGCGCCTTTCACCAGTCAAAGCCCGCCGATCTCGTTCCCGAGCTGCAGGGCCGTTTCCCCATCAGAGTGGAATTGAGCGCCCTTGGGCAAAAGGAGCTTCGCCGCATCCTCACTGAACCCGAGCACAGCCTGTTGAAACAGACGCAGGCGCTCCTCAGGACCGAGGGCGTGGAACTGAAATTTACCGACGAAGCCGTGGAAGAAATTGCGGCTCTTGCGGAAAAGATGAACCTGGAGATGGAGAACATCGGGGCGCGGCGACTGCACACCATCATCGAGCAGCTCACCGAGGACATCAGCTTTACCGCCCCTGAACACAGCGGGGAGACCATAGAGATCTCTCGGGAGTTTGTCGCCAATAAGCTCCAGCCGCTTATCGGCGATAAGGACCTGAGGCGTTACCTGCTTTAAGCTGACGCACGAAAGGAGCCTATGCAAAGTGAAGCGGAATACTATTAAGGAAAACGAAGTCTTGGAGTCGTCTCCCGAGACTGGAAATGACAGCCAAGCCATGCGTGAACTGCTTGAAAAAACGCGGCAGGTCAATCGTGCGCTTCAAGGAAGGCGCGAGGGGGCCAGTCCCGATTACAACAAACTGGCACGTCTGCTCTGCGAGTTCTCTACCGCCAACGTTTACGTTCTGAGCAGCGAAGGACAGATCCTCGGCTATTCGTGGGTCAGCGAGTACCACAGCGAAGCCATCGCGTCCTTTATCGAGCAGGGCTATATGCCCGAGAGCTTTGTAGAGCGTTTGGCCCAGCAGCGCGAGACTGTTCTCAGCAAGGCCGACGGATCGCTCTTTGACGATCAGCAGGCGCCGGACGAACAGAAAACCGCGCTCTACGTGCCCATTTACGGCGCGTCGGAGCGGCTGGGAACACTCCTGCTCGCCCGCTCGTCAAGCAACTTCATGACGCAGGACCTCGTTCTCGCCGAATACCTGGCCACTCTTGTGGGCATTGAAATTCTCCATGACCGCTCCCATCAGATCGAAGAGCTTGCCCGCGAGCGCCTTGTGGTGAACATGGCCATGAAGGCTCTTTCCTATTCGGAGATTGACGCCATCAGCCACATCATCAACCGCCTGAAGGAGTTGTCCGCGGAGAAGGGGACAGCCACCAAAAAGAGCGGCAATGGCTGCGAAGGCGTCGTCATCGCGAGCAAAATTGCCGACCAAGTGGGCGTCACACGCAGCGTCATCGTCAACGCCCTCCGCAAACTGGAAAGCGCCGGCATCATTGAAAGCCGAAGCCTGGGAATGAAGGGCACCTTCATCAAAATACTCAGTCCCATGTTTGTCGAAGAGCTGTCCGCCAAATTTAAACCCTCGAATTAGCCCAAGATCGTTCCATCCAAAGCGTCATTTATAAGGAGCTTATCTTTTTTTCGTGTGGCGCTTTTAAATTTGCCTCTGGAAAGCAACGTAAACTTGAGATAAAATAATGAGCAATCCATAGCTCTGAGGAGGCAACGATGAAACAGACTCATTATGCCATCGTGAAAATCCTGGCGGCCCTCCTGTTGGTTATTGTGTCGGCGCCTGGATGTACAGCCACAGTTCCGCAAACTTCAGCTCGATTTGTCCAGGACGGCGAACTACCTACGCTGCGCAGAGACGCGGCACAACAGGAGGCTGCAGCTCACGTCTTTTGCTATTACAATACGAAGCTCGGCAAAGCGCGCGCCGAAGAATACGCACGTTACGTCATGGAAGCCGCAAGGCGCTATGACATCGCCCCTTCGTTGATCGCCGCAATGATCGTCAAGGAGTCCCATGCCAAAGCCAACGCCCGGTCGAAATATGCCGTGGGCCTGATGCAGGTTTACTGGAAACTCCACCGCAATACCATCAAGAAGCAATTTCCCCACATCACCACAGAAAAAGCTTTGATGGAACCTCGAAATAACATCATGGTGGGCACATGGATTTTCTCAAGGTACCTGAAGAGCTGTGGCGGCAACGAGAAAAAAGCGCTGCAGCGTTATCTCGGGGCCAATACCGGTCGATACGTTTCGCAGGTCATGCAATACCGCAAACGTTTCAACGAACGAATGAACTTCAACCTGCAGCGTCATTCAAAGCGCAGCGCCGCTTAAAAATTTTTCTTTGCGTTAGTAAAAAGCATTTTCTGCTATAATTCATACACAATAATCAGGTGAATTTGGAGGAATTTTTCATGGGCAAACTGGTTAATGACGTCTACCTTTCCGGCGTAATTCATTTTCTCAAGGGCGAGAGCTACGGCGAAAGCCGTCTGGGCAAGTATTTCGAGTTCTCTTTGAAACGCCAGTACAGCGACACTGACGGCTGCGACAGAGTTGATTACCTTCGCATGAGAGTTTTCGATCCCGCCATTCAGGAATGGATCGCCAAACAAGAGGAAGGCGCCCCTGTATGGATCGCCGGCGAACTTCGTTCATCACTGGGAAGCGGCCGCATTTACGTTATGGTTTCAAAGATCCAGACGTTGAATCAGCTCTAAGGTTTAAGAACCGTTATTAAAAACAGTATTCTTAGAAATATCATTAAAAAATATCATTAGAAGAGGGAAATTCTTAATATGCCTGATCTGGCCCCCGGTGATGTTGTCAAAGGAGTCGTCGAACAGATTATGCCGTACGGCGCGTTTCTGCGCCTTGAGAACGGACAGAAAGCGATGATTCACATTTCGCAGCTTTCTCACAAGTTCATCAAAAGCGTGGACGCAGTCCTTCAACTGAAGCAGGAAGTCAAAGCCAAAGTCATCAAAATCGACGAGCGTGGCCGCATTGACCTCTCCATGAAAGCTCTTGAAGAGCCGCCTGCACCGCCCATGCCCAGAATGAGCAGGCACGCTCCTGCTATGGGAAGCGGCGAAAGCGCTTCGGGACCTGACGATTTTGAAAAGAAATTGTCCAATTTTATGAAGACCAGTGAAGAAAAGATCAACCTTCTCATGAATGCCAGAAACGGCAAGGGTGGTCGTCCGCCGCGTCGCAAGGGCGCACGTCCTTAATTCAATGCAGAACTTCAACTTACGAGAAACCTTTCGGGGTTTCTCGTCTTTTCATGCCCGCGACGCCGTCGTCGTTGCGGCGCAAATGGAGCGGCGCACCTTCGATCCCGAGCTTGTCCTTGCCGTGGCGGCACGGTGCAGCTGGGGATTTCCGCAGGTTCTCCTGTGCCGTCCCTGTTTCAAGGGAAAACCTTTTCCCACGCTGTTTTGGCTGACCTGTCCCTGCGTGACGGCTGCATGCGGACGGCTGGAGTCTGTCGGAGGCGTGGGCCTTCTCGAGGCGTTTTTGAACGAGCGACCCCAAGAGTACAGAGCCTATACGACGAAATACAGGCTTGCGCGCCTTTCGGTGATCACTCCCGTCGAGCAGTTCTTTCTGCGCCGCTACCAGCCCAAAATATGGTCAGTGTTGGAGCGGACGGGAATCGGCGGCATCAGAACTGCACAGCCGCTCACGGTAAAATGCCTGCACCTTCAAACCGGGACCATGCTCGGGCTTCCCGGGCATCCGGCGCGTCGCTGGCTCATCGAAAAATTGGGGCCTCTCCGGTGCAAAGATGGAGCTTGCCGTTCGTTTTCCCATGGCGCAATGTGCCATTGAAGAAAACGTCCCATTCGAGCACAAGAGGCTTGCGCGGCACACAAAAACACATGGGGAGAGCACACCATTCGGTAATGTGCTCTCCCCATTGTCTTTTCAAGAGGGTTTCACTGTTTCCCACCGCATGCCGCGGGTTTGACCGACACTTCTCCAGATTGCAAATACTCCTGGCTGCCGTCGGGATAGGCCACATGGAGTCGGAATTCGTCGTCGATGTCAAGGGCGCGCGCGCCTCTGACACAGCCGCCGCCGATGACGTTCACGGTTTTGCCGAAAAGCAGCGAGCGCTTCTTGTAACCTTCGAGAAAGGGCTTTTCTTCAAGACGCGCGTAAAAGTCAAGGAATCGGATTAGGACCTCGGCGATGATCCTGTTGCGCCCTTGCGGGCTATAATTTTCGCCGTTGAAAACGCTGGTCACAATGGGCTGTAGCTCCGCAGGAAAGCCGCCTTCGGGCTCACGCATATTGATGCCCAGACCAACAACTGCGTAAGCCAGACGCTTGCTTTCCATGTTGAAAGAAGCTTCAGTCAGAATCCCGCAGACTTTTTTCCCGTGGAGATAGATGTCGTTGACCCACTTGATTTTCGCCTGCTGCTGCGTCACCGTTTCGATGGCCTCCGCCACGGCCACAGCCGCCGCCGTAGTCATGTACAGCGATTTTTCGGGAGGCAGTTCGGGGCGCACGAGCAAGCTCATATAAACTCCCGTGCCGGCAGGGGAGTAGAACGTCCGATTCATGCGTCCACGTCCGGCCGTCTGCTCCGAGGCGATCAGAAGGGTGCCCTCCGGCGCGCCCTCTTCGGCCATGGCTTTGAGGACGGTGTTGGTGGACGTGATGGTGTCGAACAGCTGAATGTTCAATGAGTTGCACGACGGCGGCAGTAATTTTTTCAGTTCCCCGAGGTTGAGGCGGTCGGGTTTCTTGAGCAGACAGTAGCCTCGGTTGGTCACGGCGCTGAACTCGTAGCCCTCGCTCTCAAGGGACTTGATGGCCCTCCACACGGTGTTGCGGCTTACGGAAAGTTTCTGCGCCAGCGCTTCGCCGGACAGATATTCGCCCTGCGCTTCTTCCAGTAGATCAAGAATGTGGTCTTTGATGGTCATGGTTTCACCTGATGTCCTGCGTATTTGTGCTGCGGTTTCACCGCTATTAAAGCAGCCTTGAGCTGAGCTGTCCAGTCGAAAAGGGGCCTTCCCGAAAAACGGGAGGCCCCTTTTGAATTTTACTTGGTTTCAACTCCTTGAGCGTGCAGGACGAGACGATCCTGCGGCGCGTCGATGAGAAGAACGGCGCCTTCCTCGGCGGTGTGGGCAATAAGCCAGCGCGCCACCATGGTCTCCACGTTGTGGCTGATGTAGCGCTTCAGCGGACGCGCTCCGAAGACGGGGTCGTAGCCGTGTTCGGTGATGAAGTCCAACGCTGAATCAGTCACTTCCAGTTTGATTCCGCGGTCGGCGAGGCGTTTCGTCAAATCGCGAAGCAGCAGGCTGACGATGGAGCGAAGTTGCTTCTTGTCCAGAGGACTGAACAGCACGATGTCGTCAACGCGGTTCAGGAACTCCGGCCGGAACTTTGCCTTGAGAAGGTCCATGACGCTTTTTCTCACGTCCTCGGGGATAGAGCCGCCGCGCACGCCTTCAAGCAACATCTCCGACCCCAAGTTGCTGGTCATGATGATAATGGTGTTCTTGAAGTCCACAGTCCGCCCATGGCTGTCGGTGACGCGGCCGTCGTCGAGAATTTGAAGCATGACGTTGAACACGTCGGGATGGGCTTTTTCGATTTCGTCGAACAGCACCACGCTGTAAGGCTTGGTGCGCACGGCTTCTGTGAGCTGACCGCCTTCGTCGTAGCCCACGTATCCGGGAGGCGCTCCAAGCAGGCGGGAGACCGAATATTTCTCCATGTACTCCGACATGTCGATGCGGATCATGTTGTCCTCGCTGTCGAAGAGGGTACGCGCCAGCGTCTTTGCCAGTTCGGTCTTTCCGACGCCCGTGGGTCCGAGAAAGATAAAGGAGCCGATGGGACGGCGGGGATCTTTGATTCCCGCACGGGCTCTCATGATGGCGTCGGCCACCAGCGACACCGCTTCGTCCTGGCCGATGACGCCCTTGTGGAGCTCGTCGTCAAGGTGGAGGAGCTTCTCGCGTTCGCCCTCCATCAGCCGGGTGACGGGGACGCCTGTCCAATCGCTGACAATGCGGGCGATTTCGTTTTCCGTGACCGATTCGCGCAGCAGCGAGTTCTCGCCGGAAGCTTCGCGCAGCGAGGCCTCTTTTTCCTTCAGATCTTTCTGAAGCTGCGGCAGCACGCCGTGCTGAAGCTCAGCCGCGCGATTCAGGTCATAGCGGCGCTCGGCAGTCTCGATGGCCTGTTTCGTCGATTCGATTTTCTGGCGAAGCTGCTGGACTTCGGCTAACTTTTCCTTTTCGGCGTTATACCGCGCAGTCAGCTCTTTCTGCTGGTCCTTAAGGTTGGAAAGCTCCTTTTGCAACTCGGCAAGCCGCGCAGCGCTGGCATCGTCTTTCTCTTTTTTCAGCGCCGCCTCTTCGATTTCCAGGCGGACGACTTTGCGAGAAACGCTGTCGAGCTCCTCGGGGCGTGAATTGATCTCCGTGCGGATCATGGCGCAGGCCTCGTCGATCAAGTCGATGGCCTTGTCGGGCAGGTAGCGATCACTGATGTAGCGATCGGAAAGGGTCACTGCGGCGACGATGGCGTTGTCGGTGATGCGCACGCCGTGATAGACTTGGAAGCGGTCTTTCAGGCCGCGCAGTATGGAGATGGCGTCTTCCTTTGACGGGGGATCGACCATGACGGGCTGAAAGCGCCGTTCCAGCGCAGCGTCCTTTTCGATATTTTTCCGATACTCGTCGATGGTGGTGGCACCGATGCAATGCAGCTCGCCGCGAGCCAAAAGGGGCTTCAGCATGTTGCCGGCGTCCATGGAACCTTCGGTTCTGCCGGCTCCCACGATAGTGTGAATTTCGTCGATAAACAGAATGATGCGCCCTTCGCTGCGCTTGACTTCATTGATGACTGCCTTGAGGCGCTCCTCGAACTCGCCGCGGTATTTGGCACCGGCGATCAGCGATCCCATGTCGAGGGAGAAGATGGTGCGGTTTTTGAGGTCTTCGGGCACGTCGCCCTTGAGGATTCTCTGGGCAAGCCCTTCGACGATGGCGGTCTTGCCGACGCCGGGCTCGCCGATGAGCACGGGGTTGTTCTTGGTCTTGCGGCTGAGGATCTGGATCACCCGCAGGATTTCTCCGTCGCGGCCGATCACGGGGTCAAGCTTGCCGGTGCGGGCATAGTCCACAAGGTCGATGCCGTATTTTTTCAGCGCTTCATAGGTTTGTTCGGGATTGGCGCTGCGCACGCGCTCGCCGCCGCGCACGCTTTCCAGCGCTTTCAAAAAGGCCTGGCCGGTCACGCCGCTGTCCTTCAAAATTCCCGACACGGGGCTGCGGGTGCAGTCGATGATGGCGGCAAAAAGGTGCTCCACGGAAATGTATTCGTCGTGGAGCTGCGAAGCCCGTTTTTCGGCATCGGTCAGCACCTGCGACAGGTTTTGGGAGATATAGATCTTGTTCTTGTCGTATCCACCGGTGATGCGGGCTTTTCGGCTCAACAGCTGTTCCACCTTGGAGCTGACGGTGGAAGCGTTGACGCCCAGCTTTTCCAGAATCGACGGAATCAATCCGTCTTTCTGCGCCAGAAGAGCCAGCGTCAGGTGCTCAACGTCCACTTCCTGGTGCCCATAGGTTATGGCGGTGTTTTGCGCCTCCGACAGCGCTTCCTGCGACTTCTGCGTCAATTTATTGAGGTCCATAGGGAGTTCTCCTTTCTGGTCGTAAGCCATTTAACTCAAGACGTATTATATATGGTCAAATATGGTCAGTCAATAGTGAAGCCACAAATTCATTCTATTTTTTTGCAAAATTTTGCTGATGCGCATGAGGCAACGTTCCTTGGCAAAAAGATGGCTTGATGCTATGATCAATAAAAGCTTCATGCTGTAAACCTAAAGGCTCAGGACAATTTTTCGAGGTTGAAAATGGAGGAGAGCGCCATGTCCCACATGACAAAAGACCTTTTTGAATTTCTCGATTCAAGCCCCACTTGCTTTCACGCGGCGAAAAACGTTGCCGCCGAGCTGGATGCCGCAGGCTATGCGCGACTTTCGGAGAACGAAGGCTGGAAGCTGAAGCACGACGGAAAGTACTACACCGTGCGCGGCCAGTCGGCAGTCATCGCATTTCGCACTCCCGAAAAGAAGCCCGTCAGTTTCCTGCTGGCGGCGGCGCACAGCGATTCGCCCTGCTTCAAAATCCGCCAGAATTCCGAGGTGCCTTCGGCAGGCGATATGGTCAGACTGAGCGTCGAGGGCTACGGCGGCATGATCATGCGTTCATGGATGGACCGTCCGCTGTCGGTGGCTGGTCGAATCTTCGTCAGAGACAAAGACGGCTTGACGTCGAAACTGGTGTGCGTTGACCGTGATCTGCTCATCATCCCCAGCTTGGCCATTCACATGAACCGCGAGATGAACAAAGGCGTTGAGCTGAAAGCCAACGTCGACATGCTGCCGCTTTTCAGCGGCAAGGAAAAGACCGGCGCCTTCATGAACCTCATCGCCGAAGCGGCCGGCGTCAAAGCCGACCACATCGTGAGCACCGAGCTTTTCCTCTATCCCCGTACACCCGCCGCCGTTCTGGGTCTCCACGATGAATTTATCGCTTCCCCGCGCATCGACGATCTCGAATGTGCGTGGGGCTGCCTCCAGGGCTTCCTCAAGGCGAAAAAGAGCCAATCCATGCCCGTCTACTGCCTCTTCAACAACGAAGAGGTCGGCAGCGGAACGCGGCAGGGAGCGGACTCCACCTTCCTTGACGACGTGCTGCGCCGTGCCTGCTGCGCCCTCGGCATGACCGAACAGGAATATTACGCCGCAGCGGCACAGAGCTTTATGGTTTCGGCCGACAACGGTCACGCCATCCATCCCGCCCATCCCGAATACGCCGACGGCAGCGAGTTCCCCGTGCTCAACGGCGGCATCGTCATCAAATACAACGCGGCGCAGAAGTACGCCACCGACGGCATTTCCGGCGCCCTGTTCACTGAAGTTTGCAAAATGGCCAAGGTTCCCTTCCAGCGCTACAGCAACCGCGCCGACATCCCTGGCGGTTCAACGCTGGGACACATCAGCTGTGCCCACCTTTCGGTGCCCACAGCGGACATCGGCTTGCCGCAGCTGGCCATGCACAGCTGCTGTGAAACGGCAGGCGCCAAGGACATCGAGCACTTTGTGGCTGCGCTGACGGTATATTACGGTCTGACGCTCAAACGGAAAGACGACCAGTGCGTCCAGTTCGAATAGCGGCACACAAGGCAGAGGAAGGCTCACGTCTTTCTCTGCCTTTGAAAATTTCGTCGTCATGATTGGATTTTACGCAAAGGAACACAATAGGCCATGAAAAAACTGTTGCGATGGTCAGACGTGTTGAGACGAACCTACGGCGAGCGCGTCCAAAAGGTGGCGCTGGACACGGGCGCAGGGTGCCCGCACCGTCACGGGCTGGCGCAGGGCGGTTGTATCTTCTGCGATGAGAACGGCGGCGGCAGCGGCGCTTTCATCAAGGGTATCCCGCTGGAAGAGCAGGTCAAAAAGGGCGTCGAAGGCGCGCTGCGCCATTACCGTGCGAAAAGCGTCATCCTTTATTTTCAAAGCTATTCGGCCACCTTTCAGCCGCTGGAGGAATTTCAACAGAACTTGGAAACGGCGGTAAAAACCGCCGAAGCTCTTGGTGCGACTGTGCAGGGCGTGTCCGTCAGCACCCGCCCCGACCTTCTGCCGCAGAAGACCGTCGCATTCCTGTTGCGTTTGGCGGAGCGCTATGAAACGTGGGTCGAGCTGGGCGTTCAGACCGTTGATCCCTCCGGATTGAAGTGGCTTCGCCGAGGCCACGATCTCGCAGATGTGGACGAGGCTCTGCGTCGCCTTTACGACACGCCCCTGAAAATTTGCGCTCACCTGATCGCCGGCATTCCCGACGAAGCAGAGGACCAGCTGACGCAATCGGCACTGTGGCTCGCCGAAAGGGGAGTGCACGCGCTGAAATTCCATCCGCTCTATGTGACGCCCCATACGGAACTGGAGCGACTTTACAGAGAGGGAACCTTCATTCCGTTGACTGAAGAACAATACCTCACGCGCCTTTTGAATGCGCTCATTGCTCTTCCCGACGGCATGATAATCCAGCGACTGATGGCCGGCGTACGGCCAGCACAGCTCGTTGCACCTTCATGGATCTTGAATAAAGAGCAGTTGGAACGCAAAATCACTCAATTATTCAATGAACATGTACAGCTTCAGGAATCATGTTAAAAACATTATAAGACATTATGCAATTTCACCTCTCCAAAAGGCATAAGAGCTATCGCCAAAATCGTTGAGAGTCGAAGGACGAGAAAATGTATGCCTTTCAATGAAGTTTTCACGGCGAAGAAAAACTGCACAAAAGAGCCCCCTGAAAACCAGCGTCGGTTTTCGGGGGGTCTTTGTCTTGAAAATTTTCACGGCGGCGTGAGCGGAACATACACGCGCCTTATTCGGCCATGCCGCTTCCGATATTTTGCCTTTAGGGCAGCGAGGAGCAAAAAAGAGCAGAAACGAAAATTTTCATCGGCCGTTTTTTGAAAACTTGCTCGTTAAAAGGCCAGGAATAGGCCTTCCTTGGACGAAGGCAATGATAGAGTCCACTGCGCCGGTACATTCGCGTCTGAGGGCCTCCAGAGTCCATCCCGACGAATGGGGCGTGAGAAGGGCGTTTTTGCAGCTCAAAAGGGGATGGTTCGCCGGGGGCGGTTCCTGTTGAAACACATCGACGGCGGCAGCGCCCAACGGACCATGTTTCAGCGTTTCGCTCAAAGCGGTTTCATCCACAAGCGCACCTCGAGCCGTGTTGATCAGAACGGCGCCCGGGCGCATGAGGCGAAGATTTTCGGCGTTGAGCAGATTGACGGTTTCTGGCGTTACTCGGCAGTGGAGACTTACCACGTCACATTGAGAAAGAAGCTCTTCAAGCGAATGGACAAATTCGCATCCCGGCGTCGCCGACGGGTGCGGCGTAAAAACGCGGATTTTGCAGCCGAAGGGGAGAAGCCGTTTGACCACCTCGGTGCCGATGGCACCCAGGCCGACGATGCCGACCACTGAATCGCGCAGGTCGTGGCCGAGAAATGTTCCGGCGCTTCGCCACGAGCAACGTCGTACGGCGGCAAGGTGATCGCCGAAGCCGCGTAACGCGGCAATCATGAGCATAATGGTGTACTCGGCGATGGTTGTCGTGTTGGCACCGGGAGTGCAGGTGACGACAATGCCGCGTGCCTCGGCATGGGCCACGTCGAGATTGGACGGCGGCCCGCCGCACTTTGCGATGATTTTCAGACGTGCTGCGCAATCCAGCTGATCGTTGCCGATGGACGTCGCCGAAGTGATAATGACGCCAAAAGAGGAGTCCAGCAATGACGACACTTCGCTAGGGCTCAAAGCGCCTTTCGGACGATAAAATCGCACGTCGAAGTATTCTTTCAGCGGCGCAAACCATTCTTCGGGACCTTCGGGCTCAATGACTGTGATGACGGGTCTCATGGCATTTCTTCCTCTTTGAAGTGTTTTTTAAGACGATCAAGCCGAGTTTTCAAAAGGCCCCCGGATCGATTGAACCGGGGGCCTGACTGTTCGCTTATTCCTTGACAAGAGCGCCGAGGGCTTCGACCTGCGACTTGTAGAGGTCGTAGTTCGCTTTGGCAAGAGCGTTGTTCATCTTTTTAAGCTCTTCGACGGACGCCTTTACGGTGCCGAGTTCAACCTTAAGGGACTCGAGTTCGGTCTTCAGCTGGGCGATTTCGTCGGTGGGCGCAACGGCAACGGAAGTCGCCTTGATCTGATCGACCTCGGCCTTCAGCGAATTGTATTTGCCGTTTACCAGAGTGACGAAGATATTGAGCAGAAGGATGATAACGACAACCGCTACAGCAATTTTCTTCCAACCGTAGTTGCTCAGTGACTGTTTGATCTTTTCAATATCCATAACGATAACCTCCAAATGTGATATGTTTGTAAATTTTCGGCCTCGATGGCGGCACACCTCATTGAAGGGGAGATGCGCCGACAGGCGAACACCGGCCGAAATTTTTACCATGTCCTATAATGTATCTTATGTTGCATTATGGAGCAATTTGACGCACTTTCAAGCTATTTCACAAAATTCAGAAAAAATGCCGATTTCATGAATTCATCTCTTTTGTTCTGAAGCTCTCGAGAATCGCAAGGAACTCCGACGCCTTGAGCGACGCTCCGCCGATAAGGCCGCCGTCGATTGACTTTTGCGAGAACAGCTCCGCCGAATTGGAAGGTTTCACCGAACCGCCGTACAGTACGGGAACGTTCAGCAGGGATTTGATGAAGGCGCAGACCTCTTCGGCATCTTCCGATCGGGCGGCGCGTCCTGTTCCGATGGCCCAAACAGGTTCGTAGGCCACAAGGAAAGAAGCTTTTTCAGGAAAGTCCTTGACTCCCAAACGGATTTGGCGGCCGATGACGTCAAAAGTCTTTCCGCTTTCACGGTCTTCCAGCGTCTCGCCGACACAAAGCACAGGCGTCAAATGATGAGAAAGGCAGTTTTTCGCCTTGAGGTTCACAAGCTCCGACGTTTCGCCGTAAATGCGCCGGCGCTCGCTGTGTCCCACCAGCACGCAACGTACGCCGACGTCGGCAAGCATTTTCGGTGCCACTTCGCCGGTAAAGGCGCCGGCAGTCTGTTCGCTGACGTTTTGGGCGCCGGTTGAAACCCCCAAAGGCGCCAGAAGTTTGACCGCTTCGGGAATCAAGGGAAAGGCCGGAAAGATGCAGAATTCCGTCTGCTCCTTTAGATGGTTTCGGCTCCGGAAAAGATCTGACAACTCCTCGGCGAAAAGACGCGTTTCGCCGAGGGAATGGTTCATTTTCCAGTTGCCGAAAAGGTAGATTTTTTTCATGGTCACCTCTCCGTCCACTTTTGTTTTTTGAGAAGCGGGAAAAATCTTGCCCTTGTGGCAGCAACGCTCAGTGTGGACGCCGGCTGCGCGCCGTCGGAGAACGACAACGTCAACGGAGAACTTTTCCCGCTTCTCTTTTAAAAAGGAAACGCCGCATGCTTCGAAGGTCCGAAAGCGACGTCCCTTTCGATAGGACTACTCCTCTTCTTCCTTGAGAAGGGCTTGACGCTCAGCGATGATTTTTTTGGTGATCTCCTCGGGTACAGTATCGTAATGGGAGTAATTCATCTCAAAGGTCCCGCGTCCCGAAGTCATGGATCTCAGCTGAATGGCGTACTTGAACATTTCGGCCTGAGGCACTTGTGCGTTGACCGCCTGCAGGCGTCCGATGCTGTCGACGCCCATGATGCGGCCGCGGCGCGTGTTGAAATCGCCCATAACGTCGCCCAAGTACTGTTCTGGCACGATGACTTTGACGTCCATAACGGGCTCCAACAAAATGGGCATGGCTTCGCTCATGCCTTTCTTGAAGGCCAGGTGCGCAGCGGTCTTGAAGGCCATTTCGGAGGAGTCCACTTCGTGATAGGAGCCGAAGTACAGCGACGCCTTGAAGTCCACCGTCGGATAAGCAGCAAGGACGCCCTTGTTCAGACATTCCTTCAACCCTTTTTCAACGGCGGGGATGTACTGCTTCGGCACGGTGCCGCCGGTAATGTTGTCCTCGAATACGAAGCCCTCACCGCGCGGCAGCGGGCTGAACTCGATGGATACGTCGCCGTACTGGCCGTGGCCACCCGTCTGTTTCTTGTACTTCCCCTGAGCCTTAGCTGTTTTTCTGATGGTCTCGCGATAGGCCACATGAGGTGTTCTGGTCTTCAAGTTGACGCTGAAGCGTTCTTTCAGCTTAGCCAGCGTAATTTCGATGTGGAGGTTGCCCATGCCCGACAGCACGTTGTCGTTGGTCTCGCTATTTTTCTCGAAGTTGACGGTGGGGTCTTCGTCGGTGATGCGGTGAATGGCCGTGCCCAATTTGTCCTCGTCGGCGCGGGTCTCGGGATCTACGGCCACGGAAAAGACGGGCTTGGGGAATTGGATCTGAGGATACTGAACGGTGCTGCCCGCCTTGCCCAGCGTGTCTCCCGCCTTGGTGCTCTGGAGCTTGGGAATGGCCACGATCATGCCGGTGGTGATCTCCTTCACGTCGGTACTTTCTTTGCCCTGCATGATCTTAAAGGTGCTGATACGCTCTTCCTGACCTTGAGTGACGTTGTAAATCGGCTCGTCGGTGGTCAGTTTGCCGGAATTGACGCGAATGTATGACAGCTTGCCCACATAGGGATCGACGAGAACCTTAAAGCAAAGTCCGCTGAAGGTGGCGCTGTCGTCGGCCTTGATGGTGATCTCCTTCTCCCCTCCCTTGACGGCTGGGCGCTCGCGCATCTCCAGCGGGCTGGGAAGGTAATCGACGATCATGTCCATCAACTGTTTGACGCCGATGTTCTTGGCGGCGGAAGCAGGCATGACGGGGAAGATCTTGCACTTGTAGATGCAGCGGTGCAGAACGGGAAGAAGTTCTTCAATGGGAATCTCCTCGCCGTCGAGGTAGCGCATCATCATGTCCTCGTCCTCTTCGACGATGGCCTCCACAAGGTAACCGCGGGCGCGGTGTGCGTCGTTGACCATGTCCTCGGGAATGGGATGCTCTTCGTACGTGCCGCTGTCGTCGTTGTAGACGTAGGCGATGTCTTTCAGGACGTCCACGACGCCCTTGAAGGACTCCTCGGCGCCGATGGGAAGAAGGATGCGGTAAGCGCCCTTGGTCAAATCCTTGCGGATCTCCTCGAAAACGCCATTGTAATCGGCATTTTCACGATCCATCTTGTTGATCAGGAAGATGGTGGACGTTTCGAATTCCTGCGCCCACTGCCAAGCCTTCTCGGTTTGAACTTCAATGCCGTCGACGGCACTGACGACCATCACGGCCGATCCCGCCACGCGCAGCGAGCTGCGAAGGTCTCCGACGAAGTCGGCGTACCCCGGCACGTCGAGGACAAATACCTTTTTGCCCTTGTGGTCAAAGTTCAGAAGCGAGGTGCTGATGGAGATCTGGCGTTTTTGTTCTTCGGAAGTGTAATCCGAAACGGTGTTCTTGTTTTCTACTGTGCCTCTGCGGCTCACCATACCTGCATCATAAAGCAACGCTTCCGAAAGTGTGGTCTTTCCGGAACTTCCGTGTCCGACAATCGCGATGCTTCTGATGTCCTCAGTTTTCATTCCCATATCGCGCCAGCCTCCTCTAATATTTGGCATCCAGACAAATTACAGGTTCATCGTTCAATACTGCACTATTCTATCAGATTTTATCAAAACTTAACATCATTTTTTTGAAAGGAAATCGCTTAAAGCTTCAAGAACTTCGTCGGGGCGAGCCTGTCCTCGGCTCTCCTTCATCACAAGGCCCATCAGGAATTTCTTCTTTTTATCCTTTTTATCCTGTCCGGAACGGACGATGTCAGCCACGTCGGCGTTTTCGGCGCAGACTTTTTCGATGATGCCCTGAAGTTTGTTGCCTTCGACGGCACCGATATGAATGTTGCACCGCTCTATGGCGGCGGCAAGGCTCAGTTTTTCGGCGATCATGGCGTCGAAAAGCTCCTTGCCCGCCGTGGTGGAAATTTTCTTTCCTTCCACCAGCTTGATGAGCTCCGCAAGCACCGACGGCGCCACTGGCGCTTCGGCAATTTCCAGATTTTTCTCTTTGAGCACGCGCAGCACTTCGGTGCGCACCCAGTTGGACGCCCGAAGTGGGGCGGCGCCGTTTTTCACGACCTGCTCGTAGTAGTCGGCAATCGATGGCGTTTCCGTCAGCACAAGCACGTCCTCCATGGGAAGGCCGTACTGTTTCAGGAAGCGCTCGCGCTTGGCGTCGGGGAGCTCGGGCATGGTTTCGGCGATGTGGTTGATGTAGTCATCGTCCAGCAGCAACGGCGGAAGGTCGGGTTCGGGGAAATATCGGTAGTCGTTGGATTCTTCCTTGCTGCGCGACGACGTGGTGATGCCGTCGGCGTCGTCCCAGTTGCGCGTTTCCTTGGCGATGGGCTCGCCGCGGGTCAGCAAGTCGCGCTGGCGAATCGTCTCATACTCCAGAGCGCGCTCCAGTGCCTTCAACGAATTCATGTTCTTCACTTCAACGCGGTTGCCCCATCGCCCGTCGGAAACCTTCTGGGAGATGTTGGCGTCGACGCGCATGGAACCTTTTTCCATGTCGCCGTCGGAGATGCCCAGGTAGCGCACCAGCTGCCTGATGGCCGCCACGTACTCCCGGGCCTCCTGCGGAGACGTGATGTCCGGCTCCGAAACGATTTCCGCCAGCGGCACGCCGCCGCGGTTGTAATCCACGAAAGACTGCACCGAACCGACGATTCGGCCGTCGGCGGCGGAATGAACCAGTTTTCCCGCGTCCTCCTCGAGATGAAGGCGCGTGATGCCGATGCGGTGGGGCTGGCCGTCGTCGCCGGTGATGTTCAGATAGCCGCCCTCGGCCAGCGGAATGTAGTATTCGGTGATCTGATAGGCCTTGGGAAGGTCGGCGTAAAAGTAGTTCTTGCGGTCAAAACGGGTGAGCTTGTTGATTTTGCAGTGCAGCGCCAGGCCGCCGCGAACGCCGTACTCCACCACTTTTCTGTTCAGCGACGGCAGAGTGCCTGGCTGTCCAGTGCATATGGGACAAATGTGCGTATTGGGAACGGCACCGAAGGAGTCCGTGGAGCAACTGCAGAAAATTTTCGTCTTCGTGCTCAGCTGAACGTGAATTTCCAATCCGATGACCGTCGTAAATTCCAGTGCCATCAGCACTCGCCTCCTTCAGCGATGCGGCCTTCCTCGCCGCGTCCCAGCGATGCGGCCATGTCGAGCAGCTGAGCGTCCGACCATTTGGGGCCGATAAGCTGGACGCCCAGCGGCAGCCCCTCGGAGTTGAAGCCCGCGTTGAGCGCGATGCCCGGCAGATCCGCCAGGTTGACGGGAATGGTGAAAGCGTCGGCCATGTACATTTCGAGGGGCGTACCCACCGATCCCAGTTTGAAGGCCGGCGTCGGCGAGACGGGAGTCATCAGCGCATCGACCTTTTTGAAGGCTTCCTGAAATTCCCGGCGGATGACCTTGCGGACCTTGAGGGCTTTGAGATAGTAGGCGTCGTAAAATCCCGAGTTCAGCACGTAGGTTCCCGTCAAAATCCGGCGTTTGACCTCGGGGCCGAAGCCTTCGCCGCGAGTTTTCACATACAGTTCGATCAGCGAGTCGACGCCGCCGCAGGCCTTTCCGTAGCGCACGCCGTCGTAGCGCGCGAGGTTGGAACTGGCTTCGGCGGGAGCCAGAATGTAATAGCAGGCCAGACCGTAGTCAAAGGCCTTGGGAAGGTGAACTTCAACGATTTCGGCACCCAAGGCGCGGCACTTTTCGGTTTCCTGCTCCATCGTGTCTTGGAGATCGGCACTGATTCTGCCCTTGATCAGTTCCGACGGCACGCCGATACGCTTGCCCTTCATGGGCGTCTCCGTCAGATGAAAGTCGGGCGCCGGCCTGTCAGCGCAGGTGGAATCCTTGGGATCGAAGCCGCAGATGGCCGAGAGTGCCAGTTTCATGTCGCCGGCAGTTCGCGCAAAGGGACCGATCTGGTCGAGCGACGACGCAAAGGCCACGAGGCCGAAACGGCTCACCTGACCATATGTGGGCTTCATGCCGTAGACGCCGCAGAAGGACGCGGGCTGGCGGATGGAACCGCCGGTGTCGCTGCCCAGGGCGATCGGCGCGTATCCTGCGGCGACGGCAGCAGCGCTGCCGCCCGAACTGCCGCCGGGAACGCAGTCGATTTTCCATGGATTTCTCGTGAGGCCGTAGGCGGAATTTTCAGTGGATCCGCCCATGGCGAATTCGTCGCAGTTGGCCTTGCCGAGGACGATGGCGCCCATCTTTTTGAGACGCTCCGTCACCGTGGCGTCATAGGGCGGCAGCCAGTCTTCGAGCATTTTGCTGGCACAGGTGGTGGGCATGTCGCAGGTGCAGATGTTGTCCTTGAGAATGACGGGTACGCCCATCAGCGGCCCGAGATCCTTTCCGGCGGCGATGGCTTCGTCGACCTTTGCGGCCGCCTGGCGTGCCGATGCGTCCGCCACGTAGAGCATGGCGTGGAGCGTTGGCTCCTTTTCGCCGATACGCTTCAGACAGGAATCGATCACGTCGGCGCATTTGAAGCGGCGCTGCTTCAGCCCATCGACGATTTCCCGAGCCGTAAGAGTGTACAGTTCCATTTACTGTTCGCCTCCGATCCGCGGGACTCTGATGAAATCGCCGTCGCGCGAGGGCGATTGGTTCAATATGGCTTCGCGCGTCTCTTCGCTGCAGGAAACCGGCTCGTCGTCGCGCAAGCGAAGGGACGGAACATCGTCAAGGCTGAAAGGATCCACGTCGGAAAGATCCAGTTCGTTCAGCTTGGAAACGTAATGAAGGATGGAGTTAAAGTGTTCGACCAGTGAGTCGAGCTCTTTCGGTGAAATCTCAAGCCGGGCGAGATCGCCGACTTTGAGAACTTCTTCTTTTGACAGTTCAGGCACGATTCATACCTCCCGTTGGGTTCTGAGTTAAGCCTTCTATCATCTTGAAAAACTCTTCCTCGCCGAGCAGCGGAACGCCTGCGGCACGGGCTTTTTCAGCCTTGCTGCCGGGAGATTCGCCCACTACCACGTAGGAAGTTTTTTTGCTGACCGAGTTCGTGGCCTTGGCGCCAAGAGAGGTCACAAGCTCCTGCGCTTGCTGTCGCGGCATCCGAGAAAGCTCGCCCGTAAAGACAAAGGTCTTTCCGCTCAAGGGACCATCGACTCGCTCCTGGGGGGACGAGTTTTCAGTTTGCACCCCCATCGATTTCAGCTCTTCGACCATCTGGCGGTTGTGGTCTTCGGCGAAAAAAGCCTCGATGGATTCCGCGATGACCGGGCCGACGCCGCTGATCTCTGCAAGTCGTTCTCTGCCGGCCGAAGCAATCTCGTCGATGGATCGAAAATGAGACGCCAGCTCGGCCGCCACGCCCGCACCGACTTCACGGATTCCCAGCGCTGTCAGCAGAAAGCGCAGCGGACGCGCCTTCGAACGCTCGATGGCGTTTGTCAGCTTTTCCGCCGACTTCTCCCCCATGCGCTCCAACTTCATGAGCGTCTCGGGGCGCAAGCTGTACAGGTCGCTGAACTTTTTGACCAGTCCGCTCTCCACGAGTTGAGCGGCCAATTTGTCGCCCATGCCTCGGATGTCCATGCCCTGGCGCGAGGCGAAATGGATCAGTCCCTGGGTGAGCTGCGCCGGACAGGATCGATTGGGACAGCGCAGAGCCGCCTCGTCGGGAAGCTTGACCAGCGAAGCCCCGCAGACAGGGCAATTTTTCGGCATGGCGAAGGGCATCTCGCTTCCGCTGCGGCTCTCGCGGTCCACCCTCACAATTTCGGGGATGATCTCCCCCGCCTTGCGGACCCACACCCAGTCGCCGACGCGCACGTCCTTGCGCTGAATTTCATCTTCGTTGTGCAGACTGGCGCGCCTCACCACAGTGCCGGAAATCAGAACGGGCGTCAGTTGGGCAACAGGCGTCAGGGCACCTGTGCGCCCCAGAGAAACCGAGATGTTTTCCACGCGGGTCCTCTGCTCTTCCGGCGGGTATTTATAGGCCACGGCCCATTTGGGCGTTTTTACGTTGGCGCCCAACGCCGCCCAGTACTCTGTCGAATCGGCCTTGAAGACGACACCGTCGGTGGCGTAGGGCAGCTCGAATCGGCGGGAACTCCACTCTCTGAGGAAGGCCAAAACGGACTTCTCGTCTTCGGCGGGCTTCCATGCCTTTTGGACGGGCAATCCGTGGGAGCTCAGCCATTGAAGGGCTTCCGACTGGCTGTGGATGCCCAGCGATTGGGACTGCTGAATGTAATAGGTGAACAGGCGGAGGTGGCGCTTGGCGGCCACGGCGGAGTCCAATTGCCGCAAACTGCCGGCGGCGGCGTTGCGCGGATTGGCGAACAAGGGAAGTCCGGCTTCTTCGCGTTCGGCGTTGAGGCGCGCAAAACCTTCCTTGGACATATAGACCTCGCCGCGCAGCTCGAGATGGCCGGACACGTCGTCGACGAGCTTCAGCGGCAGGTCTTTCACGGTCTTCAAATTTTCGGTGACGTCCTCGCCGATGTGGCCGTCGCCGCGAGTGGACGCCTGCACGAACAGACCGTCCTCATAGACCAACGACACCGCGAGGCCGTCGATTTTCAGCTCGCAGCACCAGGGGATCCACGGCCGCTCAACGCCCTCGGCGGCGCGTTTCAGCCACGCCAGCAGTTCCTCCTCGGAAAAAACGTCCTCGAGGCTCAGCATGGGCTGACGGTGCTCGACCTTCACAAAGGAATCGAGCACCGCGCCGCCTACGCGCTTCGAAGGCGAGTCGGGACGCACCCACGATGGATATTTTTTTTCAAGCTCGAGCAGTTCGCGCATCAGCGCGTCGTACTGGTCGTCTTCGATTTCAGGAGCGTCCAGCACATAATAGAGACGTCCATGGCGGTTCAGTTCGTCCACAAGCCAGTCGTACCGGCTGCGCGGATTTTCGTTTTCCAATGGAACGCCGCCCCCTTTTCTTTCAACGGCAGAATTCTCTGCCCATATTTATTGATTATACATGACAGTTCCTCAGTCGCCAACAGATTTTAACTCTTTGATATAAGTCCTTCAAGCAAAGTTCCAAGCTCTGTCATGTCTGCAGGATGAAAAACATAATCGCGGGCAGGAGGGCGATTTTTCTCCAACGAAAAAGGGGTTCCCGCTCTGAGACAGGAACCCCTTTGAACCCTATGAAATTATAGAAAGACTCTCCGCTCTTTCACAAAGCGGATCAGCGGTAAAACTCCATCGTAGGAGAGGATATTCCAGCACCTCAAGCCGATCCGCAATGACGACGACAGACAAGGTGCCCTGCACGACCGTAGTGGCGTCAATGGGGGCCACTGTGTCACGGCGGCGTTCAGTCAGAGCGGAAGCAGCGCGCATGGCGTGTTTGACTATTTTTTCGCACGTTCTTACTGCAGTTTCAAGTCCTCCAAAATATTGCGAGCCAGCTCTTCGTAGGACTGGTTGGTGCTGTCATAAATCCGGCAGCCGAGGCGCACCATCAGCTCTCGCGCTTCATTCAGTTCTGCGCGGATCTGGTCGATATTGGCATAGGCGGCACGCTGTGGATCCAGCCCCATGGAGATAATTCTCTCGCAACGTATGGCCTGAAGGCGCTCTGGCGAGATAAGAAGCCCCACACGTTTCTGCGGGGCCACGTCCCACACTCGGGCGTCGGGAGCGATGCCTGGAAGCAGCGGCACGTTGGACACGGCGTATCCCTTGAGCGCCAGCCAAATCGACAGCGGCGTTTTGCCGGCGCGCGAGACGCCGAACAGGACGATGTCCGCGTCAGTCAGCAGTTCGGGTGATTGGCCGTCATCGCATCGCAGAGTAAATTCAATGGCTTTGACACGCCTCAAGTAGTCTCCGTCAAGGCGGCGTATCACGCCGGGTTCTTGAATGGGCTGCAGTCCAGTGATCAATGCAATGGTGCTCACCAACGGCTCGAGCATGGAGACGTAGCCGAGATGGTGTTTCTCCGTCGCATGAAGAAGTGCCGACTGGACGTCCCTTTTGACCAAAGTGCTCACCACAAGCTGGCCGCCGCGGCGGGCAAAGGTATCGACCAACTCTTCCACCTGCGCAACTTCCCTGATGCGGCGGTGCCTTTCAATGGTCACGCCGAGGTCGCTGAACTGCGACAATGCAGCATGAAGCATGCTCTCCGCCGTCTCACCCGTTGAATCAGAAACTACTGCGACACAAAGATTCATAGAAACCACCACTCAATTATTTGACTTTGCTGAGGTCTCCGACGCGCATAAACAGGTTTTCGCACAGCGCCAACAGCGCCTGACGATTTGCGCGAACCGCCAGATCGTCGTCCATGACCATCACATCATCGAAAAATTCCGATACGGCCGGTGAAAGTTGGGCAAGGACGTTCATCAGATCCACCCAATTGTCGTCGCGGAGTGCGTTTTCCACAGGGGCAGACGCTTCGTTGATGGCAGCGTAGAGTTTTTTCTCAGCATCTTTGACGAAAAGTGAAGGATTTAATTCCGCAGGAGTGTCCTTCGACTTTTCCAAAATGTTCTTCACGCGAACGGCTGAGTTCACCAGGCTGGTGAACCAATCTTCTTTACGAACTTCCGAGATCGTGGCCAGCAGGCGCAACGTCTGAAGCG
Organism: uncultured Synergistaceae bacterium; assembly: GCA_964622575.1. Taxonomy (GTDB): domain Bacteria; phylum Synergistota; class Synergistia; order Synergistales; family Dethiosulfovibrionaceae; genus Pyramidobacter. Next base: position 195,701 of record CAZUQW010000001.1, on the reverse strand, counting down.
GACGGGTCCCTGTAACGGAAAGTGCCAGATCGACCAGCTCGTGAGGATACTCCTTTTCTTTCAGTTGAATGAGCGTCCGCTGTCTGATAAACGCGTCCAGCGAAGCCGTCTCGTCGTCGCCCAGCGAAAGTTCCGAAGCGACCCATTTCATAAGCTCGCCGAGATCGAGGTCGATTTTCAATCCCCAGAGGATCTCGTTTATGCAGCGAATGGCTCGGCGGAGGCCGTAGGGATCCTGCGAGCCCGTGGGCTGGAAGCCCAGTTTATAGGCCCCTGCCATATTGAAAGTACGCTCGGCAATGCCGACCACGGCGCCAATGACGTCGGACGGCAGAGCATTGCCGGCGGAAACGGGCATGTACTGCTCTGCCAGCGCCCGCGCCACGCGGGGATCTTCGCCGTTTTTCAGCGCGTACTTCTGCCCCATGATGCCTTGCAACTCGGGGAACTCGCCGACCATGCTGGTCACAAGGTCGGTTTTCGAGAGCAGAGCAGCGCGCTCCACAAGCTTCTCTTCGTCCTTCAGGCCCGTCATCTCGCAGATTTTGCGGGAGATGTCCACCATCTTCATGGTCTTGTCGTAGACCGATCCCAGCTTCTCCTGGTAGACGACGTTTTTCAGGTCATCGAGGCGTGCGGACAGCGGACGTTTGAGGTCCTCCTGCCAGAAGAAGGAGGCGTCCTCGAGGCGCGCCCTCAGCACTCGCTCGTTGCCCTCTCTGACGAGATTGATGTCGGGCACCAGATTGTTGCTGATGCCTACGAAGCAGGGCATCAGATTGCCGGAACGGTCATGAACGGCAAAGTATTTCTGGTTGTCCTTCATGGAAGTGGTCAGCACTTCTTCTGGGATCTCGAGATACTTTCGGTCGAAATATCCGTAAAAAGGCACGGGGAACTCCACAAGATAGAGATTCTCCTGCACCAGCGCCGGGTCAAGTTCGACAACGCCATCAAGTTCTTTTTCGATGGCGGCGATGCCGCTGCGCATTTTCTCTTCGCGTTTTTTCTGATCGACGATCACCCAGTTGTCGTACATGACGTTCATGTAGTCGTCGGCCGATTTGACCTCGACCGAGGCGCTTCCCATAAAGCGATGGCCGCGGGTGGTCCGGCCGCTCCTGAGGCCGCTGTACTCGAATTTCACGACGTCGCTGCCCATCAGGCACAAAATCCAGCGGATGGGTCGGGCAAACCGTATAGTGGGATCGTTCCAGAACATATTCTTCGGGAATACGAGACGCGAGACGATGTGCTTCATCATCTCGGGAAGGAGGTCGTCGGCTTCGCCGCCCTTGTGGCTCAGGACGGCAAAGGCATAATCGACGCCGTTGACGCTGCGACATTCCAGATCCTCAACGGCTACACCGCGACTTTTCGCAAAGCCCTGCGCAGCGCGGGTAGGCAGCCCCGAACCGTCAAAGGCGGCTTTCCATGATGGACCCTTGTATTCTTCTGACAGGTCGTCTTGCTTTTCAGCGACGTCGCGCACAAGCAGCACCAGCCGACGAGGCGTTCCCATCACTTCGATGCGCCCGTGCTGAAGCCGCTTCTCGACAAATTCTTCCTCGGCATATTTGGCCATGTCGGAAAGCGCGTTGGGCATAAAACGGGACGGTATTTCCTCTGTTCCAATTTCGAGAATCAAGTCTCTTGCCATAAGAGCCGCCCCCTTAAAATTTGTTCATGAGCGGATAGCCCATGGATTTACGCTGTTCGGCATAGGCAGCGCAGCATTTCGATGCAATGGCGCGAATGCGGGAAATGTAGCCGGTACGCTGAGTCACGCTGATGGCGCCGCGGGCGTCGAGGATGTTGAAGAGCTGAGAGCACTTCAGCACGCAGTCCCACGCGGGAAGCACAAGCGCCTTGTCGGCGAGGCGCGAGCTTTCCTTTTCGTAGGAGGAGAAGGTCTGCGAGAGCATCTCCACGTCGGCGACTTCGAAGTTGTAAATGGAGTTCTCCACTTCGCCCTGATGGTGCACGTCGCCGTAGGTGATTTTGTCGTTCCATCTCAAGTCGTAAACGCAGTCCACTTTTTGTACGAACATGGCGATACGCTCAAGGCCATAGGTAATTTCGGCGGGCACCGTTTCCATGTCTACGCCGCCAACCTGCTGGAAATAGGTGAACTGCGTGACCTCCATGCCGTCGAGCCACACTTCCCAGCCGAGTCCCCATGCGCCCACTGCCGCCGACTCCCAGTCGTCCTCCACAAAGCGGATGTCGTGCTCGTGGGGGTCAATGCCCAGCACGGCCAGGCTGTTGATATAAAGAGTCTGGATATTTTCGGGCGCCGGCTTCATGATCACCTGAAACTGGTAGTAATGCTGAAGGCGGTTGGGGTTCTCTCCATAGCGGCCGTCGGCAGGTCGCCGCGAGGGCTGAACGTAGGCGACGTTCCACGGCTCGGGACCGATGACGCGCAGCGACGTGTCGGGATGCATGGTTCCGGCGCCGACTTCGATGTCGTAGGGCTGCTGCACAATGCATCCTTGATCCGCCCAATAGCGTTCAAGCCTCAATATGATGTCCTGAAAATTCATCTTTGCGACCTCCATTACCTGTTTTCATCAAGATTTTTAACGAAAAGCTCCTGAAGCGGCCGTGCCTGCTCCAGCAATGCAGCAGCGTCCTTTCGGGGAATAAAGCTCTTCGACAGGGCGTACTCAGCGAAATTGCCGATTTCATAATGTCTGGATCCCGGGCTGCAGGCGGAACATACAAAAGAGTTGTCGAGCCAACCGGCCGTTCCGTCAAGCGTACAGCCACAGGAACTGCAGTGAAACAGATCGGGGGCAATTCCCCAGCTGTGAAGCCAGCGCCAGAGAAAACGCGCGTTCACCGTTTCATTGGGCACACCTTCCAGCAGGGCTTTCTGCGCCCAGTAGAAGAGCGCCAGAAGGTCATTGTAAGGGTAGCCGCCGATCAGATGACGTTCAAGCAGTTTTGCCCAGCGAACGGCCTGGATAACCGCGTCAGGACGACGTCTCAGTTCCCAGAAATCCTCGGCGACTTCTACCTCTTTGATGTACATGCGGCGTTTTGACTGATAGAGCTGATAGCGCCCCCACACCAGCGGTTCCAGTGCCCCGCCGAACCGCTGTGATCCGCGGGACGCCCCGGGAATGTAGACCCATGTCGTTCCGCTGTCTTTGAAAAAGAGCAGCGCCGCCATGTTGCCTTCCATGTAGTCTCCGCGTCTCAGCACGACGCCCGTTCGTTTGATAAACCGTTGGGACTGCTCTTCCGGAAGGTCTACTCGTACCCCATTCTTTTCAGTTCTGTCTCCGAATCTCTCCATTCACGGTTCACCTTCACCCAGAGTTCGAGATAGACTTTATGTCCCGTCAGCGCCTCGATGGCTTTTCTGGCCTCTGTCCCGATGGACTTGATCTTTTCTCCTTTTTTGCCCAGCACGATGGCTTTCTGGCCTTCCCGTTCAACGTAAACAGTGGCGCGAATCAGCAGGTCTTTGCGCTCGGGATACTCGTCGGGAGATTTGTAGTCGTTGACTTCCACGGCGACGCTGTGGGGTATTTCCTCTTCGGTCTCTCGAATAATGCTCTCGCGGATAAGTTCCTGCGCGATAAAGCGTTCAGAGCGGTCGGTCAGCATGTCGTCGGGATAAAGAGGCGCGCCGACGGGCAAATGCTCTTCAAGCAGACCGATGAGCGTGTCGATATTGATGTTCGACCGAGCCGAAACGGGAACGGCGTCGGCGAGGGGCAGTTTACTCGAAAAGTCGTGAATAAGAGGAAGGATTTTCGATTTCGCCCCGGGAAGATCCACTTTGTTGACGGCCAAGACGATAGGAACGCTGCCGTACTCCGTCAGCGTCTCTATGATACGGGCATTTTCTCGCTGTTCAGTCGAATCGTCAATAGTGACGACGTAAAGAATGACGTCGGCCTCATCAAGCTTTGAAACCGCACGCTCTACGAGCTTCTCTCCGAGTTTGTTCTGCGGACGGTGAATTCCCGGGGTGTCAACAAAGACGATCTGGCTGTTGTCGCCGTTGTAAAGTCCCAAAATAGCATCACGCGTGGTCTGTGGCTTGGGAGAGACAATGGAAAGTCTGTAACGCAAAATCGAGTTGAGAAGCGACGATTTGCCGACGTTTGGTCGGCCGATCACCGCAACGCTGCCGGAATGAAAATCGTTATTCATTTCGACCTCCCTCGGCATTTTTATCCGCTTTTTTCACAGTCACGTCGACGATGTGGTGCTCCGCCATTGACGTCACCGTAAAAATCCAACCGCTCAGTGCGATGGAATCGCCCTGTCGGGGAAAATTTCCAAAGCGGTCAAGAAGAAGTCCTCCGAGGGTGTCCACGCCATCGCATTCGAAATCCGAATGGAGCGCTTCGTTCAACTCCTCCAGCGAAATGCCCGAAAGCACTTTGTACGTTCCATCGGCAAGAGCTTGAATGTCCGGTTCGTCGCTGTCGTATTCATCCTGGATTTCCCCAACGATTTCCTCCAGCAGATCTTCCATGGTCACCAGTCCGGCTGTCCCGCCGTATTCGTCGACCACGAGGGCCATGTGCATTCGCACAGTTTGCATAATCTTGAAGAGCTGAGGAACATACATGGTTTCGGGCACAAAGAGTGGCTTGCGCATGACTTTCGTCACCGCTTCGTCTTTCTTTCCCTGACTGAACGCCGAGAGAAGATCTTTGACCAGGACGATACCGTCGATGTGGTCGGGCGTGCCGGTATAGACAGGAACTCGCGAGTCGCCCATTTCCTGAATGAAACGCAATGCCTCGTCCACCGTCCGGCTCGATTCGATGAGGTGCATCTCCGTTCGCGGAACCATGATCTCGGAAACTCGAATTTCGTCCAGCGATATGACGCCGTCGATCATCTGACGTTCGGTTCTCTCTATGGCTCCCGAAGCCTCGCCGATTTTGACGACCTGCCCGATCTCCTCTTTGGTCACGAAGGTGTCCTTCAACGAGAGATCGAGTCCCGTCAGTTTTCCAGCTACTGCGGCGAAAAGCTGCATCGTCCAGATCAGCGGCGTGGCAAGCCAGGCGAAAAGCCTGATGGGAAGGAGGGCAAAAAGGAGAAGCGACTCTCCGCGGGCAAGCGCAAGACACTTGGGCAAGACCTCGCCGAAAATAATGATCGCGACCGTCATCACAATGACGGCATAGGCCACGCCTCGGGCGTGCCACAGCGTTACGGCAATGGCCGTCGATACAGTGCTGGCGGCCACGTTGACAAGATTGTTGCCGATGAGAATGGCTGAAAGCACCTTGTAGCGATCCACGTTCACCCACTCAACGGTCTTTTTCAGAAAAGAATACTTTTCGGCCAGAGCCTTCAAGCGAACCGCGCTGGTCTCGGTAAGCGCCATTTCGGCGCCGCTGAAAAAGGCGGAAAGGAGCAACAGGCATAAGATGGCAGTGCATAATCGGGGCAGAGCTTCCAAAATGTCATTCCTCCTGTTTGCCTGATTCAGCAGGCAGACCGTCAGCTTTGGGCCGTGGCGTGCGGGTGAAAACCACTTCGTTTACGCGATGTTCTCCCACGTCGGTGACTTTGATGGTCCACTCGCCGACGGCCACCTCGTCTCCCTTTTGGGGAAAGCCGTTAAAGCGGTCAAGGACATAACCGCCCACAGAATCCACGGCATCGCAGTTGAAATTATAGCCCACGGCGTTCTCGAAATCATCAAGCGATTCCGCACATTTAACGCGATAGGACGTGTCGCTGAGCTGAACGATGGGCGCAGAATCGTCATCGTATTCGTCGCGAATGTCGCCCACGATTTCTTCAAGAAGGTCTTCCAGGGTGACGATGCCGGCAGTTCCTCCGTACTCGTCCACCACCACGGCGAAATGGACGTGTTGGCTTCTCATGCTGTTGAAGAGGTCGTTGACTCTCATGGTCTCGGGGATGAAAAAGGCTGGACGCATCAGGCTCTTCAGCGGCGTCTCGAGCGCTCCGGCACGAAGGTGGGAGATCATGTCCTTCAGATAAACCACGCCGGCAACGTTGTCGAGCGTGCCGCTGTAAACGGGGATTCTGGAATGTTCCCAGTTTCTCATGCATGACAGCACATCGCCCAACTTTCGAGAGACCTCCAAGGCGTCAACGGAAGTGCGCGGCACCATGATTTCCGACACGCGCGTCTCGTCGAGGGCGATGACGCCGTCGATCATGCGCCGCTCAGAAGGTTCGATGGCGCCCGACTCCTCACCGTTTTTCACGAGCTGTTCTATTTCATCGCGGGTCACCATTGAGCTCTCAAGGGACATGTCCACGTGGAAAAGCCGACTGACTGAAAACACGATTCTCTCAAGGCAAAAGATGGCCGGCTTGAAAAGCGTCGCCGCTGCCTTCAGTCCCGGCAGCACCGCCGTAAAAGTCCTTTCGCCTATGGCCATGCCGATGCACTTGGGCAGGAAATCGGCAAAGAGCACCATAAGTACCGTCATCACCGTCGTCGACCACAGGACGCTGCTCTCTCCCCAGAGCCGCGAAGTGAAAAACGTCAGAAGCGAGCTTGCGGTCACAGAGAATAGATTATGCGCCACAAGGATAGCGATGATCACTTTTTGTCGATTGTTCAGCTGCCATTGGACCAACGAATCAAATGAAGGATTGTCCTCTGCCCACGCGCGAGCCCTGGCAGCGCTTACTGACGAGACGGAGGCCTCACCCACGCTGAAATAAGCGCAGAGAAAAATTAGCGCGGCAATAGAGAGAAGGACAGCTAGGGGATGAGTCATTGAGAGGCCTTCAACGGCGCGTTTTCACCGATGCGGCTAAGGAAGAGATCTCTGAAGCGTTCCTGTACGGCCCACATTTTCGATTCTTTCTCCGGCGTGTCATGGTCCCAGGCCAGAAGGTGCAGCATGCCGTGAAAGATCACCAGCGCCAGCTCCGACGTTTCGGAGACGTCGTGGTCTTCAGCATTCTTGCTGATCATCGACGGACAGAGCAGGATGTCGCCAAGGGCGAGAGAGCCAAAGCTGTCGTCGGGAAGGAACTGGCCATCACGTTCAAAAAGGGGAAAGGTCAGCACGTCAGTAGGGGCATCCACGTCGCGGTACCGACCGTTGACCGATGCCATTTCGGTTTCGTCGAGGAATTGAAGCGAAATCTCAAGAGTGCGCCGCCGCTTCCAGTCGGGCCAGACAAGATCGTAAAGCTCTTCGCAGGTGGCTTGCAGGGCGTCTCTGTTCTCTTCCACCAGTGAACAAAGATCGCTGGCGCTGTCGCCGGAAATCAAGAGGCGAATCTCAGGCTTCTTTTTTCTCAGTTTTTTGAGTTTGTAGCGCGTCAGAGGTAGTTTTCCCATGACTGTCTGAAATATCCTTTCCGTTTTCCTTCTGAGGAGGTGAATTGAGCGGTTTGATGTTGCGAGTATGGTACATTGAGCGCAACGTGGTGATCAGAGCCGATTTGATATTGGTAATATCTTGAAGCGTAAAGGGCACGTTGTCCAGCTGACCCGAGTTCATTTTCGACTGCACGACGTCGTTAACCAGTCTGCTCAGATCCTGAACGCCCTTCAGATGCCTGCTAGCTGCCCGAGCCGCTGCTTCGGTGGAGTCCGCCAGCATCAAAAGACCGGTTTCCTTGCTCTGCGGTTTTGGCCCGGGATAGCTGAATTGACTTTCCTGGACTTTCAGCCCCGATTGCTGCGCTTTTTTATAGAAGTAAGTGAGGCAAGTCGTCCCATGATGTTCGGGAATAAAGGCTTTGATCTGCGACGGCAGCCGATATTCATCGGCCAGCTCGAGGCCATCCTTGACGTGAGACAAAATGACCATGGCCGACATGGCGGGAGACAACTTGTCGTGGGAGTTGATGCCCGATATTTGATTTTCAATGAAAAACTGAGGCCGTTTCAACTTGCCGATGTCATGAAAGTAAGCCCCAACGCACATCAAGATAGGGTTAAGGCCAATTTTTTCCGCAGCGGCCTCGGCCAGATTGCCCACCATCTGGCAGTGATGGTAGGTTCCCGGCGCTTCCACCTGCATCCGCTTCAACAGCGGGTGAGAAGGCTGCGCCAGTTCCACCAGCTGCAACGGCGAAACGATGTCAAAGAGAATCTCCATAAGAGGCAACAGGACGATCACCATAAAGCTGAGCACGAGACACGAGGCTCCCGTCACGCCCAAGTGGGCGAGCGGCAAACTCCCTTTGAGCTCGCCTTCGACGAGCAATGCCACGGACATCATGATGACGCCGAGAATGAAGACATGAAGCCACACTGCCGAACGGGAATAATTTCTGCGGAACAGTATAGGACCCAAAATAACGCCTGTAAAACCCGAAATGACGTTGATGGCAAAAGTCGCCACGTCATAGCCTGCCGTGATCAGTGAAGCGCTCAGCACCATGGCACTGACGCAGTTCAAAGCGCTGAAATCGGGCAGCGTCAGATAGATAACGGCAATGACAGGAAAGAGTCCAAGGCCCACCACGTGCCAAGAGATGACGCCTAGCTGAAGGAACCACCCCAAGATCAGCAGGAAGTAGGGATAGTAACGACTGCCAAGATAGGGATTTTCCGCCAGGTCGCGGGATGTGGACTTGCGAATCCAAAACACGGCAACGCTGGCGACAAGCATGGAAAAAAGCGCCGAAGCCCATGGGAATGATCCTTCGGGATAGCCCTGGAGCTTTAAAATGCTCGCCATCTGTGGCGTGATGACTTCGCCCTTGCTGACGATGACATCACCCACATAAAAAAGATGCTTGGTCACTTCGATATCGGAAGCGACCATTGATTTCACGCGATTGGTAAGATTGCTGTCGATCTTCTGATCGCCTTCCGTCAGCGCCGTAATCACCTGAAAGATGACGTTGGCCGACGACGGATCGGACTCCATAAGGCTAATGCGCTGCCAGATGAAGCTCACACGTTCGTCGCCGGTAAGGCTGAGATCCTGTTGAAGATCATCGTGAATGGAACGCACCGTAGCGATAATCTGCTCTCGTCGGTCAAGAGGCATGTCGTTGATGAGCTCACGGAGCTCCTGAGGCAGCAAAGTATCCTCCAGCGGTTTGTTGAGAAGCAACTCGCATTCATCGTCAAAGCCGACTTCGCTTTTCATGTGCCCTTTCACAAGGACGCCGGCAATGCCATTGGCCACTTCATTGCGAAGCTTTTCCGCAGTTTCGTTGTCATCGTAGCTCATGTCGCGGACGGCATAGTAATTCCGGCTCGCCGGCGTCCCCACGATAAAATAGGTGTCGGCGTCCACCGAAAGCCAGCGGAAACTGACCACAAGGACTGCCAGCATTGCCGCAGCCAGGTAAGGCAGAGCTCTGGCGCTCCAACCCCAAGCTTCCTGCATGATGGCGCCCCATTCCGATCTTTCGGGCTGAATGTTTTTCATGGGCTTTCCTCGCTGTTAACGTCCATTCATCTTTTCATAACGGTCGTAGGCCGACACCACTTTCTGCACGATTTCATGGCGCACCACGTCCTCGTTTTGTAGGTGCACGAAAGAGATGCCGTCTATATCTTTCAAAATTTCCTGCACAACTTTCAACCCCGACTTCTTTCCGTTGGGGAGATCGACCTGCGTCAGATCGCCGGTGACTACGGCCTTCGATCCGAATCCCAGGCGCGTGAGAAACATTTTCATCTGCTCAGGCGTGGTGTTCTGAGCTTCATCGAGAATAATAAAACTGTCGTTCAGCGTGCGCCCTCTCATGTAAGCGAGAGGCGCAATTTCGATAACGTTTTTTTCGGCGTAGCGGGCGAACCGTTCCGGCGAAAGGATTTCAAAAAAAGCATCGTAAAGGGGACGCAGATAGGGCTCGACCTTCTCGCGGAGATCTCCAGGCAAAAAACCCAAGCTCTCTCCCGCCTCGACGGCGGGCCTCACCAGGACAATTCGGCTTACGCTGCCTCTTTTGAGCTGATTGACCGCTTCGCAGACGGCAAGATAGGTCTTGCCTGTGCCGGCGGGGCCGATGCCGAAAATGATCGTGTTATCCGCCATGGCTTTGATGTAGTCGCGCTGGCGCTGCGTCCGAGGTCTCACGGGCTTGCCGCGGCAGGTGAAACACACCACTTCGGAGTACAGCTGCTGCATGTCCACGCTTCCGTGCTTCCGGAGGGTTTCCAGAGCGTAGCGGAGCTCGGCGAAATTGAGACGATGCCCCGATAACGCAATGTCGCGCATCTGCGTGAGCAGAGAAATGGCCATGTTCACCGCATTTTCATCGTTGCCGCCAACAGTAAGGAGTTCGCCGCGATGAAAGATGTTCACCTGCAGCCGCGACTCGATAAAATTGAGGTTTTCGTCACCTTGTCCGCAGATTCTGAGCATCGCCGTGGAGTCAGGACATTGAAGGTTCTGTTTATGCAGTTCTTCTATGGTACAAGCCTCCTTAGACATTGTGAGGAAACACAGGATGGAGGGACGGTGTTCCGCCCCTCCTCCTTTATTCCTTCGTCTGTAAGATCTGCGCTCAAAAACTACACCGGATAGGCGGAACCATCGACAAGCTCGCCGACGCCGATGTCGCATTTATTGATGCGGGCGTATTTGTTCTGAAGAAAATCTTTGGCGACGGCAGGGAACAGCACATAGGTGAGCACGTCTTCAGGCTGGAGAGCCCATACGCCCACTTCTTTCTTCGCCTTTTCAAGTTCAGGCTCAATGAGATCGGCGGGACGACAGGTGATGGGCGTGTCTTTGCCGAGAATTTTCTTCTGAATCTCAGCGTTCATGGGAGCGGGAGTCTGACCGTACATACCCTTGAAGAAGTTATAAACTTCTTTGGGAACGATCTTCCAGCGCTCGCCGGAAAGCACGTTGAGCGTGGACTGGGTGCCCACGATCTGGCTACTGGGCGTCACCAGCGGGGGGAAGCCCATGGCTTCTCGCACGTAAGGAACTTCCTTGAGCACGTCGGGCAGCTTATCGAGCTGACCAGCCTCTTTTAGCTGATTGACCAGGTTGGAATACATGCCGCCAGGAATCTGCGCAAGAAGGATGTCGGTGTTGGCGCCCTGAACTTTGACGAAGATCTTGTCGTACTTGGTGCGGACTTTCTTGAAGTGGTTCGCAATAGGCGTCAACGCGCGGATGTCAAGGCCGGTGTCCCACTCGCCTCCCGCCAGAGCGGCGATAAAGGTTTCGGTGCAGGGCTGGCTGGTGCCCATGGAGAAAGGCGACAGTGCGCAGTCGATGACGTCGGCGCCGGCCTCGATGGCGGCAAGATAGGACGGACCAGCAAGACCGCAGGTGTAATGCGAGTGGACCTGCACGGGAAGGTGGGTGGCATCCTTGATGCCTTTCACCAATTTCTTGGCGACGGTGGGCGTCAGAAGGCCCGCCATGTCCTTAACGCAGATGGAGTCGGCCCCCATGTCCTTCATGCGTGAAGCAAGTTTGACGAAGGCTTCCACGGTATGCACCGGCGACGTGGTGTAGGCAATGCACAGCTGAAGATGGGCGCCTTCGCGTTTCGTCTGTTCGGCCGTGACTTCGACGTTTCTCAGGTCGTTAAGGGCGTCGAAAATGCGGATGATGTCGATGCCGTTGCCTACGGCGCGCTTGACAAACTCACGGGCTGTGTCGTCGGCATAATGGCGATACCCCACAAGGTTCTGACCGCGAAGCAGCATTTGCAGCTTCGTTTTCTTGAAATGCTTCTTCAAAATGCGCAAGCGCTCCCACGGGTCTTCATTGAGGAAACGCATGCAGGCGTCAAAGGTGGCGCCGCCCCAAACTTCTACGGAGTGGTAGCCGATATCGTCCATGGCATCGAGCACCGGAAGCATATCCTCCATGGCCATGCGAGTCGCCATGAGAGACTGATGGGCGTCGCGAAGGACGGTTTCGGTAATGCCGACCTTGCACCCTTTTGTTTCAGCGGGTGCCTCTTTTGCGGCGGCCGGTTGTTCCTTGACCTCTACCTGAGCGGAAGCTGCCGGCATTTCCGGCACTTTAGGAGCCTCTTCGTGAGCGTTCGATGCCGGATTCTGCACAGCTTCGGGTTCGATTTTCTTGTGAGCCATAACCATCTCTTCCTCCTCTTAGAATGTAGAAACCTCTCGCATTTTTTCTGAATACTCTTCCATACTATATCACAGACCAGCGCGCTTTGCCCGATTCCAAAACGATTCTAATTCATCGAGCGAAAGTCCTTGCCAGTCCCTTCCGCTTTTTTCGACCTGCTCCTCCACAAAGCGGAATCTCCGATCAAACTTCGAGTTCGTCAGAGCAAGGGCTGATTCGGGGTCGATGTTGCACCGGCGGGCAAGGTTGACCACGGCAAAGAGAAGGTCGCCGATCTCGCCGGCCAGTTCGCCTTGAAGAGAAGGTTCTTCCATGGCTTGCCGGACTTCACCGAGCTCTTCTCTTATTTTTTCCATGACAGGCTCTTGCGAGTCTTTTTGCCAGTCAAATCCCACGCTTGCCGCTTTCTGCTGAATTCTGTAAGCCTTGACGACGGCGGGAAGGCTCCGCGGCACTCCCGCGAGAACCGATGTGTCCTCGTGGTGAGACGCGCGCTCTCGGCGCTTGATTTCCTCCCAACCGCGGTAAGCCTGATCGGCGTCCTGTGTCCTTTCACTTCCGCCGAAGATATGAGGATGGCGGCGCACCAGTTTGTCGCTAATGGCCTGCGGGATCTGTTCGATGTCGAAAGCCCCCTGTTCTTCGGCGATGGTTCCGACGAAAATGACCTGCAACAGCAGATCGCCACATTCTTCAAGCACGTGCTGCCGACCTGCAGGTGAAGTGCAGTTCTGAATGGCATCGATCAGCTCAAAGGCTTCCTCGACAATATGGGGACAAAGCGACTTCCACGTCTGCTTTCTGTCCCATGGACAGCCGTCGGGAGCACGAAGTCTTTTCATAATGGAAATCAGTCTGTTGAACTGCGATTCTTTTCGTTCCACTGAACTCACCTCGTCATGGAACTCTCGGGATCGGCGGATTGAAGCCGCACTTTTGCGTCGTGAAACTTCAGGATCTCGGCGGCAGTCACAGCCAGTCCTTTCACGCCTCCGCAGGAAATGCGCGCTCCGTCGCGCGAAATCCACCGCGGAAGCGCAAAGACACGGGGGACAAACTTTCCTTCGGCGGCAACAAAGCCCTTGGTTGCCTTGAAGCGCTCCATGCCCGTGGTTCGGCCCGTTCCGCGGATCAAAGCGGCGTCAAGAAGCCCCTGCACTTGTTCGGGGATGGGGCCGTAGCGGTCGGTCAGCTCGGCCTTCATCTCGGCATATTCCTGAAAATCCAGAGACGACAGCAGGCGACGGTACAGGCCGATCCTTAGCTCCATCTGAGGAACGTATTCCACGGGAATGGCGAGAGGAATGTCGATCTCCGCCGGAACAGTGCTGTTGCCCGTACCGCGAAGCTCGTCAACGCGCTCTCTGAGCTTTTTCAGATACAGGGTATAGCCGATGCGCTCTTTGAAGCCGTGTTGCTCCGTGCCGAGGATCTGACCGGCACCGCGAATCTCCAGATCGCGTTGCGCCAGACGGTATCCTGCGTTTTGCGATCCCACGGCGTCGAGGGCTTCCAAGCGTTCGCGAGTTTGCCCTCCCGAATCGGCCTCGTAGAAAAACAGCGCGTAGCCGTTTTCGCTTCTCCGGCCGATGCGCCCGCGGATCTGGTGCATCTGAGCGAGGCCGAGGCGCCTCACGTCGTCGACGACCAACGTATTGGCCCGTGGGACGTCGAGGCCGCTTTCAATGATGGTGGTACACACCAGAATTTGAATTTTACCGTCGTAAAATTCGTTCATGACCTTCTCAAGGGGGCGCTCCCCCATCTGGCCGTGCGCCACAGCGACGCGGTGTCCCGGAAATTTGTTCGAAATGCGCGCAGCTACCTCTTCGATGTCGTCAACGCGGTTATGGAGATAATAGATCTGTCCTCCACGAGAAAGTTCGCGCTGCATGGCATCATAGGCCAGCGCGGGGTTCCACTCCGAAGTCACCGTGAAGACGGTGCCGCGGCTTTTGGGCGCCGTGGCAATGACGGAGATGTCTCGGATGCCTCGCATGGCCAGCGAGAGGCTGCGGGGAATGGGTGTCGCTGACAGAGAAAGCACGTCCAGACCAGGATGAATCAGCTTGTAATGCTCCTTGTTTTTGACGCCAAAGCGCTGCTCTTCGTCGACGATCAACAACCCCAAGTCTTTGAACTTCAAGTCGTTTTGGAAAAGTCGGTGCGTGCCGATGAGGATGTCGGTTTTTCCTTGGGCGACGCTTTCAAGTATTTCCTTTTGCTTTTTTTTCGGAACCATGCGCGACAGCAGCTCGACGTGAATGGGCAAGTCGCCCACTCGTGAAAGGCACGTTCGGTAATGCTGCAGCGCCAAAACGGTGGTGGGAGCGATAAAGGCCACTTGCGCGCCGTTTTCGACGGCCTTGACGGCAGCGCGCAGCACCACTTCCGTCTTGCCGTAGCCCACGTCGCCTACAATGAGCCGGTCCATGGGCCACGGACGTTCCATGTCCTTTTTGATGTCGTTGATGGCGCGAAGCTGGTCGGCCGTCTCTTTATAGGGAAAACTCTCTTCGAATTTTTTCAGCAGGATGCCGTCGCGCCCGAAACTCCGTCCTTCGGCCAGCTCGCGCTGGGCATAGAGCGTAAGCAGCCCCTGGGCCTCCGCCTCGATTTGAGCTTCCGCTTTCTTCCATGCGGAGCGCCACCGCTTTGAGCCGAGGCTGTCGGGCTCGGGTTCGCCATCGCCGTTCCATGGAGTGAGGCGGAAAAGTTCGGAAGAGGGAATGATCAGCTTTTCACTGTTGGCAAATTCAAGGACAACGGTCTCGTAGTCCTGTCCGCCGAAGCTTTCCGTCGACGTGCCGGCCAACCGGCAAACGCCGTATTTTTCGTGAATGACCCATTGATTCTTCTTGAGCCCCGATTGCAGATCAAGGGGCATTCCATGATCGATGTCGTCGGTCGTCGTTTCGCTGATGCCGTAAAGCTCCACATCGGAAATCCAGATCTGGCGTTTTTTGTGGTCTGCCGTGCCGCCCGAAAGGCTGACGCCGTGGTGAAACTGAACGCCGTCGGGAAAAGAATGGCCTTCGAGGCTACGGCTGGTAATGTGGATGCTGTATCCCGCCTTCAGCCTCGAGTCCGCATAGGCACGGGCAGCCCGCAGGTCGCCTTTGAAAAAGGGGACAAAACCGAAATCCAGAGCCATCTCCTTCGGAACATTGCCGGGTGCCGTAACCCGCAAGCGGGGATGCTGTCCCGTCGCGAGCAGAAACTTCTCGTAGGCGTCGGGGTCGAGGCGCTGTTTTTCGCTCACCATGCCGTTATAGAGGTCGGCAAAGGACGTAAAGCTTTCACCAAGCTTTTCGGGCTGTACCAGAACCATCTGAAAATCGCCCCAGACAGGGCTTTCTCTCTGCAGTGAAGCCTGATTGACGCTTCTCAGGATAAATTCCGAGACGGTGAGAAAGCTTCTCTGGGTTCGAGGCTGAAAGAAGCGCAGCGATTCCACCTCTTCATCGAAAAATTCCGCGCGAAGGGGCGCACGCTCCGAGGGGTCGAAAAAATCGACGATGCCGCCGCGCGAGGCAAACTCACCGGGCTGCCAGACCAGATCTGTCCTTCTGTACCCGTTACGGGCAAGCCATTCCGTCAGTGCGTCGCGACCGACGGCCTTTCCCACTTCAAGAGCCATCCCTTTCTTCCCGAAGCGGAAGGGCGTGACGATGGCGCTGGGAGTGGCGACCAAGATTCCCCTTTGTGAAGTGCACCATTGTGAAAGTACCGAACCGCGCCTCAACGCAAATTCGCCTTGAAGGAGTTTCTGTGCGTCAAGCGGCGGCTCTTCCAGAAAGAAATAGTCATCGCGTCCGAGGATCTGCCCGTCGGAGAGCAAGGTCAAGCCGTCGCGGTGCGTCGGAAGCAAAACCAAAGTTTTGCCGCAGGAGCACAGCGAGCAGGCCAAGGCTGCCCCTTCAAGCGGTATGCCGACCGACGCGCCGCGGGACCAGTGAGTTTGATTGATTTCTGTCAGATCGGTGATCAGACGAACTCACTCCTTTCAAAACGACAATATAAAAAAACGGCGAAAGCATTGCGCTTCGCCGCTCTGATGCTGTCCTTCAATTAAAAGTCCAATGAACTCGACACGCTGTGTGAAGCGCCCCGACGCTCTTGGTGAGATTCAGAACGAACTTAAGGTCGAATCGATGGGCAACGTGGGCACACAAGCCGAAACTCAGCCGCGAAGATCACTCTCGTTGGGCCTGTCGTTGCTTTCGTTCCGAGGCCTGCCGTCGTAGCTGTTCACGCTGTTCATCAGCCTTTCGGCCGCCGTGGAACACCACCGCAGACAAAATTCTGAAGCGCTGTCTATGGAAGCGTCGATAATCAGCCGCTGTTCTTTCGAAAATCCACCCAAAACCCAAGCGGCAAGCCCACGGTCGGCTGGACAGGCGCCGACGCCGATGCGAAGCCGACAAAATTCCTGCGAGCTCAGATGGGCAATAATCGATTTCAGACCGTTATGTCCGCCTGCCGAGCCCTTGACGCGCAGTCTCATCTTGCCGAGCGGCAAGTTGATGTCATCGACGACCACAAGGATCTTCGAAGGCTCGACCCGATAGAATCGAGCGACTTCCCCGACGGCGACACCGCTGTCGTTCATGTACGTATAGGGTTTTAGGAGGCCGACTCGCTCGCCATTCCAGAGCAAGGGACCCCAGAAGGCTCCGCCGAACTTTTCCTGCGGCTTTCCGGCGTTCAGTTTGTCGACAAGACGATCAATCACATTCCATCCGACGTTATGCCGCGTCAGGGCATACTCCGGGCCAGGATTGCCCAACCCCGCAATGATGCGCAAGGCTTATTCCGCGCAGTAAAAGTCGATGTGGAGCAGCTGATCGGTGGCGTAATTTTTTGTAGCGGACTTGATCACGCAGTTTTTCACTTCGCCGCTGGGAAGCTTCGCCGCAAAGACAAAGGTCTTGACGTCATTGGACATCAGGTAAGGCAGCATGGCTTTCGTCTCCACCTTGACGTTAAGAGTCTCCTTGAGAGCAGGACCATACACCACGGCAGGAAGGTAGCCTTCCTTGCGAAGGCGACCGCAGGAAGCGCTCCCCTTTTCCTCGCGATTTTCAAGCACAATCTGAATTGCTTCTGACATATAAAACACTCTCCTTGAAAAATTTATTTACAATGGCAGCGTCTACTCAAAAAGGCTGCTGACAGACGCGCCAGTGTGAATCCGTTGAATAGCCTCGGCAAAAACCGGAGCCATGGAAACATGGATTATTTTATCCAATTTTCTTTCAACTGGCAATGGGATTGTGTCGGTGACCACAACTTTTGTAACGGCATCGTCGCTCAGCCTGTCAATGGCCGGGCCGGAAAGCAGGCCGTGGGTTGCCGAGCAGTAAACGGCCGCCGCACCGAGACTCTTCAAGGCTTTGGCCGCATTGACAATGGTGCCGGCAGTGTCGATCATGTCGTCGATAATAATACAGGATTTTCCGGTCACGTCGGCACCGATAATTTCCATGACCTCGCAGACGTTGGCCATATCGTGGTGGCGACGCTTGTCCACAATGGAGATCTCCGTACCCAACAAAGTGGCCATCTTGCGCGCGCGCACGACTCCGCCGGCGTCAGGCGAGACCACCACGAAGTCGTGGGGATCATGGCCTTTCAACAGATTCTCCTTGAACCAGTGAGCCAACAAAGGCACGCCGAGAAGATGGTCTACGGGGATGTCGAAAAATCCCTGAATCTGACGAGCATGAAGATCGGCGGTGACCACGCGGTCCACTCCCGCATGTTCAATCATGTTGGCCACAAGCTTCGCCGAAATGGGCTCGCGCCCCTTGGCCTGGCGGTCCTGGCGGGCGTAACCGAAGTAAGGCATCACGAGGTTGATGCGCCCCGCCGAAGAGCGTTTCAGCGCGTCGACCATAATGAGGAGCTCCATCAAATTGTCGTTTACGGGTTTGCACGTCGGCTGGATAACATAAACATCGGCACCGCGCACGCTTTCCTCGATGCGAAAACCTACTTCGCCGTCGGCAAAATTGTAATGTTTGACATTGAGGAGCCTTACTCCCAACTCGTTGCTCACCTTCTGCGCAAATTCGGGATGAGCCGTACCTGCAATCAGAACTATGGGGTTCTCGCCTGACACCATCTTCACAGCCTCCATTATTTATCTTTTTCAGAGTTTTTCTTCCGAGTCCAACCTTCAATAACAACCTGACGTCCGCGCGCAATGGCCAGCGCTCCGTCGGGGACGTCCTTCGTGATCACCGAACCGGCGCCGACCGTCGCCCCGCTGCCTACATCCACAGGCGCGACCAGCATGGTGTCGCTGCCGATAAAGCAGTGATCGCCAATGCGGGTGCGGCTTTTATGGATACCATCGTAGTTGCAGGTCACCGAGGCGGCGCCGATGTTGGTGCCGTCGCCGATGACTGCGTCTCCCATGTAGCTGAGGTGAGGCACTTTGGTGCCTCTACCGATTTCGCTGTTTTTGATCTCCACAAATTTGCCGGCAAAGGCGTTTTCGAGCAGATGAGTTCCGTCGCGCAGATAGCAAAACGGTCCCATTTTAACACCTTTTTCCGCGACGACGTCATGAGCGACCACATAACCGAGGCACTGAACGTTCTCCTTCAGCACGGCGTTGCGCAGCACCGTGCCCGAATGGATCACGCATCCTTGGCCGATATCGCTGTTGCCCCAGATCTGCACGTTGGGATAGAGCAAGGCCTCGCCGCGAAAAACCGCGCGGGGGGAGATCCAGACCGAGTCGGGGTCGACGCACTTGACTCCCGCCGAAAGCCACCGCTCAAGGATGCGGTCGCGCATTTTCTTGGACAGCCGGGCCAATTCTCGAGGCGTGTTGACGCCGTCGAGATTGTCGGGCGGCAGTTTAACGGGGACGACGGAAAGCCCGCGCTTCTGCGATTGCGCGATGAGATCGACGATATAATATTCTTTCTGGCTGTTGTTGCAGTTGAGCTCCGAGAGGCCTTCCAGAAGCCGGCGCGCGTTGAAAGAGTAAAGCCCCACGTTGATCTCTTTGATGAGCAGTTCCTCGGGAGAAGCGTCTTTGGCCTCGACAACCGCCACTGAGCTTCCACTCCTGACAACCCGCCCGTACCCTGCGGGGTTATCGATATCGCAGGTCATGAAGGCGAGATCGGCGCTGCCTGCGCCTTCGAGCAGAGCTTCTATTTCATGGTGCGTCAGCATGGGCATGTCGCCATTGACGACGAGGATTTTTTTACGTTTCTCGATCCACTCTCTGGCACACATCACGGCGTGCCCTGTGCCAAGCTGCTCTCTCTGCCAGATCACTTGAACGTAAGGGGCATTCTCGGCAAGCCACGCCGTCACCTGTTCGCCGCCGCACCCTACCACTGCCGCAATGTCAGCGATTCCCGCCTCTTTAAGGCTGCGAATGACGTAGTAGAGCATGGGCTCTTCCAGAAGAGGCTGCATCACCTTGGGCGCCGAGCTTTTCATCCGAGTTCCTCTGCCAGCCGCTAAAACCAGTGCGCTGCAGGCAACGGATTGAACCATTGAGCGATCATCCTTTCGAGATTCGGCCTTTGCGTCGTCATTTATAGTGATATGCGTTTTCTCGCGATGAATTTCATGCTATGATTTAACGACAGCAAAACAACATTTTTATACTATCATGGACTTTATCGCTGTCAAGGCGACAATACCTGAAATACCGGAGGAATTTTAATGACTCATCTTTCTTTGCCGCAACCCCTTTTTCCCGCTGCGCTGCTCGTTCTGCTGGTGCTGTTCTCACTGATCGGCTTCAAAGCCATGGGGCCACGTGGAACTGAGAGGGACATCAAGGTGTTCTGGTGTGCCATCTGCCTGTTTCTCGCTCTCCTCGCGCTTTATCTCGGGCTGTACTTTTCACCCGTTTTGGCGGTTGCACCTCTTGTGCCCCTTTTTATCTTCGTCAGGCTCTTTATTACGACGCGCGGCAGCTCGAAAAGCTCGTCACAAGACACAGAGGCTTCCAGAGACAGCCATGCCTCCTCTTCTCAAAGCTCAGGAAAATAATTTCGACGCAGCAAGCCCACGCCATAGCAAAAGCCCTCTTCAACTTTGGAAGAGGGCTTTATTGTACGGCGCCGCGACTCGAGAAAAGGTGTTTACTCCACGGTCACGCTTTTAGCGAGGTTGCGCGGTTGGTCAATGTCGCATCCTCGAAGGAGCGCCGATTCGAAGGCAAACATTTGCAGAGGAACCACCGTCAGAAAAGGCGTGAGCTCGGGCTCGGTTTCGGGCACTCGAATAAGGCCTTCAATGTCGGTGTCGACAGGCAAAGTTCCCGTCGTCTCAAAGATCACCGGAGCTCTTCGCGCCCGGGTTTCCTGAACGTTGGAAAGTGTCTTGTCGTAAAGTTCGTCATGAGGAGCGACCACCACTACCGGTATCTTTTCGTCGAGCAAGGCGATGGGGCCGTGTTTCATCTCCCCCGCAGCGTAGGCCTCGGCGTGGATATAGGAAATTTCCTTGAGCTTCAGAGCGCCCTCCATAGCAATGGGATAGGAAATGCCCCTGCCGAGGAACAGGAAGTCACGCGCGCCTTTGAACTTATCAGCCAGTTTCTGAATGTCCTTGCGCATGAGGAGGATCTGTTCGATCTTGTAAGGGAGATCGGTGAACGCCATGGCAAGGCGCCTTTCATCCTCGCGAGTCAGTTCGCCCCGAAGCTTGGCGAAATAGAACCCCATCAGGATCAGCGCAGCGATTTGGGCCGTAAAGGTTTTGGTCGCGGCGACGCCGATTTCCACTCCTGCGTTCAAGCAGATCACATGATCCACCTCGCGGGCAATGGAAGAATTGGGGGCATTGGTGGCCGCCACGGCGTAAACACCGCGTCCCTTGACATGGCGGAGGGCCTCAAGGGTATCCAACGTCTCGCCTGACTGCGAGACGAAAACAGTCATGGTCCGCTCGTTCACGCGCAGCGGCCGGTAACGATATTCCGAGGCTATGTCCACAAAGATATCGAGGTCGAGGTATTTTTCCAGAACGCGTTGGGCGACGCAGGCCGCGTAATAGGAAGTTCCGCAGGCCACGAAGTCCAGTCGCGTTATGGATCGAGCCTGCTGTGCCGAAATTCCCCATTCGCCGCTCATGTCGATGCGATCGCTGGCAACGCGGCCATAGAGCGCGCGACGAAGCACGGCACCCTGCTCGTTGATCTCCTTGAGCATGAAATGCGAATAGCCAGCTTTGTCGATCATGTCGGCATTGACGTCCACCGATACGGCTGTGCGCTGGTGGGGCTCGCCGTCGAGATTCCAATAGGACGCGCCATGACGGGTCAGGCGGCAGATCTCGCCCTCTTCGAGGAACACCACTTGATCTGCGTGCTCCACCACGGCAGGCACGTCGGAAGCGCAGTAGGCCTCGCCGTCGCCGAAGGCAACCACCAGCGGCGCGCCCTTTCTGACACAATAAACTTCGTCGGGGCGGTCGCTGAAAATGATCACGAAGGCAAATGCGCCGGTGCATTTCTTGAACAGTTGCCCTAGCGCCTTGACGGGATCGCCTTCATACAGGCGTCCCAGAAGCTGCGCCGCCACTTCCGTGTCGGTTTCCGAGGTGAAGGCAACGCCTTGCTGCATGAGCTCCGCGCGAAGCGACACATAATTTTCGACGATGCCGTTGTGTACCAGAGCCAGCTTGCGGTGTTCGTCAATCTGAGGATGGGCGTTGGCCACAGTCACGCCGCCATGAGTTGCCCAGCGCGTATGGCCGATGCCCACGTGGCCTTCAAGGGGTTTTGCCCCGATAGCCTTTTCGAGGTCGGCGACCTTGCCGACAGCTTTGACGATCTTAAAGTCTCCGTTGTGGTGCACTGCGATGCCCGCCGAGTCATAGCCTCGGTATTCAAGGCGTTTCAGCCCCGTTAGGATGACAGAACAGGCATTTTTATTTCCGATGTAACCGACAATTCCGCACAATTTATAAACCTCCACTGCTTTAAGGGCGCTCCGCGCTTTGTCACGCCGATCGCTCGGCCTTTTTGTCGCAGAGTTTGATGGTTTCCCTTCAGACCACGAAAGTTTCCGCCGAGTTTTTCGATCACTTTCGTCCTCGTCAACTGTTTCCGCACATTGCGGTTCAGTCCTGGCGCTCGCCTTCAGACAGAACATCCTCCTCTCATTTTACAGACATTTTAACATAAGGACGGCACAGATTGAACTCAAAAGAATTCAGTCTGTGCCGTCGTCTGTTTCCTGTTCGATTTTATTGAGCGGCCGCGTGCACAAGGGCGGTGAATTTCTCCGTCAGGGCAAGGAGTTTCTTTTCGTCGCCGCACTCCACCAACAGGCGGATCAGCGGTTCGGTGCCCGACGGACGAAGGAAAACTCTGCCTGTGCCGTTGAGCTCGTCGTTCTCGGCGTCGATGTTGCCCTTCAGCCCGGCGTCCTGCATCACTTTATCGCGATCGGCCACGGAGATGTTGACCAGCTTTTGAGGGAAGGGCGAAAAACGTTCGACCAACGTCTCGGGGAGCTCCCCCAATTCGCGGCAGGCCCGCAAAAAAGCGAAGCCTGTGCAGAGGCCGTCGCCGGTCCTCACAAAGTGGTCGATAATGACGTGCCCCGATTGCTCGCCGCCGAGCCCCGAGGCCGTGCTCTTCATCATGTCGAGCACATAGCGGTCGCCCACGGCGCAGCGGAACACCTGAATGCCCTCTTTGCGCAGGTGATTTTCAAGCACGCCATTGCTCATCACCGTGGCCACCACGCCGCTGCCCAGGATGCCTTCGCGCTGCAGCCAGCGTGCCAGAACCCACAGAACGATGTCGCCGTTGATGATTTTGCCGTGGCGATCCACCATGAGCACGCGGTCGGCGTCGCCGTCATAGGCAATGCCGATGTCGGCGTCGTGTGACTTTACAGCTTCAACGAGAGTCTCCATGTGCATCACGCCGTTTTTCTCGTTGATATTCAGGCCGTCAGGTTCGGCACCGATCACGATGCTCTCGCACTCCAACTTCCGCGCGAGGAAGGGCATCACTGCTGAAGCCGCTCCGTCGGCGCAATCGAATACAATTTTCAGCCCCGACAGGCGGTCGGCATCAAGCGCTTGAAGCACATGATCGGCATACATGGCAACAAATCCCTCTTCGGAAGTCATTTCTCCGATAGAGGCTCCCGAAGGGCGCCATTCGTCGATGAGATCGTCGCCGAGATAATCTTCGATGGCCAGTTCTTCGCTGTCTTGAAGTTTCTGTCCGGCAGCACTGAGAAATTTTATGCCGTTGTATTCAGGCGGATTGTGAGAGGCACTGATGACGGCACCGCCTTGCGCCTTGAAGAACAATACGCCGTAACTCACTGCCGGCGTCGGGATCACGCCCAAAAGGACGACGTCGGCTCCGGCGGACATCATGCCTGCCACAAGTGCGGCTTCAAGCATTTTACCCGAGCGCCGGGTATCGCGGCCGACGACGATCTTCGGCCGCGGCGTCCCGCGCTGAATTAAAAACAGGACATAGGCTCTTCCGAGACGAAGGGCCATTTCCGGTGTCATGGAACCGCGGTTGGCGATGTCACGAACTCCGTCGGTGCCGAAGAGACAACGGCAGCGCGGGGCTTTTGCGTTCTTGGAATCCACTTGTTTTATCCTCCTGACAGTTGCGTTGCTTAATCGCTTTTGCGAACGGCCTTCACTGTTACGGGTTCAACACCCACCGATTCGATGCCGGCAATCTTTTTGTATTGCAGGCGCACGGGCAGCCGTAGAGACGGCGCGACGATGTTCGACACGTCCACGTAGGCGGTGAGGCCGAAATCCTCGGGCGTCAAATGCTGCACCGCAGCGGACGTGCCTTCGACGTAGACGGTCACCCCGGCAGGCTCAACGCTCCACTGAGCGCCTTCCAAAGCTCCATGAACATCAACGGGAATTTCTAGGAACTCCCTGGTGTCGTTGAGAGTCTTCAATTCGATGTTTACGGTGACGACAGGACTGGACAGCAGCGTCAGCCCTGCGGGAAGTTCGGCGATTTTCGTCTGCACCGTCGTGGACTTCGTCAAGCGCGAGAGGTTGATGGGCTCAGTCTGAAGGCTCTTCACCTGTTCGAACGCCTCAGTTCTTCCCTCGGCCGGCAGCGTCTCGGGAACGACTTTCGTCGAGATCAGTCTCAAACTGGGCTGAAGGGTGCCGCGGGTGCGCACTTCCACGGGAAGGTCCTTGCGGGGCATTCCCTGATAATAGGTTGCCGAAACGGTGACGTCCGACGGAGAAAAGTCCAATGCGACGCCGTCAGGGGCTTTCAGGGGGAGACGCCACGAGCCGCCACTGAAAAGCTGGTCCTTCGTGGGGCGCACAGTGACTTCAAAGATGCCTGCAAGTTGGTCTTGGCGACCGTGAGCCTTGACAGTGTCGGGTGTAATGGTCACGCCGTCCATAATGTAGCCCGACGGCATATCCTCCGGCGGAAGGGCACGAACTTTCAGCTCCTTGTCGATGAGCCGCGCCAATTCGATTTCAACGTCTTTGGGGACAATTTGGGTGACCGTCGTGCGCGACGGCGCTTTGAACTTTATGGGAACATTGTGGCGCCCCTCGTTCAATCCCTTCAGGTCCACTTCTGAGATCAGCTGAGACGGCTGAAGGGCATTGATGGCCCTCCTCTCGCCGTTCAAAGTGATGGCTACGGTTTTCACCGACGGAAACAAGGCCAGATCGGAGGGTGGATTGAGAAATTCCAGTCGCACTTCGTAGGTTTTTGCGATCTCTTCGTTGCGGTTGCCCACCACAAAAAACCACAGCGCCACCGAGAGGAACAGCGAAAAAAAGATGAGAAAGCCCTTCGAAGAAAGGAGCGAGTCCAAATTGAAGTATGAGTTTTTCATAATCTTCATGCGCATGCCTCACCTAATCCTCGTTTTTCGTGCCAAAAGAGCGAAGTTCCTCTTTGACGCTCTCAAGAATGCTCTGCGGCTCCTGATCCTCGCCCGAAAAGTAATGGACAAGATATTTTTTCAGCTGTTGTTCCTTCAAATTGCGGGAAATCCTGCCGTTGATGGCCAGTGAGAGCTCTCCCCGTTCTTCCGAAACGATGAGAGAGACGGCATCGGAAACTTCAGTGACTCCGATGCCTGCGCGGTGTCGCGTTCCAAGCCACCGCGACAGATCGGCATTTTCCGTCAGCGGCAAATAACAGCCAGCGGAAACAATTTTCTCGGTATCCACAATCATGGCCCCGTCATGCAGCGGATTGTTGGGCCAGAAGATGGAGATGATCAGTTCCTGAGTGATATCGGCATTCAAGAGGACGGAATTGCGCCAGTAGTCTTTCAGCCCCGTTCCGCGCTGAAGCACCACCAACGCGCCGATTTTGTGGGCGCAACAGTACATCAGCGCCTTGCACATTTCGTCGGCCGTCACCTCTGTCCGCTTCTGCGCCATGCGCTGACGCCACATGCTTCCACGCCCCAGCTCTTCGAGAATTCGACGAAGTTCGGGTTGAAAGATGATAGGAATGGCGATGAGCAGCGCGCTGAATCCCTGAGTGAGGATCCATGAAAAGGTTTCCAAATTCAGCCATCGCGCCACAAAGGACAGAATGAAAAGAAGAAAGAGGCCGCGCACGAGCTGAATTGCCCGAGTTCCCACCAGAAGGCTGAGCGTCAGATAAATGATATAGGCAACCAGCGCGATGTCGACGACATCCTGCCACCTGAAAAATTTCAAAAAATTTATGAACACAGACGGCCCTCCTTCTTTCAGTTCCTCTGAAGATACATGGCAAAGAGGTTACGCACGGGGATTCACGGTCGTGCGGCAAAAAGACAGCACGGCAAAAGACGTACAGTCCGGCGCGTCAAGGCGCAATGCGCACGGATTCGAGTATCATACCACGAACAGCACAGGAACATCAATGCCAGTTCGTCGACGCCGACGATTCCGCCCTACGCTCCGGCGTTGACCACGCCTTTATAGATCACTCCCGCCTTACAGTCGGCAGTGATGATCATGCCGCTGCTCAGCACCGTCGAGGCATTGTTCGTTCCGACAATGCAGGGAATGCCCAGTTCAAGGCAGACGATGGCCGCATGACTGGTCAGACCGCCCTGCTCCGTGATGACGGCGGAAACTTTGTCAAGAGAAGGAAGATAGCTTTTATCGGTATGAGGCGCCACGAGGATGTCACCTTTCTGAAGCTGACCCAGACCTTCGGCGGATCTCGCGACGAGCACTCGTCCCGTGACGATGCCCGGAATCACCGGTAGGCCGCGCGCTACAATGCTGCCGATGGTATGGACGCGGATCATGTTGGTGGTGCCGCTGACGCCCAAGGGCAGGCCGGCGGTGATCACCAGGAGATCGCCTTCTTTGGCGTACCCCTCGCGAAGAAGAGCTTCCACGGCGCCGCTGACGGCCTGTTCTTCCGTTGACGTCTCCGATGAAAGCACGGGGAAAACGCCCCAGTCAAAGCACATGCTGCGACACGCCTTTTCAGTGTAGGTCACGGCAACGATGGGACAAACCGGACGGTATTTGCTGACCATCCGGGCGGTTAGGCCCGTCATCGTCAGGGTGACAATGGCACGGGCCTTCAGTTTTTTCGCGATCTCTACGGCTGCCATGCTGACGCCGTCGGGGACGCTGTTCTCGGCCGTAGGCACAGAGAAGGGACGTTGCCATTTTATCAGTCCCGTTTCCGCCTTGGCGACGATTCTGACCATGGTTTCCACAGCCAAAACGGGATAGCGCCCAGCCGCCGATTCGCCGGAAAGCATCACCGCGTCGGCGCCGTCGAGCACGGCGTTGGCCACGTCGTTGGATTCTGCCCGAGTCGGGCGCGGGTTGCGGATCATGGAATCCAGCATCTGCGTCGCCACAATGGTCTGTTTTCCGCGCACGCGGCAGACGTCTATAATCTGCTTCTGGATCAGCGGGACGTCCTCCGTGGGAATTTCGACGCCGAGATCGCCGCGGGCTACCATCATGCCGTCGGAAACGTCGGCGATCTCTTGAAGCCGTTCCACGGCCTTGCGGCTTTCGATTTTCGAGATAAGCTTCAGATCGCCGCCGGACTCTTCAACGATGCGGCGCACCGCCAGAACGTCCTCTCTGTTCCGGACAAATGAAATGGCGATGGAGTCCACGCCGTTTTTCACGCCCCACAGGATGTCCTCGCGGTCTTTGTCGGAAAGCGTGGGCATGGAGATTTCGGCATCGGGGATGTTGATGCCCTTGTGATTGGAAAGCGTTCCCCCCACCACCACTTCACAGACCAGCGACGAACCGCGGATTGCCTTGATTTTCATGTGGATCGTGCCGTCATCGATAAAAACGTCCTGACCGACTCGGCATTCCTCGGCAAGCATGGGATAGGTAACGCCAACCCACTGGCCGCATCCGGGCCTTCCATTGTCCGGACGCAGTTCGAAAAGCTGTCCCTGCTGCAGCTGCACCGGCTGGTCATTATCAAGCAGTGTCGTGCGGATTTCCGGTCCTTTGGTGTCCAACATCACGGCGATGTGCCGTTTCTTTGCGGCGGCCAGTTCTCTCACCATGTGAAGCGCCTCGAGATGGCTCTCGCGGGTTCCGTGGCTGAAGTTCAGCCGCGCCACGTTCATGCCGGCGTCGATCATGGCGCCCAGCACGTCTTTTTTCAGGCTGGCGGGGCCGAGAGTGCAGACGATTTTCACCTTATGTTCCATAACTTCCAGCTCCTTTGTCCGTTTATGCCGTCAACTGCGCTTCGCCGCGGCCGAAAAGCGCGTCGAGATCCTCTTCAAGCTCGCGACAGGGCGTCACTTGAACGCTGTTGAGGATCATCGCCGCCGTTTCCGCGTCGTCCACGACCTTGAGGATCACCGTCCGAGGACCACGATGTTCCTTGAGCGTCGAGATGAATTTTTTGCGGGGAACTTCACGAAGCGCTTCCGCAGAAATGGAAATGGACACGTAGGACTTTTCCACGTCGCCGTCTTCGAACGGCGTGACTACCGAGGCGATAATGGTGCCGTCGCCGCGGTCGTCGGGTCTGCCCGTGACGATATAGGGTTTTCCCGCCACAAGCATGGGCTTGATCTCAAGCCATGGTCTGCCGTTTCTGGCTTTGGGGAAACAGATGACTTTCACTTCGCTCTCTCCGTCGTCGAGAGACAAAATGCCCATCTGGTCGCCGCGCTTGGTGATCTTTTCTTGATAGCTCGACAGAAGTCCCGCAAAGGTGGGGGCGTAGTTTTTGCTGCGCCAGTAAGGGATGTCTCTGATCTGGGCGTTGGTTTTCTTGAGAGCAGCCTTGCGGTATCGGTCGAAGGGATGCCCCGAGATGTACATGCCCACCGCTTCTTTTTCCATCTCGAGCAGTTTTGCGGGATCGAGCTCTTCGGCAGGCACAAGGCCCGGATGATCCTGCAGCGCCAAATCGCCGAACAACGAACCCTGATCTCCCATGGAATCCTGCTTCGATGCGTAATCGAACATATCTGAAAGGGACAGAAGCAGCTGATTCCTGTTGGGATTCATGCTATCGAAGGCGCCGGCTTTGATCAGGCTCTCGATAACGCTTTTTCCCACGCTGTGCTTGTCGACGCGAACGATGAAATCCCAGAAGTCCTTGAAGGGGCCGCCTTGGTCGCGTACGGCGAAGATGGACGCCAGCGCGGCGTCGCCCACCTTGGACACGCCCCCCAAGCCGAATCGGATGACGCTTTTTGTCGCCGTGAAGTCGGCATAGGACTGGTTGATATCGGGCGCAAGGACGTCAATGCCCGACGCGCGCACTTCGCGCACGTATTCCGCCATGACGTCTTTTTTCGCGCCGATTTTGCTCGACAGGTAGGCCGCCATAAACTCTTTGGGATAATGAACTTTGAGCCACGCCGTCTGGTAGGTCACCAGAGCGTAGGCCGCGCTGTGCGATTTGTTGAAGCCATATCCCGCAAATTTTTCGATGATGTCGAAGATCTCTTCAGCCTTGGCGGCCTCAACGCCCTTTTTCACGGCGCCGTCAACGAACTTGATGCGTTCGGCGGCCATTTTGTCCTTCTTTTTCTTTCCCATGTTGCGGCGCAGAATGTCGGCGCCGCCAAGGGTATAGCCCGCCAGCGTGGAAGCACACTTCATAACCTGTTCCTGATACAGGACCACGCCGTAGGTTTCCTTCAGCACGGGTTCGAGCATGGGGTGCAGATAATGCACCTCTTCTCCGTGTTTGCAGTTGACGTACTGATCGACCATGCCGCTTTCGAGGGGACCGGGGCGATAAAGCGCCAGGATGGCGACGAGGTCATCGAAGCGGTCGGGGGCCATCTTTTTGAGCAGGCGTCTCATTCCCGGCGATTCAAGCTGAAAAATCCCCAAAGTATCGGCCTTTTGAAGCAGTTTATAGACTTCGGGGTCGTCCAAGGGAAGCTTATTGAGGTCGCCCACTTCGCCTCCGTTGCGTTTCACGTTGTTGACGGCGTCTTCAAGGATGGAAAGGGTTTGAAGCCCCAGAAAATCCATCTTGACCAATCCGAGGTCCGCCACGGGATCCATGGAATACTGTGTGGCTACCTGTCCCTCTTCGATCTGCCTGACCGGAACGAGGTCGGAGAGCGGCTTGGGCGTGATGACCACGCCGGCGGCATGCTGCGAGCAATGGCGCGCCAGCCCTTCCATGCTGCTGGCCGAGCTGAGCAGCTCCGCCACTTGCGAATTGTTCTTCTCCAACTCCTGAAGGTCGGGCGACTGATCTATGGCTTCCTGAATGCTTTTGACGCCGTCGGGAATATAGTTGACCACGTCATTGACTTCCGCATAGGGCATCCCCATGGCACGACCAACGTCTTTAATGGCCTGTTTGGATTTCATGCGGCCAAAGGTGATAATTTGGGAGACGTTCTCCACGCCGTACTTGTCGACCACATACCGGATCAGCTTGTCACGGCCTTTGTCGGACACGTCGGTGTCGATATCGGGCATTGAAATCCGTTCGGGATTGAGGAAACGCTCGAAAATCAGGCCGAATTTCAGCGGATCGAGTTCGGTGATTTTCATCGAATAGGCCACCAGCGAACCGGCGGCGGAACCTCGTCCGGGGCCGATGGGAATGCCCCGGGATTTACAAGCGCGAATCACGTCGGCGATGATCAGAAAGTATCCGGGAAATTTCATCTGCTTAATGATTCCCAGTTCGTACTTCAGGCGTTCGCTGTACTCCTGGGGAATGACGTCGGTTCCGAGGCGCTCTTTCAGTCCTTCCCAGGCCATCTTTTCAAGATAGCTGTCGAGAGTCATGCCCTCGGGAATGTCGAAGCGGGGAAGCAGATAGGTCTTTTCCTTCTGCTCCGAGTTGAGGACAAAGTTGAAGTTGCAGCGCTCGGCGATTTTCAACGTGTTCTCAAGCGCTTCGGGTACTTCGGAGCCGAAAAAGTTCCACATCTCCTGAGCGGAACGGAAATAGAAGTCGTTGACTTTGAAGGACAGCCTGTCGGGATCGGTGATGAGCTTTTTCGTGCCGACGCACAGAAGCAGCTCGTGCCAATCGTAATCCGCTTCGTTCAGATAATGGGCGTCGTTGGTGGCGATAAGAGGAAAATCGTGTTGTCGTGCCATGGCGATGACCTGTTTGTTCACGAGAGACTGCTCGGGAATGCGGTTGGGCATGATCTCGAGGAAAAAGTTCCCCTCGCCGAAGATGTCGCGGTACATTTCTGCCCGCGCCAATGCTTCTTCCTCTTTGCCTTCGAGAAGCAGACTGGGGATTTCGCCCGCAAGACAGGCCGACGAGGCGATAATGCCTTTGCTGTACTGAGCCAGCAGTTGATGGTCCACGCGAGGTTTATAGTAAAACCCGCGGGTGTTGGCAATGGATACAAGTTTGATCAGATTGTGATAGCCTTCATCGTTTTCCGCCAGAAGCAGAAGATGGTGATTTTTTTTCTGGCGGCTGTCGATGCCGTCGGGGCTGACGTACATTTCACAGCCGATAATGGGCTTGACGCCTGCGGCTTTGCACTGTTGATAAAACTCCACGGCGCCGTACATGACGCCGTAGTCCGTCATGGCGACGGCAGGCATGCCCCACTCTTTGCAGCGCG
Source organism: uncultured Synergistaceae bacterium (assembly GCA_964622575.1). Lineage (GTDB taxonomy): Bacteria > Synergistota > Synergistia > Synergistales > Dethiosulfovibrionaceae > Pyramidobacter. Next base: position 164,653 of record CAZUQW010000001.1, on the reverse strand, counting down.
CCGCCAGCTGCGAACAACGGATGGCACCGTCCAGAAGGCTATATTCCGTATGGACGTGAAGATGGACAAAATTCTTTTCAGATGACATAAAAAACTCCTTTATCGGGCTCGCTAAACCTCTTCTTCGTCGGTCTCTTCGGGCTTTTCGTTGGGGCGGCAATAAAGCAGTTCGCCGTCCATAAATCCTCTCAAGTATTCGGACAGCGACTGTCCCTTTTCGTCGGACGCCTCAACGCGCTTCGACGGCAATGCGGATTTTGCCCCGGGAGCATTTTTCTCTTCACTCGCTCCATGCGCCGTCTTTTCGACGCCGCGGTTCGCGGGGCTTGCGGCAGGGGCGCTGTCATGTTGGGAAGGTTGTGGTGCGGGAAAATCCTGCGCAACGCCGAAACGTTCGGACTGGTCGCCGCAGTAAAAAACGACAGACTCGACGTCGCAGTCAAGCGGTTTGAGCATCTCACGAAGGTCATGCGCCGAACGCTGCGTCCTTATGCCTTCGAAGCTGAGATTGTCCTCGGCGTCGAAAATCACCGAGAGTTGCTTTTGCTCGCTTTCCCAAAGGATGTCGGCCAGCCGCAGGGGCATGGCGTTTTGCGGCTGCGATGGCAGCTTTTGGGCAAGAATTTCAGCCAGGTTGCCGTTGCGCGGCACAAAGCCAGTGACATCGGGCGCCTTTCCCTTTGAAGGCTGAGGCTCGCTCTTGTCCGAAGCAGCTGCCCCTTCAGCAGAAGCCGGAGAAACGTCAGGCAACGAACTGGTCGGTGACGAGTGCGCCGGCGAGACGTCCGGCAGTGAGGCGCTTTTTTCTTTCGTTTTTCTCTCGCTTCCGGGCGTTTCCGCCTCAGTGCGGTCCGGCAGGCGTCGCGGCTCTGCGCTCTGCGGAAGTCCCTCACGCTTTTCCTGTGGCAAAGTGGCGCTTGCAGCGTCCCTCTTCATCACCCAGCTGACCAAAAGGCCGCACAGCACGTCGTTGGACAGTCCGCGGCGAATTTGCGGCAGCAACGAAGCCGCTTGCGCCATCAGCCTTTCGAGGTGAGGCTCCGACAAAAAGGACTGTTCCTGTTCAAGCCAATGCCGCTCCTCTTCAGAAAGCGACAGTCCATTGAGGACGGACGGCCCCCAGCGTTTCACGAGCCACAAATTTCTGATGCAGGTAAAAAAGACGGAGACAAATCGCTCTGGCACTGCGCCGGACCTGAAAAGTCCTTCAAGGGTGGGCAGCGCGTTTTCAGGCTCCAGACGGCAGCTTGAAATCCATTTTCTGATGGACGACGAGCTTCCGCCGCCCAGCAGTTTGTCCAGAGCCTCTCGGGTAATTCGGTTGCCGCTGAAGGCAATGGCCTGCTCCAACAGCGACAGAGCATCGCGCATGCCGCCATCGGAATTTCTGGCGATCTCCCAGAGAGCTTCGTCTTCGGCGCTGATCTTCTCTGCATCAATCACCTGAAGCAAGCGCTCCACAATCTGTTCCGGCGGAATGCCGTGAAAAGGGATGTGCTGACAGCGCGAACGGATGGTGACAGGCACCTTGTGGGGTGCCGTGGTCGCGAGAATGAAAATGACGCGCTCCGGCGGCTCCTCCAGGGTTTTCAGCAGAGCGTTAAAGGCGCCCGCCGAAAGCATGTGGACTTCGTCGATAATATAAACTTTATAAGGACAGGTAAATGTGGCAAGCGCCACGTGTTCTTTCAGGTCGCGGATCTCGTCGACGCCGTTGTTGGACGCTCCGTCGATCTCAATGACGTCAAGACAGCTGCCCTCTACGATGGAGCGACAGGTGTCGCATTGGTTGCAGGGTTCGGCGCCCTGACGTTGGGGGCAGTTCACGGCCTTGGCGAAAAGCCGTGCCACTGTGGTCTTTCCGCAGCCGCGCGGCCCCGAAAAAAGATAGGCGTGGCTGACGCTGTTCGTCTCGATGGCGCGCATCACCACGCCCACAGCTGCCTTTTGGCCTATAACTTCCGAAAAGCGCTGTGGCCGGTACCTCCTGTAGAGTGAAACGTACACTTTCAAAACCTCCGCTATAACTTCATCTCTGATTCCATGGCCGATCGTAGATAGAGTTTATGGCTCTTGACTTAAAGAGCGTAGTTGGTCATGGGGTGTTTTTTGCGGGCTTCTCCCAAGGCGGCGACCAGGCGCTGGCGCACTGTTTTCAGCGTCACAGCGCAGTCGGGCACCGGAGATTTCATCAGCTCGGTCACGCCGATGCAGAGAAAATCGCCGCCGTTTTTCCTGACGCAGTTGATGTCGTAAACCGACGTCTCCATCTGGAGCGACTCGTCGATGACCTTTGACGCGCGGTCGCAATATTTCTTCAAGGCAGGTGTGGCCTTGCCGCGCAAAAGTTCAGTATCGTCCACTTTGAAGAGAAGAACGCCCTTCTCCACCGTCACCGAAGGGTGCAGCACTTTCAGCACGCGCTTGCGATGAATGACGTGCCCTCGCTGCTCGATTGCGGAGGCGATGTACTGAAGACGCTCTTCGATTTTTGGGTGATCCAGGGGAATCGTGGGGTCGATCCACGGCATTTTCAGCTCTTCGGCCGCAAGGCCTTCCATGACGGTAATGCCTGCCGTCAGATCGTATCCCGCCTTTTCAGCAACGTCCACGGCCCCGAGATCGGCTTCCTGTTCAAGGTCGCGGCTGTAGGCGTTGGAAATGGCCATGGCCGCCGCGTTGGAAAGCACCATGGCCGCGCCGGCGCCCCGTGAGGCAATGGCCACAGCCAGCGCCGCCAACGAGAGCTTCTGATTGCGCTCCATCTGGATAATTCCGTGTTTCCCCGAAGCATGACTCAGCTCATGGGCCATGACGAAAGCGAGCTCGGCATCGGATCGGACAAAATCCAACAGTCCGGTGGTCACGTAAACGTATCCCCCCGGAATGCAGAAGGCGTTGGGCGATTTTTCTCTGACGATGTGCACCTGGTAGGGCAATGGACGGGAGACCCAAGGGACGAGGCGGTTGAAGATGCCTCGCACGCGCGCGGTCACAAGGGGATCTTCCACGAAGTCCATGTGTTCGGCAATTTCTTCGGCAATTCTCCGGCCGATTTTACACTCCCGTTTCACCGATTGCGCCAGCTTTTCTGCGCTCGTTTCGCCTCCTTTGCGGCGAGCCCATGATGGATCTCCGCAGAGGCCGCAGACGGCGCTGAGCAGCAGAACGAGCACCGTTGTCTTAAATGTTCTACGCAATATCTTCAACGGAAAACAGGGCATCTTCAGCTCTTTCATTCAAGTTTCTCAATCTTAACCTGTCGGAAGTAAGTATTCACGGCTTCACGTCCTATAATGTTTTTATCAAGATGGGTGCTGTTGAGCGCGGCACAGGCCATGGCAAAACGGATGGCAGTTTCCGTGGGCATATTCTCGGCATCGGCGACGATAATTCCCGCCATTCTCGCGTCGCGAGTGTTGAAAAAGGAAGCGGCGCTCTCTTCATGGGGAATGGTAGCGGAATAAATCCCGTCGGGCGTTGCGAAGATCGTGCAGTAATCGGTGTAAGCCAACACGCTCCAATGAATACCCATATCGAAAACTTTCTTTGCCGCCTTCACGTAGGCGTCGATGGACAGCAGAGGCTCCCCTGCAATTTCCTGGATACGGGTATCGGGAATTTTCGCCAGACGAGGTTGAGTCTCCAAGGCCATGAGAAAGGCCGACCCGTAGGCATCGATGTAGACAGGCAGTCCCTCTTGGCGCGCCAAAGCAGAGAGGTCTCTGTAAATTTCACGGGGCACGCCGGGCGGCAGCGCGCCTCCCAACACCACTGCCGACGCGCGGTTCAACATCCGCCTGTAATTGGCCATAAAGCGTTGCAGCGCTCTCTTGTCCACCATGGGCCCCTCTTCGTAAACGCTGGTGCCTTCAAGGCCTTTATTGTTGGTGGAGATATAAACGTTGGTCCGCGATTCCCCCTGAATATTGACGAAATGCGTTGACACGTTAGCGCGTCGCAGAGCATCGCGGATGTACTCGCCGTTGAATCCGGCAAGAAATCCCATCGCCACGGCGCTGTAGCCAAGCTGGGTCAGCATCAGCGCAACGTTGATGCCTCGCCCGCCGGGCATCCTCAAAGTCTTTCGGGCACACGTCCATTTCCCAGGCACCAAAGCATCCACAAGGTACTGTTCGTCCACTGCCGGGTCCAACGTCACAGTTACAATCACTTCAAGCCGCCTCCCCATCGGGTATGAGCCGGAAAAGAGACCTCAGCTCCTCTTGCCATGTGTTTCCGCTGCCTTTAACGTTACTTATCATACCACGTTTTATGTCTGCCGCCTCTGTAAAAAACGCGAAGATTGACCGACAAAAAGAGCTCTCAAATCCGCATTGTCCTCTGTCTTTCCTCCCCAAAAACACCACAGACTCAAAGCATGATTCTCTGCAACTTCAAATATTTGCGCAATTTTTTTTCGGTGACCGTTGGCGAATGCTTCCCTTCCACGCTGATTGTTGCACGCTTTGCGCCGCCACACGTAGGAAACGATTTGAGAACCAGCTCTGATGGACAGAGCAAATACATGCACGCTCCATCAGGCGACGTGACAAGGGAAATTTCGTCTGCACAAAATATGATGATCGAGACCAAACCGCCGAAAAGCCGCTGTATTGTTCCTTGAGCTACACCGCAATGAACAAAAAACATCAATTAACAGAATAGTTGTTCTTTTTGATTTCGACACGATAATTCAAAAATACCCCCTTGCCACACCCGAAAGGAAATGCTATACTTTCCAAGTCACATCGGGTCGTTAGCTCAGTTGGCAGAGCAACGGACTTTTAATCCGTGGGTCGAGGGTTCGACCCCCTCACGACCCACCAACTTGTGCGGTCCCATAGTCTAGCGGCCTAGGACATCGCCCTTTCAAGGCGAGTACCGGAGTTCGAATCTCCGTGGGACCGCCATTTTTTATGCCGGTGTAGCTCAGTTGGTAGAGCAGCGCACTCGTAATGCGCAGGTCTCCAGTCCGAATCTGGACACCGGCTCCACTTTTTTTCATTGGTCACAAAGACGGCCTCGGAACTGCCGAGGCCGTCTTGCTTATCTTGCGAAGGATAAAATTAAAGCTGCCGGCACGAAAAGGCACTTCTCCGTGATGCAAGTTCATCATTTGAGAAAACGCCTGACGTGCCGGCAGTTTTTGTCAATTTTCGTTTCAGAATGACCAGCGCCGGTAAAGCGCCATCACGGCGGCGAAAAACAGAAATCCGACGGCCAGCGCGATTTTTCCCCTTCTTCCGTAAAACATCTCGCCGGGCGGCGCGTCAAAGGGCACCCCTGTTTGGGCGCACAAAGCTTTGATGTTGAGAAGATGAACCACAGGATAGCCGGCATCGAGCGCTCTGCCGATCACGGCACTTCCGCCCTTGCCTTTCAGGTGCAGTCCAGGTTTCAGCAGAAGAATTTCGTTGCCCGGCCCCATATTCGCTTCCGAACCGCCGATGCTGATCAGAGCCTTCACGTTGCGCTCTTTCAGCAGATCGAACTTCCATTGAATCATCTCTTCCAAGGAGTCCTTTTCCACAAGGGGCACGTCGTTTCCCTCAGCGGCCGTTCGAAGAAGAGTTATGGCTTCCGGAGGCATCCCGACGCCTCTTTCGCTGCCTCCGCCCAACGTGTAAAAATCGGCTTTTGTCCTCAAGTAGCCCGCTTCTCGCAATTCTTTTTCGATGACGGGCCAGGGGAAAAGTGGATCGTTGGCGCCCCACGTGGAAGCGCCCAGCGAGACAATCAAAAAAGGCTCGATCCTCAATGACTCAAGAGCTTTCAAGACGTTAAAGGCCATTCCGGGAAAAGAGGACGACGTGTAGACGGCAACACGGTCGCCGGGCTGCAGATCCAGAGACTGCATCCAGCGTCTGACCACCACGCTCCAGCGGGGGTCGCAGGCCGTTCGCTTGGCCGAAAGCGCACCTAACGTGGTGCTCAGAGAACTCCATTCGAGGCCGATGAAACCCGTTTGCCAGGGATCGTCGGATCGCTCGAACTCGCTCGCCCTTTGAATTTTCAAGTTGTACAAGAAACTTTGGGCGGAGCGCACCGATTTCATCACGCGGCGCTCCTCCGGGGAAATTCCGCTGCCGCACCAACCCCATAGAGCCAGCAAGACCAGCGCAAGGCCGAGGAGCAGCAGCCGATTTTTCAACAAACTCCATCTCTGCCTGCGTCCATAGTTTTCAAAGTCGGCTTTTTTCATCACAGCACGCTCCCCAAGCCGGCAATCCATTGAGCGGCAAAGGCCGTCAGCACAGAAACGCTCACGAGGCCGCAGAGCGTCTCAAGGGGGCCTTGGCGTTGGATGTCGGCGGCGATCAACCCCGGAATAATCCAGCCGACCCACGGCACGGGCTGGATGAAACGGCCGGAGACAAGGCGAACGGCAAGGGCCAAAAGCATGGCGAAACCGATGCGCGCCCTGCCGTGTATTCCATATCGCCTCACCGGGTAAGCCAGCACCGGCCAGATCAGCAAAGCCGTCGCGACGCACACGAGGACGCGAAGCGGGCTGTAAAGCGACAGAGCCAGCATTCCCGCGGAGACGAGGCCACCGGTTCCATAACCTGTGCGCCATTCATAGATCAGAGAAAAAAAGATGCCGATGCCAAGGGTGACGAGGGCAAATTCATTCACAGTGCCAGGCCTCCTTCTTCACAGGCCAGCTTTAACGGAAGCGGCAGTCCGAAAACCGCATTTCCGCAACCCATCCACAGCCCCGAACCGATTCGCCGAGCCAGTTGACCGACAGAATCGCAGTTGAAATATCCGCACTTCAGCGCAGTACGCGGAGGGCGGTCGCCAATGATCAGGACTTCGCGCCAAGGGTGCCGAGCCATCCAGCCTTCAAAGGCGCAAAAGCGGTCGATCCGGTCGGAACGGTGGTTGAAAAGAACTGCCACGTCCTCTCTGTTCCAGCCCGTAGACTGAAACAGGTCCTCCGTTGTGGCCACGTCATTGGCGGAAAAAGCGAAGGCCAGCCGCCCCTCGCCGATGCTCAAAATGGCGAAGTCGGCGAAATCGGGAGGCAGAGCTCTCATGGCCTCGAGACACCGCTCTCTGTCCAATCCGAATGCAGCGCAGGCTTCAAGGGCCAACCCGACGTTCAAGCTCAAAAAAACAGGAAGGCCGGTCACCGCCTCGGCCGGCAGAATTTTCAAATTCTTCCGTTCCGCCAGATACCTCAACGCCGGCATCGGCGCAAGAGCCTCCGGCACCACCACTTGCTTTCCGCGAGGAAGTCCGCCGGACAAAGCACGGAGGACGTTGCCCTCCCCGCTGCCCCAAAAACTTTCATGGTCGGGACGAATATTGGTCAGCACGGTGACCTGAGGCCGCAGCCATAGCGGGCAAAGCTCTTGAAGCTCAGGCGAAACGGCGCTGTTTTCCATAACGATGGCTTCCACGTCGGCGGGCAGAGTTTTGAGCCACCATTTCATTTCAGAGACATTGGCACCGCTTGGCCGCAGAATCGGGCGTTCACCCAGAGGGTTGAGCTCGCGGGGAAGAACGCCGGTAATCCGCGCGTAAGCTTTGAGACCGCAAGCGCAGAACCCCGCATGGATGAGGCGCACCACACCGCTCTTGCCGCGGCTGCCGGTGACCGCCACACGATAGGGTCTGTCCATGTTTTTCGCTTTCCGAAAAACTGCCGCCGCTTCCCGAGGATGCGGCGGCAGTTTCAATCAGTCATGGTTCTCGTAATGGGTCAGCGCCACATCGCCCCAGATGCGTTCCAGTTTGTAGAACTCACGGGCTTTGACGCTGAAAATATGAACGACGATGTTTCCGGCGTCGATGAGTGTCCATTGGGTGCTTGCGGCACCTTCGACCTTGTAGGGCTCGCCGAAGGCGTCGAGGCATTCCGAGGCCGCGTTCACCAACGCGTTCATGTGCACATCCGAGTTCCCCGAGGCCAGAATAAAGCTGTCGGCCAGCGGAGTCACCTCGGAAACTTCCATTGAGACCACGTCAAGCCCTTTTTTGTCCAACAGGGCTTGAACCAGAGCGTTCTGTAATTTTTCAGTCTGTTCGTCCATCCATAGAGCTCCTTGTAAAAATCAGCGCGCCTTCTCCGTCAATGCTTTCAGGCGCTCCATCACGTGTTGGCTGTTGTTCTTTCCCAAAATCAGGGCTGCGGGGTAAGAAATGTCCGCTTTTCTCACAAGCCCCTCCGAAATGCCGCAGAGATGCGCAAGATTGCGGGCAAGTTCGAGGTTCTCCGGCGCAGAGTAGTGAACGAGGCAGTAGCGGTAGTCATAATGTTTGGCGTTGCCCGTAAAGGCGACCTCGATGCCCGCCTTCTCGAAAAGCTCGGTAAAGGTCTTGGCCAGTCCCGCGCGCCCTGTGCCGTTCAGCACGGCAATGGGCTTTTTGAAGCCCGAGACGATCGCCGCCAGATCCTCGTCGGAATTCCGACCGGATTCAGCGGTGAGCTCTCCGCCCAACGTGGAGCCCGTAGACTGCTCGCCGCCTTGAAGCGGCAGAAATTGTCCGTCGCCTTTTTCTTCGAATTTTTCCTTGGCGTCGGGAGAGTAATTGGGATCCATCAGCGTCGATGCCTTTTGCAGATCGGCGACAAAATAGCTGATGCCGCCGATGTAGGCGGGGCTGCCTGGCATGGTGAAAAACCTCACCTGCGAGGGCTTCATGTCCTTCAGCTGGCCGGCCAGCTGAAGCGCTGTCTTCACGGGGATGTCCGTCTTGATTTCAGACAGCACGGACTGAATGAGCTCCGGCACTCTGGGCAGCACAGCGGGCGACGCCAGTTTATTGATGAAGATCCGCGTAAATTCCTGCTGCCTCTTCATGCGGCCCATATCGCCCATGGCGTCGTAGCGGAAGCGGACGTACCGCAAGGCCGCTTCGCCATCCATGTGCTGCATGCCTGGGCTGAAATCGATGTAAAGCCCCTGTGCTTTGTCTGTATATTTCATGCTTTTTGTCACATCGATGTCAACGCCGCCGATGGCGTCCACAATTTTTGGAAAAGAACCGTAATTGACAATCAGATAATAGTTGACGGGAATTCCCGTCAAGTTGACGACGGTGTCGCGCAGCAGCTCAATTCCGCCGAAAGCATAGGCATGATTGATCTTCTGGGGCTGCTTGCGCCCTTTGATGGTCACTCGTGTGTCGCGAGGAATGGACATGACTGAAGCCGTTTTTTTGTCGATGTCCACCCGTGCGAGGATAATAGTGTCGGAACGGTGAACGGATTCAACGTCGTCAATGCCCAGCACGAGGACGTTGACCGTGCCGTGCTGCCGGTCGAAGTTCATTGTGTGTTTGATCTCGTCAACGTCGGTGTTGACCAGACTGTAAAGCCTCAATGCAACGCCGATCGCAAATGCCGAAAGAGCGATCAGCACGGTGAGGAGAACGCTGCCGCGCCTCATTGCGTTGCACACCCTTTCTTTTCATTCTCTTTCCTGTAAAGGCCCCGCTTGTAGATGTACTGCTCTACAGAGTGCGGAAGCAAATATCTCAAATTCTCGCCATTGGCGGCGCGATGGCGGATCTCCGTGCTGGAAATGGAAAGCAGAGGAATTTCGATTCGCAGCACCTTCGCACGGATTTCCTCGGACAGGTTTTCAAGATTGTAGCGCTCGCTGTGGTACCCCGGACGGTTGACCGCCACAATGGTGCAGAGTTCGGGAATTTTCTCGTACTCCGCCCAGGTGTGCATGGACATCAGCGCGTCGATGCCTGTGATGAAGAAGAACTCCACATCTTGTCCCGTATACCAATAGCGCATCTCGCGCAAAGTGTCAACGGTATGGCTGGCCTCTTCGCGATCGATCTCCACGCGGGACACCGAAAATTTCGAGTTGTCAAGCGTCGCCAGAAAGGTCATCATGTAGCGCTCCTCGGCAGGCGTCACGTGACGATAGCTTTTCTGATAGGAATTGCCCGTGGGAACGAAAATGACCTCGTCGAGAGAAAGGTGAACCAGCGCCTCTTGCGCTGCCAGCAGATGACCGTAATGAATGGGATCAAAAGTGCCGCCCATGATGCCGATGCGGCGGCACGTTCTGTTCTTGCCCTCCATCTATCTGACCCGCTCGGGCTCGAAAGTGAATGAAACCGAGCCGATGTTGACGGTATCCCCTTCTTCGGCGCCGAAGCTTTCGAGGAGTTCTTCCACTTTGAACTGGCGAAGCAACCTCTGCAGGCGGACGGGCGCTTCTTCCTGGCTGAAATCGTAGCGCGCCACGGCTCGCTCGATGCGCGGATGAAGGACGCGGTAAACGCCTTCGGCCTCTTTGACGATGCGAGGCTTGCCCGAATCGAGCGTTTCCACGTCGATGGGCATTTCGTAAAGGCGGTATGTCCCCTTGGGACGCGGATGCGCTCTGACGACGTCCACGATCTTGTCGATCAGCTCGGGAATGCCGTCTCCTCTCACGGCGCTGGTCACCACGACCCGCAGCCCTTTTTCGCCGAAAAACTCTTTGAGCCTCGTAATCAGCGCCTTGTCGTCCATGAGGTCGACTTTGTTGAGCACCACCAACCGGGGACGATCGGCCAAGGCGGCGTCATAATGTCTGAACTCGTCGAGGACGATATTCCATTGGTTGACGATAGCGTCGAAATTTCCGTCGGACAAATCGAGGACGTGGACGTTGACGCGAGTGCGCTCAATGTGGCGCAGAAAATAAATGCCCAAGCCCTTGTTCTCGTGGGCGCCTTCGATGAGGCCGGGAACGTCGGCGATGATGATTTTCTGATCGTCCACGGCCAGCACTCCAAGATTGGGCGTCAGCGTCGTAAAGGGATAACCGGCGATTTTGGGATTGGCGTTGGAAATGGCCTTGAGAAGGCTGCTTTTCCCGGCGTTGGGAAGGCCGACCAAAGCCACATCGGCGATCATTTTCAGCTCGAGCTTGATGTCGCGCTCCTCGCCGGCTTCGCCTTTCTCGGAAAAACGCGGCGCCCTTCGGGTGGAGCTCATAAAGTGGGCATTTCCCTTGCCTCCGCGGCCGCCGCGTGCCACTACACAGCGATCGCCCGGTTCGACCAGATCGGCCATGGGAGCGTCGGTTTCGGCGTCGAAGACCACGGTGCCGCAGGGCACGGAAATCACCGTGTCCTTGCCGTTGGCGCCATAGCACTGCGACCCTCTGCCCGCAACGCCTCTTTCGGCGACAAAGCGGTGGTTGTATTGAAAGTCGGCCAGCGTCAAAAGGTTCTGCGCCGCTTCGACGATGACGCTGCCGCCGTTGCCGCCGTTGCCGCCGTCGGGGCCGCCTTTGGGAATATATTTTTCGCGGCGGAAGCTGACGCAGCCGTCTCCGCCGTTGCCGGCCTTAACGTGAATTCTGACAAGATCTACAAATTTCAGGAGAAACACCTGCCTTTACAGGAACTGGAAGTACGAGTCCATGCCGTTTCGCCGCTCCAGTTAAATTTACGGCACACGGAGGTGCCACAGGTCCGTCGCAAGAAAAAGAAGCTTTCGCTTTTTGCGGCTGTCAGGCATGACGATTACAAAAAACGGACCCCTCTCTGGACAAGGGGTCCGCAATAAATCGACGTGCCAAGGGATTTTACTCGACCGCGACGAGTTTTCGAGTCCCCTTTTTAGCAAATCTGACAACGCCGTCTTTCAGAGCAAAGAGCGTATAATCTTTGCCGAGGCCGACGTTGGCACCGGGATGGAATTTGGTGCCGCACTGGCGTACGAGGATGTTGCCCGCCTTGACGACGCATCCATCGGTCTTCTTGAGTCCGCGGTACTGGGGATTGGAATCACGGCCGTTGGTGCTGTTACCCTGTCCTTTTTTATGAGCGAAGAACTGCAAATCCATTCTGTTAAAGAGCATTACAATGCCACCTCCACAAATTTAACGTAGTTTCCGTAAGAACGCGCTGTTTCTTTAAGCGATCTGAAAATCGTCTCTGAGAGGACACTGACCTCGCGGGATTTCCCACTGGCGTCCCAGTGAAGTTCGATCAGCGCAGTTTCAGGATCGACGCGGTTCTCCACCTTCAGGCCGAGAACGTCGGTCAATCCCAGTTCCAGCGTCTGTACGAGAACGCTGACTGCCGCGCAGACAATATCGCCGCCTGCCCGGGCGAAACCGCTGTGTCCCTGAGCTTTGATGCCGCAGGGAACTCCGTCCCGGCGGTAAAACTCGATAACCGTCACTCAGCGTTGATGGCGTCAATGGTCACCAAAGTAAAGGGCTGACGGTGGCCACGGAAACGACGATAATTCGTCTTGTTCTTGTACTTGAAAACAATGACCTTCTTGGCCTTTCCGGATTCCACCACTTTACCGGTGACTGTTGCGCCGGAAATCAGGGGAGAACCGACAGTGACCTTGCTGTCATCGCTGACAAGAAGCACTTTGTCGAAGGTGACAGACGCGCCGTCCTCGAGGTTCAGCTTTTCAACGGTCACCTTGTCGCCGGGCGCGACTCTGTACTGTTTTCCGCCAGTTTCAATGATTGCATACATGATATTTTCCTCCTCTCGCTGGCTCTGGGCACTCATCACGAGATTTAAACCCAAGCCATGCGGTATAACAGGGTTATTTTATCTGCCTTTTCCGCTTTCGTCAACAACGAAATACGCATCTCGCCGCAAAAAATCCGCCGACAATGCCCCCTCAAAAAATCTTCGATCGGTCCGTCACGCGATGTCCGGCGTGTCTGACGGAAATACTCTTGCCTTCGCAAAAGTCCGGGCAACAAGTCAAGGAAAATTTCCCGCAAAAAAAGCGGCATGACGCACGACGAACGGCATTCGGCTTTAAAGCGTTTATTATTTGAGCCTGAAGAGAACATTTTTGTGCAGAATGTTTCTTGCGGACAGGCATGAAAAAAGGAGACCTTTCGGTCTCCTTGAAAGATTTCAACGGAAGAAAATCGCGTCAGTTGGGCATCAGAATGCCGTAACCGCCGGCCTCGCGTTTATAAACCACATTGATCTTGCCCGTTTCGCCGTTGAGGAACATATAGAAGGTATGCTCGAGAAACTCCATCTGCATGACCGCTTCTTCCGGCGTCATGGGGACCAGATCGAAATGCTTTTCCTTGACGATCTCCACCACAGGAACCGCTTCGGGCTCGGACTCGATTTCAAAGGTGAAATCGCGGGATTTCAGATGCGCTCTGTCCACAAGGTATTCTTTATGACGGCGGATGCGGCGTTCCAGGTTCTTGAGGGCCAGGTCAAAGGATTTGCGCAAGTCGGGATCCCGTTCTTCGCCTCGAAGCAACAGTCCATTGGCATCGGCCGTCACTTCGGTAATGTAGAGGTTGCGCACCATTTTCACCGAAATCTGGCTTCCATTGATGCGCGAGAAAAACTTTTCCATGCGCGAAAGTTTTCTCTCCATGTACTGTTTCAGGTCGTCCGGAACTGTTACGTTTTTCGTGTAAAAACGAATCTCCATTGTGGTACCTCCTTCCGAACCTCCATTAGTTTGTTGCAAACTTATAATACCACTCAAACAGTCATTTCGCAATATCTTTCGCGCTGAACTGACCTGTCATTTTCCGCTGGATTTTTCGGTCATGACCTGCTATATTAAGAAAGTATCAGTTCGTGCTCTTCCTATCAAAGAATAAGGGGTGTTTTTTTCATGTCTCTTTCTCTGTCTCAGAAAGCTCAAAATCTCCATCCTTCCGCAACGCTTGCCGTAGGCGCCCTTGCCAAGGAAATGAAGCGCGCTGGGAAACCTGTGATTTCTTTCAGCATGGGCGAACCGGATTTCACCTCGCCCAAGGCCGTCCTTGACGCCGGACACAACGCCATCGACAAGGGCTACACTCATTATACAGCCAGCACTGGCATTGCCGAGCTGCGCGAGGCCGTCTGCGCCTACTACAAAAAGCATTTCAATCTGGAGTACGCTCCTACCGACGTAGTGGTGGGATCGGGCGCCAAGCCTGTCCTCTACTGTGCCATGGCGGCCATTCTCGACGAAGGCGACGAAGTCATCGTCCCCACGCCCGCATGGGTCAGCTATGTGGAGCAGATCCGTCTTTGCGGTGGCAAAGAGGTGCTTGTGGAGTGCGCCGACACCGACAACGTTCCCTCCCTTGAGCGCATGAAAGCCGCCATCACCCCTAAAACCAAGTGCATCCTTCTGAACAGCCCCAACAACCCCACCGGCGCCGTCTACGATGCCGAGACTATGAAGGGCATCGCCCAGCTGGCCCTTGACCATGACCTGATTATCGTCAACGACGAAATTTACGAGCGCCTGGTTTACGGCAACGCCAAATTCAACGAAATCGTGGCATTGTGCCCGGCCGTCAAAGATCGCACCATTATCGTCAACGGCGTCAGCAAGGCTTTTGCCATGACGGGCTGGAGAATCGGCTACGCCCTCGGCCCCACAAAATATATCAAGGCCATGGGCAGCATTCAGGGCCATTTGACGTCCAATCCCTGCTCCATCTCCCAGTATGCGGCCCTCGGCGGACTGAAAAACGCCGACGACACCGACGTGGAAACTATGAGACAGGCTTTCAGCAAACGCAGAGAGCTGGTGTTCAGCCTTCTCGACAAGATCCCTGGAATTTCCTACACCCGCCCCAACGGCGCTTTTTACGTTCTCATCAATCTGAAGGGACTGCTCGGCAAATCTCACAACGGCACCGTTCTCGCCGACGACGCAGCGCTCTGTTCCGACCTGCTGAAAACAAAATACGTGGCCGCCACTCCCGGCAGCGCGTTCTTCGCCGACGGCACCATGCGCATCGCCTACGCCAACTCCGAGGAGGACATCCGCGAAGGTCTCCGTCGTTTCGCCGAATACGTCTCGGAGATCAAGTAAGCGCGCCACGAACAAAGCTCTTGCAGTTGAGCATTGACGATTTTTACAATTCCTTCGAATTCTTTCGCTCTGCCCCTTTTAATGGGGCAGAGTTTTTTTATTCTCTTCTTGAGTTAAAAACATTATAGGACATTCAACAAACCGCGCCTTATCCTTTTCGCAGCGGTGACGCAAGAAATCTGCCACAGTATGAAATCACGCTTTTGTGATAATATTTAAAAACAGGCTGTGACTTCATTATGCCCCATGCAGGGACCTCGAGGAGGACAATTCAGTGGACTATAAAAAACTCACCGCACAGGCTCGTGGCGACGAACCCGCCGATCTGGTCATCAAAAACGCGAAAATCCCCAACGTATTTTCCTGTGAAATCGAGGAAGCCGACGTAGCTGTCAGCGACGGAATGATCGTCGGCGTCGACAAAGACTATAGCGGACGTGAAGAATTCGATGCCCGCGGAAGCTACATCCTTCCGGGATTTATCGAACCTCACTGCCACATCGAAAGCACTATGCTGACGCCCGAAGGCTTCGCCGAACTGGCGCTTCCCCATGGCACCACCACGGTTTTCGCCGATCCTCACGAGATCGCCAACACATCTTCCATCGCGGGGCTTCGTGCCATGCACGAAGCGAGCCGTGTGCTGCCCATGGATATTTTCCTCAACGCGCCTTCCTGCGTACCGGCATCCACCTTTGAAACGCCTCATGAAGTGCTGGGCGCCGAGGCACTTCGCAAGCTTTTCTCCGAAAAGACGTGCTACGCTCTGGGCGAGATGATGAATTACCCTGGCGTGGTTTCCGGCGACAAAGACTGCTGGGACAAAATCGAAACCTCGAAGGACCAGCCGCGAAACGGACATGCGCCTCTTTTGACCGGCAAAGCACTGAACGCCTACCAGCTTTCTGGCTGCAACTCCGATCACGAATGCAGCACCTACGAAGAAGCGCTGTGCAAACTGCGACGGGGCACGTGGATCATGATGCGCAGCGGGGCGGCGGAGCACAATCTCCAAACGCTGGCTCGCCTCGTTGTCGAAGACGAACGACGGGCAAGCCGTTGCATGCTGGCCAGCGACGACCTTTCCGCTTCGGTTCTCGCCGAAGAAGGCCATATCGACAGGCTGCTGCGCCAGGCGGTGGCCAAGGGGATTTCGCCCATTTCGGCCATTCGCATGGCAACGCTGAATCCCGCGGAGTTCAATCGCCTTTACGACCGCGGAGCCGTAGCGCCGCGCTACATCGCCGATTTGGTCATGGTGGAGGACTTGAAGGATTTCAGGGTGGTGAAGGTTTGGAAGGATGGCAAGCCCGTCCACATTCCCGAAGGCGGATTCAAACGCTGGAAAGATTGGCCGGCGCTGAGCTACAACGCTACCTCCCTCACAGCCGACGACCTGAGAATAACGGCCCGCGGCGTGAAAATCCACGTCATCGGCATCGTGCCCAACGAGGTCATCACCCAACATCTTCTGTGTTCTCCTTGCATTCAAGACGGTGAGGTGCGCGCCTCGGTTGAAAAGGATCTCGCCAAAATGGCCGTCGTCAACCGCAACACCCCTGAAAAACGCATCGGCTTGGGCTTCGTGAAAGGCTTGGGGCTCAAGCGCGGCGCTTTGGGTTCTTCGGTCGCCCACGACGCTCATAATTTCAGTCTGGTCGGCATGGACGACCAATCGATGATAACGGCATTCAAAGCGCTGCGCGAAAGCGGCGGACTGGTGGTGGCCGACGGCGACAGAATTATTTGCCACATGCCCCTTCCCATCGCAGGGCTCATGAGCGACCTTCCCGTGGCGGAGGTCGTTTCCGAGCACAACGCCGTGTTGAAAGCCGTAAAATCGCTGGGCACAACGCTTCCCAATCCTTTCATGCACATCAGTTTTCTCTCCCTGTCGGTTATTCCGGCGCTCAAACTTACAGATCAAGGCTATGTGGACCTCTCAAAGGGTGGCTCTCAGCCGCTTTTTGTTGAGTAACGGGCAGTTGCTGCGCCGAAGACGAAGCGTGATCCCCGCTGTGCAAGGCTCTCAAGCTCCCAAAGACAAAAGGGTTACGTACAAGAATGGCCGGAGACTCAGCTGTCTCCGGCCATTCTTATCAAAGGCTATTTTTCCAGGATCTCTTTCTCTTTTTTCTTGTATTCCTCGTCAACTTTGGCGATGAACTTGTCGGTGGTCTTCTGTGCCTCTTCAAGCAATCTCTTCAGTTCGTCCTCGCTGATCTCGGAGTTTTTCTCCATTTTCTTCAGCGCCTCGTTGACGTCGCGGCGAATGTTGCGCACGGCCACTTTCGATTCTTCGGCAAGCTTCGAAGCCATTTTCACGAATTCCTTGCGTCTCTCGCCCGTCAGCTCGGGAATCACAAGACGGATGTTGTTGCCGTCCACGTTGGGCGTCATGCCGATATTGGCCGCAAGAATGGCTTTTTCGATGGCCTTGACGGCTCCCTTGTCAAAGGGAACGATGATGAGAACACGAGGCTCGGGCACGGTGATATTCGCAAGCTGCTTCACCGGCATGGTGGAGCCGTAGTATTCAACTTTTACAGTATCGAGCAGCCCGGGATGGGCGCGTCCGGTACGGATCCCCTGAAATTCCGTGTCGAGGTGCTCAAGGGCTTTCTGCATTTTTTCTTCGATTTTGAGGTCCAACATGTATACCAGCTCCTTTTCAATCGTTTGAGACCAGGGTTCCTATGGCTTTTCCTTCAATGAGGAAGTCACGGAGATTTCCTTCCTGAAGGACGTTCAAAACGGCGATTGGAATGCCATTTTCCATGCACAGCGAAAACGATGCGGCATCCATCACTTCGATGCGGCGCTGCAAAGCGTCCATATAGGTCAGAGAACTGAACTTCACGGCATCGGGAAACTTAAAGGGGTCTTTGTCATAAATTCCGTCAACTTTTGTCGCCTTGACGAGGCACTCCGCGCCGATTTCCGCCGCTCTCAGCGCCGCCGTGGTGTCCGTGGAGAAATAGGGTGACCCCGTGCCGCCCCCGAAGATGACGATGCGGCCCTTTTCGAGATGGCGCAAAGCGCGCCGCCGAATATAGGGCTCCGCGACCTGGCGCATTTCAATGGCCGTAAGCACCCGCGTGGGCAGACAATTTTTTCTCTCCAGAACGTCCTGCAGGGCCAATGCGTTGATTACCGTTCCCAGCATGCCCATGTAGTCGGCCTGAGAGCGTTCAATGCCCTCCTCCACGGCTTGTCGGCCGCGGAAGAAATTCCCGCCGCCTACCACGAGGCCGATCTGGATACCCTCCTCAGCAACCTGCGCAATCTGACGGCACATACTCTCAATGGCACGGAAGTTCAGGCCGAACCCCTGGTCGCCGGCCAGAACCTCGCCGGAAAGTTTCAGCAACACTCGTTTATATTTCATGAGAGCGCCTCCTTGAAGATTCCCGTTTCGTCAATAATATCACAAAAACACAAAAACTTTCAGAAACTTTTTACAAAAAAAGCACAGAGTCTCCGTGGAGCTCTGTGCTTTGTACGCGAATGTTTTCCTTTATTCTCCGATGGCAAAGCGGGCAAAATGGCGAATCTTCATGTTCTCGCCCATTTTGGCGATCTGCTCGACCACCAGATCTTTGATTTTTTTGTCGCCATCGCGAATCCAGGGCTGCTCAAGCAGACATACCTGCTCGTAGTACTTGCGGATTTTCCCCTCAAGGATCATCTCAATGCGATCGGCAGGTTTGCCTTCGGCAAGAAGCTGCTCACGGTACACGCTCTTCTCGCGCTCAAGCACGTCGGCAGGAACGTCCTCAGGCGACAAGTAAAGAGGGTTGGCCGCAGCGATGTGCATGGCAACCTCGTGTCCCAACTGCTGGAACTGCTCGGTTTTTGCGACAAAGTCAGTCTCGCAGTCAATCTCTACCAGCACGCCGACTTTGCCGGTGTTGTGAATGTAGGAGAAAATACGGCCGTCCTTGGCGTTGCGATCGGCCTTTTTTGCAGCCTTGGCAAGGCCTTTTTCGCGAAGGAAGTCAATGGCCTTCTCGGCGTCGCCATTGCACTCCACAAGAGCTTTTTTGCAGTCCATCATACCGCAACCCGTACGGTCGCGAAGTTCTTTTACAGCTGCAGCAGTAATCTGCATAACATGACCTCCCTGATGTTTATTGATCGTCGCCTTCGGCGGTAACTTCCCCGTAGGTCTCTGTCAGTTTTTCCTTCATATCGAGAATGGAGGCGTTATCCGCCGCAACGCTATCCTCGGCTTCGGCAGGATTCTCTTCGACGGCACCGTCTACGCCGCCGCGACCTTCGATAACCGCATTGGCCATGAGGCCGCAGATCAGCTTGATGGCACGGATGGCATCGTCGTTTCCGGGAATGGGATAGTCGATGACTTCGGGATCGCAGTTGGTATCGACGATGGAAATGACAGGAATGTGAAGCTTGCGCGCTTCCATAACGGCGATGTTTTCGCGGCGAGGATCGATGACGAACAGCGCATCGGGAAGGGTACGCATGTCTTTGATTCCCAACAATGACTTCTCAAGTTTGGCGAGTTCCTTGCGGAACAGTGAGATCTCTTTCTTGGTGTAGTCGCCCCAGTCGTTGTCGGTTTCGTGCTTCTGAAGCTCGATCATGCGCTGAACGCGCTTGCGAATGGTGGTGAAGTTGGTCATCAGGCCGCCGAGCCACCGCTGATTGATGTAGAACATACCACAGCGCTGGGCTTCTTCGCGGATGGTATCCTGAGCCTGCCGCTTGGTTCCGACGAAAAGAACGGAACCGCCGTCCTTGGTCGTTGAACGGACGAAATCATAGGCCTTCTCCAGTCCCTTGACGGTCTTCTGAAGGTCGATGATATACACGCCGTTGCGCTCGGTGAAGATATAGGGTTTCATCTTCGGGTTCCAGCGGCGCGTCTGATGTCCGAAATGGACACCGCACTCGAGAAGCTGTTTCATGCTCACTACTGCCATATCAATTCCTCCTCAGTTTGTCCTCCACTGCACTCCAGCAGGCCTGGGACCTTTCTTTTATGGAGAGGCACCGCCCTCAGCCCTCGCGCAGTGTGTGTTTTGAACTCGTTTATTATACCATAGACGAGTTTCATTGCAACTGTCCTTCTTTGCGCCGGATTGTGATTTTTTTCGCGGAAAATTTCCATTCCAACGTTTGAGCAAAAAAGCGCGAAGGGTTTGCGCGACTTTCACGCCATCGCATGAAAATCGCGTTTTTTCTCCGCTTCGAAAACGTGCATCAAACGGCGGAACGAAACTTCATCGATAAACAAACCGGCTGAAGGCCCATGTTTCATCAAAGAGCCAGGTGCCTTTCAGCGAACGTGCTGAAAAGCACCTGGCAAAAACGCAATTTTATGGTCTTCCGAGAACAGCCATGATCCGACGTTCAAAGTGCGCCGTGGATCCTTTGCGACGGAAGAAATTCAACACGTTTTTTCTCGAACTTCGCGCGCAGATCAGCAGAGCTTGGCGCCCGCGGGGATATGGTTGTCCACCATGAGCAGATGGAGCTCTTCTTCGTCGCCGCGCCGGTTGACGGCGGAGATCAACATTCCGCAGGAGTCAATGCCCATCATCGAACGGGGCGGAAGGTTCACGATGGCGATGAGCGTTTTGCCGACCAGCTCCTCGGGTTCATACCAGGCATGGATGCCACTCAAAATGGTGCGGTCAGTTCCCGAACCGTCGTCCAGCGTAAAGCGCAGAAGCTTTTTCGATTTGGGCACGGCCACGCAGTCTTTCACCTTGACCACGCGGAAATCGCTTTTACAGAAGGTGTCAAAATCAACCTCGTCGGCAAGAAAATCCTCGATTTTCACGTTGCTGAAATCGATTTTTTCGTTGGGCGTAAAGAAGCCTGTAGGCGCTTCGCCAGCTGGTTTTGTCCCGCTGTCGGGTTTAGCCTCGGCCATGCCGATGGGCTTCATGGTGGGGAACAAAATGACGTCGCGGATGGAATGGCAGCCCGTCAGGAACATGACGACGCGGTCGATGCCAATTCCAAGCCCGCCTGTCGGCGGCAGTCCCTGCTCCAAAGCCTCGACGAAATCGGCGTCGTAGGGATGGCTTTCCTCGTCGCCGGCGGATTTCTTCTGGGCCTGCTCGATAAAGCGCGCTTTCTGGTCGATGGGGTCATTGAGCTCGCTGTAGCCGTTGCTCAGCTCCTTGCCACAGCAGAACAGCTCGAAGCGGTGGGTATAATCGGGATTCAGAGGGTCTTTCTTGGAAAGCGGCGAGATCTCCACGGGATGTCCCATGACGAAAGTGGGCTGAACCAGCTTCTGTTCCACAAATTCTTCGACGAACAGAGTCAAGATCTTGAAGCGCGATTCATCGCCGTTGATCTCGATTTTATGGTCTCGCGCCGCTTTGCGGGCTTCTTCGTCGGTAATCGTCGCAAAGTCGATGCCGCAGTGCTCTTTGACGAGGTCGATCATGGTGGCTCTGCGGAAGGGCTTGGCGAAATCCAGAACGACGCCGTCGCGCTCAAGCAGAGCCGTGCCGTTGGCGGCGATACAGGACTCGCGGATCAGTTCCTCGGTGAGGTCCATCATGTCCTTGTAATCGGAATAGGGCCAATAAACTTCCATCATGGTGAACTCGGGATTGTGAGTCAGATCCATGCCCTCGTTGCGGAAGTCCTTGCTGAGCTCGTAGACGCGGCCCATCATGCCGACCACCAGACGTTTCAGATACAGCTCCGTGGCGATGCGGAGATACATATTGGTGCCCAAGGCGTTGTGATAGGTGATAAAAGGACGGGCGTTGGCACCGCCGGCCAGGTAGGACAGCACCGGCGTCTCCACTTCCAGCGAACCGTGCTTTTCGAGGACGGAACGGAAAGTGGAGATAATTCTGGCCCTTTTCCTGAAGACCTCTCGGGCTTCGGTGTTGACGATCAGGTCAAGGTAGCGTTTGCGGTAGCGGATCTCCAGATCGGTAAGACCGTGCCACTTCTCCGGCAGCGGGCGAAGGGCCTTGGTCAGCAGGCGGAAGCTTTCGACGGCAACAGTCAGCTGGCCGCTCTGCGTCTTGAAGGGGTGTCCCGTAAAGCCGATGATATCGCCGGAATCCAGCCATCTCTTGAAGAAGTTGTAATCTTTTTCGCCCAGAGTGTCATAGCGAAAATAGATCTGTATGGTGCCCGTTTCGTCCTGAAGATCGGCAAAGGCCGCTTTGCCCTGACGGCGGATGGTCATCAAACGCCCCGCCATGGAAAGTTTCCTTTCGATCACAGCCTCTTCGGGCTTCAGCGAATCAAACTCTTTTTCTACCTCTGCAGCGCTGTGGTCTACCGTCCACTTTTCATTTTCAAAAGGATTGTAGTTTTCTTCCGCGCGAAGTCTGTTGAGTTTGTCGATACGCTGTCTGAGAATCTCCGTTTCCTGAGAGACAGGCACATTCGCCTCTGCCATTTTAAGCCATTCCCCTTTCAAAATATGACTGCCAGCCGCGCAGGATTGCATAGGAAGCATCCCAGCCCTGTGCAGTTGCCAAAGCTCTCTTGAAATTCGTCGTTCCCGCCTTGCCGCGGAAAAATCCCGGCAAAAAGCGCTTGAGGAGGACAAGGGCCACGCGCTCGCTGTGCCGGCAATGAAGCTCGTCGGCAAACTCTTTCAGCAGCCCGGCGCGTTCCTCAAGCGACGGATCGTCTTTGACTGAACCTTTATTATAACCTAAAAGCCGCAAAGTTTGCACTACCATAAAGGGGTTAGCTATGGCTCCCCTGGCGGCAAGCACGGCGGCGCAGCCTTTTTCGAGATAATACTGGGCGTCCTCGGCAGTCACCACGTCACCAGTTGCGATAATCCTGCCGGGAAAACGCTGTGCGATGTCGATCACTTCGTCTTTGTCGGCCGCACCCAAATAGCGCTGTTGAGCCGTTCGCCCGTGAATCGTGACGGTATCGGCTCCTGCTTCAAGCAGTTCTTCCACGAACTGGAGCGTGTTCAACGGGTAATTTTTTCCGTCGGGGACGATTTTTCTGATCTTGGGCCAGACGGGAATGCCGAAGGATTTCAGCTGGCGAACCATGTCCGCGGCGATCTCCGGCGTCTGCAGGAGCCGACTGCCCGCACCTCTGCGGGTGACCTTGGGCATGGGACAGGCCATATTCACGCTCAGGGCGTCATAGCGGCAACGTTTCAGGCAAAGTTCAGCCGACTGGCACAGCCGATGGACATCGCCGTCGAAAAACTGGATTGCCAGCGGCCGCTCCTCGGGCGTATATTCCGTCATTCGAAGCGTTTTCTCGCCGCCGTAAATCAGCCCCGTGCTGCTGATCATCTCCGTATGCGTCAGGCCGACGCCCAGCCGCCTGAAAAAGCGCCGCACCGCCGAGACGCTGACGCCCGCCAGCGGCGCAAAAAAAAGCGGATTTTCCACGGAAACTCCGCCGATTTTCAGATTTTCTCCCATTTCAAAACCTCATGTTCTCGTTCACAGCGCTGCGAAGAGCGCCGCACACAGGCAGCCAATGACAGTCAGCACAAGCCGGCGCTTTATCGAGAATTTCAATGCCGCCGACACAATAAAAAACAGCAAGCCGCCGCAGAACCAAAGCGGAAAAGAGTTGACGGGCAGAGCGGCAGGCAGCCATTCCACCCACTGATCCGCCACTTTTGCCCAGAATCGCAGCAGCAATTCCGCAGGCAGCGAAAAATATTGAGCACTCAAGCCAAGAAGCGACGGCATGGCGCTCAGCAGGACAAAACAGAGAATGAAGGCGAAAAAAGCCGAAGCCATCATGTTGATGGGCAGCGCCGAAAAGAAAATGCCGCCCGACATGGGAGCCGCAATGGGCGACGAGACAGCCCACAGAGCCGGACAGACCAACAGCGCGCAAAAGTCACGGCCACAGCCGTTCAAAGCGGTGACCACCACGGCCGCCAGCATGGAAAGTTGCCAACCCAGGTCGTAAAACGTCCAGGGATTCCAGAGCAGCATGACGATGCCCGCCACGCCGATGGAATTCAGAGCGTTGGCGCGGTCGCCCTGCAACAGGCCGATCATGGCCGTTTGAATCATCAGCGACGCGCGCAGAGCGCTGGCTGCAGCGCCGCTGAGCAGACAGTACCCCCAGAGGAGCGCAGAGCACAGCAGCACGCTGCGCCGACCGGCACCGAAAAGAAGACATCCAGCCGCCACAGCGAGCCCGACGTGCCATCCCGACACGGCAAGAATGTGGCTGATGCCCCACCGCCGATAGTCTTCGCGCAGGGGGGCCACAGAGGCCTCAAGCGCACAGCGGTCGCCCTCCCGGGCTTCTTCAAGATCGCCATCGGCGTCGGCCAGCCACGTCCTTCCCCTTTCGTCTTTCAAAAGCAACAGAGAATTCTCGGCCACGACGCGCCGCTCCGCCACCGTAAAGATTCCCGAAACTGCCGACGGCAGATCGGCCGGACGCGCGAGACGGGCGCTGACGTTCCACGAAAAAAGCCCTGTCAGCGCCATAAGAATGAGCAAAATCTGAAATTTAAAGAGATCCCATTTCTCCTCGCCACGCAAATCTGCGCCGCCACAATCAAAAACGCCGCAAAAACCGCGAGGCCCATCGGCAGCCCTGCGCCGCGCAAATACACGGCAGCGGCCGTACCCACAAAAAGCAGCAGAGAAGGAATGCGATTCAGCAGCGAATCCATTGCAATTAAAACCGAAGCAGAAAGGCAATCAGTTCGACTTTCGTCCTGCCGATGCCGGGAACGTCACACAGGTCGTCGGGACTCTGAAAGGCCCCGTGGCTTTGTCGATATTCGATGATCCTGCGCGCCAGAGACGGCCCGATGCCCGGCAGAGTGCAGAGTTCCGCTTCGCCGGCGCTGTTGACGTACACGTATTGTGTGCCCTTGCCCCGATGATCGGATTTTCCGGCTTTGTCGGAACTTTTTCGGTCCCTGTCGGCCGCGGAAAAAGGCGCAGAATCGATGTGAACGTGAGCGCCGTCACGCACCGGCGCCGCAAGGTTGATCTTTCGGTCGTCGACATCATAACGAAGGCCGCCGGCAGCCTCAACGAGATTGAACACACGAGTATCCTCGCTGATGGCGTAGACGCCTGGATTTCTCACGGCTCCAGTAATATAGGCGTAATGCCGGGTTTCGGCGCCGTCGCTCTGCAGAGCAGGCCGCTGACGTTGAAAGGTCGGTGCCGGTCCCGCCACAGTGGTGGGCAGTTCTTCTTCCCAGCTCCCCACAAAGGTGTGAACCAACAGACCGGCGCTGCCGATGCAGAGCAAGGCTGCGCCCGCAAGAAGGACGAACTTCGTCCGATTGTCCAAGGCAGCTCCTCCCCCTTTCAGACCAGCTGGCCTTTCAGCGACCACGCGTCGGCCGAGGTCACCTTGACGTCGACAAAGGTGCCCACCAGATCGCCGTCTCCCGGGAACAAAATCACTTTATCGGTCGCGCTGCGCCCCTGCAGCAGCTGACCTTTCAGGGCCTTGCCGTCCACGAGGACGCGAAAGACGCGGCCCACAAGCTTTTCGTTGATGTCCTTGGCGATTTCCATCTGCAGATCATTGACTTCGTTGAGGCGGCGCTTTTTCTCCTCTTCGGGAACCTGATGCTCCATCACCGCTGCAGGCGTTCCCTGCCGCTTTGAATAGGCCGCCGTGTGGACTTGGTCGAATCTAAAACGCCTCAGGGCTTCAAGCGAGAGGGCAAAATCCTCTTCCGTCTCGCCGGGGAAGCCCACAATGAGGTCGGACGTCAGGCCCACTTCGGGCAGTCCACTGCGAATGGTATCGACGACTGCGGCGTACTCTTCAACTGTATATCGGCGGTTCATGGCCTTCAGAATTCTGTCGCTGCCCGCCTGTATGGGCAGATTGATGGACGGGCAAATTATGTCGTTTTCGGCGATGGCGCGCACCACGTCCTCGGTGAAATCCGTGGGATAGGACGTCATAAAGCGCAGCCGTTCCAGTCCGTCGGTTCGAGCGGTATCCCGCAGCAAATCGGCGAAAGAATAGCCCTCGAGGTCCTTGCCGTAGGTGTCCACGTTCTGTCCCAACAAACTGATCTCCTTGACGCCGGAATCGACGAGCTGACGGACTTCGTCGAGAATCTCGGCGGGCTTGCGCGATGCGAAACGCCCGCGCACGTAGGGAACAATGCAATAAGTGCAGAAATTGTCGCAGCCATGGGAGATCATCACAGAGGCTTTCCATGGATAGGTGCGCTCCAGCGGCGCAAAGGCCAGCTCATGAAGCTCGCGGGGATCGTCGTCGAGCAGTTCAACCCGTCCCCCGTCGAGAAAAACTCCATCCAGCGCATCAGGAAGGCTGCCGATGTGCCGCGGCCCGGAGACCACGCGGATCCAAGGATAGCGCTTCGCCATGTCTCTGCCCACGTTTTGAGCGATACAGCCCGTCATGGCCACCAGAGGTCGTCTCTCGGCTTTCCAGCGCTGTTCATAATGCCCCAGCTCGCTCCACACTTTATGCTCCGCTTTGTCTCGAATGCTGCATCCCACGAAAATAATCCAATCCGCTTCGTCCTCGGGCACTTCCACGTTGCCGCGCGAAACCAGCGAAGTTTTGATTTTATCGGCGTCGTATTGGTTCATCTGACAGCCGTAGACCTTCATTGCAAAACCATACACTTGAGCAACCTCCGATTCCATTTGAGGGAACATCAAGATTATACATGAAGAGCGC
This sequence comes from uncultured Synergistaceae bacterium, assembly GCA_964622575.1. Taxonomy (GTDB): domain Bacteria; phylum Synergistota; class Synergistia; order Synergistales; family Dethiosulfovibrionaceae; genus Pyramidobacter. The sequence continues at coordinate 138,213 of CAZUQW010000001.1, read as the reverse complement.
CTGAAATAAAGCAGCCGATTTGCCGATTCTCAAAGACACTGTCCGAACAGGTCAATCCTAACTGCCGACGGGTCATACAAAGCTTTCCGATGAACAACAAAAGCCCCCGGGAAGCGATCCCGGAGGCCGTAATTCTACAAAAGCTTACTCTTCTGTAAACTGATCCTTGCCCACGCCGCAGACCGGGCAGACAAAATCTTCGGGAAGATCCTCAAAGGGCGTGCCGGCAGCAATTCCGTTATCGGGATCGCCGACGGCGGGATCATAAACCCAACCACAGACACTGCATACGTACTTTTTCATCCTAACCCCTCCTCTGTATGTGGTACATGATACGAATTATAGCAAAAAGTTTTGACGAACGGAAGGCAATGGCGCCAAGAAAGGAGTTAAACCTTCAGGCAGACAAATTCCTGCGGCAGGCTCTGCGAAAGCCTCAGCGCTCCGTCGGCGGTAATCAGATAATCGTCTTCGACGCGCAGTCCTCCGCGGTCGGGAATGTAAATCCCCGGTTCGATGGTGACCACGTCGCCCGGCTGCAGAATGTCTTTTGAGCTGGGAGACAGGTGAGGCATTTCATGGATCTCCAAGCCGAAGCTGTGCCCGAGGCCATGGCCGAAATATCGACCGTAGCCCGCATCGGCGATGACCTTTTGAGCGACGGCGTGAACGTCACAGCCCTTCGCGCCGGGACGAAGGCAGGCCGCCGAATCGCGGTGGGCTTTCAACAGCACTTCGTGAATTTCGTTGAACTCGGGATCGCGCACAGGCCCCAAAGAAAAATTGCGCGTCAGATCGGACATGTATCCTCCGTAAATCGCGCCGTAATCCACGGTCACCTGGTCGCCCAACTCCATGGGTTTTGTGCTGGCGACGCCGTGAGGCATGGCGCTGCGAGTTCCCGACGCGACGATCATTTTCGATTTGTGCCAGACGCCCTCGCCGCAATGGCGCGCGATGTTCAACTCAAGAATTTTCGAGAACTCCAGTTCCGTCATGCCCACTCTGACCTGAGGAAGGGTTTCGAGATAGGCCGTGGAGGCGATTTCAGCCGCTTGGGTGATCTGAGCGATCTCATAGTCGTCTTTGCTGCGGCGCTGGGCGCTTATTTCCGTTGAAAAGTCCACCCATTCTACGGGCAGCGACGCCAATTCAAGATAGTTGGCGGCGCTCAGCATTTCGCCGTCGTAACCGCAGCGGCGGAGTTTCAGCTCATCCATCAGCCTCTTGAAAGTGGCGGTGTGCTTTTCGCGAGTCACCACCGGACGAATTTCCATGCAAGATTGCTGCGATGCCTGGGTGAGATAGCGCGAGTCGGTCACGAGAATGGCTTGACGGTGGGTGATGACGGCGACGCCCGATGATCCGCGAAATCCGCTGTAGTAATAGAGATTTTCCCACCCGGCGTTTTCATCATCGATCAGCACCAGCGCGTCAAGGTCCTTTTCGGCCAGACGGCCTCTGAGCGTTTCAATTCTTTTATGAAGACAATCAAAAAAATCCATCTTTAGGTCCTCCCCAAGATACTGTCCGAAGAGTCGGAACCTGCGGCTCGCCGCATACTGAAACGGCATCCGCAATAATTCTGACGATAAAGGTTCAGTCTCCGGCTCTCCGAGAGCGAAAGGGCGAAGCCGTTCTTTTTGCGCCACACTCGCTCAAGCCACCGAAGACCATAGCTCTCCGCAATTTCACTGCCCCATCTGTTAATGGCGTCGGGGCGCTTCTGCGGACTCAGCGTCAAACTGGTGCAAAGCCATGGAATTCCTGAACTTTGTGCCAGCTGCGCCGCGGCCTCGAGCTGAAGGCGCATACAGATCTCGCACCGCGCGCCACCTTCGGGTTCGCCCTCGAGCCCTGCGGTGCGTTGGTTCCACTGCGAGACATCCCACGGCCTGACGTGCAGCGGCACGGAAAAATCGTCAGCCAGTGCGTGAAGGCTTTCAAGGCGCCGACTCCATTCCACCCGAGGGTGGATATTGCCGCCGTAAAAGTAGAGCGCCACGTCCCAGCGTTCCAAAAGCAGGCTTCTAACGCCCACTGTGGCGCAGGGTGCACAGCAGGCGTGAAGCAGAACTCTCTCGCTCATGAAAATGCGCCGGCAGCTTCAGCTGCGCTTTTTCAGGTCCTCGAGGCGAGATGCAATTTTTTCCGCAGAAAGGCCCATGGCGTCGTACACTTCAGTGCTTGGCCCCGAATCGCCGTAGCGATGGACACCAGCTCTGGCCGTCCGCGCCGAAAGGCCCAGTTCGGCGGCACGGGCCAGCCAGATGGAGCCCATTCCGCTGTTGACGTTGTGGTCTTCCACGGTCATGACGCAGCCCGTGGCAAAGCTTTCACGCAGCGCCTTCTCGTCCACTGTCAAAGGGCAGGAGACGGCGTAAACGGCCGTGCCGATTCCCCTCTTTTCGAGAAGTTCGGCCGCTGCCAAGGCGCGGGACGTCATGGCCCCCAGGGCAAGAATGGCTGCATCGCCGCCCTTTCGAACCTGAACGGCTTCACCGTATTGGAATTCACGTTCGAAAACGGGCGTGCCGCCGGCGCAGATCACTGGAATTTTGCTGCGCCCCATGGCGAGGCACACGTTTCCGGCAGTTCCGATGGCCCAGCGCGTCGCCCGGTCGGTTTGATTGGGGTCGGCGGGAACCACAAGCTTCCAGTTGAAGAAGTTGGACAGCAGAGATACATAATCGATGCACTGATGGGTCATGCCATCCTCGCCCACGTCAAGCCCCACATGGGTGAGCACCAGTTTTTCATTGGTGTGGTTGATGTCGTTCATGCGCTGCTGATTGTAGGCTTCTCCCAGTCCGAAGACGCCGAAGTCGCCCCACACCGACAGGGCGCCGCCTGCCGTCGCCGCACCTGCGACGGTGGCCGTGCTGTTTTCCTGAATTCCGCACTGGATGAACTGCTGCGGATGCGCCTTTCTGAAAGCGCCTGTTTTCACCGATCCGGCCAGATCGCAGTCGAAAACCAGAATGGGCGTACGGCCGGCTTTTCCGCAGTTCAGGTCGCCCACATCGGCAAGGGCCGAGCCGAAAGCGGAGCGATTGTCGGTTTTGTCGTCGGGGCCATAGCTTCGTGGCGTGCCCAAATCAAGAAGGGCTCTGTGCGGCTCGATGCGCCGCGCCGCGCTCAGCGAGGCCTTGGCATGCTTAGCCGCCAAGGTGATGTAATCGGGCTGGCCAAGTTCATTCATGGCCTGAAGGTAGAGATCGCCCGTGGCCGCTTTTCCGTGGTAATCTGGCTTGTTCTCCATAAAAGAAACGCCATCGCCCATCACCGTCTTGCAAAGGATGACGGTGGGCAGGCTGCTTTCATCGGCCTTTTTCAGTGCGTCGTAAAGCGACGCAAAGGAAGTGCCGTCACATTCAATGGCGTTCCAACCGTCGGCCTCCCAAAGCTTTTTGATGTGGACGGGCAGCACGTCGGAACATCTTCCGGTGATCTGAATGTCGTTGACGTCGATCAACGCTGTGACGGAACTCAGTTTTTGAGCGACAATCAGGCGGCGCGCCTCGGCAATCTGCCCCTTGGGCTGCTCGCCGTCGCCCATCAGGACATAAACCTTGCCGCTATAACCTCTTGCGCGCTGCGCCAGCGCGAATCCGGCTCCGGCGGAAAGTCCCTGCCCGAGGCAACCGGAACCCCAGTCGATGCCCGGCACCAGCCGCTCAACATGTCCTTGGAAGCGACTGCCGGTTTTGCGGAACTCGTTGACGGCATCATAAGGGTCGATAAAACCGTAATAGGCAAGCGCCGCATAAGCGGCTGCCGACGTGTGTCCATGGCTGACGACCACGAAATCGCGGTCAAAGGAATCGCAGTTTTCAGGCGTGAGATGGGCGGCACCGTAGGCGGCCATGTACATTTTCATGCTGGAGAGAGCTCCGGCGGGATGTCCGCTGTTGGCGCGCCCCACCATGCTGATCGCCAGCGCTTTGCAGATTTTTGCCGCTTCGTCGAGCTTGGCCGCTTCGCCCTCGGGAAGTTTTTCCCATTTAAAACCTTCAAGTCGCACTGCCTTTTCAAATATCATTCGCTTCGCCTCGCTTAAAAATTTATCAGATAACCCTGTAAAATAATTTGCCGCTTGCACAGATCGACGCACCCCCAAAGGCGACGGAGACTGCAGTTCAACCCACTGAGACTTTCGTGGCGCCCTGCTTGCGCAACAACGCCGCCAGTCTTTCGCGCTGGTCGCCCTGCAGCACAAGGCGGTCTTCCTCCAGCGCCGCGCCGCAGCCGAGGGCGCTTTTGAGACGCTTCGCCAAGTCCCGGCAGCTCTTGGTATCGCCCTCGAAGCCTGACAAAAGCGTCACGGTCTTTCCCGCACGCCCTTTTCGTTCGATGGAGATCCGAAAGTGCATCGACGCCAAGTTCCCTGTTTTTTGCGGCTGCTTTCGCTCCTCGAGCCCAACAGCGGCGGGTATTTCAGCGTCCTCCAGCGGAAGGCGATTTCCCAGCGCCTCCGCGAGATTCACACTGCCATCGAAGACATCGAGCGCAATCTTCTTTTTTGGATTTCGCAATTCCATTCCCCCGTAAATCTTTTCAACGAAAACCAGCTGCATGCTCTGATGGACCAAAGTTCAACGGTCGCAGCGGCGTAGACGAACCCGTACCGTCAGTGCGGAAATTTTTCCTATTAAAGCGCACGAACCACAAGCAGTATAAGACAGCTGAACTTTTAACTCAAGAGAGGGACACGTCGGATTCTCTACCCTTCAAGGGTGTATTTGCCGCTGATTTCGATTTTTTTCTCCGCGCAGATTCGCTCGATGCGTTCCACTTGGTCACAGGGATAGGAACAGGCCAGTCCGCAGCTTGCGGAAATTTGGCGCGGAACAGGCACGATGCGAACGCTCAGTCCTTCTTTTCTGCAATATTTTTCAAACATCAACGCCATACTCGTCACATCGAATGTCGCAAGACACTTCATTTTCATGCTCCTTACAGAATAATATTATTGACTCAATAGAATAATTCATTCACTTTTATAAATTGACGGACTTCACCTTTTGAACTAACATCAATATGAATAAGTTTAATTCTTCTTTTTCATAAACTTATGGGAGTCACGATTTTATCACTTTAAGGAGGCGCTGTCTTTGAAGAATTTCGATTCACTTATGGTGTCACGTCTTGGCCCGATCATCGCGGGCATTATGGTAGGCGTTTTCGCGCCGCTGCTCGTCCACCTGGGAAACCCCGGAAACATGGGAATCTGCGTGGCCTGCTTCGAGCGCGACATCGTCGGAGCTCTGGGATTCCACCGCGCTGCCGTGGTGCAGTACATCAGGCCGGAGATCATCGGGCTGATTCTCGGGGCCTTCATTGCGGCCGCTGCGTTCAAGGAGTTCAAGCCCCGCGCAGGGTCCGCTCCCGCCGTCCGCTTCTTCCTCGGACTCTTTGCCATGATCGGCGCGCTGATCTTCCTCGGGTGCCCGTGGCGCGCCTATCTCCGCCTGGCCGGTGGCGACTACAATGCGCTGTACGGCATCGCCGGGCTTTTCGTCGGCATCCTCATCGGCATTTATTTTATCAGCAACGGCTATAATTTGGGAAGAGCTATCGCTGCGCCTCAAGAGACAAAAGCTTCCGGCCTGATGATGCCGCTTCTGGCCGTTGGTCTGCTCGCCCTGCTCCTCATGGCTCCCAAATTCGGCGCCGAAGGCGCCGGCCCCGTCTTTTTCTCCGAAAAAGGCCTCGGCTCCATGCACGCTCCCTGGTTTATCAGCCTTGCCGTTATGTTGGTCATCGGGTGGCTCGCCCAGCGCAGCCGCTTCTGCACCATCGGCGCTCTTCGCGACCTCGTTCTCGCCCGCGATGCCTATCTGTTCTGGGGCATCGTTGCCCTGCTGATCGCCGGATTCGGCATGAATTACGCTCTCGGTCAGTTCAAGCCCGGATTCGCGGGACAGCCCGTGGCCCACACTGACGCCCTGTGGAACTTCCTCGGCATGGTCCTTTCCGGCCTCTGCTTCACTCTGGCCGGCGGATGCCCCGGCCGTCAGCTGATCATGGCGGGAGAAGGCGACGGCGACGCCGCAGTCTTCATTTTCGGAATGATGACCGGAGCGGCCGTGGCCCACAACTTCGGTCTGGCAAGCAGCGGCGCCGGCATCGGCGCTCATGCTCCTGCGGCTTTCGTCATCGGAATGATTTTCTGCCTGTGCGTCGGATTCACCATGCGCAGGAAGGCTTAGGAGGAATTTGATCATGCTTGTGGACGCACGCGGACTTTCCTGCCCTCTGCCCGTCGTTGAAGCGAAAAAAGCTGTGGCAAGCGGCGAGGGCACCATTGAATTTTTGCTGGACAATCCCACCCCCATCGCCAATGTGACGCGCTACATGAAGAGCCACGACTATCAGTGCCAAGCCACTGAACCTCAAGATGACGGCTCTACAAAGCTCACCTTTAAAAAATAGCTCTCGCAAAATATCTATGATAGTTGATTTTGAGGAGGCAGCGCTGCTGCCTCTTCAATTTTCTAATACTTACTTTTGTAGTAACAGGAATTATGCAATTTTCATAATCTCGTACTATTTGCATTTTATACTCTACTTTTGCATCAAAACACATTATATTTGAACAAATAAATTTTTTCTTCAAACAAAGAATTCATCAAAAATGACAAATCTTGTGCTTCTCAGCACAAGAACGGCAAATTCGACTGTTTACTGAGCCGCTTTGTATTATAATAAGGTGGGTTCGAGAAGTAATCCTTGCAGGATGCAATTTCAACATATATTTTTCCGAGGAGGTACTTTCAGTAATGTCCAGAGTAGCAATCAAAGGTTCCGCTTACTGCCTTCAGCACGTGCCGCAGCTGGGTCTGCACTACGGCAATACGCCCTACACGGCCGGCGAAGGCGAAAAAGCCTATCTCGAGGCTCTTCCCAAGCACCTTCAGACCTACGAGCAGGCCAAAGGCTATGCCCCCAACATGGTGTACATCGGCACGCTTCCCCTTGAGGATCTCGATGCGCAGCCCACTCCCATGTACACGCACTACAACCTTGAAGCTCCCCGCTTCGGCAAGTACGGCGAAATCATGCCAGAGGACGAGTTCCTTGGCCTGATTGACATCTGCGACGTTTTTGATCTGATCTGGCTCGAAAAGGGCTTTGCCGCCTCTGTGCGCGAAAAGCTCAAGGCTCATCCTCTGATGACGGATGCCATCGTCAACCGTCTCGAGGCCGGCCATGACCTGGCCGAGCTTGAAGAGCTGGTCAAGACTCACGACCACACTCAGGTTCTGCCGTTCTACCTTGACGGCAAAATCGTGGGCATTGTCCGCGCGGCTCACGCCATCGACGAGAACCTTTTCGCCCACGTGCTGCTTGAGAACCTTGCCTGCAAGGCCGGTTCGGTGCTGACGCTGCTTCACCTGCTGAAAAACACCGGCATGAAACCCGAAGAAGTGGACTTCGTCATCGAGTGCTCCGAAGAAGGTGCAGGCGACGCGTGCCAGCGCGCCGGCGGCAACTTCGCCAAGTCCATCGCCGAGATTGCCGGCTGCCCCAACGCCAGCGGATGCGACGTGCGCGGATTCTGCGCAGCTCCCGTCAACGCCATGATCAACGGCGCCTCCCAGGTCGCCGCGGGCGCCCGCAAGAACGTTGTCGTCCTGGCCGGCGGATCCATTCCCAAGCTGTACATGAACAGCCGCGACCACGTGAAGAAGAATATGCCCGCTCTCGAGGACTGCCTCGGCACCTTTGCCATTCTCATTACGCCTCCCGACGGCGTGAGCGCCGAAATGCGTCTCGACGTCCTCGGCAAGCACTCCGTGGGCGCAGGCGCTTCGCCTCAGGCCATCACCCAGTCTCTGACTTGGGAGCCCCTCCAGAGAGCCGGACTGACCTTTGCCGACGTCGACAAGTTCGGTGCCGAGCTTCACATTCCCGAGATCACCGAGCCCGCAGGTGCAGGCAATGTGCCTCTCGCCAACATCAAGATGATCGCCGCCCTGGCCGTTATGAAGAAGAACATCGAGAAGAAAGACATGATGAACTTCGTCAAGGAAAAGGGCCTTCACGGCTTTGCGCACACCCAGGGACACATTCCCGCCGGCGCGCCCTTCATCGGACATGCCGCCGACTGGATCAAGGAAGGCAAGATCAACCGCGCCATGATCATCGGCAAGGGCAGCCTGTTCCTTGCCCGCCTCACCAACCTCGCTGACGGCGCTTCCTTCCTGCTCGAGAAACCCGCGCCCGTCGCCCCCACAGTCAGCAAGGACGACATCAAGAGCCTGCTGTTGGAGTCTCTTTCCGATATCGCAGCAGACCTCAAGAAGTAAGGAGGCCTTTGTATGTCTGACGTTCGCAAGCTTATCGGTGAGGCTCTTTCCGAGATCATCGATTCTGCCGCTCATGGCGGCCCCCGCGTCCGCGTCGGCCTGCAGGCGAATGGCAGCGAGCACGGTTCTGAAGAGATCGCCAACGCTGCACGCCTCGCACAGCGCCAGAATCCCAACATTCAGGTCGTGATGATCGGCCCCAAGAAGGTCGAAGGCTTTGACGATCTGGAGTGGATTGAAACCAACGACAACGAAAACGACCTTGAAGCTGCCATGGATGAAGCCATGGACAGCGGCAAAGTTGCCGGTATCGTGGCAATGCACCACCCCTTCCCCATGGGCGTGACCACCATCGGCCGCGTCTTTACCCCCGCGTTCGGCCGCGACATGATCGTCGCCTCGACCACGGGAACCAGCGCCATTAACCGCGTTGAAGCCATGATCCGCAACACCGTCTACGGCATCGCCGTCGCCAAGGCACTCGGCAAGAAAAACCCCACTGTAGGCATCCTCAACGTTGAGGGCGCTCAGGTGGTCTTCAAGGCGCTTCGCAAGCTGAAGGAGAACGGCTACGACATCACCTTTGGCGAAAGCAAGCGCGCCGACGGCGGCTCTGTGTTGCGCGGCAACGACATCCTTCAGGGCGTTGTGGACATCTGCGTCTGTGACACGCTTACAGGCAACGTGCTGATGAAGATGTTCTCCTCCTTCAGCACCGGTGGCTCCTACGAGGCGCTCGGCTGGGGCTATGGACCTTCCGCCGGCGAGGGATGGAAGCACGTGGTCAACATCATTTCTCGCGCTTCCGGCGCTCCCGTGATTGCCAACGCCGTTGCCTACTGCGGTGCAGCTGCGGCAGGCAAACTCCCCGAGCTTGTCGCCAAAGAAGTCGAAACTGCCAAGGGCTACGGCCTTGAAGAGATTATCGAGAGCTTTATGCCCAAACCCGCTGCCGCTGCAGAAGAAGTGAAAGCCCCTGCAGCAGAGCCCACCGACGAAGAAATTCATGGCGTTGACGTTCTCGCCATTGAGGACGCCGTCCGCGAACTCTGGAAGCACGGCATCTATGCCGAAAGCTCCATGGGCTGCACCGGCCCCGTGGTGAAACTCAACAAGACCAAAGAAGCCGAAGCCCGCAAGATCCTTGCGGCCGCAAGCTATCTGTAAATTAGCGTTGAAGAAGAGCCGTCTCGTGTGAGGCGGCTCTTCTTTTATGCCATGTGGGGTCCAAAACACCAAAACATCTATCGACGTCACCGCCTCATTCCCTAAGCGAAGGCATCGGCTTTATCTTTCAAAAGTTTTGTGCTGTAGACGCCACCAAGAATCGGAAAACCTTTGCCGCACTTCCCCCTTCACTGAAGGAAAACGACGTATTTCAAGAACGATCATTGTTTTGCGACGTCTGCGCCTTTCCGGCTTTATTTTCTTTGTCTAAGCCTCGTTCTTGTGAACAAATACGCCGACAGAAGCCTCAATCACGTTGCAACCACACCAAAACACCACAGGCACGTTACTCCATGGTGGAGGGAGCCGCCTAATCATGATTCCAAAGACATTGCAGGACGTTTTCCTCTTAGTCCATACTTTCTTCCATACACTGCCTGCACACAAAAAATACATGATGATCCGACATCTTAATTACTTCCAATACACTCAACTTTAAAAAACATCAAGATCACTTTATGACATTTATTGGGCATCGGAAATGTGCCACATGAGAATTTTTTATTAATATTATACGAGATAAATAATTGTAAAAATGAATTCCCAATGATAATATTTACTCACATATGATTTTTGTGAGGAGTGCAGTTTGTATATGCGTCTTTCAATTTAGAAAGGTGGAACCAAGAATGAAAAAATTCTGTTCGTTTCTCGTCATCACTGCTGCAGTGATGCTTGCCGCCACCTGCGCCTCGGCTGCGCCGCGCCCGGAAGATTTGACCTCCGCATTCGTCAATGCCGGCGACTGGGCAGCCATCGGCATCAGAGACGTTCAGGCGCTGGTGAACGAACCTGCCGATGCGCTGCTCGCTCGTGCTCTGAAACTGCTCCCCGCCGAGCAGGTGAAAAAATACGGCGACATGGCCGTCGCTGTGGACATGCGTGCAAGCTTGAATGACGAATCCGACGTCGATAAAGTCGCTTTGGCCATGGAAATCAAGAGAACTGTCACTGCCGACGACTTCAATGATGTTCCCGAGTTCAAAGCGGAAGATTTTGCCGTGACGGCGCCCGTAGGCACCACCATCACCTCTGTCGGTACCGTTGATACCGAAGAAGAATCCCTCGGCCTCATCTATCTTGCAAACCTCGAGCGCGACGGCGTAAAATACCTCATCGGCGCATCATCGGATCCCGCAAACCTGGCAATCATGGCCGCCGCTGCAGAGAACACCCCGCTCGCGCGAATCCATACGCCCGCCAACCTCTGCCTTCAGGCTCAGATTTCACCGGAAAGTCTGTCGGAAATGGACATCACAGCGTCACTCCCCTTCTCGATGGAGATCGGCATCGAAGACACTCCCACGTCCGTTAAAGCCATCCTGTGGACCAACACCGTCGACGAACTGAACGCCACGCTCAACAAGGACCTGCGCGCCCTGTTCAACGGCGGTACGGCCTCGAAAGCTCCACTTACCATGGGATCGCCTCTGGCCGGACTGTTGAACATTTCGGCATCTTTCCTGCCTAAAGACTTCAAACTCTCCGACCTCATCGACGACGCGGACACCGTCAAAGAAATTGAAGAAGAGGTCGACGAAACTCTCTCGGCCGTCGGCCTTGAATGGAGCGATCTCGTGAAGGTCCTGCGCGGCAATGTCACTCTCGGCATCGCTGGCACCCTTGAAGCACCCCTCGTCGGCACTTTTCCCGGTTTGTGCCTGCACCTGTCGGATATGGATTCCGCAAAGGCTACAACGCTTATTGCCATGCTCACAGAGCAGATGAAGGGATTGGGCAGCGAACCTGACAACTACAACGCCGATGGCTGGAAGGGATCGATCTTCAGTGCACCCGTTTCACTCCTTTTGGCACATGGAGAAAAGGGAATGATCCTTGCGGGCATGAACGCCGACAACTTCGGTCAGACGCCACAGATTGCGCCGGCCCTTGCTCCTGCCGTCGAGCCTCGAAATTTCGCCCTCGCCCTTGACGTAAAAGCCCTTCAGCCGGCGCTGAAAGCCCTCTTCGACGCCTTTGGCGATACTCTTGATGACGAAGACGACAAAGAGATAGCCTCCATGGTTTTGGATAATATTTCCACGCTGAACGCCCTGTCGCTGGTCAGTATCGATGCCGACACCTTCGTGCTTGAAGTGGTACCCGACCCGGCCAAGATTGACACGCTCCTTCCCGCCGCCCAGTAAAAACATTCCTTGAAATGATAGCGTCGAAGCCGGACTTCTGAATCAGAAAATCAGAAGTCCGGCTTCGACGTTTATATGCTGGAATCGGAAGAATTTCAGAGAACTCGGAGATTCTTTTACCTGCAGCGCTGCGGCGCGCCTTTAAAATGGCTGCGAAGGCAAAAAAGCAGCGCAAGCTAAGATCGTCCGCTGAAATGGCCTTTCAAGCTTTTGCCGCCGCTTTGAATGTTCTCTTTAACTCTGCCCTTTTTCAATCTACGTGTACTGATACGCGGTTTGAGTGTGGTCAGTCAGCGTGGAAGCTCCTTTTCTTTATCGCATCTCTCCCAAAAGGCATGAGCTTCCTCAGACGTGTAAACAGTGGGATCGGCTTCATACTCTGCAAGAGCCACCCTCGCCGCTTGCAGATCCTCTTCGTCTTCTATCCACTCTGCAATAATTGCGGCAATGCATTCAGGCACGGTCGTATTTTTTCCGGCCGCATAACCTTCAAGGAAACGAAGTGCCCGTGAAGGGAGTTTAATTTCGATCGTCGTTGTTTCTTGCGGCGTTGGAGTCCTGCACATCGTACCACCTCGCTTGTCCGGTTTTATCGTTTCAAGATGTTTTGTGAGCTTTTTAAAAAGTTCAAGGTCTTTGGCAGTTGGGGACAAGAATTTGTTCTTGGCGCCATGAATCGGCCTGTGGTCGGTAAGATCAAAAAGTGTGAGCGATACGACCTCTTTTTTCAGTTTATGATCATCGTTGAAGCAGAGACAGTTCCATCTCTGAGCCGATTTTTTGACAGCCTGCCGTGAGTTTGAATTGAATTTTTTTACAACAGTCTCCAACAGAAGAACGCTTTTGATGTCGTTTTATCCGTACTTCTCAGGCTTTTTTCATCACACACCCGACGGGATAAGGTCTCCTTCCGTCACCACGTCTCATTTTTTGAGAAGATCGAATGACCGAAAAGTAACCACCATGAGTGACTTATGGTGCCCTTATATATTACACGGCATGACTGAAAAAAATGAAGGGCTTCGCTGTTTTCAACGAAGCCCGCCACATTTTCTTTCACAATATCTTTATTTTGTTCGTATAAAAATGGTGCTCAGAGCGGGATTCGAACCCGCACGGCGAAAGGCCAGGGGATTTTAAGTCCCCAGTGTCTACCGATTCCACCATCTGAGCGCATTGTAAAATCATAGCATAAGTGCAGAACCAACTCAAGAAATTTCTGCTGCGCCTCACGTTCAGACCCGGTGATCCTTTTTCCATTCTTTGATCTTCTCGAGACGGTCTTTAAAGCGGATTTCCAAACCTTGTTCTGTAGGCCGGTAATAGGCCTTTCCTTCCAAAGAATCGGGCAAACACTGCCTGGTAGTCAATTTGTCTCGAGTATCGTGAGCATACTGATAGCCTTTGCCGTAGTTCAGATCTTTCATCAGCGCTGTGGGCGCGTTGCGGATCACCAGCGGCACGGGCTCGTCGAGCATGGTCAGTGCGTCATGTTTGGCCGCCGAATAGGCGAGGTAAAGGGCGTTGGACTTGGGCGCCAGCGACATATAAACGACGGCCTGCGTGAGATGGACTGAACATTCAGGCATCCCGATAAAATGGCAGGCTTGATAGGCCGCCACCGCCAGCTCGAGCGCCCGAGGGTCTGCGAGGCCGACGTCCTCGCTGGCAAAGCGAACGACTCGCCGAGCCACGTACAGTGGATCTTCGCCGGCTTCCAGCATCCGCGCAAGCCAATAGACGGCGGCGTCGGGATCGGAGTTGCGCATGGACTTGTGAAGGGCAGAGATCAGATTGTAATGCTCTTCGCCTTTCTTGTCGTAAAGCAACGATTTTTTTGAAGTGCATTGCTCGATGATCTCTTTGGTGACGACGGTGACACCGTCTTTGACGTCGCTGTTCAGGATCACCATTTCCAGCGTGGAGAGCGCGCTTCGCGCATCGCCGTTGGCAAAGGCGGCCAACAGTTCGAGGAGGTCGTGGCTGATGTCGATCTTCTCGTTGCCGAAGCCCTTGGGGCTTTTGACGGCTCTTTCCAACAGCTGCGTCAGTTCTTCGGTTTTGAGGGGCTGGAGGACGAAGACTTTGCAACGCGACAGAAGGGCGCTGTTAACTTCGAATGACGGATTTTCCGTGGTGGCGCCGATGAGAATGATGCTGCCCTTCTCCACGTAAGGGAGAAAGGCGTCCTGCTGCGCCTTGTTGAAACGGTGGATTTCGTCCACAAAGACGATGGTTCTGCCGCCGTAGATGCGAGTTTTCTCTGCTCGTTCCATGACGGCGCGGATTTCTTTGATGCCGCTGGTCACCGCAGAGAAATTGACGAACTCCGCCCGCGTTCGATTGGCGATGATGCGCGCCAGTGTCGTTTTGCCGACGCCCGGTGGCCCCCAGAAAATCATCGAAGAGATGCGGTCGCTCTCAATAAGCTTGTAAAGCACTTTATCTTTGCCCAGCAGATGGGTCTGCCCAACGAATTCGTCAAGGCTCTGCGGGCGCAGGCGCGCTGCCAGAGGTTGAGCGGCGCGGCGCTCGAACAGGTTAAGTTCTTCCACGGTTCTCATCACCTTCTTCACAAATGGAAACCTTCAAAGTGAAAAGGGGCGTTCTGCTGTTTTGCAGTCTTCCTCGAAAACTTTTCCACGAATGTCCTTAACTATTTTAGCATGAAGAAGGAGGTTCCGTGCCGATAAAAGAGGGAGCCATCTCGCGAATGGAGACAGCTCCCTCTTCAATCGTTTTACGCCTGCTGCGGGCCATATCGTTCACGTGACTGCCTCAAGGGAAGCGGGAGTCTTTACTGCGTGCTCGAAGGGCAGATTCCTCGAAGTGGGCATTGGCCGCATTTCGGTGCGCGTGCTTTGCAGATGTTTTTGCCGTGCTGAATCATATTGAGGTGTCCCGCGGTCTTCAGCTCGTCGGGAACCAAATCTTCCAGCCGTGCCTGGATTTGGGCAGGCGTCTCCTTCTCTTCGGCCCAGCCGAGCCGCTTCGAGATGCGCGCCACGTGGGTATCGACGGGAAAAGCCGGAAATCCCAAATCGAAAGCGAGCACGCAGGCCGCCGTTTTGGGGCCGACGCCCTGAATGGACGTCATGAATTCCCAAGCCTCTTTGGGCGTACCTTTTTTGAGAGACTTCAGAGAGTACTCGCCGAAGCGCTTTTTCACTTGCCGAAGCACTCTCATAATGGTCATCGATTTGTTATTGCAGAGTCCCGCCGGTTTGATGGCCTCCACGATTTTCTCCTGGGGCAGTTGGGCGATCTGCGGCCACGTGCCGCACCGGGTGAGACGCTCGAAGGCCATATCCCTGTTGCGATCGTTGGTGTTCTGCGAGAGCACCGTTTCGATGAGGCCGTCGAGAGGTTCATCATAAACAATTTTAGCGGACTCGGTTCCTTGCTTCCAAAGTTCTTCCAACAGTTCCAAGACCACGGGAATCGACGGTGCCGAGATCTTCTGCGGTTTGACCTCTTTTTTCACGTCGACGCGGCTCATTGCTTCACCTTCTGCGCTGAAGTCTTCGCCCTCGCTCTTTTTGCCTTTTCGAGAGCGGCGCTCCGTGCAATCCAGCTTTTCAACTTCGCCATGGCCTTGCCATGAATTGACTCCGCGGGATAACTTCCATTGGCCGACCGCTTTCCTGCGGGAACACCTGTGAGAAGCTCAATGCCCTCATCGCAGTTTTTCACTGACCAGATGTGAAACTGTCTCTTTCTGACGGCATCGACAACTCTTTGGCTGAGCATGAGGTGTTGCTCGTTCTGCCAAGGAATCATGACGCCTTGGTTCCCCGTAAGCCCATGAGCCTCGCAGTAGCTGAAAAAACCTTCGATCTTTTCGTTGACGCCGCCGATGGGCTGAATGTTGCCGAACTGATCCACGGAGCCGGTGACGGCAATGTTCTGCGCGATGGGCACGTCGGCAAGAGACGAAAGCAAACAGTACAGCTCCGTCGAGGAGGCGCTGTCGCCCTCAATTCCACCGTAATTCTGCTCAAAGGAAAGCCGCGCCGTCAACGTCAGCGGCATGTCTTGGGCGTAGACTCGACCGAGATAGCTGCTCAGCGTCAAAAGGCCCTTGTTGTGGATGGGACCGGCCATGGAGGTTTCGCGTTCGATGTTGACCACGCCTTCTCGCCCCATGTAGGTGTTTGCCGTGATACGCGTCGGATGGCCGAAGAGCACTTCGGCGAAACTGACCACCGCAAGGCCGTTGATCTGTCCCACCGCCGAACCTTCGGTGTCGATTCGGATGATGTTCTCCTCAAAGGCCTGGCGGATCTTCTCCTCGGTCAAACCGGAGCGGTACCGTTTCTCCTGAATGGCTCGCAGGACATGGCGGCTGTCCACTTGACGCGCACCTTCCTGCCGCGCCCAGGCCGACGCCTCAATGATGTATTCCTGAAGGCGGTTGAACTGCGTGGACAGCTTGTTCTGATCGTCGGCAAGCCGAGATGACCATTCGATGAGCTCGCACAACGCTTTTTTGTTGAAGGGCAGACAGCCTTCCTTTTCGGCACAGGTTTTAATGAAACGCGCCAGTTCGTATTCGCTGTCTGGCGTTCGGGGCATTTCATAGTCGAACTCCGCCACAAGCTTGAAGAACTTGGGAAAATCCTTGTCGTATTCACGCAACAGATAATAAATTTCGTGGCTCCCCACCAGAATGACCTTCGTTTTGATGGGAATGCCCTCGGGGCGGGGCGTCGCAATGGGCATGACGCTGTACTGGTCGCTGAGGTTCTCCACGGTCAGCATTCCTGAACGCAGAACGCGTTTCAGCAGATCGTAGGACATAAAATTGCGCAAGAGCTCTTCGGCGTCGAAAATCACGAAGCCGCCGTTGGCACGGTGCAGAGCGCCGCTGACAATGCGCGTGTAGTCCGTATAATAATAGCCCTGTCGGCTTTCGTACTCCATTTTGCCGGCAATGTTGTAAAAAGTCGGGTTGGTCTCCCAGACGACCGGCGCGCCGCCTTTGGGATCGTTGCTGACAAGGACGTTGATTTTATACTGCGTTAAGTCGTCATCGCCGTTTTCTTCCCGTGACGACGCGATGAAAAGGCCATAGTTCTCCACAATCTGCTTTTCCATGGTGTTGAGCCAGGCGGTAAGCTTTTGGTTGTCGGAATATTTTTGTCGTATTTCGTCGAGATAGGGCTTGATGGCTGTGCGGCAGATGCCCGACTCCATATCGCCGAGCTTGGCTTTAAGCTCGCGCTCTTTCTCGCGAATCTCACGAAGCACTTCCAGCGTCTTTGACGTCAGCTGATCGGAAATGGTTTTCAGGCGACGCTGTTCCCGTTTGGGCAGAGCGTCGAACTCGTCGGACTGAAGCTCCTTCAACTCGATTTTGCCCTCGTCGTTTTTCACCTTTTTCAGAGGAATATTGACAAAACCTTGAGGGGTACGCTTAACCAGAAATCCTTTTTTCTCGGCGGCCTCGCGGATGCCGTTCATCATCTGGGCGATGTTTTCCTGGAATTTGCCGATTTCCTGCGCTTTGGCGTCCTCGTAGCTGCTCTTCTCAAAGGACGCGCTGATGGCCGACTTGAGTTCTCCTATAAGTTTCTCGAAGTCCGACTCCAGCGTCCGTGCCTGTCCCGCATGGAGCGAAATGGCCAGCGGCATGGTAGGATCTTCAAAGTTATTGACGTAAATCCAGTCATCGGGCGCGGGCAGCTTCGCTGCCTTTTCGCGCACGCTTTTGAGCGTATAGCTAGTGCGTCCGCTGCCCTGTTCTCCCACGATAAAAATATTGTAGCCATCGTTAGCCACGGCAAGGCCGAAGTCTATGGATCGGACAGCTCGTTCCTGTCCGATAAAGTGAGTGATCTTTTCCAGTTCCGTCGAGGAAGAACAGCCCAGAATCCGCGGATCCGTCTTGCGCCGCACCTGCGCTGCCGTCAATTTATGGGCTTTTATTCTCATGCCCTCTCCTCCATTCCGTCGGTTGATGGCGCAAAAAAACGCGCTTCGCTGTGTGGATCTTTTCAATGATACCAGATTTCTCGGAGCATGAAAGCTTTTTTGACGTCCGATGAACAAAAAACGTTTTTTCATGTTCTGACGCCGCGCTTGCGAAACATCTTGCGCAAAAAATGCGCTGTCTTACTCAAATGCACTTCTTTTGTCGTGTCGTCTTTCGAAAAACTTCAATGTCTACACGCCTCGAAAAAATTTTCGGCACAAAGTCGCAGAGGGTCCGTCAGATGCTCAGCTCTTCCACGAGATGGAGCATTTCAGGGTTGAGGCGCTTTTTCTCTCTCCACGTATCGGGCAGGCGAACGGGCGTCATACGGCCGTTCTGCAGCCCCGTCATCACGCCGAAAATCCCGTCGATCAGGCAGTTTACGGCATAGGCACCCATTCGGCTGGCGATGGTGGCATCATAGCTGGAAGGCGAACCGCCGCGCTGAATATGTCCCAGCACAGTGACTGTGGCTCTGTACTGTTCGCCCTTTTCAAGGAGTTTTTTCTGCAGTTCATAGCCTGACATGACGCCTTCGGCCAGTATAATCAACGAATAATTTTTCCCGCTGGCCTTCGACGAATCCAGTTTCCTGCAAAGCCGATCAATATCAAGGCCGTACTCCGGCAGCACGGCGTACTCGGCGCCTCCGGCCACCGCCGTTTGAAGGGCGATGAAACCGCAGTCGCGCCCCATCACCTCGACAATAAAAAGCCGGTCATGGCTGTGAGCCGTATCGCGAAGGCGCCGCACCGCATCCAGCGCCGTATTCAGCGCAGTGTCAAAACCGATGGTCATGTCGGTGCCGTTAACGTCGTTGTCGATAGTGGCGGGAACGCCCACCACGGGCAGTCCCAGAGATTGGAGTTCCCACGCGCCGTGGAAAGAGCCATCGCCGCCGATTACCACCAAACCGCCGATTTTGTTTTTTTTGCACTGCTCAAAGGCCAGCCGACGTCCCTCGGGCGTCATGAACCGGTCGCTTCGCGCCGTGCGCAGCATGGTGCCGCCTCGCTGGATGATGGAGCCCACGTCGCGCACTTTAAGCGGAAAAATCTCACCGTTGATCAGGCCTTCGTAGCCCTGCTCGATACCATAGCACTTGATTTTATGATAGGCGGCACAGCGCACCACCGCTCTGATGGCCGCATTCATGCCCGGAGCGTCTCCGCCGCTGGTCAAAACGCCGATACGTTCCATAATAATCACCTCTTAAAAGAAATGTAAAGGGAATTCAAGGGTCGCCATGCCTCGGCCCCCGCTTACAGTAAAAGCGAAGCACGCCGCTTTGAGAGAGTGCTTCGCCTGTGAGGTTCGTCGTTTAAAGCTGCTTCTGCAGCTCCATCATGCGGTTGTTGACTTTCTGAAGCTCCGCCTGAATTTCATTGAGACGGTCTTGGAGCTGTTTTCCCTCTTTGGACAAAACGCCAATGCGCTTGGTGAGGCGGTCCATCTCAAGGCGCGCGCCCGACTTGCCCTTCAAGAGCCGATCGGGATTGTCGTCCTTGACGTCCCAGAGAAAATCCAGCGTCTTGCCCAGCGTCACCGGAGAGACGCCGCCGTCGATGGAAAAGCGAATGGTCTTGACTTTGGGCGTCAGATAGGGCTTGCCCTTTTCGTCGAAGCGCGGAAAATAGACAAATCCCTCGCGGTTATCAGTGATTTTGAAGTTGAAGCGTCGGTCGAAATCCACAGGGGAAAGGCGATGCCTGCCGATGACAAGGCGAACCTGGCGCTCAAAGGGAACCATGTGTATGGCCGGGCCGCGGTTTTTGATCTTCAAAAAAACGGGGATGCAGTCGTTCAGTCTCAGCTGTTGAAGCAAATTGTAGCGATAGTCCTCCATTTCGTCGGAAGTCCACATGTTTTTGGTGGCCTCATCCTGCGTCGCTTTTTCCACGTATTCCGCCGCATAGTAGGTTGCTGTCACCTCAACGTTGCCCCCGAAATTGTCGCGGTACTCTTTCTTCTGGCGCCATTCGGCGGCGTGGGCGGCCGAGGCGCCCAAAAGCGCGCAGGCAACCGTCAACGCCAGCAATCTGTTTTTCAAGCTCATCAAAGATTCCTCCCCGAGCGCAAGCTCTTTAAAGTAATTCCTGCCGTTGAAAAGCTCAACGTCAGTTCTGCGAAAAAAGGCTTCTCTCTACAATTTCGCACAGCGTATGGCCAATCAAAATGTGCATTTCCTGAATGCGCGGCGTCTCGCGGGACGGGACGGCAAGCCAAACGTGAGCCAGTGTGCCGAGACGCGACTGTTTTTCGCCCGTCATGGCGACGACGTTCATGTTTTTCTCCAGCGCCGCTTCGGCTGCCTCGATGACGTTGGAGCTGCCGCCGCTGGTGGACAGAGCCACCAACGTGTCGCCGGAGCGCCCGTGAGCCTCGACTTGACGCGAGAAAACTCTTTCGTAGCCAAAGTCGTTGGCGATGGCGGTGAGAGCCGACGTGTTACAGTGAAGCGCCTCGGCGTCCAAAGCGGGACGATCCAGAAGATAACGCCCCGAAAGTTCGGCAGCGAGGTGCTGGGCGTCCGACGCCGAACCGCCGTTGCCGCAGAAAAAGATGCGCCCGCCCGTCTTCAGCGACTTCACCATAAGCTCGGCAGCGCGGGCAATCTGCGGCGCCAACGCCGGCATGAGCGCACAGACTTCGGCGTGACGCTCGATCTTTTCAGCAATAAGATTTTCAACTTCTCGCGTTTCCATCGTTTCCACCTGATTTTTCGCTTTCCATAATCCAAAGAGCGGCGTCGCGTAAATTTTCGGCATAAAAATCGGCCACAACGCCGCGGGCCCTTTCGCGCCGCCCATAGCCCGTCATCAGAAGGATGGCGGGACAGCCGAGATTTCGGCCGAGCTGCATGTCGCATTCCTTGTCCCCGATGACGGCGGCAAGAGAATCAACCGACAGACCGCTCTCCTCCGCCGCCTGGCGAATGAGCCCCGTACGGGGCTTTCGGCAGGCGCAGCCCTCGTCGGGACGGTGGGGGCAGTAGTAAAACCCTTGAAGCTCGACGCCCTGCTCGTTCAGCAAAGCAGCCAAACGGTTGTGGACGCGCTCCACGTCGTCGGCGGAAAAATAGCCGCGCCCCACGCCCGATTGATTGCTCACCACCGTCAGCCGGTAGCCCGACCGGCAGAGAAGCTTCAGGCCCTCGGCCGCCCATGGAAGCAGGACAACCTGTTCGGGGCTGTGGAGATAGTTTCTCTCTTCGATGATGGTGCCGTCACGATCGAGGATGATCCAGTTCTTTTTATCCATTTTTCGACATTCTGTCAAGGAGGGCGGTGCTTGAAAGTTCGGGCACCAACGGCAGAATAATCACCTTTCCGGCGTAGCTCGCCCCGGCAATTTGCTCGGGAGCATAGTCGCCGCCCTTGACAAGCACATCGGGACGAAGGGCGGACAGCAGGCGTTCGGGCGTGTCCTCGTCAAAGATCACCACGCCATCGACGCACTGAAGCGCCGCCAGAACGGCGGCACGGTTTTCTTCCGTGTTGATGGGGCGGGAAACGCCCTTCAACGCTCTTACCGATCGGTCGGAATTGAGTCCCACGATCAAACAGTCGCCCAAGGCTTTGGCTCGCTGCAGTGAATCGACGTGCCCCGCGTGAAAAACGTCGAAGCAGCCGTTGGTGAAGACCACTTTCTTCCCCGTCTTTCGACATTTTTCGACGAGAGCGAGAGCCTCGTCAAAACTCATGACTTTCGACGCCGGCGACGTTTTGCGCTCGCGCGTGACATTCTCTCGCACCAGACTCCTCAGCTCGTCATAGGAAACGGGATAGGTGCCTGGCTTGCTGATGACTACCTGTGCCGCCAGATTGGAGAGCTGGCAGCTCTCACGCCACGGGATGCCGCAAGCCCTGAAAAAGGCAACGGAGGCGATGACCGTGTCGCCGGCCCCCGATACGTCGTAAACGTCCACGGCGTGAGAGGGTTCGTCGAAACAGTTTTCCTCGCCCACAAAGGTGCTGCCCTTTTCCGAACGGGTCACCAGCAGATTGTCGAGTCCGAATTCGCTACGAACTTTTCGAGCCTGCGTCAGCAGCGCTTCATCGTCATCGTTGGACAGCGCTGTTCCGGCCACGTCGGAAAGTTCTTTGACGTTGGGCGTCACCAGTTCGGCTCCGGCGTAGCGCTGCCAATCTCTGCCCTTGGGATCCACAAAAACGGGAATTCCCCGCGTCCGGCAGAGCCCGATGACATTTCGGCACAGTGAAGCAGTGCACATGCCTTTGCCATAATCGGAAAGGATGACGGCTGCAAGGCCATCATCGGCCAAAGACGCCATTGCCTTCAAAAGTTGCGCTTCGGCCTCGCCCTCAAGAGGGACGAAGGTCTCGCGGTCAAGGCGCAGCATCTGCTGACGTCCATTGCCGATAATTCGCGTTTTCACCGTGGTCAAGTCCTTCAGCGACGGAGATAAAGCGACTTTTCCACGCGATTTGGCGTTCAATCCCTCTAAAAGTTTCAAGACGTCCTGCGCCTCGGAATCGTCGCCCAGTTGAGCGAAAAACTGGACGGCTGCCCCAAGGCCGCAAAGGTTGGCGACCACGTTCCCCGCGCCGCCGAGAACGCCTCGTTCGCCCTGAAATTTCACCACGGGAATGGGCGCCTCAGGGGAAATTCGCTCTACGCTGCCGTAGAGATAGCGGTCAAGCATGAGATCGCCGATGACGGCAATTGACGGAGCCATCGAGCACTCCTGGTCGATGATTGAGAGAAGCTTTTCCTGAGACATCTTTTATCTCTCTCCTTTTTGCGCCAATTCCTCCAGAAGAGCTTCTGCAGCCGCTTCAACGCTTTCGGGGCTGATGCGCTCCATGCAGGGAAGCGTGCACTTCCAGTCAAGACAGCCCATCTTTTCGCAGGGCGTGTAGAGAACTTTATCGAAACTCTGCGTATAGGCTACTGACAGCGACGTGGGACCGAACAGAGCAATCACAGGCGTCCCCAAGGCTCGTGCCATGTGAAGCGGTCCCGTATCACCGGCAACGACAAACTGAACGTCGGCAAGAACCTGAAAGAGCTGAAGGAGAGAAAAACGATTCACCACATCGAGCACATTCGCTCCGGCACAGCGGCGCAGAACTTCATCGGCCATGCGCTTCTCTTCTTCGCCGGATCCCACCAGCAGACAGAGACAATTTTTCTTCGACAGAAAGTTTGCCAGTTCGGCCCAGCCAGCTGCCGGCCAACGTTTTCGCTCTTTACTGGCGCCGATGGCAAGGGCGACGCAGTGAGGAAAACGACCTTTGTCCCACAGTTCCAAAAGAGGCGACGGGCCAGCGGGGCGCACCAAAGAACTGTGAATTCCTTTTTCTAAATATAGAGGAATGCCCAACTGCCCGAGAACGGCATAGACATTTTGATGATAGACGCACTGAAAATGGCGATGGTAACCTATTTTCAGTGGAATTCCCGACAAAAAAGTCAAAACTGCCGTGCGGTCATTGTCCTGGAGGTTAAAGAGAATATCGAACTTCTGAGCGCGCACTTTGGAAACCAGCTTCAAAAAGCTGCTCTTTCCCTCGTGGCGATTCCAGCTCATCACGTGATCCAGCCAGGGCATTGCAGGTGCCAGAGCTTCGTAGGGGGGTTCGGTAAGCCACGTGATCTCAAAGAGCGGAAAAAGCTCTTTCAGCCTTCTGCTGATATGCGCTGTCAGAATGATGTCTCCCATAGAAGTCAGTCTGATGAACAGAACTTTGACGTGATCGTTTCCTTGATGAGCGACTCTCGGAAAATTCATGAAAGTCCTCCTTCACCGTCAGACGCTTTTTTTTCCGAAGAAAGCAGCGCCACATTGCCAAGGACCTTCAGCGAAGCCTGCCAGACTTCTTCTACAGATACGGACTTCAAACAGTTATTCCGCCCCACTGGGCAGGCCGCTCCCTCGTCGAGACAAAAACCCTTGGGGCAGCCGTGGGAAGAAAGGACCTCGTGGCGCGTTCCCCAAGGGCCGTAACGCCATGGATCCGTCGGACCGAAAATGGCGACGGTTGGCGTCCCCATGGCACTGGCCATATGGAGTTGCCCACAGTCGTTGGTGACATACAGTTTTGCTTCGCCCAGACGAGCCGCACTGAGCGCCATGGGAACCTCTCCGGTGAAATTCAAAGCCTCGGGCAAGGCGTCGAGAAGCGGAGCCGCCGCGGCCTGCTCGTCGGGCGAATAGCCCATGACCGCCGTTTGGTATCCCAGATTCTCCAGGCGTTTCCCTAGCTCGGCAAAGTTCTCTGCAGGCCAGCGTTTAAAGGGCTTTCCGCCGGGATTGAGAATCACCAGACGGCCCTTGCAGAACGCCAGCTGGCGGCGCACGTCATCGCGAACGCGAGGGGGCACATACAACCGCATGTTTCGGCTTGCCAGAGGCACGCCCAGCGAACTGACACAGCACAGATTTCTTTCGGCTTCATGAAGACGCCGTGAGAGAAAAAGCTCTCTCCAGCCCCACAACGGACGATAGCGACAGTTCATGACCACAGGGATCAGCGTGCTGCGCAGGTCGATAATCAAATCGTATTTTCCGGCCCGAAAATCGCGTATGGCACGCAAGCGGCCGATCCAGCCGTTGTATTTGGAGTTTTTTTGCCCGCGGTCGTAAACCGTAATTTCATTCCACAGCGGGTCATCTTTCAACATGGCCCCAACCTGAGCGTTGGCCGCCATAGTGAAATGCGCATGGGGCAAAAAGCAGCGCAGATTGTAGAGAGCGGGAGTGCTCAGCAGCGTGTCGCCAATGCAGGAAAGGCCAACCACAAGCACTCTGCTGACCTTTGAAGGCTCTATCTTCATGCGCCTCTCACCTTCCTTGGGGAAGCTCCAGCGTTCCAGCCTCGAATTCTCTGATCGCCGCAGCCAGAAGAGGGATCATAATCTCGTGGTGCCCCGTCAGGGCATAGCCCTTTCCTGCGGTGCGAACCGGCCGAGTGACCACATTCATTTGCGGGCGATAATGTTGGATCATGTCCATATTGACGGTCGTGAAGCGCTTGACGGTGAAACCGAGATTTCGCGCCAGCGACAGTGCCTTGAGAAAAACCTCAGGCATGATGACGGCACTTCCCAAATTGAGCACCACTCCGCCCTCCAGCTGCGAGACCGATGCGGCGAAAATGCGAAAATCCCTCAGCGACGCATCGCCGATGTCGGCACCTACCGCAGTGGGATGCTGATGAACGATGTCCGTTCCCAGAGCCACGTGCACCGTGTAGGGAATGGCAAGTTGCGCGCAGCGGGCCGAGAGACAATCCCGTCCACTGGATGTTTGCTCTTGCAGAAGCAGTTCACCCAAGGTCTCGCCCAATCCTTGAGCGTTTCGGTGCGCCACGGCAGCCGCCCGGTTCAGCATGTCCGCCGTGTCGGCCGCCATGCCGAATGAGCCGTCTTCAAGCTGGCTGGCCACGTCCTCCGACGTGTGGCCGCACAGGGCAAGTTCGGTGTCGTGAATGGCTGCCGCGCCGTTGGAGGCGAAATGGCTGACAAAACCGTCCTTCGCCAGATCCAGAAGGAGAGGGATGCAGCCGCACTTCACCACGTGGCCGCCGAACATGACGATCACCGGCCGACGATTTTTTCGCGCGCGCACTACAGCCGCGGCCACCTCAAGAAGGTCTTTGGCCTTCAGTACTTTGGGAAGTCCGAGAAAAAAATCGCCCATGGTCATGCCGTGACGATAGGCTTTCCCTTCGATGTCGGTGCTGACAAGCGATGGGCGCTCCTGTGCCCGATAGGTTTTTGCTTTGGTAGGATCCAACTCGTTAAAACGACTCATTGCAATACCTCGTTCATTTTGTCAATAAAAAGATTCGACGCGACTATCGTTCATCGCTGGACGAACTGCGCTGAGGCAAAGCCAGCAAAACTCCCCAGAAACACCAGAACATCACCGAAATATCTCGACGGCCGACAAGAATATCGCCGGTCAAACCGTAAACGAGTACCGTCAAAAACAAAGAGAAAAGGAGCGTTCCCCAGGGGAAGCTCTCACTGTCTTCGTATTGAAACAGGCACACTGCTTTCTTCAGCGACAATCCCAAGGAGATCAAAAAGATCAGCAAGCCCGGGATGCCTGCAAGAAAAGGCACATATAGATAGGTCATGTGAGGATGAAGGCCAGAAGTCTGTTTTTCCAGCCCCACCGTTTTTGCCTGTGTGTTATAAAGATGGCGGTACAGGTCGGCATATTTTGTTCCCGCCCATCCCGTCAGAGGACGTTGTCCAATCATATACAGAGAGGCTCGCCAGATTTCGTCGCGACACGTGGTAAACGAACTCAAATCCTTTACTGCCGTGACCTGACAATATTCTTCCATAAATCGATCCATGACTTTCCCGCCGGTTCTTTCGTCAACGAGGATCCCAAGAGCCAGTAGGCCAGCCAACAAGCCAAGTACAAAGGAAATCTTCAATTTTTTGAATTTCAGCAGCCTGCACAACAGTACCAGTCCACCTGCAACGGCAGCAAGCCAGGCTCCCGACGAGAAAGAGAAAAAAATCACCAAGCAAGGCACTGCAATTACTATACTTCGAAGCAACCAATTTTGCACGCGCCAGAAAGCGGTACACACCAATGGCGGCAGCAACAGGATGCCCAGCAGCCCCAAAGCGTTTCCGTTCTGCAAAGAGCGATTGGGAAAATAGCCGATTACTCCCATCACACGTAGCCAATTGCCAAGGAGAATCAACAGGCTCGCCCAGACAAAAAGGCGCATCAGTTTCTGACGATTCCTTTCACAGGCAAAAAAACGCGCCGCCAAATACATCCCAAAAGTCACTTCCAAAAAAATGGAGGCATTGCTGCCATAACTCTCCAGATCGTGAAATGTAAGCAATCCTGCGACAATCGTCCAAAGAGACAGAGCCCCCCAGCATGCCAAAACGATTTTTCCGGTCCGATCCACATTTTTCAGGCAAAAAGGAACGCCGTATTTGATTCTGCTGAACGTCATCAGGACAAGACAAATCGCCCATAAAACATAGTGAACTACCGGTCCCAACGGCGACAGGCAGACCGAAGCTGCATACAGATTTACAAGGATCCTTTCAATGGCGGCAACCTTGGCGTTCTCTTTCATGTCTTATATTCTCCTTCAGGCACTTCGTCCTCGCTCTTTGGCCATGCGCAGCGTTTTTTCGTAGAGCGCCACCGTCTGACGGGCGACCTCTCTGACGTTCACTTCTGCAGCGCTCTTCGATGCGCACTCAGAAAGCTCTCGACGCCAAGCGCCATCCATTCCCCGCACCATCAGTTCGCTTAAAAACTTGATGTCGGACGGACTGAACAGCAGGCCGTTCTGGCCATCTCTGACGATGTCCAAGGTGCCCCCGATATTGGTGGCAAGCGGCACAGCACCGGCTGCCATGGCCTCGATGAGCATGAGGCTGAACCCTTCCGGCTCTTTGGAGGTCTGAACAAAAAGATCGGCAGACCACAGCCACGGTCTGACGTCGGCAGCAAAGGGAAAAAATTGCACTCGTTCTTCCACTTTCAAAAGGCGGGCCAATTTTTTCAGATTGGCTTCCTCGGGGCCGCTGCCCACGAGCCAGAAATGCGCCTTCACATCCGTCGGCAACAACGCTACGGCTCGAAGATAATCGTCCCAGGCTTTCCAGTCGACAAAACGTCCCATGCCCAAAACGACCGTCTCATCATCGCCCACAGAATGCTGGCGGCGAAACTGGCGGCGTGTCTCGTCATCACGAGAATAGCGTTCCGCTAAAACAGGATTGAGAATGGTTTCCGTCAGAAAAGCGTGCTTCAATCCCAAGCTCTTGACGTGTGCCGTGACTGCCGACGAGCAGCCAATCAACACG
Source organism: uncultured Synergistaceae bacterium (assembly GCA_964622575.1). Classification (GTDB taxonomy): domain Bacteria; phylum Synergistota; class Synergistia; order Synergistales; family Dethiosulfovibrionaceae; genus Pyramidobacter. The sequence continues at coordinate 110,731 of CAZUQW010000001.1, read as the reverse complement.
TCGGAGTGGCGATAATATTTCGCTTTGGGATATTTGTCGAAGGTTGAAAGGACAGGGACTTTTTTCCTCTGCCCCCAATACCCGCCCAGAGCAGCGGCCGCAGAAAGCCGTGTATGGATGAGGTCGGGTTTTACGCGGTCAATGAGACGCCCCACCCCGAAGGCAGCAGCGGGCAACCATTGCGCCACGGGGTTGTAGGTGGAGTGTTCCACATTTTCACGAGTCAACTCGTCCGATAAAGTCCCACCGCTTCGGCAGACCACATGGTTTTCGACGCCACACTTCTCCAATTCCTTGAGCAGTTGAATCCATGGCATCATCCACGCCAGTCGGTTCTCGTCAACGTAATGCAGGACTCTCATGGATGAATTTCCCCCTTGTAAAAAATGGACTTCCAGCAAAGAACCTTCACATCGCATTTTTGTGTTGTTCGTTCTCTGTCTGATTATGCGCAAGACACGTTTATATCAAGAAATTTCATACAAAAGCTCATCGACATACGCTAAAGCACTTTATACTAGACGTTCATAAACCGAAAGAACTTCCGCGGCCATCTGAGGTTCCGTGAGAAGCGCTTCGGCGTTAAAGCGCGGAGCCGTATCATTGTGGCCTGTGAGAAGCCGACGAAGAGCGTCAGCCCAAGCAGCAGGGTCTGAAGGAGAAAGCAGCTTTTCGCCGTCAATCGCCAGTTCGCGCAGAGCCGGCAGATCCGAGGCCAATACAGGGACTCCCATTTTTACCGCCATCATCAGCGTCAGCCCCATGCCTTCAGAAGTAGAAGGGAGGACATAGCAGCTGCACTGAAGCAATCGTTCCACGATATCTTCCCGATATCCCGTAAATTCCACGAAAGCGGACAGTCCCAGACTGTCCGTCAAGCGCTCCAGCTCGTCTTTCTGCGGCCCGTCGCCTACAACTGCCAACTTCCAGCGCGTTAGACCTTGGTTTTTCGCCAGGGCCAGTGCCTTCAACAGGGTATCGATGCCCTTCAATTTCGTCAGACGACCCACGGCGAGAATGACCGGCATAGGCGTGACAGGTCGGTGCCACTGCGGAAGTTTTTCCGGCAATCCGTTATAGATGACCGTCCGGTCGGCAGGAAGGTAATCTCTCAGGTTGTCCATGACGGCGCGACTGATGCAGATCACGCTTTTGGCTTTGGCAAGAGGGTGCAGGCCAAAATTATGGCTGTACACGGCATGAGCTGTATACACCCATGGAATGCACGACAGCGAAGCTGCCCAGTTGGCAATCCACGCCGGCACGCGGGAATGGGCGTGAATGATCTGCCATCCCTCTCGCTTCACCCAGCGGGCAATTCTCAGGGCGCTGTACAGCCCCGTCAGCGGATTTTTTTTGTGCACTGGAAGATGACGCACTCGCACTTCGCAGTGGAGCTGGCGTTCCATCTGTCCGCCCGCCGAGACCACCATGACCTGATGCCCGCGACGCGCCTGTTCGTTTGCCAGATCGATGACGTGGCGTTCCACGCCGCCGATCTGAAGTTCGGGAAGAATGTGAATGATTTTCATGCAAGCCACCGCGACAAAATCCAACGGGCGGCCTGAGCGGCTTCATTAAATTCGGCAGGACGCGCGGGAGAGCGCTGGAAAAAGCGCGCCAGTCCGTCCAACAAGTTGCGCGGTGTGATGAGTGTCAGATAATCCTGGTTCTCAAAATCTTCCATCATACGGTTGAATCTCGGAACGCCCCACAGACATTTCGTCGACAAAATCCCGCTGTCCACCATGTATTCCGTAAGCTCCTGACACAGCCGTTTCAAACCATGATGATGCCCCACAGTAATGACCGCCGTCTGAACTCCTGCAGTCACCGCCTCCGAAATCATTGAAACGGAATCCTCGGTGCAAAACACCCGGTTGCAGTGACCTAAAATTCCGGGAACGGGATTTCTGGGATCTTGCGATGCCAGAAAGAGCATCCTCACGCGGGGATGACTGATGCAGAGTTTGGAAAGGGCGTTTTCAGCAGCTGCCTGAGTGCGCCGCGACGTGGTGATGTAAAGGTCCACGTCGGCGCCTTCGGCGGCCTCCAGCAGTGTGGGCATCACTTTATTGACCCAAAGCGGCGCGATGGTATAGTTCAAGTCATCGCCGCCAATGAGGATTCCCCACGCTTCTTCGCGACGCGCAGGATAATCGCTGAGAAGCTCTTTTTCCTGCTCTTTCAGCTTTTGAGGCGAAATGGAATTCGGCGCGCCCAGAGTGGTCAGCACGTTGTCGCCCTTCTGTCCGTCATGTTTGGGGACAATGGCCATATCAAAAGGTTTGATTCCCAGCACCGAGGGAGTCATGACGACGCAGCTTTTGCCGCCGAAACGGCGGGCAAATGCCAGACAATAGGGCGCGGCGTTGCTCCCCGCCGAAAGAAACAGAAGCGGACGTCCTGCAGGATTCATCTGAGCGATCTGATCGGCAAGAGGCTGGGCTCCGGCCTTTCTGAGCCAGTAATCGAGAAAATAGTCGGAAGCGTGAGGCAGTTTTCTTGAAAGGACTTTGATGTATTTCAGCTTCTCGAAGCGCGAAAGACGCGGCGTTTCCAGTTCCAGTGAGTCCAAGGCAATCATTTCGCTCATTCGGTCGCGAATGCCGCGGCTTTGCACGAGATGCCCCCGCGTTCCTTCGTTGAGAAGAATCAGCAAAGGTCGATCGTTCATGCTACGACCTCTGGCCTGAGCGATACTCGCAAAGGATTGCGGTTCTGAGATCGCTCACGGGGATATTCAGTTTCCGCGACAGGGCGCGCAGATCCTCGAATTCCGGCGTCACGTGCAGGACTTCATCGTCCCAGAAAGCAAGCTTCATGGCCACTTTGCCGTAGGAACTTTCAAAGCTGACGATCTTCCGGCGCAAAGTCATGCGGTTCACTTCGTCCCAGCGGAGGCCGATGGTGGCACTGTACCGCAGGATGATTTCTCCCAATGCCTCGCGTTTTTCCGGCGTGGCGATGCAGGTAATGCGCACGGCAGGGCGCATTTTCTTCATGAAAATGGGCGTAAAGAACACGTCGAGCGCCCCGGCTTCAAAGAGTCGCGTAGAAAGTTCCTGATAGTCCTGTGGGTTCATGTCGTCCACGTTGGTTTCCATAACCACCGTTTTCCCCGCAGAATAGGGCAATTTCCGATTTTCGCTCTCTTCGATCACCATGGCGCGCAGCATATTGGGCAAATCGCTCTCGTGGTCGCCGAAACCAAAGCCCGTCGCTTTGATGACTCCCGCCGGCAGAGGACCGAAAGACCGGCACAGCGTCTTCAGCAGCACTGCCCCAGTGGGCGTAGTCCGCTCCATGGGTTCGCCCAAGGAAAACACGGGAACGTTCTCCAAAAGGCGCGCCGTCGCCGGAGCGGGGACGGGCATAATGCCGTGAGCGCATTTGACCGTGCCCGAGCCGACGTTGACTGAAGACGCACAGACGCGGTCAACTTTCAGCATTTCAAGCAGCACAAAGGCCCCGACGATGTCAACGATGGAATCAACGGCGCCCATTTCGTGAAAATGGATTTCGTCAAGGGTCACGCCGTGAACGGAAGCTTCGGCCTCTCCCAAAAGCTTGAAGGCCTCAATGGAGCGCGTTTTCACTTCCTCGGAAAGGCCGGACCGGCCGATAATCTCCTTGATCTCGTTAAACCCTCTGTGAACATGGTTATGGTGATGATCGTGGTGGTGCTCATGGTGATGGTCGCCTTCGTCATGGTCGTCGCCATGGTCATGATGATGCTCGTGCGCCGAAAGATCTGCGACTTTCACGTCCGTTCCCATAAAGCCGAATTTTGGCGCACGATTCACTTGAATTTCAAATTCCGAGAGACCGAGTGCTGCCATACGGTCTTTAAAAACTGCGGTGTCAAGACCTAAATCAAGCAGAGCTCCCAAAAACATATCTCCGGCAATGCCGGAGCTGCAATCCAGATAAAGAGTTCTCATTGATATCACCGACCTTGTTATATTGCAAAGAAAGTCAGCCTGAATGGGCAGACTGACTTTTATTATATCGAATTTTATTTAGTTGTGCTGACTTTTTCACCATTTCTCTTGAAAATTTCACGAAAGAAACAGCCGAAAAATTTGCCTCTCCGATGACGTACGGAAATTAAATTCTTTTGTCCTTTTCAGAAGGGGGCAGAGAAAGATGGGGACGCAGAAATTTCCAACTGCGCAGCGATGCGCCGCCCAGCGATGCGAAAAAACCTTCGGCAGCCTTGCCGTAGTGCGAAATCTCCTGCGCTTCCAGAACGTTCTCGAAAAACTGCGCCATTTCGGCGGCATCATGGACGATTTCGCAGAGGCCGGCGCCGCAGAGGGCTTCCGTAGCCTGAGTGAAGTCATGGTAATCGGGGCCCTGGCAGCAGGGAATTCCCCAGATCGCCGGTTCCATAATGTTCTGTCCCCCTTTGGGGACAAGCGAACCGCCGAGAAAGGCGGCTTTCGCAAAGCCGTAAGCAGGAAACAAAACGCCGATGCGGTCCACCACAAGGATGTCCCAGTTCTGGCCTTCTTCTGCCTGAGACATGACGCGCACCTCATTCAACCCCAAGACTCGCGCTTCATCGGCTACCGATTGGGCGCGCTCGGGGTGGCGCGGGACGACCACGAGCCGCAGGTCCGAAAAACGGGATTTCAGCGTTTTATAGGCCTGAAAAACGCACCTCTCTTCGCCGGGATGAGTGCTGCCCGCGATAATCGTCCGACGAGTCGGCGAAAAAAACTGAGCAAGCCCCGAGAGGTCGGTGCGGTTTTTGCGCTCGATCAGCGCGTCGACCTTGCAGTCGCCCGTAACCTTCACGCGGTCGGCTTCAGCGCCGAGGTCAATGAAACGTTGGCGCTCCTGCTCGGAGCGCGCCATAATGAGCGTGTAGCGGCGGATGACATTGCCCCAAAAGGATTTGAAGCGGGAAAACTTTTTGAAGCTGGCCTCGGAAAGACGACCGTTGAGCAAAAAGGAAGGAATGTGCCTTTTTTGCAGCTGATACAGCATTTCGGGCCAGATTTCCGTTTCGACGGAAACGAAGGCTTGAGGGCGCAGCTCGTCGAGGGCACGACTCAAGATGCGCGGCGCGTCCCAAGGGTAGTAAATCGACGTAATGCTTTTCCCTAGCAGCTGCCGGGCCATTTGGCGCCCCGTTTGGGTAACCGTGGACAGCAGAATAGGCAGTCCCGGCATCTGCGCGCCGATTTGCTCCACAAAGGGGTAAGCCGACTGCACCTCGCCGACGGAAACGGCATGGATCCACAGCGCGTTTTTTGCAATGGCCACGTCGTAATGGCCGTAGCGCTGGTCGTTGCCTTCAGTGTACTTTCTGTTGAGGAATGGGCGCGCCGCCGAGAAAAGGATTTCCGAAAGACAGCCGTAGAGCCACATGGCTAGGCGATGCCATTCTGCAGAAGCTCGTGAATGTGGACCATGCCGATAGGATGACGGGCACCGTCGACGACGATTAAAACTGAAATCTGCAAAGTTTCCATCACATGGACGGCTTCAGCGGCCAAGGCATCGGGAGAAATAGTGTGAGGTGTACGGATCATCACGTCACCGACGCGTTGGTCCAGGCACATAATGCCGTCTTTGGCGATGAGACGGCGCAGGTCGCCGTCGGTGAAAATGCCCGTCAGAATGCCTTGGGAATTCACTACGGAAGTAGCGCCGTAATTTTTGCTGGTAATTTCAAACAGAGCGTCTTTGACCAGCATGGCTTCAGGCACCATCGGCAGCGAGCCGCTGGTGTTCATCACGTCGCTGACGTGAAGCAGAAGCCGTTTGCCCAGCGAACCGGCAGGATGGAACAGGGCGAAGTCCTCTTTTTTCAAACCGCGGAGCATGGTCACCATGGCGCCCAGAGCGTCGCCGATGGCCAGTTGGAGCGTGGTACTGCTGGTAGGCGCCAAGTTGAGCGGGTCGGCCTCTCTTTCGATGGCCGAACTCAAAAAAATGTCGGCGCCCTTCGCCAGCGGTGATTTTGCGTCGCCTGAAATGGCGATAATTGGCGCGCCGATTCGACGGAAAAAGGGCAGTAAAGCCACGACTTCGGCGGTTTTTCCGCTGTTGCTGATCAAAAGCGCCACGTCCTCGTGGCGCACCATGCCCAAGTCGCCGTGAGCCGCCTCGCTGGACTGAAGGAAGAACGACGGCGTTCCCAGAGAGGACAGCGTCGCCGCCACTTTGCGGCCGATATGGCCGGCTTTGCCGATGCCCGACACCACAATCCGGCCCCTGCAGGCCTCCACGAGACGCGCTGCCTTGACAAGCTCCATGCCGAAGCGTTCAGCCGCGCGGTTCAGCTCCTCGGCTTCGTGGCGCAGGACGTCGCGCCCGGTTTTCAAGAGCTGGTCGTCGGACAGCGCTTCAGGCTGCCTGTCTGAAGGTAAAGTCATTTTCTGCGTCATTGTTCGCACCAATCCATTGTGATCGCTCCAAGGTCCGACCGCACCACTCCATCGACGGCCGCCACCTGCTTCAGGAAATACTCCAGCATGTTCAGGGGCACCATATTGGGGCCGTCGCTCAGTGCTTTTTCAGGGTGAGGATGGACTTCCATGAACAGCGCGTCGACGCCAATAGCCAGCGCTGCCCGCGCCAGAGGCAAGGTGAAACGTCGGTCGCCGCCCGACCGGTTGCCCATGCCGCCGGGCATCTGGACGCTGTGCGTGGCATCAAAGACCACGGGAACGCCCAGCGATCGCATAATCACCAGCGAACGCATGTCCACCACCAGCTGGTTGTATCCCATGGTGGTGCCTCGCTCGCAGAGCATGACCCTGTCGTTTCCGCTGTCCTGAAGCTTTCCCAGCACGGATTTCATGTCCCAAGGCGACAAAAACTGCGCTTTTTTTACGTTGATGGCTCGTCCGGTTTTGGCAGCGGCAATCAACAGGTCGGTCTGGCGGCACAAAAAAGCGGGAATCTGAAGGACGTCGACGGCCTCCGCCGCCCGTTCGGCCTGCCACGGCTCGTGAATATCGGTCAGCACCGGCACGCCAAGCTGCGACCTTATTTCGGCCAGCCACTGAAGTCCGCAGTCTATTCCGGGGCCTCGCGGGCTGGAAATGGACGTGCGGTTGGCCTTGTCAAAGGATGCCTTAAAGATGTAATTCATGCCGTATGCACGGCACAGGTCTCTTGCCCGACGTCCCACTTCAAGTCCCAGTTCAAGGCTTTCGAGGGTACACGGACCGGCAATAACCGTCAGTCGATCGCCGCCGATTTCAAAATCGGCAACTTTTATTTTCTTCATGGGCCTCACATCTCCTGATTCTTCATATAGATGACCCTTTTAGAGCAACGTTATTTTCAGCCTGTCGTAAAGATCGCATTTCTTCTTCCAGCCCAGCTCCTGGGCTGCAAAACCGATCACCGCGTCGAGAGCGCCCGACTGTCCGAGACGTTTCTTCCCCGCTTCGCCCATGGCGACAAGCTTCGGAGGATCGTTGAAAAGCTGCAACGCCGCTTCGGCCAGTGATTCAGGCACAGCGTCCACAAGAAGTTCTGAATCGCCCAAAAGCTTTTTCTGAACGAATTTGCCCTTCTCCCTGATGGAGAGCACGGGAATTCCCATGCCTGCGCACACTTGATTGGCGGTGCCGGCAAGGCCAAGAAGCAACTCTGCGCCGCGGGCGGCCTCTGCGGCGTCGCCGCGCAAAAGCCTCAGCTTCAATGAACCATGGCTCAAGAAACTGCCGTCAAAATCCCATCCGATGGCCGACCGCGCAAGTTGGTCGACATCGATGCTGGGAGCAGCCACCATTACTGCCGAAAGTTGGCACTTCTCGGCGATCAACGTCAGCGCCTCCAGCAAAAGGTTCAAATCTTTGTAAGCTCGGTTGCGGCTGCCCGGCAGAACGAGAATCCGCCGGCCCCTGCCCCACAAAGTTTTTTTCGTCTCGCCGTCGCTGAGAAGATCCATAATGGGATTGCCTTCGAAAACGGCGTTCACGCCGTTCTTTCGAAGCTCCCGAGCTGTCGCTTCGTCGCGAGTCCAAACTTTCTTCGCGCCCCAGCGGAACAGGAAGCTCTCCAACCTCCAGTGTCCGCTGATGAACTGCGTTTTCGCCGTCGCAATCAGCAGGGCCTTTCTCCCTTGTCCCCAAACAGTGTTGCACAGCAAATAGGCGTCGCCGACGCAGAGAACAGTGCGGCAGCGAATGCGTATTTTTTTCCAGCAGCGCAATTGGTCAAGCACGTGTCCCAAAAGTCCGGCACGCAGCTCGCGCAAAAGGTCGCGAAAATGATATTTGATGATGCCGCCCGTAGGCGAAGCGCTAAGTGGCGGAACGATGTCCACGCCTTCTTCTTCGTACGGCGTTCCCTTCCCTACAAGAGGAAAGGCGCCGATGACGGCAGAAGGAAAGGCACCGCGGAGCTTTGACGCCAGCTTGACGCCCATGGCATCTTCGCCGTAACCATTGGAAGCCACAATCAGATGGGGTCGGAGAAGCTCCGCCACGGCCTTCCAGAAGCGCCGCTCTTCGTCGATCCGCGTGGAAATGCGCGGCACATAAAGCGGCACTTCGGGGACATAGCCCGGCGGCAGATTGTAAATGTCCTTTTCAGTGCAGCACAGCGCTTCGCAGCCCGATTTGCGCGCTCCCGCTTCGACGCGCGCCAGTTCCTCGCTATTATAGCAATGATGGTCTTTAAACTCAAAAACAGAACGAAGCTCGTTGCCGCATTCCTTAACTGTTCGGTAAAAACTTTTCGGGTTGCCGATGCCCGAGAAGACCGCCAGTTTTGCTCCACACACCTCCCCCTCGGGAACAAATCGGCGGCCATCCCATCGGTGCCACTCAGCCGGCCCCAGTCGCGAACAGAAAATGTGTTCGCAAGGAACCCACCGACCGATCTGCTTTTTCAACGCAGCTAGCTTCTCCGGTGTCGTCTGGTCGGCCTTGGAGATCACCACAACGTGAGCCCTCGAAAGCGCGTCTGGCGCCTCGCGTAGCGTGCCTCCGGGAATCATCCGTCCATTTCCGAAGGGGCAGATGGCATCCACAAGGACGATGTCCAGATCTCTGGCTATTTTCCTGTGCTGAAAGGCGTCATCGGCAATGACGACGTCGAGATTGTATTTCCGCAGCGCCTCGATGTCGGCGCGACGGTCGCGCGAGACGGCAATGGGAATGTCAGGCAGGCGCCCCGAGAGAAGCAGCGGTTCGTCGCTGACTACCGTGCGGTCGGCGTTGCCGCCCAAGATGACCACGGGACGCGACGTCGTGCCGCCGTAACCGCGGCTGATAATTCCCGGCTTCAGTCCGCACCGGCGAAAATGTCTCGCGACGTACTCCACGAAAGGTGTCTTGTTGGTGCCGCCGGTGGTAATATTGCCGACGCTGATGACGGGCAAGGGCATCTCTTCGGAAATAAAAAGGCCGTGGTCGTAGCAGAAGCGCCCTGCCCTCACCACCAGTTCACCCAACCAGCCAAAGGGTACGAGAACCATCCACGGTGAGAGCTTCGATTCGCCACGGGTAAACGAGAGATAGGATTTCGTCAGACCGTTCATGGCTGTCGTTCTCCGTATTGAAGCGCAAAGAGCTTTTGGTAGGCACCCTTTTTGCGAAGGAGTTCCTCATGACGTCCTTCCTCGATAATCCGCCCCTTTTCGAGATAGAGAATTCGGTCGGCATTGATGATCGTCGAAAGCCGATGGGCGATGATAAAGGACGTCCGTCCAACCATGGCTTTGTCCATGGCGTTTTGGATCTGTCGTTCCACGGCGGCATCCAGCGAGGACGTGGCTTCGTCGAGAATGATGATCCGCGGGTTTCTGATCACGGCGCGAGCAATGGCAATGCGCTGCCGCTGGCCGCCGCTGAGCGTTACACCGCGGATTCCCACTTCGGTCCGGTAGGCGTCGGGAAGGCTCTCGATAAAGCCGGAGATGTCGGCGATGTCGGCGGCCTTTTCGATCTCGTCGGGCGTACCCTGATAACCGTAGGAAATGTTGAAGGCAATGCTGCCCTTCATCAGCACGGGATCCTGAGGCACGACACCGATCTGCTGCCGCAACGTTTTGAGGTCGACGTTTCTCAGGTCATAGCCGTCGATGGTCACTCTTCCGCGCTGTGGGTCGTAAAAGCGCTGAATCAGATCGACCAGCGTGGATTTTCCCGTCCCCGTGGTGCCGACGATGGCCACTTTCTCGCCCGGTTTGACTCTGAGGTTCAACCCTTTGAGAATCCACTGTTCACCCTCGTAGGCAAACCACACGTCCTCAAAAGCCACTTCTCCGCGCAGATGTCCCAGCGAAATGGCGTGAGGCGGCGTGACCACTCGGTCCTGATTGTCGAGGAGGCCGAAAATGCGCTCTGCCGCCGCAAAGCCGAATTGAAGCTGGCTCACTGCGCGGGTGAAATTATTGATGGGCGACGCCAGAAAACCCAGCGACCCCAAAAAAGCGATCAGTTCGCCAGGCGTCATGCGGTCGGAAAGAACCTGTTGCCCCCCCAACCAGAGAATCAGCGCCAAGGCCACGATGAGCAAAATTTCGACGGCGCCGTTCAGCAGCGCGTTCACTTTGATGCCCTGCACGATGACGTCGAAATTCTGCTGATTGCTCTCTTTGAAGCGGCCAAGCTCCAACTCTTCCGTCGCAAAGGCACGAACAATACGAATGGCCGAAAGGGCCTCTTCGGCAACGGCCGACAGGTCGGCCACGCGCTGCTGCATGCCGTGCCCCACTTTTCTAAGGGTCTCCGATGCCCTCTTCAGCACGAAGACCACAATCGGCAGGATGAAAAGCGTATACAGCATCAGCCGCCAGTTCAGATAGAGGCAGTATCCCAGCATGGCCGCGCAGGAGACGCCTTGAATCACCAGATCGACGGCCACCGTGCTGACCGTCGTCTGGAGCATATTGGCGTCGTTGGTGACGCGCGACAGCAGCTCGCCCACTCTTTTGTCGTTGATGAACTTCAGCGAAAGCGTTTGAAGGTGGGCGTAAGCCGCCACACGCAAATCCATGACGATTTTCTGGCCGACCCAGCCCATCAGATACTTCTGTCCGTAGGTGAAACCGGCCTTGAGGACGAAAAGCACCACCAGCCCCACAACCAGCATGTTGAGCATGAAATATTCCTTGCGGATCAACACGCCGTCCACCACGTTTTTCATGAGCCACGCAGGAATGGCGGCGCAAATTCCGGCGCCCACCATACAAACAAGCGCCGCGCCCATTTTGCCGTGATAGGGTTTCAGCAGTGACAAAAGGCGGCGGTAGAGAGGAAGGCTTTTATTCTGTTCCATTGACTGCGGTCACCCCTTCGAGAATGCGGCAAATTCTTTCGGGCGCGCCGGGCGCCACCTGTGAAGCCAATTCGCCGAGCTTGATTTTCTGACGCTGGAGCGCCTCTCTGTCCGACAACAGATCGATTACGGCCTGGGCGATTTGGTCGCCGGTGTACTCGCCGACCAGTTCGGGAACGACACTTTGGCGCGCCAAACGGTTCGGCCACGAAGTTTTGCCGATGTACTGCGGAATTTTCGCCCTAATGATTTTCTCGCGCAGCGCCGCGCCGAACCACGGGATTTTATCGATCATGCCGATTAGCCCGGAAAGCGGCATTTCTCTGAGGAAAGAAAAGGGAATGAGCACGATGAAAGGCATCTTGCAGTACATCAGTTCGAGATTGTTGGTCCCCGGCTGCGTCACAGCAAGGTCGGCGCCGGCAATGCCCGCAGGCGTGTCCCCCGTCCAGATGCCGAACCCCGCCTGACGCCACAGTGCGCTCTCCGACGGCTCGGCGAAAGGCGAAAGCAGCACGCGGAGTTCAACCAGCGGATCTCTTTTCCGAAGGCCGCGGCGGATGTCCTGAAGCAACGAAAACACCTTGTGACGGATGTTGGGGCGGCTGCCGGGAAACACGGCAATGCGCTTTCCCTTGGGAGCGTTCCAACAGCTCTCCTCGGCAAGGTCGATGCTGTCGAGAACCAGATCGCCCACCACCTCGAGATTTTCACAGCTGAAAAGGCCGCGGCGCGACGTCAGGACCTTACAACAGTGCTTCATGCCCTTTTTCAGGCCATAGGAATAGCACAGCAAAGGCGCCTTCTGTCGCCAAGCCAACCAGCGGCCGAACAGAAGGTCGCCGCCCAGCTGAAGAACGGCATCATAGTGAACTGGCCTCGAAAAGGATTTCAAGGCGTCCCATGAGCTGCCGTGAAAGAGGACATTGGCCGGAAGTCCCTCAAGCGCTTCGAACTCTCGGCCGGAGGCGTAAGGACAGGGCAACAGGTGGACGTCAACCTCCCACTGCCGGCGATGGGCTTCGAGAATGAGAGGGCGGCACCATCCCCAGACTTCGCCGGGGCCGTTGGCCAGAAAAGCGACCTTCATGGGTTCACCAGCTCGCCGATGGCCTCGGCCCAGCGATCGGCTGTGCCCTTTTCACCCATCATGGCCCTGTTCAGCCTCAGCTGTTTTTGAATGTCCTCTTGATAGCGGCCGTCATGGAGATACTTTTCGACATACTTCATAATGTTCGAGACCGTCATGTCACGTTGAAGCAGTTCGGGATAGAACATTCTTCCCGCAAGAACGTTGGGAATGGACACGAAGGGCGTCGAAGTCAGCGCTTTGTAGATGTGCCATTCAAGCGGCGTTCCGCGGTACAGCACGATCATGTACTTTCCGAGAAGCATGCATTCCACCGACGCCGTGCCGCTGGCGCCGATGACAAACCGCGACTGGGCCATCAGGTCTCTGCCGCTGACCAGCGTCCACGGGATGCCCGTGCCATTTTCCGTGATCATCCTTTGGCACGCGGCGTCAAGCCCTGGAGCCACCGACAGGAGGGGATGCAGACCCAGGGCTTGCAGTTTCCGGGCCGTCTCTTCCAGAACGGGCATGAGCGACGCAATTTCAGACCGGCGGCTCCCCGGCAGAAGAGCGACGCGCAGAGGGTCGTTGGGAAGTCTCTGCTGCGGAGCGTAGTCGTCAAGGTCATCCGTCAGAGGATGGCCGCACCAAAAACTTTTGACGCCGTGGGCTTCCAGCGCCTTCTCTTCAAATTGAAAGAGGGGAAAACAGAGGTCGCAATAGCGCCGCAGGTACTTTGCCCTGCCGCTGCGCCACGCCCAAATCGTGGGCGGACAGACATAAAAAACGCGCCCCCTATAGCCCATAGAACGAATTTTAGCCAGCAGAGGAATGTGAAAATCGGGGCTGTCTACCACAATGACTGCCTTGGGTTGACGCCGATTGACGGCGTGTGCCAGTTCCCTGCGCAGCGCGAAAAGCTTCGGAAGGTTTTTCAGGATGCGGCCGAGACCGAAGATATGAAGCACTTCGTTGTCCCACTCCCGTTTCATGCCGACGGCCAGCGAGCCTCCCATGCCCCAGAGTTCTTCGCCGGGAAAAATTTTGTGCAGTGCGGCGCTTATTTTGGCGGCGTACAGATCTCCGGAGAGTTCGCCCGTGCTTATGAAAATTGACATGAAGGCACTCCCATCACTGAAATTTTGAGACGTTCTGCTTCATCGGCAAATTCACGGCGATGGAGTATCAGAACGTTTTCCGCTTCGATAAAAAGTCCCGTCAACCCCGCGTCGGCTAGTGAACGCAGAGTTTGAACGCCCACTACGGGGATGTCGTAACGCCGGTCCTGATCGGCGCGGATGCCTTTGATGAGAATTCCGCCGGTCTTCAGCACGCCCGCTCTTTGAATGGTCATGTCGGTGCCCTCCAAGGCCTCGACGGCCACCACCGCCCGATCCGAAACCACTATGGATTGCCCGAAGGACAGAGGCAGAAGCGCTTTTAAAATTTTCACGCCGTATCGACAGTCCGCCAGCTGTTCCCGCGTCGGGAGAGGCCCTGCAATATGGCCCTCCGGAGCCATGAGCTGTGGGATAACGTCCTTGTATCCCACCACGGCAATGCCGAACTTTTCCACATAACGGACCACGCCGGCAAGAAGTTCGTGATCGCTGCGCTCCGCCACAGTCGAAAGAATGGCCTCGGCGCCGGAATCGAAGGACTGTTTTTCGTAGATGTTTTTCTTGGGCACTCTGCCCGCCATCATCAGTCTCTTCACGCCGCGAAGCTTCATTTTCGTCAACGTCATGGCAATCGCCAAAGCGTTGCCCACCTTCTGCACGTTGACGCCCATCTGCCTGAAGGGTTCATCGTCATCGCCGAAGAAATAGACTTCGGGAAGTTCGTCGCCGGCGTTTTTCATGGCTCGCAAAATTTCCAGCGGCAGCTCGCCTTCGCCGGCCACCAGCGCCAGTTTGCCGGCGCTCATCGATTGGCCCTCCGCGCCAATACGAGGGCGCAAAAGATAAAGACGATGTTGGGAATCCATGCTCCCAGCAGCGGCGGCACGTAGCCCGACTGGCCGAGAGAGCGCCCCATGGACATAAAGACATAGTAAATAAAGACGATGAGAATGCTCTGCCCGAAACCTACGCCCGTTCCCCCTTTGCGAGTATGCTTCACTCCCAGGGAAGAGCCGATGAGCGCAAGAATGACGCAGGCGAAAGGCACGGCAAAACGCAGGTGAAAGGCCACCCACAGCGGCGCGGTGTTCTTGCCCTGGGCCTCGAAGATCTTGATGTAGCGCAGCAATTCTATGGCACTGAGGTCGTCTGGTTTCGCCATGGAACGCGACATCTGCTGAGGCGTCAGCGGAATGGGCAGAGCCTGCTGCTTGAAATGCAAAGCCAGCTCGACTTTTTCGTTCTGGCGGACTTCGAAGACGTCGCCATCACGGAGCACCCACACGCCGTTTTCCCACTTGCCGTCTTTGGCCGTGGTCAGCCGAACCAGCGAAGAGCCTTTGAATTCCTGCACTACCACGTCCTTCATCTCTCCAGAGCGGGCGTAGAGTTTGTTGATGTAGATGATCCGACGCAGTCCGTCGGACGAGTTGGAGCGGCTTCGAAGAAAGACCTGCTCCTTGAGGAGCGCCGGCTTCTCGCGGGCCACTTCGTAGCGCATCACATTTTCCGACGCTCTTTTGCCCAGAGGAACCAGCGTTTCGTTCAGTCCAAGAGCACAGAGCGTCACCAGAGCCGCCGAAAAAAGCACGGGACGGCTGATCCGTGCGAAGGAAATGCCCGAAGCTTTCAGGGCGACGATCTCGCTGTTGGCCGACATGGTGCTGAAGCCCAAAAGCGTCGACAGCAGACAGGACATGGGGAGAGTCAAAACGACCACCGAGGGCAGTTCATAAAGAAAAAGACGGCCTGCCACGCTGAGCAACACGCCTTTTTCGATGATGAGATCGGCCAGCTTGAACAACAGCCCTCCGCCCACCATAATCAAAGTAAAGGCCATCACCCCGAAGAGAAATGGCCCCAGAAGTTCCAAAACGATAAAACGATTGAGTATGCGACTCCGCTTCATTCCTCGTCCTCCGCGACGTTCATCGACAGGAGCATGTCGACGGCTTCCCGAATTGCACCTCTTCCGCCGCATTTTTCGGTGACATAATCGGCCACGTCGCAGAGCTGCGGCACGGCGTCGGCCACCGCAATGCCCAAACCGGCCCACAGCGCGCATTCAACGTCGTTGACGTCGTCACCGGCGTAGGCGACTTCCTCAGGGCGCGCACCGGCCTGACGGGCAAAATCCTTCAAGGCCGAAAGCTTGTCGGTGCAGCCGTTGGCTATGTAGTCAAAGTGCAGTTCGACGGCGCGGCGTTCCGTGGCGGGAGAATACCTGCCGCTGATGACGGCGATCTTCCCTCCTGCCTTGCGAAAGAGCGCCAGCCCCATGCCGTCTTTGATGTCAAAGCGCTTGTACTCGGTGCCATCGCCGCCAACGTAGACGCTGCCGTCGGTCAGCGTGCCGTCGACGTCCATGGCGAAAAGTTTGTACATCACTCTTCTTCGCGGGTGCGGCGGGAGAGCGCAAAGGGCCAGGCGCAGAAGCCGCGTTTTTTGTCGCCGCCCTTGAAGAAAGCGATGATCTCCTGCACGTCGGGACTTTCCGGCTGATCGGCTTCCAGATCCGCCAGGGCGCTGCGCATGGGCTTGCCCGAATGATAGAGCTTTTTGTAAGCGCGTTTGATTTCGAGACGGCGCTCCGATGAAAAGCCATTTCTCCGCAGCCCAATAACGTTCAGGCTGAAAATGCGGCAGGGCGAGCCGTTGGCCAGAAGGAACGGCGGCACGTCCTGAGCCACTCGAGAGGCTCCGCCCACCATGCAATAGCTCCCGACGCGCACAAACTGGTGAAAGCCCGACATCCCGCCGATAACGGCGTATCTGCCCACTTCGGCATAGCCGGCAAAGCCGCATTTGCTGGAGATGGTGACATAATCGTCGATCTGGACGTTGTGCCCCAGATGAACGCCTTCCATGATCAGACAGTGATCCCCCACCTTGGTCACCATGGACTCGCCGGAAGCCCTGTGAATCGTCACATTTTCGCGGATTTCCGTATAATCGCCGATGACGACCCAGCTCGTTTCGCCCTTGAAGGCGTGGTCCTGCGGCTCGGGGCCCAGAACGGAATGCTCGTAGAGGATGGAATCGCTGCCGATCTTCGTGTAGGGACACACGTGAACGTAGGGGCGAAGCACTGTTCTGGCGCCGATGGTCACCTTCTCATCGACGATGCAATAGGGACCGATGACGGCGCCATCGGCAATTTCAGCATGGGGAGAGACGATGGCTGACGGATGGATTTGAATTCCCATTTTATTTTTCTCCTTCGGGTTTGGCAGACAGCATAAATCCCAGTTCTGCCTCGGCACACACGGCGTCGCCAACGTTGGCGTGAGCCTTGATCTTTCCCATCTTGCCGCGCAGACGCCACATTTCGGCGTGAATAATCATCTGATCGCCGGGCACCACGGGACGCCTGAACTTGGCGTTGTCCACAGTGGTCAGAAAGGAAATGGTTCCCTTCAGCTCGGGCGCGTTGAGCATGAGCATAGCGCCTGCCTGAGCCATGGCTTCCAAAATGAGCACACCGGGCATGACAGGCCGGGCGGGGAAATGCCCTTGAAAAAATGGCTCGTTGATCGTAACGTTTTTCAGCGCCACTACTTTCTTGCCCGGTTCAAGCTCACAGACGCGGTCAATAAGGAGCATGGGATAACGATGGGGTACGCATGACAGAATTTCTTCGATGTCGAGCATAAAATCCTTCACCTCAAACAGAAAAAAATGAATTCTCTTAGAGCCGCACACGGGCGCCGAGAACTGCGGCAATGCGGTCAACCAGCTTTTGGTGCATGGCATGTCCCGCGCGAAGGGCGATAAAGTGCCCTCTGACGGGCCTTCCCAGCAGAGCCAGATCGCCCAGCATATCCAGAATTTTATGGCGCACGAACTCGTCGGGGCGGCGCAGGCCACCGGGCGTTAAAATCTCATGACCCTTGACGATCAACGCCGTCTCAACGGTGCCACCGAGTCCCAGCCCCGCTGCGCGCATCTGCTCCACCTCTTCGTAGAGACAGAAAGTCCGACAGGGCGCCAGCTCGGCCATAAAGTTTTCAGGGGTGGGTGACACGTCGGCAATTTGAGTGCCGATGGCGTTGTCGCCGTATTCTATCACATAGGTAAAACGTTGCCTGTCGGAAGGCAGCACGGCACAGACTTTCCTTTCGTCCTCCGAAGTGACGAAAAGAGGCGAAGCGATGTCTATCCACTCTTTTTCGCCCGCCTGCTCCTTCAGTCCCCTCCGCACAATTTCGGCGGCATAGTCCAGCGCGCTGCCGTCCAGCAAGGGCGTCTCTCCGCCCTCGGGATACAGAGTGACGTCGTCCACTCCCAGCCCCGATAGAGCGGCCAGGAGATGTTCCACCGTCATGACGGAGTGGCCGTCGAAGTTCAAAATCGTGCCTCTTCCATCGCCCCTGTGGCTCGCGGACTCAATGGGATAACGAATGCCGTCGAAAACGAATCCGTATCCCGCACCCGATTCAGCGGGAGTCAGCCTGATCTTGACGGGTTTGCCGCTGTGCAGTCCCACGCCGGCGTAAACGATCTCACTTTTGAGAGTCAGTCGGCTCATGGTTTTGCGCCTTCTCGATCTTTTTCAACCGCTCGAGCATTTCGGGAACTCGACGGAGCGCCGCTTTGAAACGGTAATCCTTCATGTGATCGGAGGCGGGATGGCCCGAAAGAACCTGTCCCGGCTTGGTATCCTTCATCACAATGCCGAGAGCGGCCACCATGGTGTCCTTTGCCACGGTGATATGGCCGTACAAACCGCTCCGCGCTCCCATGATCACGCCGTCTTCCACTGTGGTGCTCCCGGCGATGCCCGTCTGGCTGGCGATAATGCAATCCCGCCCGATGCGGCAGTTATGGCCGATCTGCACTTGATTATCGATTTTCGTGCTGTCGCCCACAACGGTACGTTCAATGGTGGCGCGATCGATGCAGGTCCCGGCGCCGATTTCCACGTCGTCGCCGATGACGACGCAACCGATCTGGGGAATTTTGACGTTCTTTCCCCGCGACCCTCCGGGAATGATGCCGAAACCGTCGGCGCCGAGGACGGCGCAGCTGTGGATGAGGCACCTCGCGCCCACCTTCGTCCGCCGTTGAAGCACGGCCATGGGCTCGATAACTGTATCGTCGCCCACCGCCGCATCGGGCCCCACATAGACGTTGGCCGTCAAGCGAACCCGTTCGCCGATAACGGCGCCGTCGCAGATCGTGCAGTTCGGACCGATGGACGCCGAAGGCGCCACCTTCGCGCCAGGAGCGACGAAAGCCGCTGGAGAGATGCCGGCCGGCGCAGCGTAACGGGGTTCGAAGAGCGCCAGCAGCTGCCCCATGGCCGCGCGAAACGACCGCACTTTCAGGCCGTCGCGCCCTGCGGGAAAATTTTTGCTCTCGGCAACTACGGCAACGTCGGCAGGAAGCTCGTCGGCCAGTTTTATTGAATCGATAAAGCTCAGTCGATCCTTTCGGCTTGAATGGAGTTCCGAAAGGCCGCCGACGGTTCGATTGCCGTCGCCGCACACTTCCGCGCCGATGAGGCTTCCCAGTTCTTTCAATGTATAGGTTCTGTCCATGGATTCCACTCCCGATCGTCTAAAGATTGCTGATGGCACGCAGGCTGAGGCGATCTTCCTCAGAGGTGTCATAGAAAAGTTCGAGGGACACATAGCGGTTCAAGTGATAGCCCAGCGCCGCTTCCACCGTATCGTCCTTGCCCCACCGCAGCCAGCCGTAGGTGCCGTGAGAGCCGCTGCCCAGCCACAGGCGATACCAGAGATCGGAGCGCTCCTCCGTGCTGGCTTCAACGCCGAGCCACATCTGTCTCACGGGCGAGAAGCGCAGCCCCAGGCGTCCGTCGGCGTGCCAGTGTTCCAGTTTGAACAGCGCTTCGACGTAGGCCTCGGACGGCACGGAGCCAATGTTGAAATAGCGCCCCAGATGGACTCCCGCCTCAAGCCGTGCCTCGCCGCCGGCGTGGGCCGACACCCAGCCACGAAGAGTAGCGGTGGTGCTTTCGATGCGCGTTTTGACGCGCGAGAGCGGTTTGAGGTCAATGGTGTTTTCGGCCGAAGATTGCAGCGTCTTGAGCCATCCGTTCTCCAGCTGTTTTTCTCCCAGCCAGGAGAGGATTTCCTGCCTGTGGTGAGCAACCCAGCTCATCGGAAAGCCAGTTAATGGCGAAAGCAGCTCCACCGTTCTGTCGCTGATTTTATCGGCCAGAAACTGTGGAATGGTGTCGGAAAGCGTTTCCGGCACCACCGCCAAAACCAGAGGCTGCTGAGGGTGAAGTTTGACGTCCAGACGGGCGTCGGTCCCCTCGACTTCTACGCGAGCTGAACAGCGCCATCCCGGGACGTCTCGGGCAAGAAGATCGTTCAAGGCGTACTGGAAGTTCTCCTCGGCCCATTGGAGGGCTTCCGGAGGAACGCCGGCGACGAGCTCTTCGAACGCAGGCAGAGCGGCCGCCATGTCTTTTTTGAGAAGGTCGGGATAGGGAGAAGGCAACAACGCAATAGTTTCGGGCATGTGCAGTTCCGCCGTCCAACTCCAACGGCGCGAAGGGCGGAGGACCACTTCTCCGCGAGGGGAAAGCGCCACATCATAGCCCGAAAAGAGGCGACCGGCCACCAGCGCCAGCGCTTCAAGGGCAGAGCGGCGGCTCATGCGTCCGGCCTGAAGCTCTCTCCACACGGCATTCATGCTGCCTGCCATCGCTTTTTCGAGCCACTGCGGCGCCTCACAGGAAACCGGTGCCTTTTTCCCGCTGCGCCCCTCCGCCGCAGCGGGAAAAGCGCATGCCGCCGCAAACAGACACAGGACAAGGCCGACGGCAGCATAGGCTGCGTTGCAACGGAGAAAAAAACGTCTCTTTTTCACCCTCACCCTCCAGTGCGCCACTTACAGCGACAGAAACAGAAAAACCGGTTTAGAACATCTCGCCGAAACCGAAGTGGAACTGCGTTTCGTCGCCTTTGGCCACGTCGAGACGGATATTGCCGAGGGGTGTTTTGACGCGCACGCCGACGCCGGGAGAATCTTCGAGGTCGTTCAAATCGAAGTTTACTCCCTGTGTTTTATCCCAGGCGTTGCCGATGTCGTAAAAGATCACCAGCGAAAAGTTCTCGTCAACGGGAATTCTAAGCTCGGCGTTACCCAGGAACATCTCGTGCCCCTTGAAGTCGCCGCTCTCGTAGCCGCGAAGGCTGTTGGCGCCGCCCAACGAGTAGCGCTCAGAAATGGGAATCTCGCCGCTTGAAAATCCGGCTCTCACCCTGAAAGCCAGAATGATGGGACGGTCTTCAGTCTGCCCGAGGTCGATATAGTCCTCCAGCCCCTTGACGGGCACGTAGGCCACGGCTTCGCCCCAGTATTTGGTGTAATCCCACTCGCCGCCCAGAAATTCCCAGGCCTTTTCGACGCCGATGGTCTCGCGGTCGCCCTTGGGATAGCTCAAATACTTGTCCACGTTGCTGCGCGAGATCTCGAGCGTGGTCGTAAAGACCTTGCTGTTCAAAGAGTCTTCGGAGACGATCTCATCGAACTTGGCAAGGCTTTGTTCTCGGCTCAGACCGCCCGCAGGCCCTGTCCAATTGATTTTGCTCTTGTGCCAATCCGTCGTGAGGTACCAGCTGTACATTTCGCTCTTGCCGAACTTCCTGCCGAAGCCGACGTAACCGCCCAGACGCTTTTCGTCATATTCAAAAACATCTTCGCGGGGTTGTTTGTTTTTTGTGTAACGGTAAGTTAGATCGTCGTCCTCGCGCTGATAGGCGCCGATTTTCCAGGAAAAAGTTTTCCGGTCCATGTAGGGATCGGACAGGGAGATCCAGTAGTTTTTATAGTCGCCTACGTCAAACCCCGCCTCAAAAACCTGAGCTCTGCCGTTCAGATTGCTCTCGCGGAAGGACACGCCGCCGCCGAAACCGCTGCTGGAGCCGTAGCTCACCGAGAAGACCAAGCTTGCGCTGCGTTTTTCCTGAACGGTGAGTATGATGTCCACGTCGTCGCGGCCTTCCACAGGCTCGAAGCCCACGTTGACGTCCTCGAAGAAACCGAGGTTGCGAAGTTTCGTGATGGAATGGCGCAGCAGCGTGGAATTGAAGAGGTCGCCGTCTTTCAGGGGGATGTTTCGGCGGATCACATAGGTCTTTGTGCGTTTGTTGCCCTGAATGATAATGTCGTTGATCCGTGGCTCCACAATGGAGACCACCACCACGCCATCCTCCACTTGCACGTCCTGCACGCGGGTCATGACGTAACCGTCGGCCTGAAATTTTTCTCTGAGACGCTGGATATCGTTCCTGAAAAAAATGCGATTAAAAGTCATGCCCGGCTGAGTGAACAACAGTTTCTTCAGTTTCTCCTCTTTGTAGACTGTGTTGCCCCGAAAGCGAATGTCCTTGATCACGGGGTTTTCAGTGACCAGATAGGTCAGAACAAGCCCGTCAATCGTGCTTTCTACTTGGGCATCCACGTAGGAGAAAAAGCCGAGATCGTAAATGGCCTGAATATCGTTTCTCACCGTCTCGCGGTCAAGCTCCGCTCCCACGCGTGTTCTCACGTTCTGGAGAATGTAGGATGCCGCAACCTCATGGTTGCCCTCGACTTTCAAAGACGACACAGGCTGCGCCCATGCGCCGGCGCAGAAAAACAGAAGTGCCGCCAATCCGCTGATCAATCGGTTCAGCTTCAAAATAGGTTCCCTCCATCTGTAAAATCGCGAATTTAATGGAATTCAACTGCCAAAGATCTTTTATTGTGCTGCAAAGCTCTTCTGCCGACTTCTACAAGACGGTAGACGTCTTTCTCAGAAAGCTTTTTGCCAAAGTCATTTTTCTGCCGAAGGGAAAGAGCATTATCCCCTCCGCTGTCGCAAAAGCTCAGCGCTTGTCTCTCCGCCGCGGCTTCGATAATAAGCTTTTCGGCCGTTCCCGTCGTAGACCTCAACGCAGCCCCCCATTGACGTTCGGCGTCGACGTTTTCCGCTGCAACAGTCTCTGCGGCGCGAACGGCTGGAGGTTCCTCGGCAGGAAGGCTTGCGACCGTCAGAGGCTCGTCCCGTTGAAGCGGCGAAGCCGTGCAAAGCAGGACGAAAAGCGCCGACAAAAGGCAAAGCCTCAGTTCCGAGCCGCCACGCCTTTGCGCCTCGAGACCGTGATGGCACAACAAAAGCTCCTGCCTGGCATCATCCAACTCGGCACGAGCACATTCCACATCTAAAATGGCATCGGAGTATTTTCCGTCGGCGCTCATGGACTGAGCGCGGTGAATCCAACGGATCACCCGGCTAAATTGTTTATCAAGCATCGGCAGCTCCTCCGAAAACAGGATTTTAATTTATTATCCCGTGGGAGGACGAAAGAGTGGCAGAGTCCTGTAAAAACCATTGGCGAAGTTGAGCCAGAGCTTTTTTCTTCAAGCGGTAAATGTGGCTGATGTCGAGAGACAGCTCTTCGGCCACCTCGCGCGCGTTTCGGCATTGGATCACCAGGTCGTCGAGGATTTTCGCTTCCCGCGGCGGAAGCTGCGCCAGACCTTCGCGAAGCATGAGCAGCTCTTCCACTTCGCGAAACTCCGCCGATTCACGGGTGTCCTCAAGTTCGATGTCCATTGGGACGGGAGCCTTGCCTTCCACGCGCTCAAGGTAATTGAGCATCTGCCCTCTGATCCTGTAACAGGCATAGGTGGTAAAACGATGGCCCAGAGTGACGTCAAACTTGTCAACTGCCCAAATGAGCGCCAATGTCCCTTCTTGAACAAGATCGGCAAAGCGATTGCCGTTGACTTTAAATTTTTTCGCAATCCAATAGACAAGAGGACGGTAAGCCAAAATCAGCTGCTCACGCGCGTCCTCGTCGCCCGACGCATGAGCCAGCCAAAGTTCCTTCTCCTTTTCCCATTGCAGATCGCGCACTTGAGCCATGGTTTCCTCCTGTAAATTCTTATCTATTGTACCAGTTCCTTCCTTTTTTTGCTTGGAGAAAATGGAGAAATACGCGGGTTCTCTTTGTTTCACGACCGTCGTGAGCGAGGCCAGAAAAAACTCCGACGTCGAGAATCATTTTTCATTTTGGGGCTTGCATTAAAGCTGTAAAACATTTATAATGCCTTTGTTGCAAGCTTCGGGTGATTAGCTCAGTGGAAGAGCGCTTCCCTCACACGGAAGAGGTCACAGGTTCGAACCCTGTATCACCCACCATGAAAATTCGATCCCGTCCTCAGGTCAACCGAGGACGGGATTTTTTTTGGCCAACAGGTGACCAACAGAATATGATGACTGCTCCTGCACTCCGATTATCCCCCAGCTCTCTCTTCCCTCACGCGGTTCGCCTATTGTCCCTATTGTACGCGACGTGTTCTGCTGCCCCGAATCGCTTAACTCCCTGCGCAGCGATACTTCACGAGCGTTTCAAGCATTCTGTTAAGAACGCGCAGGAAGGATCCAATAGCCGTTTCAGTCCACTCTTACTAATAGAACTACCTTAGTTATACTATTGTAAAAGCACATTCATTCCTTGATTTTAGTACTATATATGATACTATATTACCAGCGAAAGGTGATGCCAGCATGAAAATACTCCTTAAAAAGTAACCGCAAAAATACCTTGAAAAGCTTGATGAAAAATCGCGGAAGAAGCTGTATGCCGCTCTTGACGAAGTCTCAGAGTTTACGGGCAATATTCGGAGGCTGGCAGGAACGAAAAGTCTCTATTGCTACAAAACGCCACCTTTCCGCATAATCTTCGGATGGCGTAAGAACGAAATCGTTACCACAGCCATTGAAATCAACGCTCGAACCCATATTAAATACAGAGAGGCCTCACGATGAAAAATAAATCTGAAATGGATGATATTCAGTGCCGCATAGCGCAAATCAATACACAGCCAGCCGAAGAATTGACTCAAGAAGGACAGGCGTCTTTGAACGCCGCAAAAGCCATGGACGACGGGACGACTGTCGCCTTGGAAGAGCTGAAGCTGCAGCTTGACGGCTATAGTGGACGCATTGTGCTGCGAATCCCGCGCAGCCTGCATAAAAAACTGAAAGACGAAGCTACCGTTGAAGGCGTCAGTCTCAACCAGTATATGCTGTACAAGCTGGCGCGCTAAGCAAGGTCAAATGTAAGCCGCCGGTCGTACCGGCGGCTTACATTTGACCTTGCATTTTACGAAGATGACGCCCCGATAAAATCGGGGCGTCATCTTTCATCTTTGCTTGTCTTCAACACAAACTATTCGGCACCGGGAGTTTTGGTATCGCTGCCGATACCGATAATGTCGTTCACGGGAATTGAAAAGATAAAGCTCTTCTCCGGCGATTTTTCGTCGAAGAATTTGCCGATGGCCTCCATAATTTCCTTTTTCTTCTCGCGTTCCACGGCAATGGCCAGAATTTCCATTTCATCATAGAGCTTCAAGCCAAAGAAGCTTTCCGTCGTCTCGTCGCCGGGAGCGCGTGCCTTGAGAACGGTACCTCCCCGCGCGCCAGCTTTCTGTGCTTGCTCCATAACTGCGTCGGCAATGCCGCTTTCCGTGGCGGCAATCACCAGTTCGTAGGGTTTCTCGTTGTATTTATACATGACGCGCTCCTCGTTTTGTTTATTCTTCAGTGCCGATTCATAGGTATAAAGGATCCCTTTATTGACGGCATCCAAGGGGACTGTAAAGATGATCCCCCGTCCTGCGCTGCGAAGCTGCATGGCATCAGCGATTTCAGTGAGGAGTACGGGCACCCACTGTCGCGGAGCAACGCTTAAGATGACGACCTTCGCCCTCTCGCTGATCCCGAGGATGTCCATAATCTCCGAACTGGCAGTTCCTCTGCCCCAGGAAAACAGGCTTAAGGTCACCGCTTTCCCGCTGAAAAAGCTCAGCGCTTGAGCCGCTTTGGTGCGATCCACAATGGTCACGAGCAGTTCCATCACAGGAGTTTTATTCAGCATGAGCAATCAAGTCCTCTGGGCAATATTCGTAAATGGCAAATTTATCGTCTTCCCTTTCGGAAACGGCATGTTTCGTCTTGGTCTTCAGTCGCCAGTTGTACAGCAGCCCCAGCAGCTGAATGGAAACCAATGGAGTCATGGCGACGCTGGCGACAATTCCGAAGGCGTCATCAAGCACTGATCCGCCCACTCCCTCGCAGGCTCCCATGGCCAGCGGCAGCAGAAAAGCCGTGGTCATGGGACCGCTGGCGACGCCACCGGAGTCGAAGGCAATGCCCGTGAAAACCGAGGGCACGAAAAAGGTCAGCAACAAAGCAATGGCGTAACCGGGAATGACCATCCAGAAAATCGACAGTCCCGTAAGGGCGCGAAGCAGCGCAAAGGCCACGGCGCAACCGACGCCGCAAGCCAGGCTGATGTGCATGGCTCTGCGCGGAATGGTGCCCCCCGATATCTCTTCGACCTGCTTGTTCAGCACGTGGACTGCCGGCTCGGCATCCACTACGCAATAGCCGATGAGGAGCCCAAGGGGAATGAGCAGCCATTTATAGGGTGACATGGCAACGGATTTGCCGATAAAGTGTCCCGCCGGCATAAATCCCACGTTGACTCCCGTGAGGAACAACACCAGTCCCAAAAACGTGTAGACCACGCCGACGCTGATTCTGACCACGTCACGCTTTCGGTAGGTAGAAAAACAAAGCTGGAAGATTACGAAAAAGGCGATGACGGGGATGAGCGCCCCGGCAATCTCGATTAAATAGTCCGGCATGGCCCCCATGAAGTGCCCGGCAATTTCCACTGACGTTGCAGCGCCCGATTCCGAAGGAACATGCTGCACTGTCGAAGCTTCGAGGTGAAAAAACATCCCCAGCAGCAGCACCATAATGATGGGTCCCGCGCTGCACAGCGACACCAGGCCGAAGCTGTCCTCCTGAGAGGACTGGTCGTGGCGCATCGAGGCAAGCCCCACGCCCAGAGAGATAATAAAAGGCACGGTAATGGGGCCCGTCGTCACGCCTCCCGAGTCGAAAGCCACGGGAATAAATTTGAGCGGCGTGAAAGCGGACAGCAGAAAAGCCATTCCGTAGCATACCCACAGCACGTGGGCCAACGAAATTTTGAAAAGAGGCCTCAACATGCCGACCACAAGGAAAAGCCCTACGCCGACGCCCACCGTCAGAATGAGCACCATGGGCGGAATGCCGCCGAGCTGGCGCGCAAGAACCTGCAGATCCGGCTCGGCAACGGTGGTGATCAAGCCCAGCAAAAAGCAGACGGCCACCGAAAAAATCAGCTTGTGGAGCAACGTGATTTGGCGGCCGACGCCCTCTCCGATGGGCATCATGGCCATGTCGGCTCCCAACGAAAAAAGCCCCATGCCTACGATCAGCATGACTGTGCCGATCAAAAAGTTGATCACCAGCTCCGCCGGCATGGGCACGGCCACGGCGCTCAGAGCGATGACCAGCAGAGAAATCGGAGCGACAGACTGTAAAGATTCTCTGATCTTCGATTTCAGTTTGTTCAAATCTTCAGCCTCCTCGCGGGGAACGTCCCGCCAAACGTGCGTTCAGTACGCAAAGGGCGAGAACTCCCAATGTGACACGGAGAGTCCCCGCCCTGGCAGATCAGCTACAGTCCGCGCAACACAAGTTGCTCCCGTTGACAGCCAACGCCGATCAGGACAACAGGCACGCCTGTAACCTCTTCAATGTTTTCCACATATTTTCGGGCATTTTCGGGCAGATCCTCGAACTTTCGAGCGCCGGAAATGTCCTCATTCCACCCCGGCATGGTGGTATACAGGGGCTTCACCTTTGAAAGCTTGGCAATGGACGTCGGAAAGTCCGTAATGGTCTCGTCACCAAGTTTGTAGGCATTGCAGACCTTGATGTCTTTCAGGCCCGTAAGGATGTCGAGCTTCGTCAGTGCGAGGCAGGTCAATCCGTTGACGCGAACCGCATAGCGGAGCGCTACGAGGTCAAGCCAGCCGCAGCGCCGCGGACGTCCCGTGACGGCACCGAACTCGCCGCCGCGACGGCGAATTTCTTCACCTTCGGGACCGAAGTCCTCCGTCGGGAATGGACCTGAACCGACGCGGGTCAGATAAGCCTTCGACACGCCAATGACGCGGTCAACGTATTTCATGCCGATGCCAAGGCCAACGCAGCAGCCCGACGAGACGGGATTGGAACTGGTGACCATGGGATAGGTGCCGTGGTCCACATCCAGCAGCGTCCCCTGGGCGCCCTCGCTGAGCACGGTCTGTCCGTTCTCCAAGGCCTTCCACACTTCGAGCGAGACGTCGGCCACGTAGGGAGCAAGGCTTTTTCCCCACTGAAGAGCCTGCTGGTAAATGGGGTCGAAGGCCAGAGGCTCCTTGCCGTAGACGCCTGTCAGCAGCCTGTTCTTCTCGGCAAGGGCGATGGTCAGCTTTTCTCTCAGGACGTTCTCGTCAAGAAGGTCTTCCACGCGGATGCCAATGCGCATATATTTATCGACATAACAGGGGCCGATGCCACGTCCCGTCGTTCCGATTTTGTGCTCGCCGTCGCGAGAGGCCTCCTGAAGCTGGTCGAAAAGCTTATGGTAGGGCATGACCACGTGAGCCGAGTTGCTGATGCGAAGGCAGGCGCGGTCTTTCCCTTTGGAATGGAGGTCGTCGAGCTCCTTCAAAAGCTGCTCGGGATCGAGCACGACGCCGTTGCCGATGACGCACGTTTTTCCGGGATAGAGCATCCCCGAAGGAAGAAGACGGAATACGTATTTTTCCCCATCGGCGTAAACGGTATGACCGGCGTTGGCTCCGCCCTGGTAGCGGGCAAAGAGATCTATTTTAGAGCCCAGAGAGTCAACAACTCGTCCTTTGCCTTCATCTCCCCATTGCGCTCCAATCAGGGCAATGATTTTGCCTTTCATTGCTTTTCCTCCTTGTGATATGCGCGTTGTCTTTCCCAAATCTCGTCGAGCGTCGCAAAGGCGACGGGCTTGATGTCGGCATGGACCAGATATTCGAGAAAGGGCAGCGTCGTTTTTCGTGCATGGCAGATGGCAACGGCTGTCCCTCGTTTCCGGGCATGCCGAAGCGCCTTTGAAAACTGCGCTTTCATGATCTCCAAATCGGGAGAACCGTCAATGAAAGCGTTATTTCGGGCAGCAGGAATATCATACCCCACAGCCGTCTGATACGCAACGCTTTTTCCGATGGTACGGCTGTCCAGGAAACCCCATCGCCTTGACGACATCGCTTTCATGAAATGCTGCATGGTTTTTCGGTCCGACGTGGCTCTGGAACCTCGGTGATTGTTCACGCCCAAGGCTTGCGGATACTTTTTGTACAGTTCTCCCAGGTAGGCGCTTATCTTTTTTTCGTCCGTATCGACGCCCACGGCGTAGCCACTGCCGTCAGCATCGCTTATGGCCTGCATGGGAACGTGAAGGATAAAGGGCTGTCCGCGCTTTTGGGCAAAAGTTATGATTTTGTCGCACTGCGGCGTACCGGGAATGACGGCCCACGTGGCCGAAACTCCCAACGCATCGATTTCCTCGGCCATTTCAAAGTTATATCCCATGTCGTCAATAACCAAGGCAATCAGAGGGCAAGAAGCTGCGTGTCTGCGTCTTTTTTCGTCACGGCGTGCGGGCACGTTTTCTGCCACATCAGGGGACAGCGCAACCAGATCCTTTCCCTCGGACAACTCGTCGGGCGAAAGCGGTGCCCCCGATTCCGCAGTTTCCCGCCGCGCAACGGAACTTTGAACCGTCGTGTCCGCGCCCGTATCGGAGTTTCTTGCAAGCTCGCCGTCCTTTATTGAGCGCACTTCGCCGTTAAACGCGGCGGTGACGACGCAGACTGCAGCAAAACCCAGCAACGCCAGAAAAAAGGCGCGTCTTCCTCTCATAGGAGTTACTTCTTTTTGCCGTCAGACGAGGGGACGTTCACGTCGGGTGAAACGGTCGGGCTTTGAGAGGCCGCGGCGTCATTGCCTTTTTCGGATTGCGCGGGAACCTCGGCGGCAACGTCGGCAGACGCCGCAGGGACAGGATCTTTGAGGTTTTCTGGCTTCTCGCCGGCGGCAAGGCGAAGCACGGTTTGGCGGGCTTTTTCCAGCTGACGGTCTTTTCGCTCGGACTTCTGAGCGTCGGAGGCCTCTTTTTTCGACGCATCGACATTTTTGTCGAGGGCGTTTTTCTTGTCGTTGGCAGCGACGTCCTTTTCGCTTGCGCTCTCTTCTTCGTCCCAAACGGACTTGACGAAAATGTCAGGCGTAAGGCCCACGTGGTCGATGCGGACGCCGTTGGGCGTAAAGTACCGCGCCGTGGTGACGAACATGCCCGATCCGTCGGACAGATTGAAGAGCACCTGGACCGATCCTTTCCCGAAGCTCTTGGCGCCGACGAGAAGGGTTTTGTTTCGATCGCGCAACGCTCCCGAGACGATTTCCGACGCGCTGGCGCTGCCTTCGTTGATCAGCACCACCAGGGGAAGGTCGGTCAGCACGCCTTCGTGGGCATAATACTCTTCGTTGGCGGAATCGACGCGGCCGCGGGTCGAGACGATCAGTCCGCCGTCAATGAAAAGGTCGCAGATGTCACAGGCAGCGTCAAGCAGGCCGCCGCCGTTGTTTCTGAGGTCGAGGATGAGGCCTTTGGCCTTTTTGTTCTTCAGGTCGATAACGGCCTTGCCGATGTCGGCCGCACTGGTCTTGATGAACTGGCGAAGCCTGATGTAGCCCACGTCGTCACTGAGCATCTTCGAGGACACGGTGTCGATCTTTATAGTGTCGCGAACGATGGTGAAATCCAGCAGATTGTTCTCGTTTTTCCGGCGTATCCCGATAGTCACCTTCGTTCCGGGATCACCGCGCAGCTTCTTCACCACTTTGTCGAGGTCCCATCCGATGACGATGTCGTCGTTGACGCGGACGATTTCGTCGAGAGGACGGAGCCCCGCTTTGTCGGCAGGCGTCCCTTCAATGGGATTGATCACCAGGATCTTGCCGTCGCGGCTGGTGATGTTGATGCCGAGACCGCCGAAGGAACCTTCAAAAGCCGTTTTTTCCTCTTCAAGTTGCTCGGGATCGAGAAAACGCGTATAGGGATCCTTCCACGCGCTGAGCATGCCGCGCATGGCGCCGTGGACCATCTCGCTCTCCGAAATATCCTTGCTCGCCGCGTCCACCTGGTAGGCTTCGACGATGATGCGCGCCTGCTTCAGAAGCCACAATGAATCGGTGGTAAAGGGCGCCACCTGCGATAAACTCCCTTTGCTGGCGTAAACGGCAGGAATTGCCGATACAACGGCCACACCAATGATGATTCCAAAAAACAGATCTCGGTATTTTCTGAGTTTTTTCATCTTTCCTCTGTCACCTCAAAAGGCTGTGACGCTCCTCGGCGTCAAATCTGAAAATCCCGCGCAGACTTCTCGCTTCCCCTACAGATAGCTCAGCGGGTTGCGCGCCACGCCGTTCACTCGTACTTCGAAGTGAAGGTGTGGCCCTGTTGCCACTCCCGTCTGCCCTACTCTGCCGATGAGAGCGCCTTTTTTGACGGCTTGGCCGTCGTCCACCAGGATTTTGCTCATATGGGCGTACACTGTGGCGTAGCCGCTGCCATGGTCGATGATGATGACCTGCCCGTAGCCGCGCATCCAGCCGGCAAAAATCACTTCTCCGGCTCCGGCCGTGGTGATGGGCGCACCGTGGGGAGAGGCGATGTCAATGCCCGTGTGCTGGCGCTTCGTCTTGAATTTCGGATGGACTCTCGTTCCAAAGCGGCTGACCACTGTGTGATTGGTCACGGGCCAGTCGAATTTTCCGCGGTGAACAAGCTGCTTTGTCTTTTTCTGTCCGTTCCGTTGAGCCTCTTTGGCTTCAAGGGCTTTTCTGCGGATGTAATCGTCGATTTTCTTCTGAAGTTCTCTCTGGGCTTCTTCGTTCTCTCGCATGGCCGCTTGATGCACCTGCTTCTCGCGGTCGATGCGGACAAGAAGTTCTCGCCTCTGCGCGCTGGCCTGTCTGTTGGCTTCGAGGTCGCGCTTCCTTTTCATGGAGCGCTGTCCCAGCTCGTCGCGCACTTGCTGAAGTTTCAGTTCGTCGTTTTTCAGGGCGATTTTTTCGTTCTCCAGAGCCGTAATGTTCTTTTCGTCTTCGCGGCTCAACCGATTGAGCAGGTACGTCATGGCGTTGAGCTCAGCAAGGTCCTGCGCCGAAAGGAGGACGTTGAGGTCGGCGGCGCCGCCGTACTTGTAGATGGCGACGCACCGTTCCGCCAGAGCCTCCTGAAGCTCGGCGATGGCGGCATTGCGGCTTTTGATGCTCTCGCCGACGGAGCGCAGTTCGTTCTCGTTCTTCTTGATCTGCAGGTCCAGAAGGGCGACTTCCTCTTCGGTCTGCTTGGCTCTGTGGTCATAGAAAGAAAGTTCTTTCAAGTAGCCTTTCTCTTTTTTCTGCGCCTGAGCAAGTTCGCGGCTGTGGTATTTGACCCGTTGGTTCAGCAGAGCCAACTGTCTCTGCTGTTCCGCGATCTGGTCGTCCAGGGAGTTCCCCCTTGAGACGCCCGAAAATATCAATGTCGCCGACAGCGCGCAGAAAAACAGCGCAAAGGAATGGCGAAAGTTCATGGTCCGCACCTACAGCGGCGTCGAGGCGCGCCGGATATAGCGGTGCACCGCGAAAAGGCTGCAAAGCCATCCCATGGTCACGCCGGCACAGAGCAGGATTTCATAAAGCATGACCACTTCACGCCATCTCAGCTGCTGGCCCATAAAGGGCAGCAGGGAGCCCATAGCGCTGAAAACGTAATTCTGTCCGTAGTGCAGCGAGATAATGGAGATCAGCGCGCCGAAAAAGCCCATCAGCATTCCCTGCAGGATAAAGGGTGAAGCCACGTAGGAACGCGTAGCCCCCACCAGCAGCATAACGGAAATTTCCTGACGGCGCGAATAGATGCCGATCTGGACGGTGTTGTAAAACACCAGGGCGCTGATGAGAACGGCGATGAGCGTAATGACGAAAGACGCCTTTGAAATCAGCGTGGAAATGGCCGTCAGCCGTTCGGCCAAAGCGCCGGAGTGCATAATGTCGTCGATTTCCGGCATTCTGGAAAGCTGATCCACCACCGACGCCACCATGGCCGCATTGCGGACTTTGATTTCAAGTGTCCATGGCAGCGGGTTTTTTCCCAATAGCGAGACGGCCTTGGACTGGACGCCCATTTTCGACCTCAACCGGTCAAGACCTTCCTGCGGAGTGATGTAATGGAGTTCGGCAATGTCCTCGTTGTCGCGGAGACGGTTCAAAACGGCGTTCACCGACTGCTCCGAAGAAAGAAAGGCTTGAACCACCAGATCGCTCTGGATGGTGACGGCGAGCTTTCTGATGTTCAGCGCCAGCAACGAGCTTCCGCCCACGAGAAAAAAGACCGACGCCGCCGTCGCCAGAGTCAGAAGGCTCAGTCCCAGATGACGACAGAACAGACGGCACGTATCGCGAAAAACGTATCTACTCGTCCCCACTGAGGCTGTACCTCCCCTCTTTTTCGTCACGCACGACGCGCCCTCTATGGAGCTCCACCACACGCTGACGGTAGGTGTCCACCAGACGCTGATCGTGAGTTGACACGATCACCGTTGTGCCGGCGGAGTGAATGGAAAGGAGGAGCTTCATCACGTATTCCGCCGTGTGAGAATCCAGGTTGCCCGTGGGCTCGTCGGCAAGAAACAGATGAGGCGCGTTGACAAAGGCACGCGCGATGGCCACTCTCTGCTGTTCGCCGCCGGAAAGCTGGTCGGGCAGCAGGTTCTGGCGGTTCCACAGCCCCACTTTATCGATCACGTCGTCAGTCCGTTCGGCGGCAACGGAGCGCGGGACTCCGCAGGCCTCAAGCACGAAGGCGACGTTTTCCCACGCCGTCAGATTGGGCAAAAGTTTATAGTCCTGAAAGACCACACCCACGTCGCGGCGGAAGTAAGGCAGGCTTGAAGATGCCAGCTGCCGCAAGTCGACACCGTCAACGACCACCTGTCCCCGCGTGGGCAAAATCTCGCGCGTCAAAGTCCGCAGCAGCGTCGTCTTTCCCGAACCCGTCGTTCCGATGAGGTAGATGAATTCTCCCTCCTGCACGTTGAGATACACGTCGCTGAGTGCCTGAATGCCGGGAGGAAAAATTTTCGTTAATCCGCTGATTCGGATTTCCACACTGTTCCACCTCCAAAGCTTGCAATGCTGAAAAAGACCACGCCTATCTTATCACACTCGAGGATCCAGCACTTTTTCAAAGCACGCGCGAAAATCGCTTTCAATGTGAGACCGCACGGTCCGAAGTTCGTCGAAGCGACGCCACTCGCGCGGAAAATCGGGCACGCCTTCGGTCCAGAACTGTCCTCCCCACCGCTGTGCAAAATCTTCCACCTTGGGCGCATAGGGAACCAACGTGCAGGGAACGGCCGAACGAAGGCAGAGAACGCCGAAATGCAGTCTCATGCCGAAAGCCCCGGCGCCACGGGCGAAAACGTCATCAATCTGCTCAAGCGTCGGCGTAAAGACCTCGTCCAACGGAAGCCCGTGAGCATCGGCCAGGTCTTTTATCAGCGCGGCGTCCTCTTTGCCGAGAGCGACGCCCGCCATCCTCATGCCCGAAGGAAGCTCAAGCTTTGACAGCGCTTGGGCGGCTCGATGCTCCAGTCCCGTTGCCGTCGGGCGAAAGTTGACCAGGAACGTGTCGCGCGAAGAAACCGCGCCGCTTTCGGGCAGCGACAGCACGAGGTCGTCGGACAGGATGCAGTTCCCCTTGAGGAAACGTGCAGAACGTCGGTCTCTAACGCTGACGGCCTCGCACATGCTGAAGGCGCCGGATGCAAGGCGGCGGCTGACTCGACGGTTCAACGGTCCGATGGACTGGCCGACGGCCCAGAGACGACACCCCAAAAGCCGGGCGGCCTGCATAATTCCCCAATAATACCAAGGACTTCTCGCGCTGGAAGTGTCCTGAAAAATTCCGCCGCCGCCCAGAAGCAAAGTCTCGCTTGACGCCAGAGCTTTCAGCAAACTACGCACGTTCCAACGGTCGACAGCGGCGATGCCATGGGAGTTTTCGCTTTCGGCAGGTTTGCCCGACAATATGGCCATTTCATCGTCGTGCAGGCCGCACTTCTCAAGCAGTGAAATGGCCGCCGAAGCCAAAAGTTCGTCGCCTAAATTCCCCTGTCCGTAATAGCCGCAGAGAAGGACTTTCCACCGCTTTTTCATTTCAGGATGTACTCGGAAACTTTGCGATACAGAGGACGCCCCAAATACAGCGCAAAAAGCAGTACGGCAAAGCCGAAGATCATGCCGATCCACAGCCCGTTGAAATCGCGCAGGAGCGTCAGCGTCAGCGGCGTATGGAAATGGCAGAAACTGTTCACCGCCGACGAGAAGGCCAGCGTCGACGCGAGGCGCAGAGCTTCGCGCCAATGACCCCAGAGGTCGTTCTGTTTCAGGTAATACCAGAGGATCAGCGCGGGGTAGCCGATCAGGAATTCCTTCGTCCTCGGGCGCGCGCCGAGAACGCTCTCCAGCCAATCGCGAGCCGCAATTTCTGCATTGGAGACAAATCCGTAATTGCCGCTGCGAAGCAGCATGATCAGCGCCGCGAGAAAAATTCCGCCGACGAGAACCAGTTCACCCCAAAGCGCCGGTCTGGACAAAATCTCCATGGCCGATTCGGGATGCTCTCTTTTATGGAGGTCGATGAGCAAAACCAAAGCGAGAGGCATCAGCAAACTCAGCTTGACGCCGCTGAAGGTGCTCATGCGGTACATGTAGACGGGCGTCGAAAAATATCCCGCCAGGATTAGCCCTCCGCCGAGAGTCAGCAGAAAAGCCTGCCCCAATCCGCGCAGCGGCGCTTTCCAGTAATCCATGGACATCAGCGCGGCTTCCGTCGCCAGCAGCCCCGCCGTCAGCGCGCCGGCCATGCGGGGGATGGTAGCGACAAAGGGCGAGGCGATCCCCAGAAGGATTGAAAGCGCCAGCAGAGCCCGCTGATTCCGTCGCTGCGCCAGGAGCTCCACGTCGAAATAACGCTCGGCGTATTTCAGCGCCAGAGCCCATAGGAGGATCTGAAGAGCGACGGCGGACAGCAGCATTCCCCAACGGGGCGCCGTCGGAGCCGGCAAAGGCCAGCGCCGCGCAAAGCCCGATTTGTCGAGGCGCGTTCTCAGCGCACGAACGTCGGCACAGTACTCCTCGAGGGTCGTTTCCACCGATCGCAGCGGGTCGAGGCGCAGGATCATCAATCGAATTTCCCGCTCCTTGGCTGCGCGGAAAAGGCGGTTCAGCATGATGGGCCTTACCATGCTGCGCTTCATCACTTCCTCGCGGTCCACGGCGTGCATGGACACCACGTTGGGCCACGCACTGCGCACTTGGGCGCCCGAGCCGTACTGCCGCGTAAATTCCACTTGCGCCATAAGCAGATGGTGCGCTTTCACGAACTCGCCCATCGACTGCGCATAGGGATAGCCCGCAGCCACTTCACCCGACGGGCAGATCACCTTGATGCCCGCAAAGTTCGAGCAGAGATACTCGAGGCTCCGAAGCACTTCCTCCACGGAGCAGGAAAAGCCCGGCGCAGGCGAATAAACAATGGGCACGCCCGCCATGGACAGATACTTAATGGATTTGATGTCGGGGAGAATGCCTGTTTTTTCGAGCTGGGAATAATTCAACGGTATCCGATAATACAAAGTTTGCCCCTCTGCGACGCTTTCGCCTGCGGCAAAACGCTTCGAAAGGTACTCACGCTGCATCGGCGCAGACATGGGATCGTCAAGAACGACAACGGTGCCGCCGACGGTTGAAAATTTTGCCCGAAGTTCGGGAGGACAGAACCGCGCGGGCATGATGGACAGATTGGGCAGAACGCCCTTGCCCAGTTCTTCGCCGGTGTATTCGGAGGCGAAGAAACCGGAAATTCCGGCCTCCATCAGCTTGGCAAATTTATTTTGGTTGGACTCGGCGGAAAGGTTCTGAATTTCGATGAGATCGAAAAGAAGCGATGTGGAGTGCATCGCCCTCTCCTGCGCCAGACGCCATGCCAAGGAGGACAGCACCAGAGCGAGAGCCAACAGAACGAGCCAGACAAAACCTCCCGTTCTTTTTTTCAGAAAATCATTCAAAGGTTGACACCTCCGTCAAATCGAAGGGGGCGAAGCCCAATTCGCCCATCATATCGGCAAGCAGGGCAACGGGCAGTCCGACGACCGTAGAGTAATCTCCCCAAATGCTCTTCACCAAAAGCCTTCCACAGCCTTGAATCGCATAGGCGCCGGCCTTGCCGCGCGGTTCGCCGGTAGCCACATAGGCTCTCAGCGTTTCGTCATCGGCATGGCGGAAGGTCACCTCAGTACAATCACAGTCGCACAGCACACGGCCGCCCCAAAAGAGCGCCAATCCGGAAAAAACTTCATGGTTGCGGCCAACAAGGCTTTGAAGCATGGACAGCGCCTCGTCATCGTCTTTGGGCTTTCCGTAGATCTTCCCGTCGCAACAGACCACCGTGTCCGACGCCACCACCATCGCGTCGGGACAGCGCTTGAAAACATCGGCGCCCTTTAGCTTCGACAGGCGCTTCACCAACGATGCAGGATCTTCGCCGTCACGCCTCGTCTCGACCACGTCAGCGGGAACCACTTGGAATTTCCAGCCCAACTGGGAAAGGATTTCTCTGCGACGAGGGCTTGCAGAAGCGAGGACAATCCGTACGTCTTTTCTCATCTTACAGCCACAGCAGGGCGGTTAGCCCCAGCGTCGCGCAGTAGAAAGAAAAGATTTTCCACTTACCGGAAATCACGGTGCGGTGCAGCACATAAAGCGACAGCAGACCGGCGACGAAAGCCACAGCGACCGCCGCGGCGCTGCCCGAAGGAAGGCCAACTAAGGCACCGGCGTGGCGCATTTCTAGCAAAGTCGCTCCGGCGATGGCAGGCAGCGACAGCAGGAAAGAAAAGCGGAAGGCCTCTGCGGCGCTGAGGCCGCAGAGCAGGCCGGCTGCCAATGTGGCTCCGGAACGGGAAATTCCGGGGAAGACGGCAAGGCCTTGAGCGACGCCGACCACAAGGCCGATGGTGATACATATCTTCGCGGATCCTCTAGGGATAAAATTCAAGCTCATCAACAGGGCGCTGGTCATGAGCAGCGCCGCGCCCACAAAGCGCATAGAAGTCCCGGCGCTCTGCACGAGAGGTTCCACCAGCAGGCCTATCAATGCCGTGGGCACCGATCCTACGATAACGGACCAACCAAAATACCACCCCTCCGCTTTAGGCACCGCTGAACTTCCGAAGCCGCCCAAAAACTCCATCAGGAGCCTGACAATGTCCTTTCTGAAATAAACAAGCGTGGCGCAGAGCGTGGACACGTGAAGGATGAGGTCGAAAAAAAGTCCGGCGCCTTTCGCTGACGTCACGTGCTGGTAAATCGCCAGATGAGCCGAACTGCTGACGGGAAGAAACTCCGTCACCCCTTGAAGCAGTCCCTGAACAACAGTGGAAAAAAATTCCGACATCCCTTGATTCGCTCCGTTCTCAAAAAGCGCAGATCAGTCCGTGTGGCTGATGAGCGTCAAAACTGCCGAAGCGCTGCGCATATACTTTCTGAGCAGCTCTTTGCAGCGCATCGAAATCTGTCTTTTCAGCAGTTCGTCATTTTCTTCTCCCGTGCGCTTCAACGCCTTGCGCACCGCATCGGAAAACTCAGCGCGCATACTGGCGGCGTCACGGAAATGGATCTGCCCGTAGCTCTCGAAGAGCGGCTCGCCCAAAAGCTTTCCCTTTTTGTCGAGCGTCACAGCGACGGCAAGCACGCCGTCCTCGGAAAGTTCCTGCCTCTCTTTGAGGATGGATCCCTCCTTTTCTCCCAGAGCCATGCCGTCAACCAGTACGGCGCCGGCATCCACTTTGGTCTTCAAGGAAGCCGCATTCTTCGTGATCGACAGGACGTCGCCGTTTTTCATGATGAAGATGTTTTTCGAAGAGATCCCCACTTGCTCGGCAAGCTGGGCATGGCGAATCTGCATTCGATATTCGCCGTGGACGGGCACAAAGTACTTGGGCTTGACCATGCTCAAAAGCATCTTCAGCTCTTCGCGCGAAGCGTGCCCAGACACGTGAAGTCCGGCCTCTCTGCCGTAAAGCACTTCGCAACCCAGCTCGAAAAGCCTGTCGATGGTGTTGCTCACCAACCTCTCGTTGCCGGGAATGGGATTGGCGAAAAGCGCCACCACGTCCTTGTTATTGAGCTTGACGCGATGGTGAACGCCTTTGCTCATCAGCACGAGGCCGGAAAAGGGCTCGCCCTGGCTCCCCGTCGTCATGATCAGCAGATGCGAATCGGTGTGGGAATCCATTTCGTTGAGCGGCACGATGACGCCCGCCTCGGCGTGAATATAGCCCAGGCGGATGGCCAGATCCACGTTGTTGACCATGCTCCGTCCCGCAAAGACCACCTTGCGGTTGAAACGCGCGGCGGCATCGAGCACCAGCTGAACTCTGTTCAGATTGCTGGCGAAGGCGGAGATGATGATGCGCCTGTTTCGGTACGTCCTCAGGAGATTGTCGATGGCGCCGATGAGCGACCTTTCCGAGCGCGTAAACCCTTCGCGCTCGGCGTTGGTGGAATCGGAAGTCAGCATCAATACGCCCTTTTTGCCCAGTTCGGAAAAAGCGGCATAGTCCGTGACGTGGTCGTCGACAGGCGTAGGATCGATTTTGAAGTCGCCCGTATGGACGATGGCCCCTAGCGGCGTATGGACGGCCACGGCAAGGGCGTCGGGTATGGAATGGCAAACCGAAATAAAGCTCACCTTGAAGGCGCCGAGCGACACGCTCTCGCCGGCTTTCACTTCCACCAGCTGAGGCTTGAAGTGCGGAAGCGCTTCCTGCAGCTTCGCTTCAATCATGCCGAGCGTCAGTTTGGCACTGTAAACGGGCACGTTGAGCTTGGAAAGCACGAAGGGCAGCGCGCCGATATGATCCTCGTGGCCGTGGGTGATCAGGATGCCGCGCACCTTCGACTTGTTCTTTTCGAGATAACTGATGTCGGGAATGACATAGTCAATGCCCAGCATCTCCTCGTCGGGAAATTTCAGGCCGGCGTCGATGACGATAATGTCGCTGCCGTACTCAATGGCATACATGTTCTTGCCGATCTCTCCGAGGCCTCCCAGCGGGATAAACTTCAAGGTCGACGTCTCGGAAGATGAACTTCTCTTCTTGCGCGGCGCAGTTTTTTTCACTGCTGTCGACGGCCTTCTGGCGGAAGCGGCAGGCTTGGTGGCAGCTGTTCTCGAAGTCCTGGCGGTACGCGATGTTCCCGCAGTTTTGCGCTGTGACGGCGGCATTTTTGCCTGAGATGTCTCTGTTTTTACATCATTGTTTTTCATTTCAACATTCCTTATCTTGAATTTTTTGCGGCAAAGCTCGCAAAGGTTAATAATTTTTGCTAGAATAAGTACTTATAAAGCGCATTTCAAACATAATATTTTTGGGAGGTTCATAACAAGTGGCTGAACGCAAACATAACGATGACTTTGTCGAAATGACGCAGGAAGGTTACGACAAGCTCACGAACGAATTAAAACAGCTGAGAAGCGAGGAGCGCTACAAAATCGCCCGCCGCATCGAAGAGGCCCGTTCTTTCGGAGACTTGAGCGAGAACGCTGAATACGCGGCGGCAAAAGACGAGCAGGCAAAGCTGGAAGGCAAAATCCAGACTTTGGAGTATCAGCTGTCCCGAGTCAAAATCATCGATAAGTCACGGCTCGACAACTCCCACGTTTCCCCCGGCACCACGGTAACGATTCAGGATTTGACTCACAAAAAAGAATTCGTCTACTCTATCGTCGGTTCAGGAGAATCGGATCCCGACAACGGCCAGATCTCTTCGGACAGCCCCGTTGGACGCGCCCTGATGAATCGAAGAGTGGGAGACGAAGTGGCCGCAAAAGTTCCCATGGGCATCAGAAAGATGAAAATTTTGAAAATCAGCATAAAATAAGATCAAGAAGGCCGTGAAACAGCCACGTGAATGAGACGGAACTCCTGTATTATAGCCTACTCTCCGACATTTGTGGAATTTTTTCTCGCAGGATGGGCCGCCGCTGAGCGCGTTATGGCAACCTCGGGCAGAACAGAAAGGAACTCAATTTCAAAGAAGTCCTGCCGCTCGGCCGCCTCTTCACCGAGAACATGGGCACAGAATTTTCAGATAGGTAAAGATGATAAAGCGAGCCTGCTTTTCCCGCATTTTGAGAAAAGCAGGCTCGCTTTGTTTATTCCGCAGGTCTCAGATGTCGAAGACGGGGAATTGAATTTCATCGGCTTCCGCTTGCTCAGTGCCCTGGCGCTCCATAAGCGTTTCGTGCAAACGGCGTTTTCTCTTCGGAAGTCCGCCCGGACGGCCGAAAGGATTGTCCAGAGAATGATCGCCCACGTCAAGTCGGGCGTCGGGGAAGGCGGTGATCGCAAAGGACAGAGTGAACCAGTCGTTTTTGTTCTTGTCCGTCACGTCGTCATTGCACGTCAAAGTCCAGCGGGTGCAGCAGTTGTTGTCATAGGACAGAATGTAGCCCACTGACGTCAGCTCGTTTTTCCTCCCCGTCATGTCCCAAATTCCCTGCACGGAGAGTGTCAAATCCTTGCCGACTTTAAAGCCCATGCGCTGATAAAAGGTGTCGGTGTCCGACTTGGCATCCCAACCTCTTCTGAAAGCCGAATGTCCCGATACCCGCTGCTGGGTGAAGGCCGAACCAAGCTCGAAGGCGCCGCAGCTTGCCGTGATGCCGCAGGTCATACTGAAGATAATCTGGCGGTTGTGCGCGTCATTTTTGTAACCATAGTTCCAGTAGTCGCCCTTGAGGAACGGCGAAAGCGTCCACGCTCCCAAACGGAAAGGCAAATCAGTGTAGTACTCCGCGCCCCAGCCGTAGCGGTCTATAAAATCTCCGTGGCCCTTCAGATTGCCCCCCGTCTCCTGATAGCTACCGTAATTGCCCTTGGCGCGCAGGTATTGCGACAGAACGCCAGTATGAATGCCAAGCCAAGGTGACGTCACGTTGATGTCGTTTTTCCGCCACAGCGTCGTCTCATAGGGTTCTTGTCCCGGTTTTTTTACGACAGAGCGTTTTTCGCGCTCCGACCAGCCGGCATCGAGTTTCCATCCTCCATAGGACAACGTGGCGCCCCACTGGGGACGCTCGCAAGTTTCGTGAAGGTCGTCGTCATAGCTCCGCTCCGTTGCGGCGTATAGGGACAGCCAATCGGTGATTTTCTGATCGAGACGGGCATCGTACTCAAAGATACCCCGCGACCAATAGGAAGCCTTCAAATCGGCCATGCCGTTTTTCCACGCGAGACGTGAACTGGCTGTCAGGCCGTATCTTTTATCGTCGTCAAAATCGGGCCTGAAAGTGACGACGCCGCTTTTCTTTTTCTTCGAATGGACAACAACGTTAAACGGCGCTGTCATCACGTAGGTCCCGCCCGCATAAATCCGTGGCCTGTACAAAATCATGTATTGGTTGGGAACCATGACGGCTTTTTTCGATTTCAGACGATAATGGGGTTCCTCTTGACGACAGGTGGTGTAGGAAACGCCATTCCATCGGGCAATCAGATCGTCAGGCTCGCTGTTCTTCAAATATTTTCCGTGGAGCCATTTTTTCTCGTGTGCCGATTTCGCGTCGGCCAAATCCACGCTCTCACTTTTGATATACAGATTGCCTCGCGGCACCGGTGTTACGCCTTCAGCGTTCTCAAGCGCTCCCGCTGCGTCCTTCAGTTGGTATTCAAGGAAACGGCCCTTCAGCGTCTGAACGCCATTCTGCGTGATGACGATCTGCTTGCCTTCGGCAGCGTACGCCTTGGCGACGTTGCTGTCCGTTTCGACCTCAAGCCGATCGGCATACAGCGTCAGATCCATATAGTACAGCGCGGCATGGCCTTCGGCGACGGCCTGATTCTGACGCTCGTCGTAGCTGATGGAATCGGCTTCGATCGTGAGAGGGCGGCTGATGGCCCGCTCTTTTGAAGCCTCGGGCTGAACAACAGCACTGCGCCCTTCGGTGAAAAAAAGGGCGCAGCACAGCGTCAGGGACAGAAGCATGGGAGTCAAAATTTTTTTCATCAGTTCCACCATTGGATTCGTCCGTTTTCCACATGAATTTCATTCTGTTCTTTCATAACTGCGCTGCGACACTCAAAAGAATAAATATCGCAGCTGGCGGTCAGGCCTTCGGGAAAGGTCCACAGGTCATCGGACACTGCCCAGTGCGCCTTGCGTGTTTTCCAGTTCCATAAATAGTCTTCGCGAAACCACTGCCCCGTCGCGTTTTCAAGCACAAGGGTCTTTTTGCCGTCGTCGTATTCTCCCGTTTCAGCGTTGATGGTGCGTAGGCCTGCAGGACCGTCGATGCGCGTCGAAATCCCTGTCATCTCTTCAACGGGGAAGCCATGGACAACGACATCGGAGTTGATGATCCACAGGTCTTTTCCCAACTCTCTGCGGGCGCTCACCTGACGAAATTCCCAGCCGGCCTTGCTCGGAGCTGGCGGAGCAGTCAGATTGCTGTCCTTCTTCAGGGCACTCAGCCATAATACTGCAAGCCCCATCATCCCGACAGCGCCCAAGATTTTAAGAGCGCGTCGCAGCTGCGGCACTTCTCTGTTCAGCACTGCGGCCCCTTAAAGGCTGTCTATTTCAGACTTTTTACGTGAAGCGTCTTTTGAGTTTTTCTCCAGCTTCTCTTGGCCGTCGGTCATCGAAACACTGTCCACTTTCTTGCCTTCGATGAGATCGACGTACTGTTTTTCCGATGCATGGGCCTTCAAGGAGTCAGGAATGGGATAAGCGGGGACACTGACGGCCTTTTCGGTCTCGGCGTACATGATGGATCCCGCAGGAACGTCCTTGGCATTGCCGCGGATAAAGAATCCGCTGACCAGTCCGACGGGTCCCAGTACCATGGCACCCACCAAACTGGTACCTGCCGCCGCCGCATAGCTGGCTTCAAATTCCGTGGCTTTTTTCGAAGCTTCGCCCTGCGTCAGGGGCAGTGTCGCGCCGCCCAAAGTTTTCAGCGACTTTACGGCGATTTTGATCTGCGAAGGGCGTCCGAAAGCGCCGGGCTTTTTCACCGAGAGGACAACGCCTTCGGCCGGTGCGCCCACGGGCACGACCAGCGCATTATTGACGATGATGTTATGGGTTGCGCGGAACAGGACAACATCGCCCTTTTTGGTCTTCGCGGGCTTCAGCGTCTCCATGAGCTGAAGGCGCGCCACTGTGCCGACGGGAACTTCAGTGACGTCGGCCGTAACGGGGTCCGACACGATTTTCCCCAACGCGCGTTCGATGCGCATGGCCAAGGGCCTGCTGTCAAGCGCGCTAGCCTCCAGTTTCTTTTCGATCAGAGGAACGCGGTCAACGAGAGGTTGAGCGGCATTGTTGGGAATCTCCAGTCCCCACTCCGCCACGCTGGTTTTGAAAAGCAGAGAGGGCTGGCCGTTGGATCCGTTTTCGATGAAATCGACGTGGGCCGACTGCCGTTCCAGCAGGGTGCCCTGCAGTTCCGAGCCGTAGAGATCCTTCTCGATGTCGTCGAGCCTCGACAGCATTCCACCTGTGTGGACGGAACCGTAAACTGTTTTCTCGATCCTATCGAGCTGTTCCGTCGAAAGGCTCTCGCCATCGGCGTTTGCAAAAGCGG
Organism: uncultured Synergistaceae bacterium; assembly: GCA_964622575.1. Lineage (GTDB taxonomy): Bacteria > Synergistota > Synergistia > Synergistales > Dethiosulfovibrionaceae > Pyramidobacter. Next base: position 66,620 of record CAZUQW010000001.1, on the reverse strand, counting down.
CGCTGCAGAAGGCGACTCCCGCCAGCAGCGCAAAAAATGTCTTTTTCATGTCTGTTCACCTCATAAAGAAATTACCGTAAATAGCGAATGGGGTTGGCAGGTTTACCGTTGCGCCTCACTTCAAAGTGCACGTGAGGCCCCGTCGCGCGCCCGCTCGAACCGACGGCCGCAATGACCGTCCCCTTCTTGACGTACATGCCTTTTTTCACCTTCAGCGTCTGGGCATGGGCGTAGAGCGTGGTGTAAACGCGGTCGTGGCGGATAATGACCGATCGGCCGTAACCGCTCATCCAGCCCGCGAAAACGACTTGGCCACTTTGCGCTGCGCGGATGGGCGTGTTTCTCGGCGCTCTGATGTCAAGGCCCGTGTGGAAAATTCGCGCCTTTTTGATGGGGTGGGTTCTCCAGCCGAAGGGGCTTGAAATGCGGCCGCTGACGGGCCATGAAAACCTTTTGGACGCCGCATCGCGGGCATTGTTCGCCACTTGGGGAGCATTGCGCGTCACACCGCCGCTGCCGGCGCTGCCGCGATAGACACTGACCGACTGGCTGGCGCCGGGAAGGAAGATCTCCTCGCCTATGACGAGATTTTTATTGCCTTCCAGATGGTTGGCCATGCGTATGGCCTTTTCGGAAACGTCATATTTTTTTGCCAGTCCGGCAATGGTCTGCCCTTTTGTGATTTTGACGATGAGGCCGTCCTGATTGGGAATGCGAAGGAGCATTCCTGGCTTCAATTTGTCAGGATTGCGCATGGCGTTAGCGCTGTATAGTGTGTCGATGCTCAGTTTATAGGCCGTGGCAATCTGCCACAGCGAGTCGCCATTCTTGACGCTGTACTCCGTGTAGCTGACGGGATTGGCGACCTGACGGGCGGCGGCTTTCGCTGCAGCACGGGATTTCAGCTCTTCCAAAACGTCGTCCACGAGGTCAACGCTGCGAGGAATAAGCAACACTTGTCCCAAAGCAAGACGGTTGGCGTTTTTAATTCCGTTGGCTCTGCAGATGTCGGCAATGGGAATGCCATATTTGCGAGAAATCGCATTCATGAGTTCGCCCTGTCCCACGGTGTGCTCCACCCACGGGCGTTCGTCAGGGTCTTCGCCGGAAGCTTCGCTATCTTCTCCGGCAAGCCTCTCAATGACGGTCAGTTCGTCGGCCTTTTGCCGGCTGACGTCAGATAAAGACAATGTTTTCAAAGGATTGCGAATAGGGAGAGGCTCGTCGAAGGAAGGAGGAAAGTCAATGGGCACAAGGCTATCCGATTGAAAGCCGTCCACCGGCGCCTCATCGGGAAGGACCTCTTCGAAGAAAAGCCCTCCTCTCTCAAATTCGGGTTTTTGGGGCAGCAGGTCGCTGTCCTGCACGATAAAAGGCACGTCTGCGGTTCTTTCTCTCAAAAAAGTTCCCTGCGCCAGGGCCATTTTCACCTTCAGCGACGGGAAAAAGCGCCTCAAAGAAAAGTTGTTTTTTATTTCGGGAACTTCAGGAGCCTCCTCGGCCTTGTTCAGGGCGAGAGACACAACTCCAGCCGTTACAAACATCATTGCCCCCATCAGGAACCAAAAAAACCTGCGGGTATTTTTCTTGTCAATTTGATTCAATCTCTCTCACCAGCTCCTTAACGCAAAAAGTCTGCGCATTCTCTCTTTCGGATCTTACGGTGATGCAGTGTTCAAGGGCGCAACACTTCTATAATCCGATTTATTATACACGTATTAGAGCAAAAAAAACACCACCGCTTGCCAAAATTTGCAGATATTTTTGCAAAAAAGCGCCGTTTCGACGATTTTAACGCAAAAGGCCCCGCAACGAAAAAACGTTGAGGGGCCTTCTTGTCGTCAATATTTGATTCCGGCGATTTTGTTCAGTTTCTCAACGCTGTGAACGGCGTCGATATAGCGGACAGTTCCGCTCTTGGAGCGCATCACCAGAGAGCTGGTATGAATTCGAGAGCCTTCGTAGCGAACGCCCTTGAGGAAATCGCCGTCGGTAATGCCTGTAGCGGCAAAGAACACGTCGTCGCCTGTCACCAGGTCATTGATCGTCAGCACGGCATTGAGATCCACGCCGGCGTCAAGGGCCCTCCGGCGCTCTTCGTCGTCGCGGACCCAGAGTTTTCCCTGCATGCCGCCGCCCATGGATTTAATGGCACAGGCAGTGATCACCGCTTCGGGAGTGCCGCCGATTCCCATCAGAATGTCGGCACCGCGTTCAAATTTGCAGGTCAGAAGGGCTCCGGCGATATCGCCGTCGGGAATGAGCTTGATCCGAGCCCCAACCTCTCTGATCTCGGAAATCAATTTCTCGTGGCGCGGACGATCCAACACCACCACCGTAATGTCTTCCGGCGCTTTGTGACGCGCTGTGGCCACCCGGCGGATGTTTTCAGCCACGGGCGCTTCGATGTCGATGACGTCGCGAGCTTCGGGACCAACCACAAGCTTGTTCATGTAGAACACCGTTTTGGGATTGAACATGGCTCCACGAGGCGCGCCGGCCACGACGCTGATGGCCCCGCTGATTCCCAAAGCCGTCAAACGGGTGCCGTCGATGGGATCGACGGCAATGTCCACCTCGACGTTTTTACCCGTTCCGAGGCGTTCGCCGTTGTACAGCATGGGTGCCTTGTCCTTTTCGCCCTCGCCGATGACCACTCGGCCATCCATATCGACGGTGTTGAGCATAAAGCGCATGGCGTTGACGGCGGCACCGTCGGCGGCGTTTTTGTCGCCACGTCCCATGAGGCGTCCGGCGCTCATGGCCGCAGCTTCGGTTCCGCGGCAGAATTCCAGAGCGAGATTTCTATCGGGCAGACGGCTGTTGCTGAACAGACTTTCCATAACTGATCCCTCCAATTAAGCTGTGATCCGGTCATTCAAACCGGGCAAAAATGCTGTCGACAAAGCGGAAATAATAGTCGTTTGTAAAGAGCTGCGCCAAGTCGTCTCTGCTAATTTTGCCTTTGATCAACTCGTCCTCCGACAGGAGATCGAGGAAGTGCCCTTCGCCATTCCAGGTTTTCATGGCGTTGCGCTGCACGGCCAGATAGGCATCCTCGCGGCGCATGTTGAACTTCTCCACCAGCTGGAGAAGGACTCTCTGGCTGTACACCAGCCCTCCCGTCATGTCGAGGTTCTTTTGCATCTGTTCTTCGGAGACGTCCAAACCTCTGACGACCCGTCCTAGAGTGCGAAGCATATAATGACACAGCGTAAAGGCATCGGGCCAAATGATGCGCTCGGTACAGGAATGGCTGATGTCCCGTTCGTGCCAAAGGGCAACGTTTTCTTGGGCAATCACCGTATAGGAACGAAGCATACGCGCCATGCCGCAGATTTTCTCGCACTGAATGGGATTGCGCTTGTGGGGCATGGCCGAAGAACCTTTCTGTTTCTTGCTGAAGGGCTCCAGAGCCTCGCGCACTTCGGTGCGCTGGAGGTGGCGGATTTCAGTGGCGATGCGATCCATGGCGGCGCCAAGGCTTGACAGGGCGAAGATGACCACCGAATGGCGGTCTCTCTGGATGATCTGCGTCGAAACGGGGTCGGGCTTCAGCCCCAACTCCTGGCAGACGGCCGCCTCGATGTGAGGCGGGCAATGGGCGTACGTTCCCACGGCGCCCGAAATTTTGCCGTAGGAGATCTCTTCGCGGGCAAATTCAAGGCGCCGGCGGTCGCGCAGCAACTCGGAATACCAGTTGAGGATTTTCAGACCGAAGGTAATGGGTTCGGCGTGGACGCCATGGCTGCGTCCCACGCAGGGCGTGTATTTATAGCGGTCAGCCTGCTTTTTGACGTCTTTCATGAAGACGTCGAGCTCTTTCAAGACGAGATCAAGCGACTGGCGAAGACGAAGGGCGCTGGCGGTGTCCTCCACGTCGCTGCTGGTCAGGCCGAGGTGAATGTAACGTCCTTCGGGGCCGACGTGATTGGCCATGCTCGTGTCGAAGGCGATCATGTCGTGTTTGACTTCCGCTTCGATCTTCGCGATTTCGTCGACGTCGAAGCCGCTGCGCTCGTCGATTTTCTTCATGGCTTCTGGGGGGATGACGCCATCCTTTGCCCACGCGTGGCACACGGCCAATTCGACAATCTCCCAGCTTCGATACTGGTTTTCAAGCGACCAGATGTCCTTCATTTCCTTGGTTTCATAACGGGGTATCATCTTCTGCGAGCCTCCACTGTGTTTTTATGCCCGATTTTCGTTTTTTGCGCCGTCAAACAACGCGTTGACGAATTCTTCGGCGTTAAAGAGCTTCAGATCTTCTGCCGTTTCACCCAAACCCACGTAGCGAATGGGCAGCTTCAATTTGTCGGCGATGGAAATCACGATGCCGCCCTTGGCAGTGTTATCGTATTTCGCGAGGATAACGCCTGTCAAGTCGGCAACTTCGTTGAAAAGCTCGGCTTGTCGGTAGGCGTTCTGCCCAGTCACGGAATCGAGGACGATGATGCTCTCGATGCAGTCGCCCCCAGCCTCGCGCTTGACGACTCTGTAAATTTTGTTCAGCTCTTCCATCAAATTGTGCTTGGACTGCAAACGTCCGGCAGTGTCCACGATAAGCACGTCGGTTCCCGAAGATTTCGCGGCGCTGATGGCATCGTAGACGACGGCAGCCGAGTCGCTGCCCTGCTTCTGGGCCACCACTCTGATTCCGGCACGTTCGCCCCACACCTGAAGCTGTTCGATAGCCGCAGCTCTGAAGGTATCGGCGGCAGCCAGCATGACTTTTTTATTCTGATTTTGATACAGCCAGGCCAGTTTGCCTGCCGTTGTCGTTTTTCCGCTTCCGTTGACGCCCACAAGCAGGATTACCGAGAGGCCTTTCTCGCCGCACTGCAGCGGTTCACCCATTCTGGGAACCTGCTGAAGCCGCTGGATCAAAGTTTTGCGAAAATGGTCCAGCAGCTCTTCGCCGCTGCATCGAGACGTCCGGTAATAGCCGCGCATCTCCTCAAGAAGCGATTCGGTGGTTTCCAGTCCCACGTCGCCGGCGATCAAAAGGTCTTCGAGATCGTTCCAAAAGTCTTCGTCGATGCCGCCGGAAAAGAGTCCAACAATTCCCGCGCTCCATCGTCTGCGGACGCCGCTGAGCTTTTCTTTCAGTTTGTCGAAAAGGGACATGGTCAGCGCTGCCCTTTCGCGCTGTCAACCGTGGCCTTGGCCGTTTCAGGCGCTTTTCCGTCAGACGTTCGTCGTCCCCTCGGCCTGGAGGATCTCCGGAATCTAAAGTTTTTCCTGGAGCTTCCTTCGGGCGCGCCTCGACGAGAGGTCATCGAGGAAGCGTTGGCAGCTGTTTCCTTGCCCTGTCGAGCTGAGGCCTGAGCGGCACCGTCCTTTTGGTTCTGCCGGGGCGCGGGAGAATTTTTATCGCCTCGAGCGCCGGACCTCTGCGGCCGTCGATTTTTCCTTCTGGGCGGCAAATTTTCTGCGTCGCCTCGCGCTCCACGGCAAGATCTGCCGGGCACTTGAGCCTCATTGCGGACTTCGGCGCTCTTCTCTCGAGGAGCGGCCGCGTTTCTCCCCTCCACGGCCATTTCGGGCGCACTGGAACAGAGGCCGCAGCTTCCCGGACAGGCGCATCTCTCGGTACAGTCGTCGGGCGCCAGCGGAAGGCCTTTCTCGTCGAGATGATGCTCTTCGTTGCTCCATTCTTTGCCCGAAAGGAGCGTTTCCTTGAACAAAGGATACATCTTCACGGGAATGTTTACGGTCTTCATGGGACCGTGGATGCTGCAGGTTCCCGTGGCCAGATCAACGCCCGACAGCACCCAAGTGCCGTCGGCCGTCTTGATTTTCGCGCCGTGCGACGGAAGTCCCTTCCAAAGTTCGTGGTAGTTTCCCTGTTCAAAGCTCATGCAGCACATCAACCGGCCGCAGAGTCCGGAAATTTTCGCCGGGTTGAGCGCAAGGTTCTGCTCCTTCACCATTTTAATGCCGATGGGCATAAAGCGCTGAAGCCAATAGCTGCAGCAGCACACTCTGCCGCACGCGCCCAGTCCCTTGACGACTTTGGCCTCGTCGCGCACGCCGATCTGGCGCAGTTCGATGCGCGTTTTAAACTCCCGGGCCAGATCTCGGACGTAGGCGCGGAAATCCACACGCTGTTCGGAAGTGAAATACAAAAACAGTTTCTTTCTGTCGTTCATGTACTCCACGTCGACGAGTTTCATGTTCAGGGCATGTCGGCACAAAACCTCACGGGCCTTGACCAGAACCTGATCCTCGTCGATTCTGTTGTTTTCGTCGCGGCGAAGGTCTTCCGCTTCGGCAAGGCGGATCAGCGTCACCTTTCTCAGTCCGGCATCGGCATTGGGCTGTCCGTCCTGATGATTGTCGATGGAGCGGTACAGAGTTTCCTGCTTTTCGGTAAGCTCGCCGGCCACGACGGCCGTTTCTACGCCGCGGGAACTCTCGATGAGCAGCCGTGCGCCCTTTTCGAGCGCAAGCTCGTCATCGACTTCCACGGATCCCAGGTAGCGTGGCTTGCCAAAAATCGTCAAATACATTCTCAAAGGAATACTCCTCTCTCAGGAAAAGAAATAGAAGATCTGACCACATTGCCGAAGAGAGGTGTGTGGTCATTGCGGTCTCGGCGAGCTGACGCAGCATTCCCGCGCGCTCCAATCGGCCTTGTCCGCAAAGCCAGGCGGCATAGCCGTGAGCCATGGCATACCAGTCCTGAGCGTCTTTTTTATCGTTGGCGCGCAGCCATTCCAGCCACTCAGACGGCTTCGACGGCGGACACAGCGGCGCGATCTCCTCTTCAATGTTAAATGATAACATCCAGAGGCGGCTTCGCAAAGTGGGAAGGATGTCGGCTTTGTTCATCATGTAGAGAATGTGGCCGTGAGGCGGTGGTTCTTCGGTGATTTTCAAGAGGCTGTTCACCGCGCCGGGGCTCATTTTTTCCGGAGCGTAGAACACCAGAAGCCTCACAGGAGCCACGACCGGCGACAAGCTGAGATCCGAGGCCTTTGCCCGACACTCCTCCACCGGCGCCGGAACGTCGGGTTCACCGGCCGTCAGCAGGTCGGGATGCTCGTCTTCCACCCAAGAACGGCATGATTTGCAGGCTCCGCAGGCCGTTCCCGTTTCGCAGAGGACATGACGCGCCAGCAAAAGTGCCGTTTCGCGCTGCCAGGGCACGTGCATCACGATCCCCATCGATCCGGGCACAGAGCCGCTTTTTATGAAGCGGAGCAGGTCAAGCCAGTGTTCATTGTTCTGAAGGAGCTGTTCCAAGGAGCTCATAGGATTCCGCGCTCCCGCAGGGCGTCCTGAATTTCAAGCTGAGTCTGCGCCTTCGCCCCCCCAGCGTCGATCCGAACAAAGCGGTGGCCGTATTCGCCGGCGAGATCGCGAAAACCGCGCGCTACACGGCGGTGGAAATCGCGCTGCTCGCTTTCGATGCGGTCGCCGCCGCCCCTTTCGGACCTTCGGCGCAGCGCCTCTTCGGGCGGCAGATCGAGCCACAACGTCAAATCCGGCTCCGGCAGGGCGCACCAGTTCAGCAGGTTTTCCAGCTTGCGGCGGTCCAGCCCTCTGCCCCAGCACTGGTAGGCCCGCGTCGAATCGCTGTACCGCTCGCAGACCACCCACGTTCCGGCGGACAGCGCAGGCTCGATGGTCTGCGCCACGTGCTCGCAGCGGTCGGCCAAAAAGAGCAGAATTTCGGTCATGGGATTCTTGAGGTCGCCGTTCAACAGAATCGATCGCAGGGCATCCCCCTGGCTCCAGTCTCCGGGTTCGTGCGTCCACAACACTTTTTTGCCCTTTTCGCGCAGAAGTTCCGCGATAAAAGCAGCCTGTGTGGATTTGCCGCAACCGTCAATGCCTTCTATTGTTATAAACATTCTTCTGCCTCAACTTCGTCTCTCCAAAGTGGTCGGGATTGAATTTTACGCTATACTATAGGTACTATTGTACATGAACTTTTTACCTTTGCATGGAGGTCTCGTCATGAAAAAAAGCACGTTGAAAAGCTGGGACGCCTACGGTTCCGACGCCGCGCTGGAGGAGCTGTGCGGGAAATTAAAGGATTTTCTCACTCAAAACAAGACGGAGCGCGAAATCGTGCGTTCCACGCTGTCGCAGCTGCGTGCCATGGGCGCCCGCCCCATCGAAGAGTGTCGGAACGCAAAACCCGGCGACGTGGTCTATATGAATTGGAAAAACAGGGCCGTCGCCGCGGCGAAAATCGGCACCGCACCGGCGGCTCAGGGCATCAACGCCATCATCTCCCACGGCGACTCGCCGCGCATCGACGTCAAGGAACGCCCGCTCTACGGCAAGGACAATCTGGCGCTTCTGGACTGCCATTATTACGGCGGGATAAAAAAATACAACTGGGTCAACGTCCCCATGGCACTGCACGGCGAGCTTCACGACGGCAAAGGCGGAATTACGCCTCTCGTTCTGGGCGAGAAAGACGACGAACCGATTTTCACCATCCCCGACCTGGAAATTCACGTGGACTCCGACTTGGCCAAGAGAACGGCCAAAGAGGCGGTGGACGGAGAGAACCTCGACGTCCTTTCAGGCTCCATCACCGAGAGCGTTGACGACGAGAAGTCGGCGGACGTTCTGAAAAAGCTCAAAAAACTGCTCTCGAAGCGCTGGGGGCTCAGCGAAAAGGTCTTGACTTCCGCCGATCTCACCTTTGTCCCCGCCGGAGCGGCGCGCGATCTGGGATTCGACCGCTCGCTCATCGGTTCCTACGGCCTTGACGACCGCATCTGCACCGCCGCGTCATGGTTCGCCTTTTTATCCTGCAATGAGACGCCGGAGCGCCCCATGGTCCACATGGTCATGGACAAAGAGGAAATCGGAAGCGACGGCGTTTCAGGAGCCGACGGCGCCTTCTTCGAGACGTTTCTTCTGGAGCTGCTGCGCCTCGAAAGTTCTCCCTGTCACGACCTGGCGCTCCGCAGAGCCGCAGCGGCCTCGCTCGCCATCAGCGCCGACGTCACCAGCGGAAGCAATCCGCTCTATCCGTCGTCCTACGTCAGAGACCAGCAGCCGCTTTGCGGCAACGGCGTGGTCATCGTCAAGTCCTCGGGCTCCGGCGGAAAATACAATGCCAGCGAAGCCCGCGGCGAAATGATGGCCGCCGTCATCGCGCTTCTCGACGCCGAGGACATTCCGTGGCAGGTCGGCTCCTTCGGCAGAGTGGACAAAGCCGGCGGTGGCACCCTCGGAAAGTACATCGCCCGTCTCGGCGTTGACGTGATCGACGTCGGCCCGGCGCTGCTGTCCATGCATACTCCCCTTGAAATCGCCAGCAAGGCCGACTTCATGGCCCTCGAGCGCTGCTATCGCGCTTTCTTCACGGGAATGAAAGCCCTGGCGTAACCTCGCCCTGTTTGCCTGTCGGCGCATGCGGCGCTCAGAATCGACGACCTTCCGCCAGGCGCCGAAGGATGCCCGCGTCGGCGGGGCAGAAGTCGAAGTCCTTCAGCTCCGCGGCAGGCGCCCAGCGCAGCTCCGTATGGACGTTCATCCTCGGCGTTCCCGACAGGATCTCGGCTTCGTAAAAGCAAAAATGGATCTCCCTGTCGGGATAGGCGTATGAGAACTCCGCGAAGAGCCTGCCCACTTTCAGCTCCACGGCAAGCTCTTCGCGGCACTCACGGATGACGCAATCCCGCATGTTTTCTCCGCTATTGCGCTTTCCTCCGGGAAATTCCCAGAGATGGGCGCAGTTGCCTCCGTCTCCGCGGCGGCAGATCAAAATTTTCCCCGAGCGGTCATAAATAATTGCCGCTGCAACGTCGATAATTTCAGTCACCCTCTTCTGCAGCTCCGATGCCGGCAAAGTTCCGCCGTGAAAAGCCGCTGTACCTTCCTGAACATAATAACACGCTCCGTGCTATAATATGCAAATATTCTGTATCAGTCAGTTGTTTTCGCCCAAAAGCGATTTACATTCCGAAAGGAGTCTTGTTCATGCCCCTTTGTGCCTGCGGCTCCGGCCGCGATCTTGAAGAATGTTGTCTGCCCGTCATTAAAGGCAAACGAAAAGCTCAAACAGCCGTCGAGCTGATGAAGGCGCGCTATGTCGCCTACACCACCGGCGACATCGATTTCATCATTTCAAGCCACGATCCCGAGACGCGCGAAAACGTCAGCCGAGAGGCCACCGAAGAGTGGTCGCGCTCCGCCCAGTGGCTGGGCATCGAGATCCGGAATACTGTCGACGGCGGCCCCGACGACACTGAAGGCATGGTGGAGTTCGTTGCCCGTTTCAAACTGAACGGTGGCCTCATCAACCATCATGAAAAGTCCTATTTCAAGAAGATCAGCGGCACGTGGTTTTTCGTGGACGGACAGGTGGTGCCCGAAACCTACGTGCGTTCCACGCCGAAGGTGGGCAGAAACGACCCGTGTCCCTGCGGGAGCGGCAAGAAATACAAGTTCTGCTGCGGGAGAAACCGCTAGTTCGACGCTTTCGACCCTGTAACTGCCGCGAGGACAACACAGGTCAAACCCTGCAGCGTTCCGCTGCCCTCGCTCCTTTTCCTTCTTCAAACCACAGCACTCTGCAGAAAGTTGAAAAGCATCGTTGAACTGCATAAAGGCTGCTCGTAAAAAGTCGGTTAAATTAACCGACTTTTTCTTTTTCTCCGACGCCGATGATGCTAAAATAATGATGAACGTCGATATTTTTGCCGTTCTAAAGAAAGACAAAGGAGGTGGAGACACCCATGCTCCGAAAAAAAACTCTGATCCTGTCAGCAACGCTGTGCTGTGCGTTTATAGCGGCCTTTCCGCACAGCGCTGTCGCCCTTTCATCTGCCTTTTCCGATGGGAATAAACTGGCGTTGCAGGAAGAGGCCATGCCGCCCTCCCCTGCCACTCCGCGAAAAAAGGTTGTCACTTTCGGCGGTGTCGGCACGAAAACGGGCGCGTTCGACACGGGGTTCCGCCGGGAAAAAATCGAAGCAAAAAAAACGTTGGACGAAGAAAAACCCGAGGGAATTCAACTCTCTCCCGGCCTTCAGAAGATTGTTGACGATGCTGACCAGGCTATCAAAGACCTCGACGAAGCCACGCTGAACGCCGTCAGCGCACCTCTCAAAGCCTTGGGGCTTGAAGCCGAAAGCGCACAGCTCCGCCCCGCCCACGGCGGCGTCAACCTGGGAATCTCCATCAAGCTCGACAAGCAAAAGAAAAGCGCCCACAAAAAGGAGAAAAGTGCGCTCTACGATCTGGCAGTTCCGCAGGGTCCCCGGCAGACGAAGGATCCTTACTGAAGAAGCCTCCATGAGTGCCGGTAATGAAGTGCCCGCAAGCCGTGAGGGCTTTTTCCCTTGTACTTTGGGAAAAAGTGCTGTATTATTTTTCGGACAATCGTCTTTCAGACAGAGTCATTCAGCAAAGTTAGGAGCGTTTTTATGTATTCAGTAGACAAGATTCGCAATCTGGCAATCGTGGCTCATATCGACCACGGCAAGACTACGCTCATCGATTCCATTTTCCGCGGAGCGCACACCTTCCGCGACAACGCCCAAGTCGCCGAGCGCGTCATGGACAGCGGCGAGCTGGAGCGGGAACGCGGCATCACCATTACGTCAAAGCACTGCACCGTCGAGTGGAACGGCTATCTGATCAACATCATCGACACCCCCGGCCACGCCGATTTCTCCGGCGAGGTGGAGCGAGTTCTCTCCATGGTCGACAGCGTGCTGCTCCTGGTGGACGCCAACGAAGGCCCCATGCCCCAGACCCGCTACGTGCTTTCCAGAGCGCTTGCCATGGGACTGAAGCCCATTGTCATCGTCAATAAAGTCGACCGCCCCAGCGCGACGCCCGAAGCGGCGCTGGAAAAGACTTTCGATCTCTTTATCGAACTGGGAGCCACCGATGAGCAGGCGGACTTCCCCGTGCTTTACGGTTCGGGACTGAACGGCTGGCTCGTTCGCGACCTCGAAAAGGACCGCCACGAAGGCATGGACGCGCTCTTCGAAACCATCGTCGACCGCGTTCCGCCGCCGCCCTCCACGCAGGACAAGCCTTTCCTGATGCAGGTCAGCACTCTGGCGTGGAACGATTATGTCGGTCAGATCGGCTGCGGACGCATTCTTTCGGGTACGCTGCACAAAAACGACGTCTTCATTCACAGCCATACCCGCTGGAACGACGAGGACCAGCACGAAAAGGGCTGGACCGTCGCCTCGGCCAACTCGGAAAAGGCTGTCCATCTGTGGGTCACCCGCGGACTCAAGCGCGTGGAAGTAGACGAAGTTTTCGCCGGCGACATCGTCTGGCTGTCAGGGCCGAAGTCCATCGCCATCGGCGACACTTTTGCGTCGCCCGACCTGAACGGCGAAACGCTGCATCCTCTGGACATCGAGGAGCCCACGGTTTCCATGTTCTTCCTGGTGAACAACAGCCCCTTCGCGGGACGCGACGGCACGCCTTTGACGCTGCGCCAGCTCAAGGCACGCCTTGAACGGGAGTGCCAGACCAACGTGGCTCTCCGCGTGGAAGATCTCGGACGTCCCGACGGTCTCAAGGTCTCGGGGCGCGGTGAACTGCAGATGGCGATTCTCGTTGAAGAGATGATCCGCGAGGGCTCCGAGCTCTGTGTCTCACGCCCCGAAGTCATCACGAAAACCGACGACAACGGCCATCTTCTCGAACCCATGGAACAGTTGATCATCGACGTCCCCGAAGCCTATCAGGGCATCGTCATCGAAAAGCTTGCCGCGCGCAAGGCAGAGATGACGAGCATGGCCGTTCTTCCTTCGGGCATTTCGCGGCTGGAGTTCGACATTCCCACTCGCGGACTTCTGGGATACAGAAACACCTTCCTGACGGACACTCGTGGACTCGGCGTTATGTCATCACGTTTCCGAGGCTACGGCCTGTGGCGAGGAGAGGTGGTCAGTCGCAACCGCGGCTCCATGGTGAGCATGGACACCGGCACGGCCACAAGCTATCAGTTGGAGAACCTTCAAGAGCGCGGCGTCCTGTTCATCACCCCCGGCACCGAAGTCTACGCCGGGCAGGTGGTGGGCGAACATTCCCGCCCCAACGACATCCCCTGCAATCCCACCAAGAAAAAGGCCATGACCAACTACCGCTCTTCCACAAAGGATATGGGGATTCGCCTCGACGTGCCTCGCAAAATCGTCCTCGACCATGCTCTTGAGTGGATCGCCGACGACGAACTTGTGGAAGCCACGCCCAAAGAAGTGCGCATCCGCAAAACCATTCTCGATCTGACGGAGCGCAAAAAGGCCTCCAAGGTCAAGAATGAAGAAGCTTAAGGGGCCGTGTCGGTGAACAGGACCGTTTCTGTTTTCGGCGCCGGCTCATGGGGAACGGCGCTTGCCCAGGTTCTCGCCCGCAACAGGCATGACGTGTGTCTCTGGTGCCACAACGGTCAGCAGGCGGCACAGATCAATAAAAACGGCTACAATCCCCGCTACCTTTCCGATTATCAGCTCCTGCCGCAGATTCGGGCATCAGTTTCGCTGGCCGAAACGGCGCAGGCGTCGGATCTCTGGCTTTTCGTCACGCCCACGCAACATCTCAGATCTCTGTTGGAAGCCGTGAAGCCCTATTACCGACAGGGCGTGCACGTCGCCAATGCCGCCAAGGGCATGGAGATCGGCTCGCTCAAGCTCATCAGCCGGATCGCTGGAGAAATTCTCCCCGAAGCGCCCTACACGGTGATCTCAGGGCCGAGCCACGCCGAAGAGACCATCAGAAACCTCCCTCTTGCCCTTGTGGCTGCTTCGTTTTCCGAAACGGAGGCAAAGCTCTGGCAGGCGCTTTTCAACCGCGACACCTTCCGCGTTTACACCAACAGCGACGTCATCGGAGTGGAAGTGGGCGGCGCGGTAAAGAACGTCATCGCCATCGCCTCCGGACTGCTCCACAGCATGGAAATGGGCGACAACAGCACGGCGGCCATGGTCACCCGCGGGCTCTCGGAAATTGTCCGCCTTGGCGTCGCGCTGGGAGCGCAGCCGCAGACCTTCCTCGGCTTGGCGGGCATCGGCGATCTCATGGTCACCGCCTACAGCCGTCATTCCAGGAATTTCCGATTTGGTGAACTTTTGGGACAGGGAATGGCCATGGACGAGGCCATTCACACCTTGGGACAGGTTGTCGAGGGAGCTTTCACCGTAAAAGCCGTGCACGAGCTTTCAACAAAACTCTCGTTGGAAATGCCCATCTCAGGTGCCGTCTTTGAAGTCCTTTATGAAGGCCTTCCGCTGAAAAGCGCCATGAAAAACCTTCTCAACCGTTCGCCCAAGCCGGAAATGCAGCAATCCTGGAGCTAACGTCTCACCGCAAAAATAAGGCTTGCAGACTTGTACGTCTTAGCGTAAACTCTACATGAAACACACGATTAAGGAGGTGTATCCTGATGGCAGCAAAGGTTAATGTTGATACCTGCGTCGGTTGCGGCGCCTGTGAGGGCGCGTGCCCCGTGGGAGCTATCGCAATGAACGACGGCAAATCCACCGTCGATGAGAGCAAATGCGTGGAGTGCGGCGCCTGTGTAAGCGCCTGCCCCGTCGAAGCTATTTCTCTGTAAGCTGTACAAAAGGCCGTCCTCGATGAGGACGGCCTTGATTTTCGAGTATTCATTTCATGAAAACTATTCCGTATGAAACAGGGGCCTTTCCGCACGAAAGGCCCCTGTTTCATATTGTGCGAAAAATCAATGTCGTGCGGCCTCCTGCAGTCCTTCCAGTCGCAGCGCTCCGATCGTCAGCGCGGCGCAGACAGCGGGATATTCATTCAAAGCGCCTCCAAAGGCACGAACCACTTGACCGGCGCGCTTTTTCCACGCCGCATCACCGGTCATCTCATAAAGAGTGAGCAGGCAGTTGACCAGTATGCCGTTGCCCGAAGGCAGCACGTCGTCTCCACCGTCCCAAGCGGGAGCCACTTCCAAAGTTCCTTCGGCCACAAGGCGGAAGGCGCCGCTGCCGCCGAAAAGTTCGTCGGCTTTGTGGCACCAGCGCTCCGCTTCGGCCAACCATTGCGCCGAAGGCTGAGCTTTGTGGAGTTGCAAGCAACCCCAGACCAGAGCCGCCACGTCGTCCAGCGATGCGGTTCCGTCGGAAGCGCTTCCATACAGCGAGTGACACAGCCCGCCCTCGGTAACGGCCTGCTGGAGCAGCAGACCCATCATCTTCGACGCGCGCTCGGCAAAGGAAGGGCGGTTCAGCGAAACGGCGGCTTTCGCAAGAAGTCCAGCGAAAAGCGCGTTTTCCCTGACGGAAATTTTTTCTTCGCGGGCAACGCGGCGGCGCGAGGCGCGGCCGGCCGCCAGCGTGTCGAGATGGTGCGAATACTTTGAAAGCCATCCCGAAAAAACGTCGTCGTCGAAGCTTTCCATTTCGGGAGCGGGCACAGGGTGCAGGACGTTTCTGCCGCTGTCACGGGAAGTCATGGGATCACGATACCGGCTTTCTGGACCCACGTTCCACACGTCGCAAAATTCGCTCTCGAAACCCGGCAGGCTTCGAACTTCGTCATGGCTCCAGAGGTAGAAGTCCTCCACGGCCCGCGCGTCGCCGACCTCGTCGCCTCGGTGCAGCAGGCCATCGCCGCGGTCAAAGTCCTGCGCAATGGCCACAAGGCTCTTTTCGACGACATAGCGGTAGAGGGGCTTTCGGAAAAGCCGAAATCCCTCGAGCCACGCCCAGAGGAGCGAAAGGTTCTGCGCCACATGGCGCCCCAGATTGGGCTGCTCCCAACGGGCATCGCAGCAATAATCATGAAAGCCTCCGCCCGCATGGTCATAGAGTCCTCCCGAAAAAAGAGCCGAAAAGGTTTTCTCGAGAAAACGCTCCATTTCCTCTTTGCGGCATCCCGTCCCGCAAAGGTGAAGCGCCAGCAAAAGCTTGGTTGCCTGGGGAAACTTCGGAGAGCCGCCGAAACCGCCGTTCTCGAGGTCCTGTTCTTCAAGGATTTGGGCGGCCGCTCGATCTTCGAGGTTTCCGCTCGGTTGTTCTTCGTAGGGCAACAGCGCCTGGGCGAGCTGGGCGCCGTAGCTCTCCGCGGCGTCGTTGATCTGCGGCCGTTTCATCAGCCACAGCCACTTGATCCTTCTGAGGACGTCAAGCAGGCCGGGCATCCTCGAATCCTTGCTCTGTCGGGGCATATAGGACGACGCGAAGATGGTTTTTTTCTGCGGCGTCATAAACAGGAAAAGCGGCCACCCCGCATGGCCCATCATGATCTGCGCCATGGTTCTCGCGGCCAGCGTCAGGTGGGGAACGTCGTCGCTGTCGGCGAGGACGGGGATAAAATCGTTGTTCAGCATGGAAATGATTTCCGATTCGTTGAAGTTCTCCTTCATCACGAAGCTCCAGCGGCTTTTGCTGTTCATGATGCACAGGCAGAGCGGAAGGTCAAGCGCTTCCGCTTTTTCAACCGCCTCTGGAGTCCAGAGCAGCCAGGACACCGCCCCCTCGCCCATGCGCTTCACAAAGGGATTGAGACTTTTTTCGGAAAGACTCATTTCAATTCCTCCAGCAGTTCGGGTAACTCTTCCAACGTGGAAATCACCACATCCGCCCCGCTTCGACGCAGCGCCGCCGCGTCGTGATTGCCCGTCGTCACGCCCACGGCCAAGACGCCGGCGCGTCGGGCCGTTTCCATGTCGATATCGCTGTCGCCCACATACATGGCCTGCTTCGGCGCTACGCCCATCTCGTCAAGTGCCTTCAGCACCACATCGGGCGCCGGTTTGGGATTGATGCCTTCAATGCCGGCGATGACGGAAAAATATTTTTCCAATCCTGCGGCTTTGACGATGCTCACGGGGTTTAGGCGATTGGAGGCGACAGCCAACGCAATACCGCGGCTTCTCAGTCTCGTCAGTGCGGGCACGACCTCGGCGAAGGGAAGAACGCCCGCATAATGGCTCTCTTCAAAGATCTCCCTGTACCTGGGCAACCACTCTTCTTCCACCGGTCCATTTCCCCAAAAGGAGCGCATGGCGTCTGTCAGTGCCCAACCGATGGTCCTTTTCACTTCCGGCAGGTCCGGCCGGCGAAGCCCCTTCTCTTCGGCCAACGCGCTCAGCGTGCCCCAGATGCCTTTGGCGCTGTCCACCAGTGTCAGATCAAAATCGAAAACGACGCCGCCTCTCAAAATCTCTCACCCATTCCTGAAAAATAAAGATTTTCCGTAAAAATTTTCATGCGCTCTCATTTTACCATGGAATTCGCCCTGAAAACCCCGTCTCGGACGTTCAAATTCCGTTAAACCGTTGATGGAAAGCGTGCCGTCGCCCTCCAAGCCGAAAAAATATTCAACATTGAAATTGAAAATGAAAGTAATTTTTAGTATACTTATTTCAGACGTCAAAGCTCCGCTTCTCGCGGTGGCGCGACGTTGTTTCCAAGTTTTTTCAATAGGAGGGTGCAATATGAAAAAGTTCTTGACTTTGTGCGTCGTTTTCTTCTCTGTGCTGGCTGGAACTGCCGTCGCCGACACGCCGTCGCAACTCAAGTTTATGGCAGGACCTCCCGGGGGAAATTGGTTTGCTTTGGGCGGAGGCCTCGCCGACCTCTGGACGAAGGACGTCATGCCCACCACCAGCATTACCGGTGGCGGCGTGGCCAACATCATCAACACCCACTTGAAAAAGGGCGATCTCGGATTTTCGACGACTTCCATGGTTGCCGTCGCCCAGGCGGGTAGCGATCTTGCCACGTTCAAGCAAAAGACCACCAACAGCAAGCTTATGGCCAACCTCTACACGCAGTACACCTACTTCATCGCCCGCAAGGATTTCGCCGAGAAATACGGCCTGAAAACTCTTGACGACCTCATCGCCAAGAAGGTCCCCACTCGTTTTGCCACGCTGAAGACGGGCACCGGCTCGGAGTTCGTCGTCAAAAACGTCTTCAACTACGGTTTCGGCCTCGATTACCGCAAGGCTCTGAAGGACTGGGGCGGCTCTGTGGAGTACGCTTCCTATTCTGGCGGCGCCGACCTGATCGCCGACAACCACCTCGACCTCTTCGCCTTCTGCGTCGGCAGAGTCGCGGCCATCGTCATGCAGATCGAGAGCACGACCGACGTTGTGCTTCTTGACATCGAGCAGAAGACCCTCGACAAGATTTCCGCCGGCATGAACACCACCACCTTCACCGTGGAGCCTGGCATTTACAAGTGCCTGCCCGAAGGATCACAGCCCGTAAAGGCCGTGGGAGATTATACCTGCATTGTGGTCCGCGGCGATCTTGACGATGCCGTTGTGACCAAACTCTGCGATTCCATGTACAAGAACATCGACGTTCTGTCCAAGGGCGTCAAGGACATCGCCGAGTTCAACCCCGACACCGCCATCTCAGCCGGCGCTATCGCCAGCCATCCCGCCGCTGTGAAGTACTGGGCCGAGGCCAGCAAGGCCAAAGCCACCAAGGAGAAAGTCGACGCCGCTGTCGACGCTGCCAAAGATGCTGCCGCCGACGCGGCAAAGAACGCTGTCGGCAATCTTCTCAAAAAGTAGAATTTTTTTGAGCCGCAGCTGTTGGCGCTCTCAAATAAAAAGGCAGGCAAAGAGCCTGCCTTTTTATCTTTGCTATTTTATCGCCCTTCCGAAGGAACTCTCCTTCTCCGAGCTCCTTCGAGTTTTCACAGAGAGGACTGATGTCGCGAGATGACAAAAAGAAAACTTGACGGAGTTGTCGCCAAGGGATTATGGCTTTATATCCTGCTTCTGGGCATATTCCATCTGTACACGGCCGTATTCGGCGCCTTCGAAGCCTATCTGCAGAGAGCGATCCATTTGACGTGGGTCCTTCCCATGGTGTTCGTTCTCTATCCTCTCTTCGACAGCAAGGTTGACGGACGCCCCGTGCCCCAGACTTCAGTGCCCTGGTACGATTGGATTTTTGCCTTTCTCTCCGCCCTTCCGGGCATCTACATTATCTTGAACTACAATGACATCGTCATGCGCATGGTTCAGGTGGATCCCGTCACGACCACTCAACTGATCTTGGGAACCATTCTGATCATCGCCTTGCTTGACGCCACGCGTCGCGTGGTGGGACTCCCCATTATTATGGTGTCGTTGGTCTTTATGGGCTACTGTCTGTATTACACCATGAGCGACGTGGCCTCGCAGATGGGAACCACCATTTCCGCCGGCTTCGGCGAGTGTCTGAGCAGCGCCTACAAGCTTCTTGTCGAGGAGATGTTTCTCACCGACGAGGGCATCTTTTCGTCGTCGCTGGGCGTCTCGGCCACGCTGGTCATTATTTTCCTCATCTTCGGAGGTTTCCTGGAGGACAGCGGCGTGGGCGAGTATTTCATGGAGTTCGCCCAGGCTTTTACGGGAACTCAGGCAGGCGGCCCCGCTAAAATCGCCGTCATCAGTTCCTGCCTTTTCGGCTCCATCTCCGGCTCTGCCGTAGCCAACGTTTACGGCACGGGAACCTTTACCATTCCCTTGATGAAGCGCATCGGTTACAAGCCCTACTTCGCCGGCGCCGTCGAGGCCGTGGCCAGCGCCGGCGGGCAGATCATGCCTCCCGTCATGGGCGCCGGCGCCTTCGTCATGGCGTCCTTTTTGAATGTGCAGTTCAGCAAGATCATCATCGCCGCCATCATGCCGGCATTGCTCTATTACGGAGCCGTGCTCCTGATGATCCATCTGACGGCGAAACGGGACGGCCTCAAGGGACTGAGTCCCGAGGAGCTGCCGTCAAAGAAAAGCGTCATCATGCGTCTTTACATGATGTCTCCCATCCTCTTGCTGGTCTATATGCTGCTTGCTGGCTACACGGCCATGTACGCTGCCATCGCCGGCATCGTGCTTGCCTGGCTTGTCTCTCTGCCCAACCCCAAGCGTCGCATGGGGCCTGTGGGCATCATGAAAGCCATTCACAACGGCGCAAAGGGCATTCCCATGGTCTGCACCGCGTGTGCCTCCGCGGGCTTTGTGCTCGGTTCCGTGGCTCTTTCGGGCATCGGGCCGAAAATCGTCAGCGTCGTGCTTTCCATATCCCATGGCATCCCATCGGCGACGCTGCTCCTCATTGCTGTGGTTTGCCTCATTCTCGGCATGGGCCTTCCCACCACCAGCGCCTACATTCTCGCGGCGTCGCTGAGCGTTCCCGCTCTGGGGCAGTTTCACTTCGCCGGCGTCGCTGCCCATCTCTTTGTGTTCTATTACGCCATCATCTCCAACATCACGCCTCCTATGGCGCTTGCCGCTTACGCCGCGGCGTCCATCGCCCAGGACGCTCCCAACAGAATCGGCTGGGCTGCCTGCAGACTGGGCTTCATCGCTTTCGTGATCCCCTTCGCCTTCATCTACGATACGGGACTGCTCTTACAGATGGGCTGGATGAAAAACTGCTATTCCATTCTCTGCGGTATCTCTCTGGTGCTCGGCGTAGGCTTCTGCTTCACGGGATACTGCGGCGGCAGGATCAACATGTCAAAACGAATTCTGTTCATGGCAGGGGCTCTGGCCTCGCTGTTCTCCCTCCCCGTGGTGGAAAGCGTCGATCTGCCCGTTGTGTCTCTTGCCGGTATCGTCGTCGTATTCACTCTGCTTTTCATCTGTCTGCGCAAGAGCAGAGGAGCCAAAGTGGTCTCAGTTTAAGAATTTTTTCCAGGAGACTCCGCGCTCTGCGGAGTCTTTTTTGTTTTTCCACTTTCTTTCGTTGGACATCAGGCGCCCCATTGAGTAATATAGTGGGGCTGTTCCGTCTTCACTATTTTGATGCACCACGTGAAAGGAGCCTTTTGTTTATGGCTGACTCTACAGAGCGTATTGCCGAAGAGCTCAAACTGCCGTTAAGCGGTGTCGCAGCCGTCGCCTCGCTGCTCGACGAGGGGTGCACCGTACCTTTTATCGCCCGCTACCGCAAGGAAAAAACCGGTTCTCTCGACGAAGTGGCGATCACAGCGATTCGCGACGGTCTCAAACGCCTCGAGGAGCTTGAAACTCGAAAAAAATCCATTCTCTCTTCGCTTGATGAGCGCGGGATCTTGACCGAAGAGCTGAAAGGCGCCGTCGAAGGCGCTGCGACGCTGACGGCCCTCGAAGACGTCTATCTTCCCTACCGTCCCAAGCGACGCACTCGGGCGCTTGCCGCCAAGGAAGCGGGATTGCAGCCTCTGGCCGATGCCCTGCTTCTCCAGGAAGGCAAAGACCCGGCAGAGATGGCGCTGCCCTACGTCAATGCCGAAAAGGGCATTGACGACGTTCAAGCGGCCTTGGCCGGCGCCCGCGACATTATCGCCGAAAGCGTCAGCGAAAACGCTGCCGTGCGTCAGGACATGCGGGTCGTCTTCGTCATGTTCGGCATCTGCGCCTCCAAGGCTAACGAAAAGAGAAAAGACGAACCCGAAGCGGCCACCTACGCCGATTACTTCGATTGGCAGGAGCGAATCCCCCGCGTGCCCTCCCATCGTTTTCTGGCCGCCTTGCGCGGAGAGAAGGCAGGCTATCTCTCGCTGTCCGTCCGCCCCGACGAACAGCTGGCGCTGGACAAGATCATGAAGCGCTTCATCAAGGGAACGGGCGCCGACTCCCAGGAGGTGGAAAAGGCCATCGTCGACGGGTACCGCAGGCTGCTGGCTCCTTCCATGGAGACGGAAGCCCGTACGGCCATGAAACAGCGCGCCGACGGGGAATCCATCGCTATTTTCGCCCGCAACCTGAGAGAGCTTCTGATGGCGTCGCCCTTCGGCGCGCGTCCCGTACTGGCCATCGACCCGGGCATCAGGACGGGCTGCAAAGTGGTCTGTCTCGATTCCAAGGGCGACCTTCTGTACCATGACGTCATCTTTTTGCAGCGCTCTCAGGCCGAATTGGAAAAGAGCAAAAAGGTCATCGTCGACTTGGTCTCGCGCTATCGTCCCGATGCCATTGCCGTGGGCAACGGCACGGCAAGCCGCGAAACCGAGGAGTTCCTGCGCGGGCTGAATCTTGAAATTCCCGTTGTCGTCGTCAGCGAAAGCGGCGCCTCGGTCTATTCCGCGTCGGAACTGGCCCGAAAGGAATTTCCGGACCAGGACGTCACCGTCCGCGGCGCCGTCTCCATCGGCCGCCGGCTCATGGATCCTCTGGCGGAACTGGTCAAGATCGACCCCAAATCCATCGGCGTCGGCCAGTATCAGCATGACGTCGACCAGAAACAGCTGAAAAACGCCCTGGACGACACCGTTGCTTCCTGCGTCAACGCTGTAGGCGTCGATTTGAACACGGCAAGTTCCAAGCTTCTTTCCTACGTTTCCGGGCTGACGCCCTCTTTGGCGGACAACATCGTCAAATACCGCGAAAGCGAGGGGCCCTTCAAAAGCCGCAAGGACGTGCTGCGCGTTCCCCGATTGGGTCCCAAGGCCTATCAACAGGCCGCAGGCTTTCTGCGCATTCACAACGCGGCCAACCCGCTGGACGGCAGCGCCGTTCACCCCGAAAACTACAACGTTGTCGACGCCTTCGCCAGAGACTTGAACTGCGACGTCGCCGACCTGATCTCGTCCAAGGAGCTCCGCGACAAAATCGAACTGAATCGCTATGTCACCGACGACGTCGGCCTGCCGACTCTGGAGGACATCCTTGCGGAGCTTGAAAAGCCGGGACGCGATCCTCGCAGCGGCTTCGAAGTCTTTTCCTTTGACCCCAACGTTCACGAGATCGCCGACCTGAAAGTCGGCATGGAACTGCCGGGCATCGTGTCCAACGTGACGGCTTTCGGCGCTTTCGTCAACATCGGCGTTCATCAGGACGGACTAGTTCACATCAGCCAACTTGGACGCTATGTCAGCGACATCTCAGAAGTTCTTCATCCGGGGATGAAGGTACGAGTGATCGTCGCCGACGTCGATGTGAAACGCCAACGTATCGGCCTTCGCATGGAGCTGCCTGGCAAGGGCACAAAAAAGACCGGTCACCGTAGAAGACACAGAATTCTCCGATGAAAAATGCCGCATGCCCCTAGGGGCGTGCGGCATTCACTGCCAAAGACCGAAGTGAGGCGCTGAAAATCGAGCTTGCTGACGTTATTCAAACTTGACGTCGGCAAGCTCGCAAACCTGGGCGCCGGCATTTTTCATCTCTTCAAAGGCCTTCTCGCCGTCATCGGGTTTCACGTTGACAGCGCGGCACCCGTCGGAAACCACGCAGACCTCGAAACCCTCTTTCAGCGCGTCGAGAACGCTGGCTTTGACGCAGTAATCCGTGGCAAGGCCGCACATCACCAGACGCTCCACCTTGGCCTCCTTGAGGATCTGGGCCGCTGGCGTGCCATCAAAAGCCGAATAAGCTTCTGTGCCCGCATCGGTCCCCTTGCTGAAGATCATGGCGTCCACGGGAAGTTGCAGGTCCTTGTGGAACTCGGCTCCCGGCTGATCGGCCACGCAGTGAACCGGCCAGGTTCCGCCGTTTTTCGAGAAGCTGCAGTGATCTGCAGGGTGCCAGTCGCGGCTTGCCAGCACGGCACACCCGTACTTGGCAGCCTGCTGAATCAGCTCATTGCATACGGGGACGACCTCATCTCCGTCGGGCACCGCGAGAGCGCCTCCGTTGCAAAAGTCACGCTGAACGTCAATGAGAAAGATCGCAGTTTTTTTCATACCCAACCTCCATGAAGTTCAGGACCCTTTTTTTCATCCTGAGAATAGTTATAATTGTATTATACTCCTCACAAAATAACATCATCGTGTTAGTATTATACAACGTAAGTTTCAAGAAAAGTCCAGAAGGAGATTCCAATATGAGCAGATTTGACGTCGTTGTAATCGGCGGAGGCCCTGCGGGTATGATGGCCGCAGCGCGGGCCGCTCAGTATGGAGCCCGCACCGCACTGATTGAAAAGAACAGAGAACTGGGCAGGAAGCTGATGATCACTGGGCGTGGCCGCTGCAACTTTGCTCATGACGAAGAAGATCCCGAAAACCTTGCCCGGGGCTACCGACGCGGCGGCGATTTTCTGCTGCCGTCGCTCCGCAAATTCGGCACAAAAGAAACTCTTGCGTTCTTCCTCCGGCGCGGCGTCGTCGCCGCCCATGAAAGAGGCCACCGAATTTATCCCAAAGAGGGCATGAACGCCGCCTCCGTCCTCAACGCCCTGTGGACGGCTCTCAAGGACGGCAACGTTCAATTGCTCCGCGGCGCTCACGTCAAAACGCTGGATTTTCTTGGCGGCAAGGCGCGCCGCGTGGTGACCGACCGGGAGGAAATCGAGGCCGACGCCTTCATCATCGCCACGGGAGGCCTCTCCTTTCCCTACACGGGCTCCACGGGCGACGGCTACCGTTGGGCGCGCAAGGCAGGACACGACCTGGTCCCCACTGAACCTGCCCTGTGCCCCGTAAAGATTGCCGAACGCTTTGACAGCTCTTTAAGCGGACTCAAGCTGAAGAACGTGCGCGTCACTCTCGTGCAGGACGGCAAAGCCGTTGACGAACGCTTCGGAGAAATGGATTTCACGCCTTTCGGCATCTCCGGCGCCATCATCATGGACATGGCTTCAAGCATCGGCAACAGCCTGAAGGCCTCTTCCGACGTCAGCCTTCAAATCGACCTGAAGCCTGCCCTTGATCCTCAGCGGCTTGACGCGCGCATCGACCGCGACTTCACTGAATTTTCCGGCGACGCGCTGCGCTTTGCCCTGCGCAAACTTCTTCCCGGCGAGCTTATCCCCGAAGTCATCAAAAAGGCTCGTCTTGACATGGGCAAGCCCTGCGGCGAAACTACGCCCGACGAGCGCGCCAGCCTCCGCGACACTCTGAAAAATTTCAAGCTGACGCCCACGGGACTTCTCGGATTTCATCACGCCATCATCACCTCGGGCGGCGTGAGGACCGACGAGCTGAACGCCGAAACCATGGGCTCGAAAATGATCCCCAATGTCTATTTCGCCGGAGAGATCATCGACATCGACGGCCCCACCGGCGGCTTCAACCTCCAGGAGTGCTGGACCACGGGATACGTTGCCGGCAGCGCCGCCGCGGAATCGCTGGGATTTTCGGCGCCATCGGAGGAACAGATCATCCGGCAGATGGTCAAAGCCAGCTCACAGCGCATGGAACTCAACGCCCGGGAACGGCAGAGCGCTCACCCCGATGAAAACGTGAAAGAAGGTACAGAAGAGATGACAATAAAGACAGGCCCCGCCGAAGATCGTGAGTTCTGTGGCTGGCGCGGCGCAGGACGCAGCGGAACTGAAGACGCGCGGGACAAGCGTTTTGAACGCCCCGACAGAGCAAAACGGCCTTACCGGCCCCGCGACGAGCGCTTCGACCGCTCCGACAGAGCAGAACGGCCTTACCGCCCCCGTGACGAGCGCTTCGACCGCTCCGACAGAGCAGAACGGCCTTACCGCCCCCGTGACGAGCGCTTCGACCGCTCCGACAGGTCCGAACGGCCTTACAGGCCGCGCGACGAACGTTTCGATCGCCCCGACAGGACAGAACGGCCTTACCGCCCACGCGACGAACGCTTCGAACGCTCCGACAGAGCAGAACGGCCTTACCGCCCACGCGACGAACGCTTCGACCGCTCCGACAGGCCCGAACGGCCCTACCGCCCGCGCGACGAGCGCTTCGACCGCTCCGACAGGCCCGAACGGCCTTACCGACCACGCGACGAACGTTTCGACCGATCCGACAGAACAGAAAGGCCTTACCGGCCTCGTGACGAGCGCTTCGACCGCTCCGACAGGCCCGAACGGCCCTACCGCCCGCGCGACGAACGTTTCGATCGCCCCGACAGGACAGAACGGCCTTACCGCCCACGCGACGAACGCTTCGAACGCTCCGACAGAACAGAAAGGCCTTACCGACCTCGTGACGAGCGCTTCGACCGATCCGACAGGTCCAAACGGCCTTACCACCCTCGCGACGAGCGTTTCGACCGCTCCGCCAGAACAGAAAGGCCTTACAGAAAGCCCAACGACGCCGGAAAAGACGAAAACTTTGACCGCCGTGAAGAACGTCCGCGCGGCGACAGCGCTTTCCGTCGCAAAAAGCCGTTTCGCCGCTTTACCGATTTTGAACATTTCAGGAAGGACGAGCGTTAGCGCCGGCCTTCCTCATCGGCAAGCCCAATGACAAGGAGAAGAAAATATGCTGGCTTCGGAAAACACCAACGACATTGAACCCATTCTCGACGAACAGCCTTTTCGTGAAGCCCTGTCTCAGATCAGTTCCTTCGGCAAAAACCTTCTGCAAATCGCCAACCGACAAAGAGATCTGCTCATCTCCGAACGAGAGCGCAACAGCCGAGACATGGCTCTTCTGCGCAAGAAAATCGGAGAAAAAGAGGAAGAACTGGAAAACCTGCGCAAAACCATTACCGACCAGAAGCTCAACCTCTCCGACGCGCGTCGTTCAGTGACGTCAATGCAGCTGGAAATCAAACAGCTCAACGATCAACTCGCCATCTACAAAATGGACCGAAACCGCGTCGACGATTCCGAGAAACAGCTTCACAACGCGAAAATCCACTGCACTCAGCTTCAATCAAAGCTGGAGCTTCTGACGGCAAAAGCTGCGAAGGCCGAGCGCGAACACAAAGCGGAAATTGACCAGATTATTTTGAAATACGAACAGGAAAAAGTCCAGCTTCACGAAAGCGCGCAGGTCGCCGAAGACCGCGCGCGCGCCGCTCAAGAGCAGGAGGCGCGCGCGCTTGCCCAAGTCAACATCACCGAAAAGGAAAAAAGAGCGGCCCTCGAAGAGCTGACGCGGGGAAAGCAAAACCAGAAGTTGCAGGTGGAAAAACTGCGCAGCGAACTGGCGCAGCGCGAAGCTGCTGCGTCGGAACAGGAGCGCCGCCTGCTGGATATGCAGCGCGATTATGAGCGAAAAATGTCCTTCTCGCAGACGAAAACCGAGCAAACCTATCTGTCGCAGCTGGAAAACCTCAAAACAGACTTGCAAGAGAGAATTCACGAGGTCAATCATCTGCGCTATCAACTTCAGCAGGAAAAGGAAGACCACCGTCGCGCCATGGAGGCCTTGCGACAGAACATGGCCAAGCAGCTTGACCTCCGTGCCGATGAAATCAGGCGTCAGTTCATCTTGAAAGATGCCTCCGCAACCATGAAGAAAAACTCATGATCCGCCTTCAAGACCTTTCGCTCACGCTCCACGGCGGACGGAAACTGTTCAATCATTTGAGCTGGCAGATCGACACCGGCGTCCGCGTCGGCCTGGTCGGCCAGAACGGCGTGGGAAAAACGACGCTGCTCCGTGCCATCGTCGGCCAGATCTCGGTGGACAGCGGAGAGATCACCCTCTCGCCGGCCTCGTCTTCCGTAGGATACCTGCCGCAGGATCTGGCCGAGCTGCCCGACGTCACACTCATGCAGTACCTGAAAGACCGGGCGGGAATTTCGCAGGCAGAAAAGCTCCTGAAAAAAAGGAACGAAGAGCTGTCCTCCGCCGCCCCGAAGGACCACAGCCGCCTCCTCAAACTCTATGACAACGCCGCGATGGCCTACGAAAATCTCGGCGGCTACGCCTTTGAAGCCCTTTCGAAAAAAGCCCTGCGCGGGCTGGGATTTCATTCCGGCGACGCCGAGCGCCGGTGCAGCCAGTTCTCCGGTGGATGGAAAATGCGCATCACGCTGGCCGGGCTGTTGCTTTCACGCCCGGACATTCTGCTGCTTGACGAGCCCACCAACCACTTGGACACCGAGAGCATGGAATGGCTGGAAAATTGGCTTTCCGACTACCGCGGCACCCTTGTGGCCATTTCCCACGACCGAATTTTCATGGACAAAATCATGAAAAGCATCGCCGAACTGCACGACGGAACGCTTCAGATTTACAAGGGAAATTTCTCCGATTATCTGCGTATCTCCCAAGAACGCAAACAGCAGCTTGAACAAGCGGCAGAGCGCCAGAAAGCCGAAATCGCCAAGACCGAAGCCTTTATCGAGCGCTTCCGCTACAAAGCCACAAAGGCCGCGCAGGTTCAAAGCCGCATCAAAGCCCTCGAAAAAACGGAAATCATTCAAACCGAGAGCGCGCAAAAACACATCGCCCTCGCCTTTCCGCCCTGTCCCTCCAGCGGCAGAGTGGTGCTCAGAATAACCGACCTGAGCAAGGCCTACGGCGACCACATCGTCTTCGACCACGTCACCGCCGAAGTGGAACGAGGACAGAAAATTGCCCTCGTGGGCGTCAACGGCGCAGGAAAGTCAACGCTCTCCCGAATTATTTCCGGCGTCGAGCGCCCCACCTCCGGAGAGGCAGAGTTGGGCTATCACGTGCTTCCCGCTTTCTTCTCCCAGGAAAGCGCCGAGAACCTCAATTACGACAACACCGTCTGGCAGGAGATCTGTCCCGTGAACATCGACATGACGGAAGGCGAAAAACGATCGCTGCTGGGGTCGTTCATGTTCAGCGGCGACGACATCTACAAGCCCGTCAAAGTGCTGTCGGGCGGAGAGAAATCGCGGCTTTCGCTCGTCAAGATCCTGATGAATCCGTCGAATTTCCTTATCCTCGACGAGCCCACCAACCATCTGGACATGGCTACCCGCGAGCTCTTCCAGCAGGCTCTTTTGAAGTACGACGGCACACTGCTCATCGTCTCGCACGACCGCTATTTCCTCAACTGCATCGCCCAGAGAATATGGGAGCTTCGCGACGGTGTCCTCCACGATTACAACGGCAATTACAGCTCCTTCATCGAAAAACGCAAAGAGGAACTGGAGCGCTGCAGTGAAAACGCTCCTCAAAAGGGGGCGCCGCAAAAACGCGACGCCGAACGGGAGAAAAAGCGGGAAGAAGCCCAACAGAGAAACGAAATCTACCGCAGAAAAAAAGTCTATGTCCAAGAGCTCTCTCAGCTGGAAAACACCATTGCCGATCTTGAAAACACGTCGGAAGAAGCGGAGCGCAGCCTCTGCCTCCCCGAAATTCTCAACGACTCGGCAAAAGTGCAGAAGATCATGAAGGAACTGGCAGAGACCAAAAGCGCTTTGCAGTCTTCCATGGAACGCTGGGAAGAGCTGATGGAAACCATAGAAAAAATCGAAAAAGGAGAAAACTGAACACATGGCTCAGACTGTTAAAAAAGGCGACAAGGTTCGCGTGCACTACACCGGCACCCTCAACGATGGCACCGTCTTCGATTCTTCGGTGCAGAACAAGCGCCCTCCGCTGGAGTTTGAAGTGGGAGCCGGCCAGATGATCGCCGGATTCGACAAGGGCGTGATCGGCTTGGCCGTGGGCGAAACGGCGCAGCTGAAACTTCCGCCCGAAGAGGCCTACGGCGCCCGCCGTGACGACCTGCTCATCCCCGTGCCCGCCGACAGAATGCCACGCGGCTATACGCCCACCGTAGGCGACAAACTTCAGATGGGCCCCCACCCCGTCACCGTGGCCGAAATCAAACCCGACGGCTCCGTGGTGCTGGACGCCAATCATCCTCTGGCCGGCAAGGAGCTGAATTTCGAAGTGACCGTCGTTGAAATTCTTTAAGAAAAAAGTTCTCGAGAGAGGCCGTGCGCCACGCCGGCCTCTCTTTTTTATGGACTTCATCGCGGCCTTGACTACGGAAAAAGACGACGCCGAAAGCACTGACAGGCCTCCTCGGAAACGTGCGCCGGATGCTGCGCCTTCTTTTTGGGGATTACAGATACGGAATGCACATGGCACTCTTCCGATCCGCTCTTCCAGTTCTTTGCCAACCTTCAGAATGTCCCATCTTGTGTTGTTGGCTTATTGCATACTCCCCATCAACAGAAACAGAGCGCAAGGAGAGCAAGAAAGCAAGAAAGCAAGACAACCGACACAGTCACTACACATTCACATAAACACCGTCCGACTTCAAGCGCCTTCTGCCCAACCAGAAAATATGCCGAGAACTGTATTGAAAATGTAAAATCGCATACAAAAACAATGTATTAAAATATTTAAAGTCTCACATCACAGAACTTCTTTTTTTCGACACTAAAGCATTTCACAAAACTTTTGCGCCATTTATACCATTGAGACACGACTTTCACCGATTGACAAAATTCCGCACTCTATATATAATCTCGCTTATCATAACTTATTATTGTGTACAATAATAAACTTATTTAGTAGAAAAAATGTTTTTAAATGCTGGTTTCGTCAGCATGGATCATTCACTTTTCAGGAGGGGATACACTATGGCAAGCGCGGCAAAGAAAACACGTGAAAAAAGGAAGCCCACCAAGTTTGAAGCAGTCTCAACTGTTGTTTTTCTGCTCCTCACGTTTGGCGCCGGAGCCCTTTGGGGGCTGAACTATGTTCCTCTAATGGTTGTCGTTGCCGCCTATTCGGCTCTGATCAGCTGGCGATGCGGCTACACTTGGAACGAGATGGAGCTGGCCGTGGGAAAGCGCATTGGCCGTTCGGTTCCCGTAATCATGATTTTGCTGGCCATCGGCTTTATGCTCGGCGGGCTGATGTTCTCCGGCACGCTGCCGATGCTGATCTATTATGGCCTGCAGGTCGTCTCGCCGCGTTGGATCGCCCTCTGCGCTTTTTTGCTGTGCTGCGTTTTCTCAACGGTGACGGGCACTTCCAACGGCTCAGCCTCCACAGCGGGGCTTGCGATGATGGGCTTGGCCATGGCAATGCCCGACGTCAATCTTGGACTGGTAGCCGGCGCCTGCTACGCCGGTTCGCAGTTCGGCGACAAGCTTTCCCCTCTTTCCGATACCACTGTTCTGGCGTCTTTGACAACAGATAACGACATTTTCGATCATATCATCAACATGGCCAAGACCGTCGTTCCCGCGGCGCTGATAGCCATTGCCATTTACGTCTACATCGGCATGCACACGCCGGACACGCCCGTGGTCGTCAGCAAGGACTCCGAGGCGCTGCAGGCCACACTGCGCACCATGTTCAATTTCCATTGGGTTCTGCTTATTCCAATCGTTTTCCTGCTTTGGGGATCCTTCACCAAAAAGCCCACCACACTGGTTCTCTTCGGAGCGGGATTCATCGGCGTCATCATCGGCGTGCTCTACCAGGGCTTCTCCTTCAAGGACGCCGTGAATGTGCTCTACAGCGGCTTCAATTCCAAAATGGTGCTTGCGGCGCATCCCGGTTTCGATATCGACACCATGAGCAAAGCGGCGAAAACGCTCCTTGAGCGTGGCGGCATTGCCGACATGAATAAGACATTCGTTGCCACGTGGCTATGTTTCTACTTCGCGGCCATCGCCGAACAGTGCGGCTGCCTCGATGTGCTGCTGGACGTGCTGATGGGATTCGTCAAGAGCACAGGCAGCCTGATCCTCACCACGGGACTTTCGATGGTTGTGCTGACGGCCGTCGGCGGTTCTTCCACAGTTTCTCTGTTGATCGGCGGCAGTATGTTTAAATCCAAATACGAAGAGATGGGGGTCAACACGCTGAATTTATCCCGCACGCTGGAAGATTTCGGCACGGGCACGTCGGGCTTCTTCCCGTGGACTTCGTCGGGAATTCTCTATACCAGCGTTCTTTTCTCGTCAAGTACAACGTTCCTGCGGTATTCTTTCTTCAGCTGGATAGTCTGGCTTCTCGCTATTTTCTATGGCTTCACGGGCCTGTGTCTGCGCACTTCGCCGACCCGAAAACAGCTTGAAAAAAAAGCTCAAAGTCCTGCGGCGCAATAGAGGCATGTGAAAATGTACTGCGACGTCCACGTTCACACCGAGGCCTCGAGCGACTCGAAGACAACCATTGGAGACCAGCTTGACCGTGCCGTCAAACTGGGCATGGAATACATCTGCATCACCGACCATCAGGATTACGATTATCCGAAGTGGCACAGCACCTACCAGCTGAACGAAAACGGCGACGTCGGCGCTTACGTTGACAAGCTGCTGGAGACGCGCGAGGCCTATGCAGGGCGCATCAAAATGCTTTTGGGAATTGAGTTCGGCCTGCAGCCTCACCTGGCTGAAAAACACAACAGCGTCTACGCAAGCTATCCTTTCGACATGGTGATCGGGTCAACGCACATTTACGAAGGACGCGACACGGAAGACCAGACGCTTTACGAGGGGCGCAGCAAAGAAGCCTCCATCCGGGCCTATTTCGAAACCGAACTGGAGAACATGTCAGTCACCGACGGTTACGATACCGTCGGCCACTTGGACTATGTGCTGCGCGACATTCCGGGGAAAAACGAGGATTTCAACTGGGTTCAGTATGCCGATCTGATCGACGCCATTTTGCTCACGGCCATCAATAAAAACAAAGCCATTGAGCTGAACACAAAATCTCTGGTCATCGGCATGCGCGATTCCAGCCCCGGGCGCGACGTGTTCAAACGTTACCGCGAGCTGGGCGGCGAACTGGTCACCCTTGGCTCCGACGCCCATTTTCCGGAACGCATCGGCGCGTGCTTCGACATCGCCGGCGATATTCTCAAGGACGCGGGCTTCAAGTATTACTGCGTGTTTAAACAACACCGGCCCGAATTTCTGCCGCTGTAACAAAGATCTGTCTCGAACATGTCCGATGGGCAATTTTGCCGCTAGTTTCCTGTAAAACCGCTGTTTCTTAAAAAACAAACTGCTCCCCCCGCGCTGTCAATTTTCTCAAAAGTAGGCAGGCACGCAATCACCGCCTTCACGCCTGTCAGCACACGGTTCAATGGACGTCCCTTCAATTGCCACCTTCAATAAAAAAACATATAATCTGTTTATCTTAAAAACATAAGGAGGCTCATCATATGTCAAAAGCTCATTTTTTCGGCACGCTGATCCTCGCCATTGGACTTTTCTGTGAAACGGCCCTGGGCTGCACAGTCTTTGGTGTCGGCAAAAACGCTTCCGCAACGGGGCACGCCATGATCTCACACTCCTGCGACTCCATGTCGGACACTTTCCAGCTGCATCTTGTCCCGGGAGCATCCCATGAAGCAGGAGCCGAACGCTTTCTCCTCAAAGAAGGCAAAGGCTGCGACGAAGGCGACGATCCCGGCGTCATCGGCAAAATTCCCGAAGTTCCGCAGACCAACCAATACCTGACCAGTCGTTACGCCTTCCTCAACGACAAAGGTTTGGCCATGGGCGAATCGACGATGACCATGACCGCCGACGACAAACGCAGCGAAAAGGTGCTGGAGGTCATGGAAACCAACGCTTTCGGCATGACCAACTGCCATATCGTCCAGGATATCGCCCTCGAACGTGCTCGCACCGCTCGCGAGGCCGTAAAGGTGATCGGCGACTTGATCAACGAATACGGCTGGTACGAAGCCGGAGAAACGATGCCGATTACCGACGGCAACGAAGTCTGGATCGTTGAGGCTTACGGCAATAAGATGTGGGCTGCCTGGCGCGTCCCCAACGACGAAATTTTCGTGGCCGCCAACCGTGCCCGTCTGCGCGAGCTCGATCTCACCGACACGGAAAACGTCGCCTATGCCCCTGGCATGGTCGAATATGCCGTCGAACAGGGTTTCATCGACGCAAAAGACGTGAACATGAAGAACTTCAGCCCTGCCGATGTTTTCTACCCCACGCTGCGCCTCTATTCGGCACTGCGCGAATGGCGCGCGCTCACGCTTTTCGCCCCGTCTGTCAAACTTGACCCCTACGCCCATTACTTCCCCAAATCGATCAAGCCCGACAAGCCCGTCAGCGTCGCCGACCTGTTCCGCATTTACGGCGATTGGTACGAAGGCACAGAATTCGACCTCAGCAAAGGCCCGGCCGCCGGCCCCTACGGCAATCCCAACCGCTACCGCAAAGAGATCAAATTGGGCTGGAACGACAACGAGTTCCCTCGTGCCATCAACGATTACCGCCACACCTACGTGCAGATCTGCGAAGTCGATCCTTCTCTCCCTGAAGCCGTGCGCGGCATCGTCTGGTTCGGCTACGGCGCCGCCGACACCACCTATCTGACGCCCTTCTGGGCCAGCATGAAACGTCTGCCCGAAGCCTTCACCACCGGCACGCGCAAAGGTCCCTTCGATCCCAAGTCCGCATGGTGGGAATGCATCCGCGTGCAGCATATCGCCGAATTGCGCTATCAGGACATCCGAAAGGAAATCATCGACTACCGCACGCCCCTCATGGAAAAGGACTATGTCAAGGCGCATGAAATTCAAAAGCAAGCAGCAGAACTGATCGCTGCGGGACAGGACGACAAGGCCATTGAGCTCATTACGGATTACGCCTGCAGCAACGCCGAGACATGGCACAAAGGCTGGAACGAACTGGGCAACCGTCTTTTTGCAAAATACTGTTTGAACGGCACTTCCATGCAATACAAAACCTTCCCCGAAGAATGGAGCCATTTGATCTGGAAAGGTCCTTTCGTTCGCCCCGACGGAACGAAATAAGAACGGCGCGGATGCGGCCGCCCTGTGAGCACCTTTTTTCCCGCACCTTCGTTTTTTGGGGCGTCGGATCGGCCTCAACCAGTGCGTCGAACCAAAATCGTGCAATGGAAGGATTGACCCCAAGGACAACAAATGAAAGATACTTTGTCCAGACATGTTGCAGCCAAGCGACACATAGCGAGACCACCTCAATGGACTTTTCGAGGTGGTCTCGCTTTATGTCTTTTGATGAAAAAACAGAAAACTTGAAGAGGTCTATTTTCCGTCTATGAACTTCTAACTGTTCTTTTAAAGCCCATATGGGGAATAGAAGGCGTAACAGGGAATCATACCTGTTCACGTTTATAAATTTTCTCTTCCTTAGGCCTTTGAGAAGCTAAGTTTTTTATAAGCAGTATACGGCACGGCATAATCCAGTCTATTCATTGTCATTCTGAGCGAATTTTGTTGTTTTCCAATTGTCAGTTTTTGTTTTTTAACTCATCCAGATAGCTATACACAGTTACCTTGGACACCCCCATTTTCTCAGCAACTTTTTCGACAGATCCTTTGGTGAGAAAAATGCCCTTAGAATCCATCTGACGCATTAATTCTATCTTTTCTTCGCGCGACATTTTTTTCACGTCACGCCTATTGAATATCTTATCAATGACTTCATTAACCACTTCAAGGACATGAGGAGCATTATTATCTCTATTCTCAGGCATGTTCGCAGTAACATCGGGCAGGAGATTCTGGAGCCATTTAATGTTTTCTGTGATCACTGTGGTATCTATATTGATACACATTGCGCCGGCAACTAATCCGTTTTCATTGCGAAGCAAAACCGTTGATGATTTTATCAGTCTCCCATCAGAAGTTTTGAAAGAGTAATTACACAACATATCGTTCTCAAAGCGACGGGAAGATAAAACATCGGAAATGATTAGATTGAAACTGTCACCAATCTTGCGCCCAGTGACAGTGTTATTTGCTATATACACTATAGATTGTAGTGGAGTTGCCATATCGTGGAGAACCACTTCACAATGGGGGCCGATCGTTTGAGCAATCATGTCGGCAAGAGGGATAAGTTTTTTCAGGGTTTCATTCATCTTAATTCACTTAGGCCTCCTAAATAAAAGTAGCAAGAGCGGACTCAGATCGAGCCACTCTTGCTCATTATACGATATTAAAATCATAATTTCAGTACTGCATTACATTCTCCAAACGTTCAAGGAGCTTAAGATATTCCTTACGAGGTATCGTGGGTTTAAAATCAGTGATGATCTGTTTGGCTTTTTCAGCATTGCCATAGAGTAAATCAATAATTGTAGCAGTTATAATCTTGGCGGGAATTATAACCGCATCTTCTTCATCGACCACATGGTAATCTTTTGAGTGCAATCCACCAACGACGCCTGAGCTAAGACTATGGAGTACAGGCATAAACATGGATAGATCTCCCATATCAAAGGAAGCTGTTGTGGGCTGACAAGGAACGATCTCCTCTTTTTTGTAGAAACTTTCGGCATTAATGCCAAAAATGTCGGCCATAGCATTACTGGACTTCAATGGCATCTGTCCCGGAGAATCCTCAATCTTCGCATGTCCTCCCATAGCAATGGCAGCGCCGTGAATACAACGATTAATTTTCTCGTTCGTAGCGAGAAGCGCAGGAATGTTCATAGCGCGGACACATACCTCAGCCTTCACAAGAGCAGGAACAGAATTCAACAAATCTCCTCCCTGGGTGATGATCTGGTGAACACGGATAGAATCAGCATCTTTGAAGGTCTCACGTTGCGTATTCATACTGTTGATAGCAATCATAGCCATATTCAAAGCGTTTATACCATCCCAAGGGGCAGCTCCAGCATGAGCTTGTCTCCCGATATAGCTGACACGTTTCCCGATAAAACCCGTCCCAGTGTTCTGGCAAGCAGTTTTGGTCTTGCCAGCAAAAGGCCAGTTATGGACCATGAGACACATATTTACGTCATCGAAAACACCCCGATAGGTAAATTCAGCCTTACCTGAGTAATAATGGATCTTGCCCTCTTCCTTAAGACGTTTGCGATAATCAAGCTCAATGTACTCTTCGGCAGGAACAGCAATGAAGTCAACTGAGCCTCCAAGTTTATCCAGGATCTCAGTTTTTTTCAAAGCACAGGCGACAGCATACATAACGGCAATCTGAATGTTATGACCACAGGCATGTATGGCTCCTGTTGAAGAATCGCAGTCAGGGTGTTCGTGACAAATAACCGAATCAAGTTCTCCAAGTATAGCGAGACGAGGACCTGTTTTGTGAAAAGAACGAGCACGACAGCCAGTTACAGCAATATTGCGTTCTACAGCAAAACCAAGCGTTTCGAAAACATCGGCCACAAGGTCAGTGGTACGCACTTCCCGATAGCCAGTTTCAGGGTGCGCATAGATGTCGTGTCCAAGGTCTAAAATATTCTGCCGATTGATGTCAATTGCATCAAAGGCACGCCGCTTCAATTTTTGGATATCCATAGTTTTAAATGAGTCCTTGAATTTTCATAATAAGTTGAGCAATCAGAGCAGAGCCAAAGAATGTGCCACAGAAGACCACAATAGCTATAAGAATGATACGCCAACTAAGTTTTTTTACATCGTCGATGCGAGTGCCGATGGAGATGCCCGCAACAGCAAGAATGACAGTTCCAATTTCACCGGTAGTGATTTGCTTAGTCATCTGCAATATATATGGTCCTACAGGCGAAGCAGGAACAGTAAGAAGCATGGAGATCAAAGAAGCCCAAGCAAAAGCAGGAATTTTAAAAGGAAGAGCTTCCTTAATCTTGACGGAAACTATGGAAATGGCAACGATGATAACCATTCCAATAACGGCATTGGCAATGTTGAGTTCCTGACCGATAGAAGCATAGTGGGTAATAAGGACGGCAGCGCTCAGGAGAACAAGGATTTTAAGCTGGTTCAGAGTTTTGGCAACGAGATTCATAATAGAGCCTCCTTGATCTTATCGTGACGATTTGCGGGTAAGAAGCCTATACAGGAAATTCGCGCAGGGAAGAGCGACAAAGAGATCCATGTATAAGCCAGTCACATTGGTCATAATATTTGAAGTGGCAGCAAAGGCACTGATCTCTTCAGCCATGGCAGGCACCGTAGCAGTGAGAGACTGAGTGGCAGCTGTCATCATGGAACCAGAGCCCATACCACAAGCCATAGCTAAGGCACGCGGATCAAGTCCGGACATAACGCTAAGAGAACCAAGCAGACCAAAGAAAATAGAGCCGAAGAGATTACCTACCATGTAAGTTCCCATAACCCCAAGTCCTTCTGAAGAGTTAATGCCATAGATTTCGCTGATCAGTCCAAGAGTGGGTTCTCGACAGATACTTACAGTGGCACCTACAGCTTCACGACGCATGCCCAAAAATAAAGCTATAGGAAGACCGATGACCATAGTCCCCAAGTTGCCAAATTCTTGAAGAACCAGGGCTGGACCAGCGGCAAGTAGTTTGGGAAGGTTAGGCCCCGCAGCCGTACCCATTTTGACGCCAAGAAGCAGAAGTACTAACATCATGCTATTCTCAGCATATTTTACTTCTTTCTCTCCACAGAACTTCTTGAAAACAGGAACCGCCCGACCGAGCACATCTGGGGTGAAGATAAGTGAGAGTAACATTGTGAAGACCATAGGAATAAAGACGATCTTCCCAGGTCCCACCTGGATACTGTGTGTACCAATCATCTCCCCTGCTATAGACAAAAAGGAAATAAGGATAAAGAAGCAGAGAGCTGTCTTGAGATCAAACTTTTTGACATTGTTCTTCTGACCTTTTTCCATTACCATTTGTACTTCCTCCTTAAAATAGAATGATATGGTGTGTCACTTTATAGCTTCTGCTTCATAAAGGTCTTTACGATAATGGCTCCAAAGAGGAAAATTTGTACGCACCTTTGTTATCTCGTTCAGGTCGATATCACAAAACTCTAAGCTTTCTTTTGTTGTCATGTGCAACTTAACATCACCCCAAGGACCTACTACTATAGAATTTGCATAGGATACGTAGCATCCTCCTTCGTCACGGGCAGGAGCACAGCCTACGGTGAATACTTGAAAATCCTGTGCTCTGCATCTGAAGAGTAAATCCCAATGAGCAGGGCCTGTAGTCATATTGAAGGCAGCGGGTACAAAAATAACTTTTGCACCTCGCTTTGCCATGATGCGCGACATTTCAGGAAATCTGAAGTCATAGCACACAAGAAGTCCCATTAATCCGAATTCCGTCTCAAAAGTCGTTATTTTGTCTCCAGGAGTTAGAGTTTCAGACTCCTTAAAATGTTGGCCGCCGGGGATGTCAATATCAAACATGTGAGCCTTGCGGTGCGAAGTGAGTTGACAACCTTCACGATCGAAGACGAAAGATGTGTTGTAAACCCTGCCTTCTTCATCGACTTCAGGCATGGAACCAGCTACAAGGTAAATGTTGTTCTTTCTAGCTGCTTCGGAAAGCTGCAGCCAAGCTTTTCCGCCAACTTTTTCAGCGTAAAGAGGAAAATTTTCCGTTTGATAAGGGCAGCAGAACATTTCTGGCAACATTACTACATCAGCCCCACCCTGTTTAGACTGAGCAATGAAAGCACACGCACGGTCAAGATTATTTTGTTTGCTATCATTGACCTGTAACTGGATCAATGCAATTTTCATAGATATGCCCTCTTTATTGCATTTTGCCACGAGCAAGAACGGGAAGCTCCGCGATTACCTCATCGCAGGAGGTCAGATAAATCTTTTCTTGAAGGTTACAAGTGGGACAGATGTGAACGGGGATGATTTCGACTTTGTCACCGATTTTCACTGCGTCATGGAAGGCTTTGTTATAGATGATGGCATGCTCGTCATAGACATCATGGATATAAACGTTATCATAGCCTTTAATAGTACCAAGCCCTTCTGTTGCGGTGATACCTTTACTACGGCGCTGCATGGTAATACCTTTAGCTCCCACATCAAGAACTACGCGTTCAGGCGTAGGACGGCTGATAACTGTTGCAAGCACAGTGGCAGCACAATGAGCCAGAGTTCCAGCAGCGTTAGCCATAGAAGCATCCATGAGCACATAAGTTCCAGGGCGAAACTCTGTAATTCCCTCAAGAACAGGGAAATCATGCATCAGCGAAGGAGTGGAACCAATACTAACCGTTTCGATCTTGAACCCTTGTTCCTTGGCAATTTGGACAAAACGAAGGGTACGCTGTTGAGAAGCAATAAAATCTTCACGGCAAGTAGCGAGATCAGGAGAATTGTAGCAGTGACCTTCGTGAGAAAAGATCCCTTTGAGATGAACATGTGGACTTTTTTTGATCGAATCAAGGAGATCCAGGAAATCAGATTCCTTGATAATACCTGAACGGCACTCACCTACTTCAATTTCCACCAGGACTTCCGCTTTGACAGAAGCACTGACAAAGGCTTTTTCGGCAGCCTCTATATGTTCAGGACAGTCAACGCCCCAAGAAAGTTTGATTCTTTGGGCAAGCTTGCACAGTCTCCTCATCTTGACATCGCCGACGATCTCGTTAGCAATAAAAATGTCATCAAGTCCTGCATCGGCCATAACTTCAGCTTCCCCAAGCTTCGCAACGGCGATTCCACTACAACCACAATCACGCTGGATCAAAGCAATTGCTGGAGTTTTATGAGTCTTCGTGTGAGGACGCAGGGTAACTCCTTTGCGATTTGCACGATCTTGCATGGTGCGAATGTTATCCATCATAACTTCACGGTCTACAAGAAGAGCAGGAGTATCTAGTTCGCTAACCTTCATGTTTCTCAGCCTTTCTTTTTTGTATGAGGCTTACTTGCGGGAAGCCACTGCTTCTATTTCAACAAGACAGCCGGCATATAAATTATTCGAAGGGACAACAATCCTTGCAGGACGATGAGTCCCAAAAAACTTACTGTAGACCTCATTCAGTTCAGGCCAGTACTTTACATCAGACACATAGATACGACACATGGCTACATTCTCTCTCTTCAAACCAGAAGCCTTTAGAACTGACTCAAGGTTATCGAGAGCCTGCTGCACCTCAATCTTGATTCCGCCCTGGGGAATCTCACCAGTCTCAGGATTGATGGAAAGTTGCCCGGAAATATAATATGTTCCGCAAACTTCCATAGCGGGAACATAATGTCCGTTGTCACGCACTGAATATGGAGTCTCAATAGGATTCATGGAATCACCTCAGAATTTATATTTTTGTTTGCATATTCGAATTATATCTAAAAAAAGCATTAAGTCAAGATTTTTTTCTATAAATTTGGCAAATACATAGAATTTTTTTAAGATACATCGCCAGTTAAATTTTTGCCTTGAAAAACAATTCAACTTTTCTCTAGAAAAAAGCGCGGATATTCGATTAGATAGTTTTTCTCGCATCGACAAAACCAGTAATTTTCAAAATAAATGTAAGAACGAATCTTCTCTTGAGCTTACTGCTCTACCACCAACAAAGTCCAAGCTTTTCTCAGCCTCTCCGTTGCTCATGTGCCACGTCCGCAAGAGCATCTGTAATCTATAATCCTCACGCGTTTCAATTCTTTGGGTATCACCGTTATCCGCTCCTGTTTAGTGTCATTTTCTCTGAAGGCTTATCGTTGACTTATCATTGGGCAACACCAAACAGCATATTTGTAGGATTCCAATAGATATTGAATAGAGAAGCGAAAAAAAGATGAGAGATATGGCCGCATGGGTCAGAGTTAAGTCATCACTCAAAACTTACCCCAAGAAAGAGGCCATATCCCTCATGAGTAAAAGCATAACACAAGACTTGTCTCGCCAATCTCTAATGAAGTACGCCCTAAAATACGGCGTCAGCCCAGCCGAAAGTATAACAAAAGTCGATCTTATATCTCCTATTGGACAAAACGCTGGGACGGCACTGTGGAGTCCCTTGCTGCGTAAGTCCAGAAGACCTCATTCTCATCCCAATCAGCATAGTGCCGACGAATTGGACCTCATCCGCAGAATGCGTCGCAGAAATCCGACTCTAGGATTGATTGAACTGTGGTTTCGTTTGAGAAAACGTGGCTATTCTCGTTGTCCAGAAAGTCTCTTTCACGTTCTGAAACGAATGGGACTGTTCCCACCCAAGAAGCTCAAGCAACGTTATGTTCCCAAACCTTATGAACAAATGACCGCTCCTGGAGAGCGTGTGCAGGTCGATGTGAAGGTCGTTCCACGCTCCTGCATTGTCAATAATCCCGAGCTTCGACTTTTTCAATATACGGCCATTGACGAGTTCACTCGCCTCAGGTTCTTGGGGGCTTATCAAGAACAATCCACGACTTCATCAGCCGATTTCCTTCGCAAGCTCTGCGCTTGGTACGCTCGCAAAAGGATGACCGTAAAATGCGTCCAGACCGACAATGGGACTGAATTCACCAATCGTTTCGTCAGCAACAAACAAAACTTGCCGTCGCTCTTTGAGAAAACTGCTGCGGAACTGAAGGTCTCGCATAAACTGATCCGCCCCTACACTCCGCGTCACAACGGAAAAGCCGAACGGAGTCACAAAGAGGATCAAAAGCGCTTTTATTCGTGCCACGCCTTCTATTCTCTTGAGGACTTCAAAAAACAGTTAGAACTCCATAATCGCAACTCAAATAATATTCCTATGCGTCCTCTTCTCTGGCTTTCTCCTCGTGACTTCGCTGTCCAACATGTTTGACAAACCTACATCGCCAAGTATTTGTTTACTAGGTATAACTTTTGGCGCTTGCAGCTGAACAAAATATCTCTCAAAAAGGGCACTCATTTTTCTTGGCCGAGTAAAAGCCGCTTGAAAGGGTACCCAGCACATTTCGGCCGCGATGCAGCGCTCTTGAACCGATCTCTTCCTTCTTCCGCAAGCTTGCACATCTTCCACCGGTCAAAGATGCCGTCAATTGTTTGGCAGGAAATCTCCTCAACGGGACATTGCTCTCATTAGGTAGGCGATGAAGATTGTTATTTCTGCCATTGCAATTCAACATGTACAAATCATCGAGGCCGCTTCAAAAAGTAGAGGCGGCCTCGATGATTTGTGGCAAGCTTGTGTAGGGCCGGAGGATGACTGAAAGAAGAAGGAACTTCGAATTTTCCGGTACTGCAAGAGCGCCCTTACAGAACTTTTAACGCAAAAGATCATTGGTCAATTGAGCGCTTTTCCCATGCTTCACTCTTCCTTCGCCATTTCAACGCACAGCCAACGCAATTCCAACGCATTTTTTGCGTTGGAATTTTTTTGTAAACCGCAAGCCACCGGCACAGCCGGTAGTTATGATTTGTTTAACGTAAAATATGCGTTAAAAATGTGTCCACAGCATCATTGTGGAGAAAACGCGTCGGGCACGGTTCCCGGCAGGCGACGGTATGTTGCGCCCCGTCGCAAGGCGGCGGTCTGCATGTTGTCAATCAGGGCATAAAGTCGCTCGCCCGACAAGTCGGTCAGCGCGGGGCGCAGGTCCTTGCCGCAGCGGTGCTGGAGGTCGGCCAAGGCACGGCGCAGACTTTGGACGCGACGGAGGTCGGCGGCGCCGCCGATGTTGGCAAAGGTAAGCTGACGCGGGGCGTCGACGCTCAGATTTTGCAGTCCCACGCCGATGAGGCGCACGGGGCTTTTATTAACGCCGTTCAGCAGTGTGGCGGCGGTCTTCCAGATCTCGAAGGGATGATCGACGTTTTCGCCGCTGTGCGACCGCGTGATGGTGCGCATGGTGCCGTAGGTCAGTTTGAGTGTCACGGTGCGCCCGGAGAGGCCAAGGCGGCGCAGCCGCGCGCCTACGGCGACGGAAAGCAGCAGAAGGACATCACGGAGGTAGAAAAAATCGGTGGTATCGCGCTGAAAGGTGACCTCGCGGCTTACCGAGCGGGCATCAGTCTCTTCCGATGGCTCTACGGGCTGTTCGTCGATGCCGCAGGAAAGCTGTGCCACGCGCCGTCCTGTCTTTTCGCCCAGCAGGGCCTCAAGGCGGCCGCGCTGCGACCGAAGGTCGCGCACTGTAGAGATGCCGGCCCGGTGAAGTTTCTCCGCTGTCTTCTCGCCGACGCCGTA
Organism: uncultured Synergistaceae bacterium; assembly: GCA_964622575.1. Classification (GTDB taxonomy): domain Bacteria; phylum Synergistota; class Synergistia; order Synergistales; family Dethiosulfovibrionaceae; genus Pyramidobacter. The sequence continues at coordinate 23,260 of CAZUQW010000001.1, read as the reverse complement.
GAGCACGGTGACGTCGCGGTCGATAATGAGGTTGACGAAATCCCGAGGCGTGAGGATTTCAAAGTAGCCGTCAGGCTTGTTCTCTTCGCTGGCGAGCTTGGCCGACGTCTTTGAATAGCCCACGCCCACCGAACAGGTCAAGCCTGATTCCCGAAGGGTTCGGCTTTTTATGATGCGGGCGATGCGCGAAGCGCCGCCGAAACGGTGCATCGAGCGACTGACGTCGAGGTAGGCTTCGTCGAGGGCCACGTACTCCACGGCATCGGCATAGGCGCTCCAAATGCGGTGAAGTTGTGAGGAAGCGCGGCGGTACTTTTCGCGGTCGGGACGCATGAAAATCCCCTGCGGACAGCGACGCCACGCCTCTTTGATGTTCATAGCGGAGCGCACGCCGAAGGCCCGCGCCTCGTAGCTACACGTGGCGACCACGCCACGCTCGCCGGGAAGAGCGCCGATGATGAGCGGACGACCGCGGAGCGACGGGTTATCGCGGATTTCCACCGAGGCGTAAAACGCGTCCATGTCCACATGGATCACTCTTCGTACCACGTTCTCCGCCCCCTTCGACTTTTCGATGTGATCACTATGATGATTTATATACTTTGAGTCTATCAACCGGTGCTTGAAATGTCAATGCGTTGCAATGCCGAGCAAGAGCAATGCAATTTTGTGACGGCGATGCCAATTCATTACGGTAATGCAGGCTCATGACAACGGCACCAAAACCATGGCGGCACTGCAACTCATGACGATGACACACCCCCATGGCGACGGCACAAACCCATGACGGCTATGCAAAACTATAATGGCGGCAGCACAAAACCATAATAGCGGCACCCAATCCATGCAACGGCACAGACTCATGGCGGGTCAGCGCAACAACAATGGCGGCGGCACAAACCCATGGCGGCTGTGCAAAACTATAATGGCGGCAGCACAAAACCATAATAGCGGCATCCAATCCATGCAACGACGCAGACTCATGGCAACGGCACAAAACCATGGCGGCGGCACAAACCCATGGCGGCTGTGCAAAACTATAATGGCGGCAACACAAAACCATAATAGCGGCACCCAATCCATGCAACGGCACAGACTCATGGCGGGTCGGCACAAAACCATGGCGGCGGCACAATCCCATTACGGCTGCGCAACCCTATGACGGCATCCCCAACTTACGCCGCTTGCACCATCGTATTCGAAAGGAATGAATTTTTTCGGAAAATCGGTCGAGCAAAAAAAATTCGGTCAATCATTCTGAAATTTCATTGTCTTTTTTGAACGTTATGATAGAATAAATATGCTTTATATTTTTAAGAAAGCGTACCTTGAATACCTTGGGTACAACTCTATCATTGGGAGTGATGTCCATGTCCTGGAGTTTCGCGGAAAACGTTCTGTCCCTCAAGTTCGACGCGCTGTGGACCACCGCCGTGGCGCTGCTGCTTCTGATTCTCGGCTACGGTCTTCGCCGCCGTCTTCGCTTCTTTGAAACGTTCTGCATTCCGGCGCCTGTGGTGGGTGGGCTGATCATGGCGCTTCTGGCGCTGTTTTTGCACCACAACGGCGGCGCCTCCATCAAGTTCACCACGTCGCTGCAGTCGCCCATGATGCTGGCTTTCTTCACTACTGTCGGCATCGGCGGCAGTTTGGCGCTGCTGCGCCGCGGCGGCAAAGCTCTGATCGTCTACCTTGTGTTCTGCTGGATCCTGGCCGTAGTTCAGAACGGCGCTGGCGCCGCTCTGGCAAAGCTTTTCGGCATCCATCCCGCTCTGGGCGTCATGGCCGGCGCCGTTTCTCTCGAGGGCGGCCACGGCGCCGCGGCTTCCTTCGGCCCGCTGACTGAAAATCTCGGCGTTGCTGGCGCGGCAGCCGTCGCCATTGCCTCGGCCACCTACGGTCTCATCGCCGGCGGTCTGCTGGGCGGCCCGGTTTGCAAGTGGCTTATCGACAGAAACCACGTGGACATTCAAGCCAGCGACGACGCCATCTATCAGAAGAGCGCCGCCGAGGTGATGAGCGAAGGCGGCAGCAACGAGGTCACCGCCGACTCCTTTATGAAGTCGCTGTGTCTTGTGCTGGTCATTATGGCGTTGGGTTCGCTGCTCTCCAGCTACATCGCGGGCTTCACCAAGGGCACCAACTTCAGCCTGCCGGGCTACGTCACGGCCATGTTCGTCGCCGTGATCTTCCGCAATCTCAACGACCACATTCACCTGGTCAAGATCAACACCCGCTGCATCGACCTGATTAGCGACGTCGCTTTGGGTGTGTTCCTGACGATGGCCATGATGAGTCTGCGCATTTGGGATCTTTACGACCTTGCACTGCCTCTCATGGGGATCCTTCTGTTCCAGACGCTCCTGCTGCTGGTCATGGGCGCCTTTATTCTGTTCCCGCTGCTCGGCAAGGATTACGACGCTGCCGTCATGTGCGCCGGATTTATGGGACACGGCCTGGGCGCCACGCCCAATGCCGTCGCCAACATGGGCGCCGTCTGCGAGCGCTACGGCGTAATGTCCCACAAGGCTTTCCTCATTGTGCCGCTCTGTGGCGCGGTGCTCATCGACCTGGTGGGTCTGCCCAACATCGTGTGGTTCATCAACTGGTGCACGTCTTCTCCCAAGTAAACTCGGAACAGCCGATTTTCAAGCAAGGATGGTTTTGCGCCGCAGACGAGCGCGGCGCAATGCAAAAAAAGGACGGTTTCCGCGGCCATTTCGGCTGCGGAGGCCGTCCTTTTTCTTTTGGGAGAAAATCTTTCATTGGCGGTGTGCGCTGTCGATAGGGCGCCGAAACGATGCACGGTCGAGCCGAAAAGATACGCCCAATTCCTTTGCCGTCGTTGGCGTCGTTTGCAAGCGGCGGGCGCGTTGTGTCCATAGTCTCTCTCATTATTCCTCTTGCGGCAGGGGCAGCTTGACGCGTTGAGTCGTTTGCGTCCCAGTGCGTCGGGCTGCCGACACAATTGAAATCTTTTCCGTTCTAACTCTGCAGCGCTGCTTGCTCCGGCAGCCAAGGCAAAATGTGGTGCGGCTCTCGAGAGCCGCACCACAAATGGGACAAGCACTGTGTCAAAGAACTTTTTTGTTTTCTCCCGCGTCCTCCCCCATCTTTTTCATCACGGCGGGGGCAGGATCGGCTTTTCCTTTCGGCGTCTCAAAGCGCTAACGCGCGGGATTTTCATGCGGCTACTTCTTCGCGGCTTCCTGCTTCTCCAGGAACTTCACGGCCAAATCGGGGAAGTCGGTGAACAGTCCCGTGGAGCCTGTGTGGTTGAACAGCGCGTCATACATCTGGTCCACGTCGGTGAAGTAATCGGGCAGAGCGTCTTTGCGGACAGTGTAGGGGTGCATTTCCATGGCAGTCTTGGCAACGTCCTCCACCATGGGCGTGTATTTGACGTCGCCCAGCTTGGAGTTGACGTCGTCGATCAGCATGTACCAGCCCGGCCCAACGCCGTCGGCGTACTTGGCGATCTCGGCCATGGCGCCGTCCTTGAACATCCAGTCGTAGTCGTAGTTCACCCATTGGCCATCGGCGTTTTTCTCCTCGGTTTCGTGCCAATCAGTGTAGGCGATGAGCTGCACGAGCTTGATGTCCATGCCCATTTTCGGCAGAAGTTCCGTCTTGATGCGCTTCAGCTCGTTGAAGTCGAAGGTCTGCAGATAGACGGGGTCGGTTTTCTTGGTGTAACCGTATTTCTTCAGGACTTCGAGGGTTGCCGTAGCGATGTCCTTGCCCTCTTTGTGGTGAAGCCAGGGCGCCTTGATCTCGGGATAGATGCCCACCGTTTTGCCCGTGGATTTTTCAAGTCCCTGGATAAACTCGATTTCCTCTTCAAAGGTGTGGATGGCGAAGTGGGATTTCCACATGGGGAAGCGGTTGGGATAAACCTGAATCTGCTTGCCGTTTTCGGTCTTGAAGTTTTCCGTCATTTCAAGGCTTTTGATCTCGTCCAGCGTGAAATCCAACACGTAGTAGTGACCGTCGGCGCGCTGGCGGCCGGGGAACTTTTTGGCCACGTCGGTCAGACCGTCAAGGAAGTGGTCGTGAATGACGATAAGGTGGTCGTCCTTGGTCATGACCAAATCCTGTTCCAAATAATCGGCCTTTTGAGCGAAAGCAAGCGCTTTGCTCTCCAAGGTGTGCTCGGGCAAATAACCGCTGGCACCGCGGTGGGCGATAACCACTTTCGGCGCAGTGGCTCTGTCGAAGGGCGCCGCAGCGAAGGCAACTCCTGCCGTCAGCGCACACAGAGCGGAAAGCGCGACGATACGTTTGAACATTCTGAACGAGACCTCCTCATATTTTTGAACGACGGCCTGAAGGGGCCGTGCCTCTGGCGTGGGGGCTTTATTTGCTCTCGATCCCACAGTTCAAAGATATCGCCGCTTGGACAAAAAGGGATATGCAATCTTTCAAGGAACGGTAAAATCGCATCATTCCGCACGACGGAAGCACTCGATCCTTCCGACAAGCGACTTTGCCGTTGACGTCTCCTCGCACATCCACCGCGCGGCACCGGGCCTTAAAGGTCTCGCTGAAGCGATGGCTCTAGGTCTTGCCCGTTCGACACAGAACGCGAAAAAGCAGCCTCCGCGGTTTTTCCGCCGCAGAGGCTGCTTTTATGGTTTCTCTTTTCGCACAAAGCGCGATTTTAGTACATTCCACCCATGCCGCCGCCCATGCCGGCTGCGGGATCGGCCTTCTTCTCCTCGGGCTTGTCGGCCACAAGGACTTCGGTGGTCAAAATCATCTTGGCGATGGACGCGGCGTTCTCGAGAGCGCTGCGGGTGACCTTGACGGGGTCGATGATGCCAGCCTTCATGAGGTCAACGTACTCGCCGGTGGAAGCGTCAAGTCCGTGTCCCTCTTCAAGCTCGCGCACGCGGGCAACCACCACGTCGCCCTGGAGTCCGGCGTTGGTGGCGATGAGGTGAAGCGGCGAGGACAGCGAGTTGAGAACGATGTTAGCGCCGGTGCGCTCGTCGCCCTTGAGCTTCTTCTCGTCAATGGTCTTTTCAAGGCTCTCGACGCAGTTCACCAGAGCCACGCCGCCGCCGGCCACAATGCCTTCCTCAACTGCAGCGCGGGTCGCCGACAGGGCGTCGTCGATGCGGAGCTTCAGCTCTTTCTGCTCGGTCTCGGTGGCGGAGCCGACCTGAATGACGGCCACGCCGCCGGTCAGCTTGGCAAGGCGCTCCTTGAGCTTCTCCTTGTCGTAGTCGGAAGTGGAGTTCTCGATCTCCGTGCGGATCTGGGCAATGCGGTTGTGGATGTCGTCCTTGTTGCCCGAGCCGTCGACGATGGTGGTGTCTTCCTTGGTGACGCGGATCTTCTTCGCGCGGCCGAGCTTCTGAAGCTCGATGTTCTCAAGCTTCTCGCCCAGGTCGGAGGTCACCACGGAGCCGCCGGTGACGACGGCGATGTCCTGAAGCATGGCCTTGCGTCTCTCGCCGAAGCCGGGAGCCTTCACGGCCACGGCGGTCATGGTGCCGCGAAGCTTGTTGACTACCAGAGTGGCGAGGGCTTCGCCCTCGACGTCCTCGGCGATGATCAGAAGAGGCTTGCCCGTCTGGAGAACTTTCTCCAGGATGGGAAGCAGGTCTTTCACGTTGCTGATCTTGCCGTCGTGAATCAGCACGTAGGCGTCGTCAAGAGCGGCTTCCATGCGCTCGGGATCGGTGACCATGTAGGGGCTGATGTAGCCCTTGTCGAACTGAAGTCCTTCGACGGTCTCAAGGGTGGTACCGGTGGTCTGGCCGTCTTCGACGGTGATAACGCCGTCGCGGCCGACTTTCTCCATGGCTTCGGCGATAATGGAACCGATGGCCTTGTCGTTGGCGGAAATGGCAGCCACCTGGGCGATGTCATCCTTGCCGTTCACCTGGTGAGCCATGGCCTTGAGGCGCTCGGTCACCACGTCGACGGCCCACTCCATGCCATTGCGCAGGAACATTCCGTTGGCGCCGGCGGCCACGTTCTTCATGCCCTCGCAGATCATCTCGCGGGCCAAAACGGTGGCGGTGGTGGTGCCGTCTCCGGCGACGTCGTTGGTCTTGGAGGCCACTTCTTTCAGAAGCTGGGCGCCCATGTTCTCAAAGGGATCTTCCAGCTCGATTTCCTTGGCGATGGTCACGCCGTCGTTGGTGATGGCGGGAGAGCCAAACTTCTTGTCCAGCACCACGTTGCGGCCCTTGGGTCCAAGGGTGACGCCTACGGTGTCGGCAACTTTATTGATGCCGCGCTCCAGCGCACGGCGGGATTCTTCGCCAAAAGCAAGAATTTTAGACATGTATGAATTCCTCCTCGAAAGAGTCTTTTAACGGTTCAATGCTTACTGATCGATAACGGCAAGGACGTCGCGCTCGCTGAAAATGACGAACTTCTCGCCATCCAGGGAGATCTCCGAGCCGGAGTATTTGCTGAAAATAATGCGGTCGCCCACTTTGACCTCAAGAGGCAGCTTCTGGCCGTTGTCGAGAACTTTGCCGGAACCGACTGCCACCACTTCGCCTTCCTGGGGTTTTTCCTGCGCCGTATCGGGCAGATAGAGGCCGCCCTTGGTCTTCTCTTCGCTGTTTACCACTTTCACCACAATGTGATCTGCAAGAGGTCTTAACTGCATCACTGATTCCTCCCTAAGTGTATTGGTCATTATATATTCAATCATGTTAGCACTTAATATTATCGAGTGCTAACAAAGGATATAATACAGTTTTACGCGCCAAATTCAAGACGTATCATGCGTAAATATTTCATATTTATTCGAAATATCTACAGATTTCTCGTTTTCTCTCTCATTTCCTATGAAATTATTTTCGAGGGTTCTTTCGTGGCCCTGGACGGGCGGCGCCGGACGGCTTTCACCGCCGCCGACGCGCCGGCAAAAACTGTATTTTCCTTCGGCGTTTCCCGTCGGGCGAAGCGCAAAAAAAGCGGCGAAGCGCTCTCCAAAGCTTGAGAGGATTTCGCCGCTCCAACGCTTTTCAACTGTCTGGCTTGTCGGGGTAAACGCCGCACGGCGCATCAAGCGCGCGGGGCTGCGCCGATGGAGGTGCCTGTTTCCGAGGTGTCAGATCTCCGCCTCTTGACCGGCGCCCACGGCGAAGCGCGAAAAATGCCGGTCGCAGTATTCGCGAACTTCTTTTTCCGTGGGCGAATTCAGCACCTCGCCGACGCACTTTCGCAGATCTTCTTCTTTGAGCTGAGACAGAATCCATTGTGTGCGCAGCATCTCAGAGGGGTTCATGCTGAAAATCCTCAGTCCCATGCCGAACAGAATAGGGCTGAGAAGGGGGTCTCCGGCCATTTCGCCGCACAAACTCACGGGCTTGTGGGCCTCTGCGCCGTTTTTGATGATGTTCTGCACCAGGCGCAGCACCGACGGCGAGAAGGGCGAATAGAGATAGGACAGCGACGGCGCAAGGCGGTCGGCCGCCATGGTGTACTGGATGAGATCGTTGCTTCCGATGCTCAGAAAGTCACATTCACGGGCGATAAAATCGGAGATCACGGCAGCGGACGGCGTCTCGACCATGACGCCCACTTTCGTCTCGGGGTTGAAAGCGATCTCCTCTTTCCGCAGTTCTTCCTTCACGTCGTCGATGATGTTCTTGGCCATGCGCAGTTCTCCCATCGAAGAGATGAGGGGCAGCAGAATGGACACGTCGCCGTAGGCGCTAGCGCGCAGCAACGCCTTGATCTGGCTGCGGAAGATGTCGACGCGCGTCAGCGAGTAGCGGATGGCGCGGTGCCCCAAAGCGGGATTGTGCTCCACGGGCATGTTGAGATAGGGCGGCACTTTGTCGCCGCCGATGTCAAGCGTCCTGAAGGTGACGGGGCGGCCTTTCATGGCCAGCATGGTCTTCTTGTACTCCCAGAACTGCTCGCCCTCGGTGGGCAGGCGGTCGCGGGTGAGGTAGATATACTCGGTGCGGTAAAGGCCGACGCCGTGTCCGCCCACTTCGGCCACCAGACGGATGTCCTGGTCGGACGTGGCGTTGCCGTAGACTTTCAGCGGAATCTCGTCGGCGCTGCGCACAGGGCGGCCCACATACTCCTGCAGCTTTTTCCTGAAGGCCTTTTCCTGTTCCTGAAGGCGCCGGCAGCGCTCGATGGTCGCCTCGTCGGGGTTGACGTAGACGAGGCCGCGGTCGCCGTCGACGATGAGGAAGTCGCCGCGGTACACGTTGTCCACGATGCCCGACAGCCCCACCACGGCGGGCTTGTGGCAATTTCTGGCCATGATGATGAAGTGCGAACCGCCGGTGCCCTCCTCGCAGACGAGGCCAACGATGTTCTCCTTCTGCATCAGCGCCACTTCGGAGGTGCCCATGGACTTGCACACCAAAATCAGCCCGTCACGGTTGTCCCTCAGCGCGTCGCCGCCTTCGATGTGCATCAGCAGGCGGCACATTCGGGCGGCCACGTCCTTCACGTCGTCGGCGCGGGCTTTCAGGCTGTCGTTGTCCATATTCTCGAAGACCTGGGCGAACTTTTCGGCCACGTTTTTCACCGCCCAGGCGGCGTTGACGTTCTGGTTGACGATCATGTCCTTGATTTCGCCCAAAAATTCGGGGTCGCGCAGCATGACGCCGTGTTCGCGGTAGAGGTCGGGACCGGCTTCGTCCTTGTCGACCACGTTTTTCCCCGTCCCGTAAAGCTCTTTGATCTCCTCTCCGGCCGTGGCGGCGGCAAGGTTCAGGCGCTCGATCTCGCCTTCCACGTCGTCGACGTAGTCCTTTTCGATCTCCAGCTGCTCTTTCCAGTCTACGTAAACTTCACCCATCACAATGCCGTGGGAAACGCCAACGCCCTTCATGCCGTTCACTCCTGCTTCGAAAGATAAGTTTTTTTCATCCGTTTTCCATTATAGCAGAAGACTTTTTCCTCTCAACCCCGCCGCGCCGCCCTTCCCATGGACGTGAACCCCGAGGTCAAGCGCCCATAATCCGGCTTCTGAAGATGAAAAACAGGGCGCCGAGGATACACAGCATGGCCCAGAAATAGTCCATGGTCAGCTTCTCCTTGAGGTACAACACTGAAAAGGGAATGAATACTGTCAGCGCAATGGCTTCCTGGATGATCTTGAGCTGCGCCACCGACAGGGCGCTGCTGCCCAGGCGGTTGGCCGGAACTTGAAGGCAATATTCGAAAAAGGCAATTCCCCAGCTGATGAAAGCCGCGACGTACCATGGGCGGTCGGCAAGGTTTTTCAAGTGTCCGTACCACGCAAAGGTCATGAATACGTTGCTGCAGCACAGAAGCAACACTGTGCCCGCCAAAATTTTGAACATGGTTTTCTCCTGATGAAAAGAGCCGGCAGGAATTCCCTGCCGGCTCTGTCTGACGACGTTTTACAGCGTCTCTTTCTCGCTGGACTGAAGGACGGCCACGGCCACGCCCGAAGGAACTTTTTTGGCGAAGGCCTGGGGGTCGGCGGAGATGTCGGGGAAGGTGTTGAAGTGCATGGGAATGACTTCGCGGGGCTGGATCATCTCCACGGCCTTCACGGCGTCTTCGACGTTCATGGTGTACTTTCCGCCGATGGGCAGCAGGGCGATGTCGATGGCTTTGGTCTTGAGGTCTTTCATGCCGTCGAACAGCATGGTGTCGCCCGCATGGTACACCTTGTGGCGGTCCACTTCGATGACGTAGCCGCGCGGATCGCCGTCGGGCAAGGCTGGCTCACAGACGTTGATCTGGCTGTTGTGGACGGCGGGAACGACGGTGACGTCGGCAAAGCCGAGGTTCTTGCTCTCGCCCACGTTCATCACCGTAATCAAGTCGGGGGCGACGCCCTGGGACTTCAAATAGGCTGCCACGTCCTCGCCGCAGATCACCATGCACTCCGTGCTTTTGGCGATGGCCACGGCGTCTTTCAGGTGGTCGAAATGCCCGTGGGTGATGAACATCGCGTCAAGGGCGATGAAATCGTCGGCTGTGCAGCAGGCATAGGGGTTGCCCGTGAAAAAGGGATCGATCAGAATGGAACTGTAATCGCTCTGGATCTTGAAGCTCGAGTGTCCTAAGTACTGAAGCTGTGTCGCCATGTTTTTTTCCTCCCCGAAATCTGAAAGATTACCGAACTGTTCACTTTCATTATACGGCAGTGCGCGTTGTAAAACGACTGCAAAAGGTTCGATTTTTTCAGCGGCCTCGGGCCTCTTTTACTTTACCGCGCCAGCCCGAGGCGCGAGGCGCGTTTTTTGAACGTGCCGGCGCGCGTTGACGTCAGCGCGCGCCGTCGAAGTCCTCGATCTTGAAGAGATCGGCGTAGGTGGGATAGGGCCACAGGTCCTTGGCCACAAGCTGCTCGGCGGCATCGCTGCTGCGGCGGATCTCGTTCATGAGCCGCTCGCCCTTTTCGGCGAGCAGCTCAGCGGATTCATGGGACGTTTTGCCGCGAAGGGATTCCACTAAAGCGTCCATTTGAGACAGCTTGTCGAGGATGACGCACTTGAGCAGAATGAGCTTTTCCTGATGGCGCTGCCACGGTCCGGTCTTGTCCTTCAGCGCCGCGGGCACGCCCTCGAGGGCCTGTTTTTCGAGGGCCAGCTGCCGGGTAATGGCGGGAAGAACGCCTTCGAACATCATGGAGCGCAGAACGCCGATTTCAGTCAGCTCGGTCTCGCAGAACTGGCCGATGCGCACCTCGTGATAGGCCGCCAGCTCGCGGGCGGTCATGATGCCCAGGTCGGAAAGCAGATCGCCGTGTTCCTTTACGAGGTATTGGTCGAGGGCTTCGACGGTGTTTTTGCACACCGGCAGGCCGTTGCGGCGCGCCTGCTCGATCCACGCCGGGTCGTAGCCGTTGCCCTCGAAACGCACCGGCGCCGTTTCCTCCCAGGCGTCGCGGATCACTTCCACTGCGGCGTCGGCCACGTCGGCGCCTTCGATGACGCGGGCTTCCAGAGCCGTACAAAATCGGTCGAGCCCCTCGGCCCAGACGGCCAGAAGAAGAGTCAACGGGCCGCCCAGAGCCTGCGGAGCGCCTACGGCGCGAAATTCGAACTTGTTGCCCGTGAAGGCCAGCGGCGACGTGCGGTTTCTGTCGGTGGTCTCCACGTCCATGTTGGGCAGCCGTCCCATGCCGAGGTCCAAAAGGGTGCGCGACGACAGGTCCTCGGTGACGCCCTTTGACAAGGCGCTGAGAACGCGGTCGATGTGCGATCCCACGTAGACGCTCATCACGGCGGGCGGCGCCTCGTGACCGCCGAGGCGGTGTTCGTTGCCCGCCGACGCCACGCCGGCGCGCAGCAGGCCGCCGTGGCGGGAGACGCCCAGCAGAAAGGCGCAGAGGAAGGAGAAAAACTGGACGTTGCGCCTGGGGTTGCTTGAGGGTTTCAACAGGTTGCGGCCTTCGTTGTCGCGAAGCGAGAAGTTCAGGTGCTTGCCGCTGCCGTTGACGCTTTCAAAGGGCTTTTCGTGCAAAAGCAGCTGGAAGTGATGGCGGCGCGCCATTTTTCTCATGACTTCCATAAGCATCTGGTTCTGGTCGCAGCCGCGGTTGGCTTCGCTCAGAACGGGCGCGAATTCGAACTGACCGGGCGCCGCCTCGTTGTGGCGGGTCATGAGCACCTGGCCGAGTCGGTACATGTCGCGCTCCACGTCCTCCATAAAGGCCAGGACGCGGGGATGGATGGCGCCGAGGTAATGGCCTTCCACCCGCTGGGCCTTGGGCGACGGCGCGCCGATCAGCGTGCGGCGACACAACTCGATGTCAGGGCGCCTGCGGGCTTTCTCCTCGTCGACGAGGAAGAATTCCTGCTCGGCGCCGATGGTTACGTCCACCGAACGAACGGTGCGGTTGCCGAAAAGCTTCAGAAGCCGCATGGCGCGCTGCTGAACGGCGTCGATGCTTTTGAGCAGCGGCGTCTTCATGTCCAGCGGCGTCCCGTCCCACGACAAAAACACCGAGGGAATGCACAGGGCGCCGCCCTTGTGGCTCAACACGATGAAAGCGGGGCTTGAAGGATCCCACATGCAGTAGCCCCGCGCCTCGAAGGTGTTTCTCATGCCGCCCGACGGGAACGACGAGGCGTCGGGCTCGCTGCGGATCAGCTCCTTGCCGCTGAAGGTCTGGATGGGATGGCCTTCGTCGTCCAGATTGAGAAAGGCCATGTGCCGCTCGGCCGTGGCCTCGGTTCTGGGTTGAAACCAGTGGGTGTAATGGGTTGCACCCTTCGAGAGCGCCCATTCCTTCATGGCCGCCGCCACATAGTCGGCAATGGAGCCGTCGAGCTTTCCGTTGCCTTCGACGGCCTGCATCAGCCGCCGGTACACCTCTTCGGGCAGCCGCTCCTTCATGGCTGCCTTGTCGAACACGTGAATGCCGAAAATATCGGCAGGACGCGCCACGCCTTCATCCATGTTCTCTTTCACCTCACACGCCGCCTGAAAGGGGCTGAATATTCCTTTTCACGGGCTTTTTTTCGATGAAAAAAGTATATCACTCTTTTGTAAAAAACACATGCACAAAGTGGCAAAAAACATCGAATGTACAATTCAAAAACGAAAATAAGCATGCGATTTATAAAAATCACATGCTCGTTTTACGAAGTCTTGATCAAACAGTCTCAATTTTCAGCAGTTGCCGAGATAAACATATTCCAAAGATTTCGACGCAATGTCAGCCAGTTTGTAGAGCGTCGGCAGCGGCGTGGGAAGCGCCCGCGCCATTTTGTACTGCGGAAAAAAGCGCGTCAGGTGCAGCGGAATGCGCCGGTCCACGGAAGCCAGCCACGCCGAAAGGGCCTCCATCTCCTCGGGAGAATCGTTTTTCCCTGGAATGACCAGCGTCGTCACCTCAACGTGGCATCCCGATTCCGACGAAAGGGCGATAAAATTTTTCACCGTTTCCAGGTCGCCGCCGATCCAGCGGTAAAATGCCTCGGAAAAGCCTTTGAGGTCAACGTTCATGGCGTCGATGAAGGGCAGAAGTTTTTTCAGCGGTGACGGAAGAAGCGAGCCATTGGTCACCAGCACGTTGTACATGCCGTTGCGGTGAACCAGCGGCGCGCAGTCCATGAGATATTCGAAGGAAACGGTAGGCTCGTTGTAGGTGTAGGCGACGCCGATGTTTCCCCTCGGCTTCAGCTCCTGTGCCAGTTCGGCCAGCTGCTGCGGCGGCAAGCGCCGCATGGGCACGTCGTTGCCGTCGGTCATGGAAATGCCGTTGTTCTGGCAGAAGGGACAGCACAGATTGCAGCCGCAGCTTCCCACCGACAGCACGAAACTTCCGGGGTGGAAGCGCCGCAGCGGCTTCTTCTCCACGGGATCGAGCGCCAGCGACGATACCATGCCGTAATTCCCGTCGACGATTTTCCCGCCGCGGCACAATCGAACGCGGCAGATTCCCCGCTGCCCCTCCTGCAGGGCACAGCGGTGAAAGCACAGATCACAGCGCGTCATCGATGGCGCACCACCTGGAAGCGCTCGACGGTGTAGTCCTCGCCGGCGCCGATTCCCGCCTTTCTCAAGGCGATGGCGATCTGCTGCTGCGGCGTTTTCACGCCCTCGAGGTCGGGAAGCAGCACGCCGCAGCGTCCGCCGCTTCGAACGATGACGCCGTACTTCTCGGCGTCCAGCTGTGAACGGTCATGGACGCTTTCGGGCTGGGAGAGCACGTCCACGCTGTAGACCAGCCAGGGCAGATCGTCACGGGTCACCGGAGGGAAACGCGGATCCTGCGTTCCTGCCGAACGGGCGTTGCGCATGATCTCCTCGGCGGCACAGGAGGACGTGGGGAAAATCGTTCCGATGCAGCCACGAAGTTGCCCGTCTTTTTTCAGCGACACAAAGACGCCCGCCCGGCGCTGCGTCAGCTCCGGCGGAAGCCCTACGGGCAGCGCCGCGTGCTGTCCGTCCTTCACCCAGCTTTCGAGGCTCAGTCGCGCGAGACGCACATAGGCGTCCTCTTTCGACGCAATGGCATCGAGCTCGCGGCGTTTTTTCAGGGCATGAAGCTTACCGAAGTGGCGTGAATCGTCGTTGCCCGTGGGGACAAAGCTTGCCACGGCGTAGCCCACGCCGAAGGGGCCTTCGTAGCTCAACAGGCGGCTCTCCACGGCGCGGCCGTCCAGAGCGCCCGCCATCATGATGAACGACCTCAGGCCGCACTCCGCCGCGGCGTCGCAGAATTCGGGCGAGAACTCCAGCAATTTTCCGAAATCGCCGGACGTGAAGATCTCAGTGATGCGACGGTCGAAAACAGGCCCCTCCTCGGCAAAGCCGTAAGGCCCTTCGGCCGTCAATTTGTGCGACAGATCGCCGCTGGCGATGATCACGACGCGGCGTTTCAGGCGTTCCGCAGCGCGGGTCACGGCCATGCCGAAGCGGTAGTGATGAAGCGACGAAAAGCCCGACAGGCCGATCCGCACGATGGGCACGTCGGGACAAAATTCCCGAAGGTAGCGCAAGGGAATCATCACGGCGTGGTCGAGCCGCTTGTGTGTTTCGCCCAAAAATCCGGCGTTGAGGCCATCGGCGGCCGCTTCCTCGGCGATGGCCTTCGCCAGTTCCTCGTCGTACTCCGTCGAAACCTTCACGTCGGGGCGGCCGAAGTCGCCGAAATCCCCATGGGCCTCGCGACCGGGCGAAATGTGGAAATAATCCAGATACAGTGTGCTGTGAGGCGAAAAGACCACGAAAACGTCGGGCTTCAGCCCGGCGGCACGACGAGCCGCCTCGCGGTAAGCCGCTGCCGTGCTTGCGATTTTGCGCTCCTCGCCGCGGCCGATCTCCGGCAGAAGGATCGGCGGATGGGGCAAGGCAAAAGCTCCAACGACAGCCATGAAATTCGACCTCCTTCAAAAGCTTGCCGTCCTTTATGGAAGCGACGGCGCTTTTTCGTCCTCGAATTTTCTCAAAAAGTGGAAAAACAGCGCAAGAGCCAACATGTCGGCACAGCCGCCGGGGCTCAGCCTCTCGGCGATGAACCGGCGGTCCAAGGCTGCAAGGGTCTCGGCGTCGGGGCAGCTCTCGGCGGAAAGCATGCTTTTGATCTCCTTTTGGACCTCGCGAAAACGCTTGGCGCTGGATCGCTTGATCATGTTGGTGTCGTCCACGACGGCCAGCAGGTGCAAAAGCGTCGCCCCCGCCGCGGCGTCCATGGTTTCCCCCTGGCGCAGGAGGCCTTCCAGCGTCGGCAGGCCGACGTTCAGCGCCGAAGGAAATCCCGCGGCAGCCTCGCCGCGCACGCCCGTCACGCCCGCCTCGCGAAAAGCCCTCTGCCCCGCCGTGGCGCCGTCGGGTCGAAAATCGTCGAAAATCCCCTGCGCCATGGCCTGCACCGTTTGAGCGAGCCTTTCGGGAGCCGCCTTTTCGCCCAGGCCCCACAGACGGCCGCGGGAGGCGCAGATCAAACCGAAGGAAAAGATGGCACCCTTGTGAACGTTGACGCCGCCTGTGGCGGCAAACATGGCCTCCTCGGCCTCCATGCCGCAGAACCGCAGGACTTTGAAAACCTCGACGGGCGGCAGATCGGCCTTTTCGGCCCCCAGCAGGACGCAGCGGCGGAAATAGGGCCTCAGCGCGCAGGCACTGTCCAAAAAGCTGTAAAAGTCCATGTCGTCGTGGGCCCCCGTGTTGAAGCGGTCCACCAGTCCCGGCTTGGGCGAAACGCAGACTTCGTAGAGCAGGGCGCGAGAAGCCGCCGCCGCGACGTTTTCGGCAAAAGTTCCGGCCACATGGCCGTACATGAGGCGCGCCGCCGTGCGGCTCAGCTCGCCGGCGGAGTGGGCGCGGCTTCGCGCGCAGCACGACACGGGACGTCCGCAGACCAGACACCGCCGTTCGCCGAGTCCCAGTTCCGACCGCGAGATTTTCCGCCCCGCACCGTCGAGGACGTCGAAATCGAAAAGCCGTGCGGCGGCAGAGCTTTCTTCCAACGCACACGTCAGGGCCTTGACCGCCCTTGGATCGGCGCGCAGGGCAAAAAAGGCCTCGCAGCCCGTGTCCTCGGAAAGGAATCGCTGGTCGCGCTCCACAACACAAGACGCCCGCGCCAGCGCCGCCGTCAGGCGATTCAATCCGCTCAGAAAAAAGGCACGCGCCAGCGGGAACTGTTTCACCTCGCCCGGCATGTTGAGCGTGCAGCTTACAAGGCAGTCCGCGCCGCCGGCAAGCATGGCCTTCTGGCGCTCCACGCGGCGCTCTCGGGCCGCAAGTACTTGCTGCAGCGAGACAGGGCGCGCGTTCAATATTTTGTCGACGTTCATGGCATAACCTCGAAGTGAAAAGATCGGACGTTCTCTTTCGCCGTCTGTCCTTTTACTATACCTTTCTTTTGGCGCTCTGTAAAATGCCCGAATGATTTTCCCTCACGAGCGCGGACAAGCCCGCGCAATTTAACAGCGAAGCCCCGCTTCCTTCGAGTCCCTGTGTCGTTTGAGAGGTCATAACCACCGGCCGTGCCGGTGATTTTCATTTTACAGAAAAACAGGAAAGCGTGCCTCGCGTAGTGTTTACACGAAGCGCGCTTTCCTGTTTTTTTCGGCTTCAAGCTTTCAGCTCACGCTGTCGGCAACGATCGGTTGAAAGTTTTCCGCCGATTCATTTTTTCGTTTTAGTAAAACGAAGAGGGCTACTTGTCGGCCTTCAGAAGCTCGCCGTCCTCGTACTCCTTAAGAGACTTGGACACAACCTTGGCAAGGCCGATCAGAGCGATAAGGTTGGGAAGCACCATAATGCCGTTGAAGAAATCGGTAAGCTCCCACACCAGGTCAAGCTTCAGCACAGCGCCCACGATCACGAAAACGATAACGATCAGTCTGTAGGGCAGCAAGCCTTTGTTTCCAAAGAGGTACTTGATGTTCTGCTCGCCGAAGAAGTACCAGCCGATAATGGTGGAAAAGGCAAAGAAGAACATGCAGACGGCGATGAACGGAAGTCCGAAATCACCCAGTCCAGCGTGGAAGGCGTTCTGCGTCAGCGTGATGCCGCTGGTCTTTCCGTCAAGCGCACCCGTCACGAAGATGACGAAGGCCGTCATGTTGAGCACCACAAAGGTATCGATGAAAACGCCCATAATGGCGACGAGCCCCTGCTGCGCAGGATGGTCAACCTTGGCAACGGCGTGGGCGTGAGGCGTAGAACCCATACCGGCTTCGTTGGAGAACAAGCCACGGGCGACGCCGTAACGGATGGATTCCTTCATGGTGGCGCCGATGAGGCCGCCGGTGGCTGCCTTGGGATCGAAGGCGCCGTCAATGATCATCCAGAACATATGGGGGATCTGGGGGAAGAACTTGATAAGGATATAGAACCCGCCGATCAGATACAGCGCAGCCATGACGGGAACGATTTTCTCCGTCAGGGAAGCGATGCGTCCCATGCCGCCGAAGAAGACGTAAGCGCAGATCACGGCGATAACGACGCCCACAAGCAGGCGATTGGTGCCGAAAGCGTTATGCATGGCGTCTGCGATGGAGTTGGACTGCACCATATTGCCGCAGAAGCCCAGGGCGATAATGATGGCTATAGCGAAGAAGGCCGCCAAGGGCTTGCATTTAAGTCCATCGGCAATGTAGTAAGCGGGGCCGCCGACCACGTTGCCCAGCTCGTCTCTGCCCTTATAGGTCTGCGCCAGAACGGCTTCGGCGAAGATAGTGCCCATTCCGAAGAAAGCCGCAATCCACATCCAGAAAATGGCTCCGGGACCGCCCGAGGCAATGGCCGTCGCCGCGCCCGCTAAGTTACCTGTGCCGACCTGAGCCGCAATGGCCGTCGCCAGAGCCTGGAAGGAGCTCATGCCTTCCTTGCCGGCGCGCTCGCCGAACAGAGTCAGGTTGCCGAACACCTGTTTGCACGACTGCTTGAATTTGCGCACCTGAACGAACTTCAGCCTCAAAGTGAAATAAAGACCGGTGCCGCAGAGCAGGGGAATCAAGCAATAAAGCCCCCAGAGGAAACTGTTTGCGCGGGATACAACCCCCGTCAACTGATCCATCAATTGCTCCATACCAACGACCTCCCTTAAGATATAGCGCAAATCACGAACTACACCACATCACGACAGCAAACTCGACCACTTCATAGCCCCTCTGCACAAAACTTTGGGCAGAAAGTTGTGCATTGATCATAGGCCACAGGATAATTATGAGATCTTTTTTAATTTTCATCAATGGACATTATGACGTAAAAAAATACTAAAAGCCCATGTTTTTTTATTCACAAATACAAAAGTCTCTGATTACCATGAGTCAAAGGACGTTCATTGTCGTTTCCAGGCGTCAAAAAAACGAACTTGACTCATTTTATATATTTCTCACAATCACTGTTTTTGCATTACGAACCTAAAATCACAAAAGACATTTATTTTATTCTGAAATAAAATTTTCATCATAGCGTATAAATCGTTCCTTCAAAATCATGGCGGTAAATGGAGGCCAGCGCATCGGATTTCTTCCGAACTTTCCAACCCAAAAGCCCGCTTCTCCGATGAGCTTTTTATCCAGCAAAACGTCTATTTCGGAACGAAGTTCGTCGTCGTGAAAATCCGACGACCGAAAGGGAATGAGCGCTACGAGCTTTCCTTCGCCGACAAATTCTTTTGCCCAACTCGGGAGTGGGAGCTTTTTGCGCTTCCATCTCTTCAAATCCTCATCGAGGT
This sequence comes from uncultured Synergistaceae bacterium, assembly GCA_964622575.1. Taxonomy (GTDB): domain Bacteria; phylum Synergistota; class Synergistia; order Synergistales; family Dethiosulfovibrionaceae; genus Pyramidobacter. The sequence goes on along the minus strand of CAZUQW010000001.1, from coordinate 4,641 downwards.
CGGCACTGCGCTGCAGGACGCACCGGAAAACATCTTCGCGCCGAAGGACGGCAAGACAATAGCCTCCGCCGCTCATCTGACGCCTCACTGTCTCGAGCTTGACGGGCAGGGACTTCACCTGCGGCAGCACTGAAAGGTCGTCGTTCCACCGAAATCCCATGGGAATGATCTCCACGGCGCCTCGGGCTTCCTTCAACGCGCGGGCAAATTCCGGGTCGGTGTGCCAGTCGGGGGCGAACCATTGCGGGGTCTGCGAGTTGACGGCCATCAGCAGCGCCGTTCTGATGCCGCTGCGGCTCATGGCGCAGAGGTGTTTGAGATGGCGCACAGCCCGCTCGGACGGCGCATCGGGAAAGTAGGCGCCGCGTCCGGCGAAAAGTGTGCAGCACTTGACCTCGGCGTAGAGTTCTCTTCCGCCTTCCTGCAGCAGAAAATCAAAGCGGCTCTCCCCCACCGTCACCTCGCGCCGGAGCACTCGGGCGCCGACATGTCTCGGCAGAAGCCCCGCGTCCACGACGGCCGCCATCAGGTCATTGGCCCGATGGGTATGCAGCGGCACCACTTCGCCGCGAAAATTGCGCGCTGCCAGCGCCACATACTCTGTTTTGCCCGACGACGGCGCCAGCAGCACCTCGGCGTCGGGATAGATCAGTTCCCAGAGGCGACCGGGATTGGCCAGATAACAGGAGACGACGCGGCCTGCGACTTCGGCGGTGAGCACGAAACGGTTGGGGCGATCAATGACCTTTCCCGTGACCAGTTTTCCTCTGTAGGGCATTTTATAGAGATTTTTCATCATGACCTCCTCAAAAAAGAGCGCCGAGCCACGAAAATTTTCGATTGAACGGCGAAATGCCGCTCTCTCCTGTGTCGCAAAGATCTTCAGCGCGCCTCTGCACGCAAGCATGTCGCTTGCGGTGGTGAAATGCGACTCCCTTCCGGATGTGGTACAATAAAGTTTCGGCGGCTGCGCTGAGCGTCACCGCCGAGCGCAGTTCGCGCCACTTTGATTTTATATCGAGGGATCCTCATGAGAAAATTCACTGCTGCGGCATTGATCGTCCTCTGTGCCCTGATGGCCAGGCCGCTTCGCCTTTGCGCGTCGCCGGGCGGCAGCGCAAAAACGGCAAACGCTTCGCCCGTGGAAAAAGGACTGACCCTCTGGTTCGAGGGAAAGGACGACGAAGCCGAAAAAATTTTCAACCAGCTCATTCGGGACAACACGCCCAATCCCGTGGTTTACCACGCCCTTGCCGTGCTGATCATGGACAGCACAAGAGATTACCCTCGCGCAGCAAAGCTCTACAACAGGCACAGAGCGCTGCTGCCTGACCACAGCGGCGATTACAAAGCCGTCATTCCCCTTCTGGAACATTACGCCGCACAGGGAAGCCCGCAAGCGCTGCTGATGTGCGCCCGGCTCAATCAATGGGGACTTGCCTCGAGCTACGATTTCTCCCGCGGCATGATTTTGCTGCGTCGCGCCGCCGACGGCGGCTACGCCCAGGCGCAGCGCGAGTTGGGCAATCTCTACGAATCGGGCACGGCCGTCGTCAAAGACCTCGGCAAGGCCAAAGCCTGTTACAGCGCAGCGGCACTTCAGCACGACGCTCCGGCCATGAAGGATCTGGCGGCACTGCTTTTGCGCACGGCCAACGGGAATGACGCGCAGACCACCGAGGGGCTTCGTCTCCTGCGGGCCGCCGCTGACGCGCATCTCGCCGACGCGCAGATGACCTTCGCAAAGCTGTACAGCACGGGCACGGCAGTGAAAAAGAACGAAGCCGAAGCGAGACGCTGGTGTCGGCTGGCGGCGCAAAGCGGCAGCGCCGAAGCCATGTACGCTTTGGGCTGGCTTTACGAAGCCGGACATGGCGTCAAAAAGTCGCCTGCCGCGGCGGCGGAATGGTACGAAAAAGCCGCCGAGAACAGCGAACCCAATGCGCTTTTCCGCCTGGGCGTCCTCTACTACATGGGACGAGGCGTCGCCAAGGACCACGCCCGCGCCTACGGCTATTTCAGCCGATCGGCCAAGCAGGGTCACCCCACGGCATGGTACAACGTGGGTTGGATGAGCCGCACGGGCGACGGCACGGCAAAGGACTTCGAAGAGGCCAGAAAATGGTTCGTCCGCGCCGCCATGACGGGCAACGCCGAGGCCTCAGTCAATCTGGGCATGATGTACGCCAACGGCGAAGGCGTTGAAGCCGACCTCGAAGAGGCGTTCTACTGGTTCGAACTGGCGCGCCTCACGGGCAACAAGGACTCCCGGCAGCACATGGAAAAGATCAAACCCCATTTGGGCGCCAAGGCACAGGACCGCGCCTTGCGCAGGGCGCAGAGCACTTTTAAAAGGTTCCTCGCCGTCTCTCCAAAAGAACAGTGAGCTTGAAGACAAAAAGCTTCTGCCGATAAGTTTCGGCAGAAGCTTTTTTAATAGCGCTGATCGATGCTTTTACTGCTCGTCCCTTTCGGCCGCGGGAAGCGACGGGCTCTCGGGCGCGGCCTTTGCCTCAGCGCCCTTTCTGTTCCGCGAAGCCGACGAGCTGCGGCGCCTGCGCGAAGGACGTTTTCTGTTCGCACGGTCTTCGCGGCTCGAGGCGTCACGCGAGCGGCGGAAATCGCCTCTGCTTTTGCCGGACGCCCCATCGCGCTCGGCGCGGGACGAACTGCCGATCAGGCGCACGGCAACCTTGCGTCCGGGCTCGAAGCCCACTGAATGGGTTTCCACGTTGGCACTTTCCTTCAGCGTCAGGTGGACGATCCGCCGCTCCCAGCTGGTCATGGGCTGAAGGTACACGGTGCGGCGAGTTCTCATGGCTTCTTTCGCCGCTTCCATGGCAATGCGTTCGAGTTCTTTCTCGCGCTTGCGCCGGAAACCCTCGCAGTCGATGCGCACGTGAGGCACGGGACCGTTGTTGCGGGCCATGAGGTTGACAATGTAGTCCAGAGCCTTCAGGCCGTCGCCCTGACGTCCCGCCAGCAGAAGCCGGCTGTCGGCGCCGGAAAGGTTAATTGAACCGTCGGAAAGCACGTTGACGTCCAACGCGAGATCGGCGGCCTTGAGAACGGTCTTGAGCAGCGTCACGAAATGGCTATCGGAAGTTTCCGATCGAGGCTCCGGAGCCTCGGAAGGCTTCGGTTCGACGTGAGCGCGACGCGCTTCGATCTTCATTTTTCTGCCAAAAAGGCCGAAAAAGCTTTTTCCTTCTTCAATGACATTCAGAACAACTTCGTCTTCAGGAATTCCCCAATGGGTCGCGGCCTGCTGGCGAGCCTCCTCTTCCGAGGAAACTTCCAGCATGAGAACATCGTCATTCTGAGGGGCAGTAGTGTTTTCCACTGACAGGAACCTCCTTAAACGACAAATTTATTTGCGCTTGCGCGGGATAAACGAGTCGAAATCGTCGTATACGCCACTCTCTCCGGCGTCGCTCGAGTGAATGTCGTAGTTGGGTTTGCGGCGCGCTGGTTGCGTTTCTTTTTTTGCAGGGCGAGGCGCGTACTCGATCTTTTCTGCTTTGGCGCCGTCGCGAGGTTTGTCCTTGTACAGAGCAGGCGGTTCTTCCTTGGCCACAGATTTGACGGTGTACCATTGCTGAATGACGGCAAACAGCGACGACAGCATCCAGTACAGCGTCAACCCTCCCGGCATGGAAAGGCAGATAAAGCCCATGAAGATGGGCATGACCACGTTCATGGTAGCCATCTGCGCGTTGCCCTGGCTGGACATCCGCTGCTGCACGACCGTTAGCGCGATGATCATGATCAGAAGCAGCAGAATAGGCAGATAGGCGCCCACCTGAGCCAATCCAGCAGGATGGGCAGCAATGGAACGGCACACGTCAAGGAAACCGGCCTTCAGGGGATCGCCTTCGAAGGACGTCACCTGAGCCAGCGAAGAAAGAACGGTACCCTCAAGAGGAATGCCCAGGAAGGATGCTCCGTTGAAGGACGTCTTGCGCAGCACGTTGAACAGCAGAATCAAGATCGGCAGCTGGATCAGGAGCGGCAGACAGCCCGAAGCGGGATTGACGTGGTTCTCCTTGTACAGTGCCATGGTTTCGCGGCTGAGGGTATCGCGGTCGTCGGCATATTTTTCCTGCAGAACTTTCAGACGCGGCTGAAGTCGCTGCATCTGCTGCATGCTGCGCATCTGTTTGGCGTTCAAAGGATGCAGGAGCAGTCGCACAATGACAGTCATGGCCACGATGGCCAGTCCCCAGTTGCCCGTCAGCGTGTAGAGCAGCTGAAGAAACTTATAGAGATAATCACCAGCAGCTTGCCACAAGATTAATTCACCTACCCGATGTTATTATTTTTGACGCCAGAGGATCTTTTTCCATTTTTTTGTGATTTTGGGGGCGGCACAGGATCGAACCCGCCTTCGCTCCACGGGCCGCAGCGCAGCAGCCTCCACAGCGTGAGCGCCAGGCCTTTCGGAAGGCCGTGGACTTTCAGGGCCTCGATGGCATAGCTGGAACAGGACGGATAAAACCGGCAGTGGTGGCCGAGCATGGGAGAGATGCAGCGCTTGTAGCCCTTGATCAGGGCGATGCAGAGCGCGGTGCCAAGATCACTGATACCAGACAGGTCCCGGCCAGTCATTTTTCATCAGCCCTCTTTTTTTCAGAACGGCAC